>NZ_JBHJXS010000001.1:0-948857 GCF_042269265.1 Nocardia sp. NPDC056000 | reverse complement strand
GGTCCCCGCGTAAGAGGTGACGCTCCGGTCCCCGCGTAAGAGGTGACGCTCCGGTCCCCGCGTAAGAGGTGACGCTCCGGTCCCCGCGTAAGAGGTGACGCTCCGGTCCCCGCGTAAGAGGCGACCCTTCTTGTTGTGGTCGGTATGGAATCCGTCCCGGTACTTGACGGAACTCCGCGTACGCAACCCTCCCTTTGTGGTTCCGACTCCCAACTTGCTTGGCTCCCAACGCACCGTGCCATGCCAAGCCCCTCCTCTTGTGGTCCCCTCCTTTGTGGTCTCCCTTCCTTGTGGTCCTCCCTCTTCCCTCTTCTTCTTGATCTTCTGCTCTCAACTGTTTGGTGGTGGTTTGTTTTCTGCCTGACCCCCACTCTCTTCAGCGAAGCGGGAGAGAGTGGGGGTCAGGCAGGAGACGGGCCGCCACCAAACACCCCAGATCACAGCGATTTCATATCGCACTTTCATCGCACAACTTGTGTGCATTCATTGCGCATCCACTGTGCATCCGTTCCGCATTCGGTGCGCATCGGAAATCGGAGCCAGCGACATTGAAGATCGCGTACGCCTGCCCGAATCCACCGGCACTGCGGCCACCAACGGAGATGACAGCGGAACCTCGTTGTCGCGACCTCGGTGACTTACGCTCGGATCCCGTGCTGCATAGCTCCATCCCGCCAGCCCGCATCACAATCTCAGAGCCGCTGCCCCGCAGACGATTTGCTGAGATCATTGCACGATGAGCATGCCCACGCCCCAGGGACGCCTCGGCCGCCTCATAGATGCCTGGAAGACTCCTCTTCCTCCACCACCGCCAGCCCCTGAGCCAGAACAGGAGCCCGAACCGAGCCGCCTTAACCGCTTGGGAAGAGACATAGGGAAAGCTGCGACGTGGGATGGTTGGCTGAAGCTCGGCGCGATCGTGACTGCTGTCGGCGTACTGGCAGGGCTCTACTTCACCAATAACTCGTTGAAGGCGACCACTGTTCAGAACGAGGCGACGAGGCGCGTAGCTCTCACGGACCAGTTCAACAAGGCCGTAGCAGCCTTGGACAGCGGAGGCCTGAATGCGCGAATAGGAGGTATCTACTCTCTTGAACAACTCTCCATAGACTCCCCGCAAATGCGGAGCGCGATATTCTCAGTTTTAGCCGCCTTCATAAAAATCAATGCGCACACAAAGGATTCGAAGTCATGCGATAATCACACCGACAATCAGATATCCGAAGACGTTGCGGCCGCCCTAGTAATATTCACTCGAAATCAGTTCGGTGATACCCCGATCGCAAGAATCGACTCCGTCTGCCTGCCAGGCGCCAACTTGCGAGGTGCGGATCTGCGCAACATAGAATTCATCAACTCGAATCTAAATCGAACCGATTTTTCTGGTGGCCAAATCGGAGTTACGACCTTCATAGACGCCACGATGGTGAACTCCTTTCTGACCCACGTGAATCTCACAGGTGTATGGTTTCAAAATTCTGATTTAACAATCGCAGACTTCACTGATTCCAATTTGACTGACGCTAGATTCATCGGCGGAAATCTGAGGGGCGCTGACTTTCGGGGGACAGATTTGACAGGAACCTGCTTCGGGAATGTGGACATCTCAGAAGCCTTCTTTGTTGAAGAGTCGCGCTCAGATCTAGCGAAGAATATCAATAAAGCCCGTTTCGTTGGAAACGCCCATGCTGGGACCAGATGGCCGACTGGTTTTAGCCCGCCGACAACGATCGATCGTCCACATAAAGACACAGACGATATTTCTGTTCTCTGCGGGTAATATGCAAGGCGCTCGGTTCTAACGCAAATAAGTAAGACGGTAGACGACGTATTTGGCCGACACCGGCGTCGGACTGAGCTCGGTACCACCCTGAGAGCATCGAGCTGTGGCATCTCATGAGGTTGGTGCCGCGCTGGTCGCGGACTTCCACAACAACTACGACCGCCCGCTCGCCGGCACAGGCACATGGGCACCAATCAGCCGCGTCCCACTCTGAACCCTCCGGATCACCGACGTCGAAATCACTGCTCCTGCGCATCTGCCGCTGGAACCCCAACAGATCGACATAGTGGAACAACGTCATGAGGCACCACAGCTAGTCGTCTTCCATCTTGCGGCGCCACTTCTCCGCATCCATGGAGTCGCCGCGCTGCTCCAGAAGTTCTCGTAGGCGATACTTCGCCAACGAGTCTCCCGATTCGGCGGCCTTGCAATACCAATATTCTGCTTCGACGATGTCTCCCCTTCGATCAAGTTTGGACGCCAGTAGGTAGATCGCGTCCTTAATATCGGCCTCGGCAGCCAGTCGAAGCCAAGGCTCGGCTTCGACTGGATCCTCGAATACCGTCTCCAATAGAGCCCAGATACGAAGCATCGCATATGCGATTCCGTGTTCGGCTGCCTGGCGATACCAGCGCAGGGCGCCCTCAGCGTCTTGACGCTGTTCGCAGATGGCCCCGAGGTTGGACATGGCGATCGGATCATCGAGTTCGGCTCGGCGGCGATATCGTGCCTCGGCTTCGCCCAGGCCATCTCGCTGGTGGAGGAGGAAAACAAGCCTGAGCATCCCTACAAGATCTCCGCGGTCTGCAGCTTTGTAGTACGAGATTTCGGCGTCGGCGAGTTTTCCTTGCTCCTGGAACAGGTCTCCGAGGTTAACCATTGCCGTCGAGTTTCCCGCATCGCTCTCCCTACGCAACCGATGCTCGGCCTCCGTATGCTCGCCGCGTTCCTCCGAGATCTGGATGTACACATTCCCGACCAGGGATCCAGCCTCGCCGGCCTTGCGTTGCCAAACTCCAGCTTCAGCAGAATCGCCTCGTTGCAAATCGAGAAACGTTCCCAAGTCAAGAAACTCCGATTCGCCGCCGTTCTCGGCTGCTCGGCGAAACCAGAATTCAGCCTCGTCAAGGTCGTCACGATCCACGGCGAGGCAAGCGAGCTCTCTCATGGCTACTAGGTCCCCGTCGGCCGCGGTTTGCTGGAGCCGAACCTCTTTTTCTGCCAGATCCACGCCCCTGCTCCGTCGGCTTTCGACGAGTGCACTGAGCGTCCGCACGGCCGTGGTAGGTTCACGACGGTTAGCTCGTTGCAGCCTGACGAGCTCCCCTAGGTCCAACATCGCAGTCAAGTCGTCGCGATCGGTGTTATCGCGGTGACTAGTATCGTCATCTGCATTCGCCTGATCATCCAGATCACTATGCAACCAGCGAAGACCGTTTTTGACGATCAGGAAAGTAGCCGCGCGGAGGTCACCGACACGCGCAGCGCGGCGATACCAGTCGTCGGCGCTGTTGACGTCGTCGTATCGCTGGAGTAACGACCCGAGCCGTTTCATCGCGGAAGTGTTGCCGAGGTTCGCTGCACGTCGGTACCATTCTTCAGCCCCATCGTAGTCGCGACGTCGCTCAATCAGCGCTCCGAGCGCGAGCATCGCCTTATCGAAGTCGGCGTTAGCGGCACGCCGATACCATCTTTCGGCCTCGCTGTCATCGCCGCGCTCGTGACAAAGTACTCCAAGGACATACATTGCCTCCAGGAGACCGCCCTCGGCAGCAGTTCGGAACAGCCGTGAAGCTACAGTCACCCTGCCGCGCTGACGTGCAGCCAATCCAATTGCGAATAAGTTTGCTAGATCGGCGCTTTCTGCCGCGGAGTACCAAAAAGCGTCAGAGATGGGACGCGCTGCATGCTGTTGTCCGTCATCCCATGCAACCAGGTAGTCAAACGGACGATAGCCTCTCGCATGGCTACCAAGCCGGATTGTCGACAAAGCGGCGACACGTCCGGCACCGACAGGCGGTGTACGAGCATCGGAGATAGCAGCATGAATTTGCTGCTTTGTGATCTCGGCTTCCGGGTGGAGCCTGCCCGCCAGCTCGGTGGCGAGTTCAACTAGAACTGGTTCTGGGATGGGATCGGGCCGCCCAACTCGTACCCAATCAATGGCGATTCGGATCGCCGCAAATAGCGGTGGGCTGCTGTAACAGGAATCGCGGTAGCGGGCCAATAGTTCCGGCGCACCGGCCAACGCTTCTCCCAGCCCGTGTTTGCCGAGTTCTTGGTCTGGATAGGCGGCTACTGCGGCTGTCTGCTCTTGGTCGTCCTCGCTCGTTGAGCCAAGCTCTATCGCAACGGCGCTGCCAAGCAGGATTCTGATGTCACGCGTAAGTTCACCAGTGTTGCGACGCAATCGATCACGTGCCTCCAACCGCAACGTGGCGACTACCACCGTGTGCTCTTGGCGAGCCGTTAGTCGCGCCAGGATCGCTGGAGTGACAGGATCGACGTGAGTCAGAAATCTATCAAGATCGTCGAGCCACACCACAATTTGTCCATAGGATTCAGCGAGCTCCGGATGGGCGGCGAGCTGGCTCAATGATCCTGGCGTGGGGGCGAGCAAGCGCGCCGCTGGCAGGTGGGCACGGACGGCTTCGAATAGTGTTCGGGTCTTGCCCGCCTTCGAAGATCCGGTAACGAGGACAAAGCTCCCGTCGACCATTGCCGACGCCAAGCGAGCATCGACTTCATTGCGCGTGCGCGCCACGTATGGGTCGCGTTGCCCATAAAGGCCGATTTCACCGAAGGCCGAGGGTGTGACACCCAACAGATAGGGGTCGGACTCCGCCACGGTAGGCAGAACTCCGTCGCCGAACACTTCGACCAGCTCAGATAGTGCGGCCCTCGATGGGGGCTGGCCATAATTGAATGTGACGTCCCCGCCAGCAGACACACCCGACAAGACAACGGTGGGTGGAAAATTCGACGCGACTGTGGCTGGGTTTACTCCCGTCGCGTCACAGGAGGGTCCAGCGGCCCCTGAATTCCGGCCCGCACATTGTTGATGTCGATATTGCCGTGGAACGTGCTGTCGACTGCCTGCACGCCGGTACCGGATGCCTCGACATCGCTGATCCGCAATGCCTCAGCCTCAACTCTCGCCAAATCGACACCTACCGCTGGTCCCGTTTGAGGCGCGTTTGCGCGCACGATCGCAATCAATCCCTGTGCCGCCGCAAGCAATTCCAGATCTTCTCCAGCGCCAGCGTCATCGAGGTCTTCAGCCAGCGACTCACGTTTGGACAGCGATTCCGGCTTCGTCTCGACGGTTCCGAGGTCGACGCCGCGGTACCTGCTAGTAATCAGGCCCTTCAAGCCGCTGTAAGCATCAACGACTGCCTGTTTCGCCGAATCTTTCAACCCTGCCGCTGCCCCGACCGCAACAGCCGTGGCAACAATCGTCGTCAGAGGCTCCATGTCTCCCTCGATTTCCCCACCGCAGTAGCGGTTCCGTTGTTCCATCCGAGAGCCAGACACCCTGGCTCGACAACCTCCACTGAACCAGCCTGCAACCACGGCAGCAAGGATCAAACTCGTTCTGGGTTGCGGCGGCCGGTCAGGGTCCTCGGGATGAAAGACTCGTAGTGAAAGTCTCCCAGCGCAGTAACAGGTTTCGCGTATACAACCTGCTTTGAATGGGCACTACTGCAGTACCGATCCAGCACCATCATGGTGGCCAATTGGTCGCCGTGCGCTATACGCGGGCGTGAACAATGCCTAGTCGCAGGAACGCCGGAGAACGGGCGGATCGTATGTGACGTACGTAGATGATCTAGATACGAATCTGGGGTCAAATAGTCGCAGGTTCAAATCCTGTCAGCCCGACAGTAAGAACCCCTCCTGGTCGGGAGGGGTCTTCTACTATACCCCACAAACCCCCACCGAATTCGTCGCCCGTCGCGGTTTTCCGAAGTTGCCCTGGGTTGCGCAAGATGACCAAGAGTCGGCCAGATCACCAGGCACACAGGGCTTTTCGGTAGCAGTTGACAGCGAATAGCTGTGTCAAGTAGCGATGCTTTGTGCTAATCCCTAGATCGCAGGTTCGATTCCTGTCCGCCGGTAGGCAAGGGCTCCATCCTGGAGCAACCAGGCAGATGGTTGACATCGAAAGTCGTTGCACGCCAGGGGAAAGCTCGCCCAGCATCAGCTGGGCGAGCCTTCCCGGCTTGGCCGTCGCCTTCAAGGTTTCAAGGACTGTCTCGCTTCATCATGAGCGGTACTTGAACCAAAGTCCGTACACAGCGATCGTGAACGCTGTCGCCGCGGCGATGCTCTGCGTGTCGGCGCGCGCGACAACTACCAAGGCCAGCATGGCGGCGATGATCACTAAGAGCACCAACACGTCCAGAATGGTCCGCAAGCGACTGTGGCGGTGCTCGCTCTGGTCCAGCTGGATGGGACCCTCCACCAGATCTGGCGTTGGGTCTTCCGGATCAGTGGGTCTAGGAGGCACGATCAAAGGGTCCTTCGTTCCGTAGGGACAATCCCGGATCGGATCGGCACCCTGGGCTGCGAAACCGTGGTAACCGATCCGATCCGGTGCACCGACCGGGGTTGGTCGACTGCTCTGAAATTGAATGTTGCGAAAGGGTTTTCGGTCCACCCCGAAAACTCCGTGAACTCTCGGCCATCTGGCAAACATCCGGGTTTGTGGGCAAACTTCTACGGTTTTCGGCACGGCTGCTTGGGTTTTCGGTCAAACTCAACGACCCGTGAGCACTTCACAACCGCAAGCGGAGACAAATACGGCAAATCGGAACCGTGGTGGGAGACCACGCATCACGGATCCCGAGCAACTTCCGTCGTGGATGCCGGACGAAGTCAAAGCACTGGTCGTCGCGCTGAACCTGCTGATGAATCGAGCGAGACTCACAGCTTCTGTAGTTGCCCGGCAACACGGGCTGAAGCTAACCCCGCCCCAGTTCCATGACCGGATGAGCCGCAAGTCCGGTCCGCCGCACGAGGTGTACCGCGGGATCGTGGAATCGGCCGCGTCCGCACTGAGCATCGACCCCATCGAACTGCACAAAGAGCTAGAGCCACTGTGTAGGGCGGTTTACCCGACTGGCCCTGAACTGTGGTCACCGATCCTCGGCAGCGACCAAGCAATATTGGGCAGTCTCGACGCTGGTGGGGCTGAAGTCCGCGGCCGAACAAAGTGGTTGCGCGACCTCCTGCAAAACGCCCGTGAGGACGAGGCCATCGCCGCCCTGGATGAGCATTTCCCCGGGAATGACGGCGTGTTGGCAGCAGCGCTGATCGACATCGCAGCAGTCGACAGGTTCGGGGTTGGGCTGTTTCTCGACACTCTCGCTTGCACAGACTCACACCGGGCAGCCAACGTCGTGCGCGCGATCAGTGAACGTGATGAGCAATCCGCTGCCGCAATAGGTGAGGTCAGTAACCTCTCGATGTCCGCTCATGAAGCTGTCGAAACAGTCGAGCCGACCTCGGGGCCAGACCAGGACCCTGATCTCGTGGCCGGTAAACGGATAGTCGCGCTGTTGGAGCAACGACGCGAGACGCGCCGCCTAGTGCGTGAACTCAAGATCCGAGTCGAGGCCGACGAGGAAATCGCGGGTGGAACTCGTAGATCCTGGCATCGGCCCAATAAGGACGATTTTGACCAGGCTGCCCAGTATGAGCGCCCTCGGTGCAGCAGATCGTTCCAACGCCTGATTTTCGGCATCGCCATGAGCGAGACAGTCCGCGGGCCACATCGGCTGGCCGAGCTACTGCTGGCGCTTCATGATGCCGGTGAGCACCAATGTGTCAATCATTGCGTCACCGCGTTGTTCGATCTCGGGAACAAGTACGGTAAGCCTGTATTGCGTTCCATTGCAAGGGTTTTCGAGAATATGACCACAGATTCCGTGCTGCAGATTTTGTGCTGGATCTGTACTGAAGTGCGACTCCAGGACGACGATACTGGTGCGGCCACACACGATGATCTAGAGATGTTGTTGTGGGCGCTCGACGACCTCGACCTGGTCCTTGTATCGCAGCAGGTGGCTGCGCTACCTGCTGAAGCCGCGCTCAGCATCGGCCGATTCGTGGCCTGTCTACCTAACATCTCATCGTTCTGGCGCCGCATGATCGACAGTCAGGATGGATACCTCGCCGGTGTGCTGCTTGAGCGTGCTCTTGCAGACTGGTTGCCTGTCGACCTCGCGACCCCTCAGCCTGAGGAGTATCCACCATTGCGATGGATCGCCAGCGCCTTGGTTGACGTCGACGCCATGCACCGAATGCCGCGCCACAATCCCCGTGCCGTGCCGATGCACTCGCCTGTCATCACGCTGTTGAAGCGCATGCTCGCCGACCATCCAGCGGCGGCTATCCTCCTGCTGCACGCAGTCGTTGTGGACACGCATCCCAGGAAAGGTGCGTTCTTCAGGGCTCTGACGGACGACGCGGATGCGTACGAAGCACTTACATACACCATCGCCCCTGGTCAGCCCAAGACGGCCGCAGTTCGACTGTTCGAGCACCTCGCAACCAACCTGCCTGCGACGGCGCACCAACTTGCAGACCGGATTGCTACCGAGTTCACAGACAACACGCACCACGTCCTCATGGATCACATAGACGATGCGCCCTTGTTCAGCGAAATCCTGCTTGACAAGCTGGCCGACCTTCACCCGGAAGGGCATTGGGACCTCAAACGTGCACAGGTGCGTAAGGAAAGTGCAGCTGGCCGTCTGAACCGCTTCGCGATGTTCCACAGCGTGACTGTCTAACCGTGCGGTCCCAAACCGGCCCTCAGCCAATTGCAACGCCGCCAACGCCTTCAATCGAACTGCACGACCGTGGTGGCCATTCGGTGGCCACACGGCATGCGCGAGAGCGAACAATGCCTGGTGACAGGGAACTCGGCTGGCACGCTTGACGTGTGCGACGTGCGCAAACGGTCTGGCTGCGAACCTGGGGGTCAAGTGGTCGCAGGTTCAAATCCTGTCAGCCCGACAGAGTGAAAATAGCCGGTCTTCGGACCGGCTATTTTCGTATTTCATTCGACTTGTGAAAGCCTACGGCGGAATGCGCGCGGCCTGTGCGGCTAATCGCGCAGGACAGTGGCGGCAATCCGCGCAAGGGTGCCGCGGCAAAGCGCGCATATAATCAGCGGCAATTCGCGCTCACACTGTGTCATTATTGATGTGTGACCTCGTCGTTCTCCTCTTCGCCTATCGGCCGAATCTTGCCGCGTCATGCGCATTCGGCCGTGCACGAAGCGCTGGCAGATACGCGTGTTGTCCTGATCAACGGAGCCAGGCAGTGCGGCAAGAGCACCCTGGTATCCCGGATCGGGCGGGAAGTCGATGCCGAGTGGCGGAGTCTGGATCGGCCGGAAACGCGGCACGCGGCACAGTACGACCCGACCGAGTTCGTCGACAGTGCCGCACCGCTGGTGATCGATGAGGTGCAGCGGGTTCCGGAACTGCTGTTGGCAATCAAAGAGAGGGTCGACGCAGACGGTCGGCCCGGTAGATTTCTGCTGACCGGATCAGCGCATGTGATGGCTCTGCGCAGTGTGCCGGACGCGTTACCGGGGCGTATGGAGACGATCGAGCTCTGGCCGTTGTCTCAGGGCGAAATCGATGGTGCGCCGGACAGATTCATCGATCTCGCCTTCACGCGTGGTCCGGAATTGAAGTTCAGCGGTGCGGAGACGCGGGACGGATACATAGAACGTGTACTTCGCGGCGGATTTCCCGAAGCTGTTGCGCGAGTGGGAAAACGGCGGTCCCGATTCTTCTCGTCCTATGTCGCGGACCTCATCAACCGGGACGTGATGCAACTTTCGGAGATCGAGCGCACGACGGAGATGTTCGCCTTGACCAATCTGGTCGCGGCACGGTCCGGTCAGCTGTTGGTTCCGGGAACCTTGGGCAGTGAACTCGGCCTGCCGAAAGACACTGTCGCCCGATATCTGCGCTTGCTGGAAGAAGTCTTCCTGATCAAGCGGATTCCAGCCTGGTCGCGCAATCTCACCACCAGAGCGTTCGCGACATCGAAGGTATTCATGGTGGATTCCGGTATCGCCGCCCACCTGTGCGGAGCCGACCTCCGGTCCTTGCGCGCCATAGACGGCCCTTTGGGCGCGCTACTCGAAGGCTTCGTCGCCGCTGAGCTCGCTCGTCAGCTCACATGGTCCGATCAAGACGCCCGGATGTATCACTACCGCACCCGAGACAACGTCGAGGTCGACATCGTCCTCGAGAACAATCGCCGCGAGGTGATCGCGATTGAGGTCAAGGCCGCCGCAACGGTGCGCGGCGATGATTTCCGAGGCCTGCGGCACCTGGCCGACCGTTTGGGCGGCGATCTACTTGCCGGATATGTCCTCTACACCGGAACGGAGACGCTCCCCTTCGGTCCGAAGTTCCGGGCCATCCCGATCTCGGCCCTCTGGGACGCCCGCAGCTGACCATCTCGGTCAAACCCATCCCTGCGTCGGAAGATGGCCTGTACCAACGCCGCCACAGCAGGAGCTTTAGACGACAATCCGGAACGGGCACTCTCGTCCCTGGAACATGCGGTGGACCACTATGGCCGCACTAGGTATGTCACTCCAATGGAGGGTTGATGCAGTGCGACAACGACACCGGGGCGGTCGGGAAGTTCCGGCCGGTCGGGTCGTTCCGGAGTGCGGAGAATGCTAGGGACAGCGCGTCGTGCCAAGCGCTGTTCCATAGCGCGTCCGCGCGGGCGTGGAGCTGGCCTAGTTCACAGCGGTCAGCGAATCGCGGCCCAGAGTGGCGATGGCGTCCTCGAGTTCCCGCCGTAGGTCGCTCATTGCTGGTCATCCTGCTGCAGCGGCACTGATCGGATCGGGCGGGGGCCGTCGGTGTAGTAGTCGTGGGCGACTCCGTAGGACCAGCAGACACAGTCCTCGTGGACCACATTGTTGTTGCGGCCGAACAAGAATCCCTGTTTCTGCTCGACCCACTCTCCGCAGTCGCTGCAGCGGGCGCGATACCAGTTCCTGGCAGCCATCGTGTTCCTCCTCGAAATGAATTCCTGGGGGTGCCGCGGCTGCTCGTGGTCTAGATCCGCGGTTCGCCAGGGTTGATGGGATGGCGCACCGATGCGCGGTGTACGAATACGTCGACATTGAGGCGTGCCAATCGATGCTGTTGTGGCTCAACTGATCTCGATGAGTAGCAGGATCGTGAAGGCGATCAGCAGCAGCGCGATCAGCCAGGCCCGCCGCATCAGCTTCGTGGTCATGGTCGCGATTTTTCGGCTGAACTGTTGGCGGGTGGTTTCGAGTTCGCTTGCCAGTCGCGAAGATTCGGCTGCGGCGGTGTCGGCGCGGCTGGTCTCGGAAGCAATGGACCGTGCCTGGTTAACGATCTGGTTCTGCTTGGTCTGCAGCTGCGCGGCTTGTTGCTTGATGGTATCGCGGAACGAGTCGCGGGCCTTTCGTGTCGCTGCGAGACGGTCTTCGAGGTCTTTGATGGTGTCGGCTTGTGCTGCGGTGCGCAGCTTCCAATCAGTCACGGTGGCCCACCCTGCTTGCTTGTGATCTTTGTTGGCCCATGCCAGTTCGCCAGCGACCCACTGTTTGAGGAACTCGCGGACCGAGACTTCGGTGACGGTCATGCCTGCACGGGAGTCGTAGGTGAGAAATCCGGTATGAGCGCGGTAATCCGCTTAGGTCGGTGCGAAGGAGGCGATGCCCAGTGCGGGTAGCCGCGCGACCCAGTCACAGTTGCGGGTCAGCCACACCACCTCGTGCACGCCGGCCGTCTGCTGGTCGGCGGTCCGCTGTGCCGCGTTCTCGTAGCTGAGGTCCGACCATTGGACTTCGACGGAATAGCCTCGACCGTCGCTACTCTCGCCGAAAATGTCCGGTTTGCGGACGCCCAAGTCGACCTCGACCTCGGCGGCGACACCGCGGACGCGGAGCTCGTCGCGGACCCAGTACTTGAACCGGTAGTGCAGGAAGGTTTCCCGAGCAGCACGCCGCTGGGCGGCCGTCCCTTTGGGCCCGTAGCCCTTCCCGTGACGGACGAACAGGTTCCTCACCTTCGAGTGGTAGATCTCAGCGGGGCGTCCACACACCAGGCAGCACAGTCCGGTCCTGTTCTGCCACGTCTGGAAGACGTCCTCGCTGGCGATGTCGACGTATTCACCAAAGGGTCCCAGCGCGGCGGTCATCCGCTGTGCGAAACAATCGGCGCTTCCGGCAGATTCGTTCATGTCCCGACCCCGACACTCGCGAAATAGTTACCCGCACAACGGTAACCGCGACCACCGACTAATCCACGGAAAGTCCCACGCGGGCGTAACTGACTGTTGCACTTGCACTTTCATCTGTGCGGGCGATGTGGATTTAGTCTGGCGAGGGTGATTCCTTCGGGATGCCGTCCGATGAGCGCGGCCGCCTGGGACATGAGCGAATCCCTCTTGTCCAGGGCGACCCGGCGACGAAGTCGGGTTACCGCTGCAGTTCGGAGTCAGCGAATAAGGATCGTCATTATCGCGGTCGATACCGTCGTGATGATGGGGGTAAGGGCGATGATCCACTGGCGTAGGCGTTCTTCGCGCGAGGAACGCTGGGGTCGCCGGACGACGGGAGTCCGAGCAGCGTTCGGGTGCAACCTGCCTCGAAGGCGTTTGGGTGCAACGGCTTTGGCGTTCGCGTCATCCATGCGAAACCCCCCTTTATGGTGGTCTTTCCACCGCGTCGGGACGGGGCAGTGGGGCAGAACGGCTCGGTCTGAACTCCCGTCCTGTGGGAGCCTTCGGTCGCCGCTCGCAGGGTGCGGCGATCCGCGCCGCACACCCCACTGAAAACCAACCTACAGTCTGTTTAGCCAAGAATCTACTGCATTGTCGGTATGTTTTCCTGAGTCACGTTGGCGGACGGAGGGTCTCGCTCGTCACGGAATGGTCGATGACACCGCCTCGCTCTATCGGTGCTGTGGCGTCAGAGCCAGCCCTTGCGGCGGAAGAGGGCTTGGACGAGGGCTGCCAGGGAGAGCATGAGGGTTAGGGCGGTGGGGTAGCCGTAGGTCCAGGTTAGTTCGGGCATGGTGTGGAAGTTCATGCCGTAGATGCCTGCTACCAGGGTGGGGGCGGCGGCGGTGGCTACCCAGGCGGAGATTTTGCGCATGTCTTCGTTTTGGCGGATGCCTACCTGGGTGAGGTTGGCGTTGAGGATGCCGTCGAGGAGTTCTCGGCGGGCGGTTACGCGGGTGTCTATGTGGCGGAATTGGCGGTCTATTTCGTGGAGGGCTTGGGCGCCTACGTTGGCGCTGTAGGGGTCTTGGGTGATCCAGGTGGGGAGGCGGCGGCGGACCAGGCGTTCTAGGGGTTCGTCTACGAGGGGGGAGGTGGTTTGTTCGAATTCCATCAGGAGGCGGCGTAAGCGGTAGATTTGTTCTACGGGGTTGGCGCCTTTTGTTGAGAAGACTTCTCGCTCAAACTGTTTGATTTCTCGGTCCAGGTGGTCGAGCAGGGAGAGGTAGTCGTCGATGATGAGGTCGAGGACTATGTGGAGGGCGGCTAGTGGGCCGCCTGCAAGTTCGGCGTCGGAGTGTGGGGGAGTGAGGTCGCCGCCGATGGTTACGATGAAATCCCTTCCTACGGCTATCAATACGTCCGATACCTCGAGGGATGAGTCCTCGGGGTTGTAGTGACCGGTGGTCAGGGCGATGATCACGGTCTCGCCGTGCACCTCCAATCCGGGACGCTGCAGCGACCGATGAGCTTTCGCCAGCAGAACGGGATCCGATCCCACCGCGGCGTGCAGCCGGGTGAGATCGGCATCGTCGAGATCCCGCACCCCTATCCAGGCGAACGCCCCTGGTGCCAGCTCATTGCGAGCGGAGGTCGTCGCCTGGGAACCGGGGAGCTGCTGCCCATCGAGATAGATGGCGTCAACGGTGATCATGCGGGCATTGTGCCGGGTCGCGCGCGGGGCAGACAACATCCCGCAAGCTCGCGGCACCCCGCCATCGGCTACCGTCGCGCCGCGACCACCAGCGCTGCCAGCGCCGCGACCGCCGCCGCGATCGGCAAGGATTGGGTTCCGTTGCTCTGCAACAGAATCCCGCCCAGCAGTCCACCTCCCGCGACAGCGAGGTTGAAGACCGTCACCAACATCGATTGGGCGAGATCGGCTTCCGGCCCCGCCGCCCGGCCGATAGCGGTTTGCAGGAGAGTGGGAGCGCCACCGAAGGCCAAGCCCCAGGCGATGATTCCGATGATCGCGGCGACAGGCGAACCGCCCGCGATGGCGAGCACGATCGCCGCCGCCGCGAAGACCCCCAGGCTGACGAGTGTCGTTGCGCGCAGCCGAGTGTCGACCAATGCCCCGGTGGCCCAGATCCCCGCGATAGCGGCCGCGCCGAAGATCAGCAGCATGAGATCGGTGCGCGACTGTAGACCGGAGCGGGCGAGGAACGACGAGATATAGGTGTAGAAGACGTTGTGCGCCAATATCCAGAGCAGAACCAGGGCGAGCACCGGTCGAACACCGGGGAGCGTGAACACGTGGCGTAGCGGGAGTCGCTCGTGTGCGGCCTGGCCGGGCTGATCGGGCACCGCCACACGGATCCACACCACCAGGACCGCCGCCAAGGCCGCGGTGATCCAGAAGGCCGCGCGCCAATCCATGAGCGTGCCGACCCAGGTGCCCAGCGGTACCCCCAATGCCAAGGCGATCGGTTGCCCGACACCGACCACCGCGAGCGCACGGCCCTGTGAATGTTCGGGAACCAGCCGACGGGCGTATCCGGCGAGGAGCCCCCAGATCACGCCCGCCGACATACCCGCGGCGAAGCGCGCACCCAGTGTCAGTGCATAGCTGGACGATACGGCGGTTACCGCATTGAATACGACCATCCCCGCGACCGCAGCCAAAAGCAGTGGGCGACGCCGTATTCCGCGAGTCGCGGTGATCACCGGAATAGCGGCGGCGACCGAACCCAGCGCGTAGAGCGTGACGAGCTGACCGGCCTGGGATTCGGAGACGCGGAGCCCGCCGGCGATCTGCGGTAGCAACCCGGCGGGCATGGTTTCGGTGATGATGGCCAGAAATCCGGCCGTGGTGAAGGCCAGCAATTTGCCTACGGGCAACCGGCTCGCGGCCGGTGCGGCGGTGACGGCGGTCATGGTCAGCGCACCTCGCGAGCCAGGTAGGAGGCGGCCATATCGGCGGCGTCATGCCCCGCGGCGGCGGCCCTGCGGAACCGCTCCAGCCCGGCCGCGCTGACATCGACCGCGATCCCGGCGCGGTCGGCCGCGTCCACAATGAGACGAGAATCCTTGACCGCGTTGGCAATCGAGAAGGCCGTCGAGAAATCGCCGAGCAGTGCCGCGTTCGCCTTGGACTGGAAGAATCCACTGTCCAGTGGTCCTCCCGATACCGCCTCGACCACCAGCCTCGGATCGACACCCAATGCCTCGGCGAGGGACAGGCTTTCAGCGACACCGTGGGTCAGCGCGAACACCAGACTGTTCAGCGCGAGCTTGAGTCGTGTCGCAGCGCCCGGCAACTCGCCGACCCACACCGTCCGGCTTCCGATCGCATCGAAAACCGCAGTGGCCAAGGGTCGTTCACCGTCCGGACCGGCCGCCAGGACGACCAATCGGCCGAGCTCGGCGGGCTGTTTGGTACCCAGCACCGGTGCGTCGTAGAGGATCAGCTCACGCTCGGCGGCGAACTCGGTCAACTCGTCGATATCGGCGTCACCGACCGTGCCCAGCTGAATCCACACCGTGCCCGGCGCGGGCGCGGCGGCCGCCATCACCTGCCGTACCGCCGCGGCATCGGTAAGTACCGTGACGACGACCTGCGCGCCGGACACGGCCTCGGCGGCGAACTCCGCGACGTGAATTCCATCGTCGACCAAGGGCTCCGCCGCAGCCCGAGTCCTGTTCCAGGCACGAACGGTGAAGGTCCGCAGCAGGTTTCGCGCCACCGGCGCGCCGATGATCCCGGTGCCGAGCACGGCGACGGTCGGTGTTTGCTCTGTCATGAAGAGAGTTCCTCACTTATTTTGACTGATCGTTACACTATGAAGGCAGCACAATGCCGCCGGACTGAAAGTTCTTTTACGAGCGCTTGATTCGCGACCGCTAGAGCGAAGCCAGCGCGGTCTCGACCGTCCCGATCATGGTGTCGCGATCCGCGGTCTTACCGAGCACCCGAAGCCCGTACATGACGGTGAGCAGATACGCGGCCAGCGCACGCGGATCGCGATTCGCGCTGATCTCGTCATCGCGCTGCGCCCGCTCCAGCGCCTCTTGGAACGCATCCTGCATTCGATCGAAGATCCGGCGCACCTGCGCCGTGGCCTCCGGATCGCTGCCGCCCAGCTCGACGATGGAATTGACCGCCAGGCAGCCGCGATTCGCCGGAACGGTACCGGACTCCTCATCGACAACCGTCATCAGCACCGTGCGAATACGCCCGCGCACGGGCCCCGCCCCGCCGAGTAATTCGACTTGGCGCACAGTCCATTCACTCTCATAGCGGCGCAATGCCTCCATGAACAGCTGATGCTTCCCGCTGAAGGAGTGATAGAGGCTGCCGCGCCCCAGTCCGGTGGAGTCCACCAGATCCTGTGCGGAGGTAGCTGCGTACCCCTTGTTCCAGAACGCCGACATGGCGGCATCGATCACATGATCGGTGTCGAATCCCTTGGGACGAGGCATATCAGCACCCTAACATGTAGTTGAACGACTGTTACAAATACGTGGGAGCCCCGCGTGAGATCACGGTCGGCGATGCGCGACCGTATGGGTGATGCCGATATTGTCGATATCGCAGCTGACCACGGAGGTGGCGGCGAACATCCGCCAGGCGCGGGCACGTTGTTCACCCACGATGGCGACCGCCTCCTCCCAGTTCTCCTCGATATTGCGCAGCCAGGCGATATGGCTTGCGGTGAAGTGGGTGCGGAGGTTCTCCACGGTCGCGATCTCGAACCCGGCCGACTCGAGGGTGGTGATGGCCGAATCACGAGTCGGGACATCGATTTCGGGAAAGATATAGGCGGTGATGAAGCCGGACCCGCGCTGGAAGAGGCGGCCTCTGGGCGACGCGGTGATCTCATGGCAGAAGATTCGCCCGCCGGGGCGGACCAGATCGTGCAGGGCCCGGGCGTGCTGGATTCGCCCTCGGGTATCCAGGTGGAAAGTCATCTCGATACTGGAGACCGCGTCGAACGGTCCGTCGGTGACATCCCGGAAATCGCACAGGCGGAACTCGGTCCGATCACTGACCCCCGCCTGCTCGGCCAGCTGCCGGGCATGGGCGACCTGATTGCGGGCGAGGGTCACCCCGACCACTTCCACGCCATAGTGTTTGGCGGCGTGCACACCCAATGCGCCCCAGCCGCAACCGATATCGAGCACCCGCATACCGGGTTGCAATTCGAGACGCTGGCAGATCCGGTCCAGTTTGGCGATCTGCGCTTCCTCGAGATCGATCGGCTGGGCGGGGTTCTTCCACACCGCGCAGGAGTACACCATGGTCGGCCCGAGCATCAGCCGGTAGAACTCATCGCTCAGATCGTAGTGATGCCGGACGGCCTCGGCGCCGCGTGAACTGGCGCGACGCACCTCGGATGCGGGCGGTGGCACCGGCAGGCCGAGCAGGCCGTTGCGCAGCAGCCATTGGGTGGTGTCGGCGGCGGCGAGTGCCCTGGCGGCCAGGGGCCGGATGCGACGCCCCAGGATATCGTCGAAGGTGGTGTCGGCCGCGAGCATGAACTCGCGCATGAAATCGACCAGACTGCCCTCGACCTCGAGATCGCCCGAGATGTACGCGCGCGCGACTCCGAGATCATTCGGCCGGAAGAGTATGCGCCGCAGCGCCTTCGGATCACGCACTACGACCACGGGGCCGTCATCTCCCGCGGTGCTGTCGTCCCACAGTCGAAGTCGCAGCCGCACTGGGCGGCCCGCGACCGCCTCGGCGGCGCGCAGGAGTCGCTGGGCTTTGTTGTTCGGCATGGTTGCGCTCCTAGCGGTATGCGGAATCGGCGAGTCCCGAACGCAGCCACGGCAGTACGAGGTGCCGCAGCGCGGGGAAGAGCAGTGGGCGTGGGATGGTGCGGCCGCCCCACGCCTGCATTCGTGCGGTGCGGCCCGGCGTCACGGTGCGCCGCCGCGCGAACAGCGCGGTCAGACCCGCACGCGCCACCTGGTCGGTGGAGATCGAGGTATAGGACTGCTCGCGTTCGGTGGAAACGCCGCCGACCTGATAGAACTCGGTGCGCACCGGGCCCGGCGATAACAGCGTGCAGGTCACGCCGGTGCCGTGCAGTTCGACATGCAGTGCCTCCGCGAAACTGTTCACGAATGACTTACTTGCGGCGTACGCGGCGGCCGTCGGCACCGGTTGCACACCGGAGATGGAGCCGGTGAACAGGATCGCGCCGTCCCGACGGGCCAGCATCGAGGGCAATACCGCTGTCGTAAGCTCCTGCACCGCAACGACATTGACGAGCAGCATGGCCCGCTGCGCCTGCGCGTCCGTCCGCGCCACCTCACCGCAGACCGCGAATCCGGCGTTATTGCACAGCACCGCCACATCTCGCGCGGCCAGATCCGCGCACAACTGTTCGCGATGCGCGGCATCGGCCAGGTCGCACGGGATGACCTCGACCTTCGTGCCGTACTCACCGCGTATCCGGCTCGCCAATGCCTCCAGCCGATCCACCCGGCGCGCCACCAGTACGGTGGCATAGCCGCGCTCGGCCAGTTGACAGGCCAGTGCCGCACCGATTCCCGACGACGCGCCGGTGATCACCGCCCAGTTGCCGCTATTCGGTTCACTTTTCACCATAAATGACTCCCGGCCGCTCGAGTACGTCAAAGGTACTGTGCCGTAATGGATGTCGGGCATCGCCCGGGAATCGTCCGGTAATCGGCGAAACTATCCACCGATTTGTTCCGGAATTTCCCGGCGATTACCGAGCGGTTTCCGAGTCATGGTGGCGCGCTGCGAATTTGGGATATTTTATCGGTTACACAGTTCGACGTCAGGAGTGCGGCAATGCCCGTTCCAGAATCTCATATCTTCGATCGACTTCGCGACCTTGCCGCGATCACCGAACCGGGCGCCCGGCCGACCCGGGAGATCACCGAGGTATTCACTGGCAGCCGGCTCGGCGACATCCCCGTGGGCACCGTCGCCGACGTGGACGCGGCCTTCGCGAAAGCTCGTGTGGCACAGCGTGAATGGGCCGCTCGGAGCCCACGGGAGCGGGCCGCGGTGTTCGAACGGTACCGCACGCTCATCTTCGACAACCGAGAATTCCTGATGGATCTGCTGCAGGCCGAGTCCGGTAAGGCCAGGGCCGTCGCCAATGCGGAGGTACTCGGGCTGGCATTGGCCACCCAGTTCTACGCCCGGGTCGCACCGCGATTACTGCGGCCGTATCGGGTACCCGGCCTATTCCCGATGCTCGTCAAAACCATTGTGCACCATAGGCCCAAAGGCGTGGTCGGGTTCATTTCGCCGTGGAATTACCCGATGCTGCTCTCGATCGGCGATGCGGTGCCCGCATTGCTGGCCGGCAATGCGGCGGTGCTGAAACCGGACGGTCGCACACCCTTCTCCCTCCTCGCGAACGCCGAATTGCTGTACCGCGCCGGGCTGCCCCGCGATCTGCTCGCGGTGGTGCCGGGGGAGGGACCGGTCGTCGGCACCCGAATCGCCGACAGCTGCGACTATCTGATGTTCACCGGTTCCACCGCCACCGGGCGCATCCTGGCGCAGCGCTGCGCCGGCCGTCTGATCGGCTTCTCGGCCGAACTCGGCGGCAAGAACCCGATGATCGTCACCGCCGGAGCGGATGTGGACACGGTCGCCGCGGCCGCGCTGCGGGCCTGTTTCGACAATGCCGGGCAGCTGTGCCTGTCGGTGGAGCGGATCTACGTCGAGCAGGCGATCGCCGAGCGGTTCACCGCTGCCTTCGTCGCCGCGACGCAGCAGATGAAACTCGGTGCCGCATACGACTTCTCGACCACCATGGGCAGTCTGATCTCCGCCGATCAACTCGAACGGGTCGCCAAGGCCATCGCGGACGCGAAATCCAAAGGCGCGACGGTGCTCGCCGGGGGCAATGCCCGTCCCGACCTCGGTCCACTGTTCTTCGAGCCGACCGTGCTCACCGGCGTCACCGACGAAATGGACTGTGCCCGAAGCGAAACCTTCGGTCCGCTGGTCGCTATCTACCCGGTCGATTCGGTCGACGAGGCCATCGCCCGGGCGAACGATTCCGAGTACGGCCTCAACAGCAGCGTCTGGGCGGGGTCGAAGCGGCAGGGTGAGGAGATTGCCCGGCAGCTCGGCACCGGTTCGGTGAACGTGGACGAGGGCTATGTGCCGTCCTTCGGCAGCATGGGCGCGCCGATGGGCGGTATGGGCGCATCCGGTATCGGCCGCCGCAATGGCGTCGAGGGACTGCTCAAGTACACCGAATCGCAAACGGTGGCGACCACCAGATATCAGAATCTGGATACGCCACCGTTCCTGTCCGATGAGCAGTGGCAGCGGATGATGATTCCGCTGGCCAAGCTGGTCAGCCTGCTACCGGGTCGCGATATGCCGCCACGGACCCGAAGGGTCTGAGCTGCAGACGAATTCGAGATCCGGATCCTGCGACAGTATCCGCTGATGCAGTCGCTGCAGATCCATCTGGGGTTCGATGCCGAGCCGGTCGACGAGTGCGCCGCGGGCGCGCTGGTATGCCTCCAGCGCGTCCACCTGCCGACCGGATCGGTACAGCGCGAGCATGTACTGCTTGCAGAATGTCTCCCGCATCGGCGCCGCCGCGGTCAACACCTTGAGTTCGGGCGTGATCTCGCGATGTCGTCCACTGGCGAGTTCGGCCTCGAAACAGGATTCGTAGGCATTGAGCCGCTCGTCATCGATGGCGGTCAGCTCACTCCAGCGGATCCCGCTCTCGGCCAGATCCGCCATGGCCTGCCCGCGCCACAGCCCGATCGCCTGCCGGTACAGCACGCGCGCGAATTCTGCTGAGCCGGAATGCAGTTCGGCATCGCCGCGCTGTACCAGCTGCCGGAACAGGCAGAGGTCTACGGTATCGGGATCGACCCGCAGCAGGTAGCCCGGCTCCTGGGTCAGCAGGAGGGTGCCGTCGGCGTGATCGCGCGGGGTGAGCGCCTTGCGGATCGCGGAGACCGCGTTCTGCACGATCTTGCGGGAGGTCGCCGGCGGATCGTAGTTCCACAGCGCATCACGCAGTTGGCTGGCCGGTACGACTTGATTGTTGTGCAGCAGCAGGTATCCCAGCACCGCGCGCGGGGTGACGCCACCCAGCCGGATTTGCCTGCCACTGTCCAGGACGTCCAATTCACCAAGAATGCGAAATTCCACAACCGTCGCCTCTCGCCTTGCGCCACGACTGAAATTTCAAGCGAAATCACGCCTGGCTGAAACCGGGTCGGAGCCACGTCCTTGTAACCCAAGCAGGATCTTATTCTGTCACGCAAGATATTTCGCATCGCATGATCCGCGATGCGTGATCATTGTTAGATCTTCCAATATCGGGGCCGCGCGCCTTGGGAGAACGAACAGTCGTCCTCGCCCCGGCGCGCGGCCCATGAAATTATTTACACGTATCAATTAATGGCGCGCTCCCGGCCTTCCCAGAACTTCTCCCGGAGCTGCCGGTGCAGAATTTTTCCGGTCGCGTTCCGCGGAATATAATCGATGAATTCGAAATTCCGCGGGAGTTTGAACTGCGCGATCTTCCCGCGCAGGAATTGGGCCAGTTCGCGGCCGGTGATCTGCTGTCCGGCGTGCACGGCGACGAAGGCGTGCACCACCTCGCCCCAGCGATCGTCCGGGACACCGATCACGGCGGCCTCGCGCACCGCGGGGTGATCGTTGATGACGTTCTCGACCTCGGCCGGATAGACGTTCTCACCGCCGACGATGATCATGTCCTTGATCCGATCGCACAGGTACAGATAGCCCTCGGGGTCGAGCCACCCCGCATCGCCGGTGCGCAGCCAGCCGTCGACGATCGTGCGCGCGGTGGTGTCCGGCTGATTCCAATAGCCGATCATGGTGGCCCGGCTGCGAATCAGCACCTCGCCGATCTCGCCCTGGGGTGCGGGTTCGCCCGCGCTGTCGACCACCGATATCTCGAATCCCGGGCACGGATACCCGGCCGAGCGCAGCCGCGGATTGCCGACCACATGTTCCGAGGGCGGCAGAAAGCTTATGACGGAACCGGTTTCGGTCATGCCGTAGAACTGCACGAAACCGCAGTCGAAGCGTTCCATGCACGCCGCGAGCAGGGTCTCGGGGATGGGGGATCCGCCGTAGGCCGCCAGCCGCAGATGTTCGAACGCGTCCTTGGTCGCCGCGGGTTCGGCCAGCACCAGCGCGAACATCACCGGCACCCCGACGAACGCGGTGACATGCCTGGTGAGGATGAGCTCCATGGCCAGGCCCGGGGCGAACTCGGGCATGAGAATGCTCGGGACGCCGGCGAACAGGCCCTGTACCACCCAGGCCAGACCGGCGATATGGAAGCTCGGGATGGCCACCAGCAGGCAGTCGTTCTCGCGTACGTCGAACCAATCCACCTCGGGCGAGACCAGTGCGGCGCGCGCGGCGTAGATGCTGCGCTGGCCGATCACCACGCCCTTGGACAATCCGGTCGTGCCGCTGGTGTACATCTGGATGAACGGATCATCCGGTCCGACCTCGGCCTCGGGTCCGGAATCGTCGTGCCCGGCAAGCCATTCGGTGAAGCCGCCCGGACCGTCGATGCGCACCACCGGGGTCTGCGTGCCGGCATCGGACTGCGCCTTGGCCACCACCTCGGCGGCCGCGTCGTCGACGAACAGCAGCTTGGCGCCGGAATCGCGCAGGATGTGCGCGATCTCGGTCGCGGTCAGCACCCGGTTGACCGGGATGAGCACGGTGCCGCTCTTGGCCGCGGCGATCAGCAGTTCGTAGAGGTGTTCGGAGTCCTTGCCCACGTAGGCCATTCGATCGCCCTTGCGCAGACCCATCGCCCGCAGCGCGTTCGACGCGCGGCCCGAACTCCGGTCCAGTGCGGCGAAGTCGATCGATCGATCGCCGCACACGATGGCGATATCATTCGGCCGCGTTCGCGCTCGCTCGCGAATGATATCGGCAAAGTTGCCCGGGATCTCGATCGATTCGATTTCTTTCTGCGAAACCATCACAACCTCGAAACTGTCGTCACGATGAATCGAGCCCCGATATCTTTAAAGGCAGTCGGGCGCCTCAATTCTGGATCGCGATTGATTTTAGCCGGGCTCCGGTAATTGACCGGTAATCGTCCGGGAGCCCGTTCCGAGGGGTATTGGCGAATGTTTTCGGCTATGTCCAGGCAATTACCGGACAATGGGCTGTCGCCGCATCAGCCACCCTAAGGTAGGCAATGTGATGGCAACAAGCCGGTCGGTCGATAACGCACGGTAGCGCAGCATGACCGGTTTCGAAGGATACGAGGTTTGCCGAATGTCGCAGGATGATCTTAACGGTGCGCCGGGGTCCGCCGGCTCACGGGATTCGGTGGGAGGCGCGCTCGGTGAGCTGCGCCGCCGCTACCTGGACGAGCAGGATCGGCTGCTCACGGACATGATTCGGCGTCAGGTGGATCGGGTGCTCGGCGACTTCGCGCCGGAAAACATCGATCCCGCAACGCGTTTCGAGGACCTGGGGCTGGACTCCCGCACGGCGGTGGAACTGCGGGACCGGGTCGCGGCCGAGACCGGCACCGCACTGCCCGCCGCGGTGATCTTCGACCACCCGACGGTCGGCCAATTGGCCGAACATCTGCGTGGGTGGCTCGAAACAGGCACGGCGGCAGAGTCTTCCGAGCAACCATCGACGGCCGTCGGTGTGGACGATGATCCGATCGTGATCGTGGGCATGGCGTGCCGGTTCCCGGGCGGTATCGCCGCACCGGAGGACCTGTGGCGGGTGGTATCCACGAAAAGCGATGTGATCGAAGACTTTCCGGCCGATCGCGGTTGGCCCGTCGATGCGATATACGATCCCGAACCCGGTATTCCCGGAAAGTCATACGTCCGAGAAGGCGGATTCCTCGACGGCGCAGGCGAATTCGATGCCGGATTCTTCGGGATATCGGCGCGTGAAGCGCTGGCGATGGATCCGCAGCAGCGGCTGGTGCTCGAACTCGCCTGGGAGGCCTTCGAAGGGGCGCGGATCAACCCGCAGTCGTTGCGGGGCAGCGGTACCGGGGTGTTCCTGGGGATCAACGATATGGGCTACCGGTCCCTGCTGAGCGCCGGGCCGGAGCTGGCCGGGGCGGAAAGCTATCTGCTGACCGGCAATATGCCCGCGGTGGCCTCGGGCCGGATCGCGTATTTCCTCGGCCTGCAGGGTCCGGCGGTCTCGATCGACACCGCGTGCTCGTCCTCACTGGTCGCCCTGCACCAGGCCGCGCGCTCGCTGCGATCCGGGGAATGCGCGCTGGCGCTGGCGGGCGGGGTGACGGTGACCATGTCGCCGCTGGGCTATGTGTTCTTCTCGGCCCAGCGCGGCCTGGCGCGCGATGCCCGCTGCAAGTCCTATGCCGCGGCCGCCGATGGCACCTCCTGGTCCGAGGGGGCCGGACTCGTTGTGCTGGAGCGGCTTTCCGATGCCCGGCGGAACGGCCATCCGATCGCGGCGGTGCTCCGGGGCAGCGCGATCAATCAGGACGGCACATCGAACGGCCTGACCGCGCCGAACGGCCTCGCCCAGCAACGGGTTATCCGCCAGGCGCTGGCCGATGCGGGGTTGACGGCCGCCGAGGTGGACGTGGTGGAGGGGCACGGCACCGGTACGGTGCTCGGTGATCCCATCGAGGCGCAGGCGCTGCTGGCCACCTATGGGCGGCGGCCATCCGAACAGCCGCTGTTGCTCGGATCGATCAAATCGAATATCGGGCATACACAATCGGCCGCGGGTATGGCCGGGTTGATCAAGATGCTGCTGGCGATGCGGTACGGGACGGTGCCGCCGACCCTGCACGTCGATCAGCCGTCACCGCATGTGGACTGGTCGGCCGGGCATATTCGGCTGGCCACCGAGACACAGCCGTGGCCCGAGCACGGCCGGCCGCGGCGGGCGGGCATCTCCTCGTTCGGCATCAGCGGCACCAATGCGCATGTGATCGTGGAATACGATCCCGATCTGGCCGAATCGGTTGCGGCGCAGCCGAATCGAGCCGATGAGCTGTCGGTGTGTGTGCTCTCCGGGAAGACCGGCCAGGCCCTGCGCGGTCAGGCGCGCCGATTGCTCGCCGCCTGCGACGCCGATCCGGGCGTCGATATCGCCGATATCGGGCTGTCCTCGGCGACCACCCGCGCGGTGTTCGATCATCGGGCGGCCCTGGTGGCGGGCAGCCGGGCCGAACTGATCGATGGGCTCACGGTACTGGCCGAGGGTGCGTTCGCACCCACGGTGATCACCGGCCGCGCGGCAGCGGCGGGCAAGACCGCGATCCTGCTGCCCGGCCAGGGCAGCCAGGTACTCGGCATGGGATATGAGCTGTACCAAGCGTTTCCGAAGTTCGCCGCGGAATTCGACGACCTGTGCGCCGCATTCGATCCGCATCTGGACCACCCGCTGCGCGAGGTGATTTTCGGGACCGCGGGGACGCCTCCCGAGCTATTGGACCGCACCGAATACACCCAGCCCGCACTGTTCACCATCGAGGTCGCCCTGCTGCGACTCCTGCAATCCTGGGGAGTGGCACCGGATTTCGTGCTCGGGCACTCGATCGGCGAGCTGGCGGCCGCGCACTTCGGCGGTGTTTTCGACCGCGCCGACGCCGCGGCGGTGGTCGCGGCGCGTGGCAGGCTCATGCAGCGGCTGCCGCCGGGCGTGATGATGTCGGTGCGCGCGTCCTACGCCGAGGTCTCGGAATCCATCGCGGGGCAGGAAGCCGCCGTATCCATCGCGGCGAGCAACGGTCCGAACGCCACCGTGATCGCGGGCGATGCGGATGCGGTGACCGCCCTGGCCAAACACTGGCGCGAACGCGGGCGGCGCACCAAACGACTCCAGGTCGAACGCGCCTTCCACTCCCCGCATCTGGACGACATCCTCGATGAATACCGCGCGGTGGTGGCCGCGGTGTACCCGCGCCCGTCGTCGATTCCACTGGTATCCAATGTGACCGGGCGAATCGCGACGGCCGAACAGCTGTGCTCGCCCGACTACTGGGTGAGCCAGGCCCGGCAGGCCGTGCGCTTCCACGACGGCATCGAATTCCTCGCCGGTGCCGGAGTGTCGACGTTCCTGGAGGTCGGTCCGGGCGAGGTATTGGCCGGAATGGCCCAGGAATGCCTGCCCGAGGGCGGGCGCATCACGATCGCCACCCTGCGCAAGGGCCAGCCGGAAGCCCGAAGTCTGTTGCGGGCCACCGCCGCCGCCTGGGCCGCGGGTACTTCGCTCGACTGGGCGGCCGTGTACGCGGGCCGCGAGGCCGTGACAATCGACTTGCCCACCTACGCGTTTCAGCATCGCCACTACTGGATCGGAGCCGAGGTGACCGCCGCCGGGTACATCGAACAGCGAGCCGACGCCGAAGCCGGACCAGATCCGGCACAGGAGTTCCGGGACGCCCTGGCCGCACTGCCCGAATCCGAACAGCTCGACTACGCCATGACCGTGGTGCGGGCGCAGATCCGGGAGATCCTGATCGATCAGGACACCGACTTCGACGCCGACCGCATCCTGTTCGAAGTCGGACTGACCTCGCTCTCGCTGCTGGAACTGCGCAGCAGGCTCAATCATGTTGCCGGAACCTCCATCTCGCTGGGCAGTCTGATCGACCAGGCGACCATCCGCGGTGCGGCCCGGCTGATCACCGGTATCGCCGCCCCCGCATTGCAGGAGGTCGCGCGATGACCCCGACCACCGAGACCGGCCTGAGTTTCGAGCGCACGGTGCCGTGCGCCCTGGCCCACCGGCGGGCACTCGGTGAGGTATTCGTCGCCGATACGGCCCCGGCCGATATCGACGGATTCCTCGCCGCCATCCAGATTCCGCGCGCGCACTCGCTGTATTTCGACCGGCTGGTGGACTATCACGATCCGCTGTCCACGGTGGAGGCCATCCGGCAGGCGATGATCGTGGTGGGGCACAGATATCTGAACGTCCCGTCCGGAACCCCCGCCAGCCTGCAGCAATTGGAGTTCGAGGTCGAGGACCTGAGCGCCTATCGCGATGAGGCGAATGTGCCGCTGGAGGGCATCGTCCGGGCGAGTGCGGGACTGGCGGGCACCTTCGGCGATTCGGCGGGCACCTTCTTCGAGGCCCAGCTCACCATCGGCGGTGTGCGGGCGCTTACGTTGCGGGGCGGCGGGATTCAGTTTCCGGCCGACACCTACCGGGAGATTCGCGAGCTACAGCAGGCCGGTCGGCCGATGAACGGAGAATCCGGCAGCGTCACAGTCGAACCCGTCGCACCGGCGTCGGTGGGCAGGCGCGACCCGCGCAATGTCGTTGTCGGACAACCGATACCGGGCGAGCAGTCGCGAATACCGCTGATCGTCGATCAACGGCACCCCTCCTTTTTCGACCATCCCTACGACCACGTACCCGGCCCGCTGCTGATCGAAGGCTGCCGTCAGGCGGCCATCGTGGCGGCGGTGGCGGCGGGCGCACTGGATTCCCCGATCGCCGCCGTCACCGGCTGCGCCACCACCTTCACCGGATTCGCCGAACTCGGTGGGCTCATCGATTTCACCGCCGCGGCGGGCAGCGATCCCGATACCGGGGGAGCCGCGGTCGAACTCGAGCTGCATCAGTTCGGCGCGCGAATCGCCCGGTGCCGTATCGAACTCGCGCCGTACCCGGCCACCGCCTGATCACACAGAGGAGTCACCACAATGGAAAGTTCGGCACACAGCAGCGGTAAGCGATTCGCGGTGGTCGGTGGCGGCGTAGCCGGTATCGCCGCGGCCTACCAACTGCACCTGGCCGGTCATCACGTCGAGCTGCTGGAACGAAACCCCGTGCTGGGTGGTCGTTTCGGCGTGGATCATCTGGGCGATCGCCCGGTCATGATGGGCGGCAAGAACATCAGCCGCACCTATACCGAGTTGCGCGGGTTCCTGGCGGCCATGCGCGCGGACAAGTTCGAGTATTTCGGCGTCAACACCTCCCGCCTGATCAACGGCGAACTCGTCACCTTCGACAGCAAGAACAGCCGGTTCGACCTGATCCGCAAATTCACCAAACTCGGTGCGCCGCTGGACCTGCTGAAGCTGGCGTTCCTGATGTTCACGATCAAGCGGGATGAGAGCAACCGGTTCCTGGGCGGGGAGACCTTCTCCCGCGTGGGCGCGCGCCGCGATCACAAGCCGCTCACCGCGTATTTCGGCGCCTCGCTGGTGAACAATATGTTCCGGCCGTTGACGGTGCGGCTCAACGGCGCCGAACCCGATGAGATGTACCTGGGCAACTTCAATGTGAACCTGAGCCTGGCCAGCACCTTCGACCAGCTGACCGACGGTATCCAGCCCGCGCTCACCGAGTTCGCGAAATTGGTTACGGTGCGGCCGAATTCGACGGTCGAATCGTTGGTCATCGAGGACGGCCGGGTGACCGGGGTCCAGCTCGCGGGCAATGGCAAAGCGCCGGAAGTGCTTCCGTACGACGGGGTCGTGCTCGCCGCGCCCGCCTACGCCGCCGCCGATATCGTGAAATCCAACCTGCCGGATCTGAGCGAACTGCTGGCCGAGGTCAGATACTTCCCCGCCGCGGTCGCGGTCGTCGAATACGATCGTCCCGTTTTCGATCAGGTGGTGCGCGCCATCGCCCTCGACGGCGGCCGGTGCAGCAATGCGGGCGTCTACGGCGTCAACGATCTCAATATCGTGCGGTACACCTTCAGCGGGCGGGCGGCGCGGCCCATGCCGACCGAGGAGGGGCTCGCATCCTGGCTCGACGAGGCCGAGGAACTCATCAAGGGTCTGCTGAAGATCGAGGGCTCGCTGAACCGGGTGCACGCGGTGACGCATATCTGGGATGCCGCGTACTGCGCGTATCTGCCGTTCTACGGCGGTTTCCTGTCGAAGGTCCGCACCGAGGTGAGCCGGGTGCACGGTCTCGAACTCGCCGGTGACTACGTCAAGGGAGCGCCGCTGGAGGCGTGCTTCCGTTCCGGCCAGGAAGCCGCGAAGAGCCTGTCGCGCCACGGGTGATCCGGCGCCGAATCGAAGTGAGAGACCATGATTTCCTACATCGACCTGGTGCGCTCGGGCGCGCGGGTCCATGGCGACGAGACGCTGTACACGTATCTGATCGACGGTGAATCCCACGAATCGCGTTTGAGCTGGGCACAATTGGATCTGCGCGCCCGGGCGATCGCGGCGGAATTGCAGGCTCGCGGGCTCGCGGGTAGTCGGGTGCTGCTGGTCTATCCCGCCGGAATCGATTACGCGGTGGCGTTTTTCGCCTGCCTGTACGCGGGTGTGCTGGCGGTGCCCGCCTATCCGCCCGAACTCAATCGTTCGGTATCGCAGCTGCGTGCCATCATCGAGGATGCGGGCATCGCGGTCGCGCTCACCGATGCGAGCGTGCACGCCCGCCTCGACACCTTCGTCACCGTCGAATCCGCGCTCGCACCGCTGACGTGGATCGTCACCGAGGATGTGCCGGACGAGCGGGCGGCGGCGTGGCTGCCGCCCGAATTGACCACGGACAGTGTGGCTTTCCTGCAATACACCTCGGGCTCGACGTCCGCGCCCAAGGGCGTCATGGTCACGCACGGCAATCTGCTGCACTGCGGTTCGGTGTTCGCCCGGCTCGTCGAACCGGGCGCGCCGATCCTGAGCTGGCTGCCGCAGTATCACGACCTCGGGCTGTTCTTCGGTCTGCTGCAACCGGTGTACGGCCGCAATCCGATCATCATGATGTCGCCGCTGGATTTCCTGCGCAGGCCCGCGCGCTGGGTCGAGGCGATATCGCGGTACCGGGTGCAGGCCACCGCGGGACCGAATTTCGCCTACGACCTGTGTGCCCGCCGCACCACGCGGCAGGAGGTCGAACAGCTCGACCTGAGCTGCTGGCAGGTGGCGATCAATGCCGCCGAACCGGTGCGCGCGGCCACGCTGGATCGCTTCGACAAGGTCTTCGCATCGGCGGGCTTCCGCAGTTCGGCCCATCTGAACCTGTACGGCCTCGCCGAAGGGCTGGTGCTGACCACCGGCGCGGTGAGTGATCCACCGCAGATCGAACGGTTCGACGCGCGATCGCTCGGCGGCGGGCTGGCCGTGCCGTCCCGGGAGCAGGGCAATGGACTGGCGCTGGTGAGCGCGGGCAGGCCCGTCGAGGGGCAGCATGTCATCGTCGTGGACGAGGGGTCCGGGGCCGAATGCGATACCGGGCGGGTGGGTGAGATCTGGGTCGCGGGCGGCAGTGTCGGCCTCGGTTATTGGGATCGGCCGGTGGACAGCGTGGAGACCTTCGGGGCCACCCTTTCCGATGGCAGCGGACCGTTCCTGCGCACCGGTGACCTCGGATTCGGCTATGACGGACAGCTTTTCGTTACCGGCCGGAGCAAGGACGTCATCATCATTCGCGGCCAGAACACCTATCCGCAGGATCTCGAGCGCAGCGCCGAGGAAAGTCATCCGGCGCTGCGTCCGGGCTGCGTCGCGGCCGTCGATATCGGCACCCGCGCCGAGAACGAGGGCGATCACCTCGTCATCGTGCAGGAGGTACGCCCCGACTGGACCGGTGATCTCGCCGCCGCGGTCGCCGCCATCCGGCGCGCCATCGCCACCGAGCACGCGCTGCCGCTCTACGCCATCGTGCTGATTCGCCCCGGCCTGATACCGAAGACGTCGAGCGGCAAGATTCGCCGCAATGAGACTCGAAAAATGTTGCTGTCGAACGAATTCGACGTCGTACATGAATGGTGGCTGGCGGACCCGGCCACGGACGGCCTGAACCACGCCGATATCGAAGCCTGGCTCAAGGCGCGACTGTCCACCCGATTCGACCTGAACCCCGATGAGGTCGACATCCGCGCACCCTTCGCGGAATTCGGCCTGAACTCCGCCGAAGCCGTCGAGATCGCCACCGATCTCGCCGACTGGCTGCGCTTCCCGATCGCCACCGTCGTCATGTGGGATCACCCCACCATCGAAGGCGTCGCCCGCCACGTGTCCACCGCGATGCGGCGATTCACCCGGATATCGGCGGAGGGCATGCAATGATCCGCCGCCGCTGGACGGCCCGCCTGCTGCGCCTGCTGCCGTATTTCGCGTCCCTGGGCGGAACGGCGCTGACGGAACCGTTGCCGCACAACAAATCTCAGACCCGGGTCGCGCTGTCCGACAGTCTGGAGGTCGATGCGGCCGGGGTCTGGCCGCGACAGCGCTGAGCGCGGTCAGTCGATATCGCTGATCGCCTTCAGCACCACCGGCACCTCGGCGGCGGGCAGATAGCAGCTGGTCTGTTCGAAGCCGCCGATGGTGTGGGCGGCGTAGTCGCCGTAGCCGATGCGGAGGAAATCGTCACCGCTGAGGCCGTGCACGGTCCAGTCGAAGGCGACCCGGGCGCGGGCGACGACCGTGCGCAGCGCCATCAGGTGATAGCCGCGGGCGGCGAATTGTGCCGGGATACCGCGTAATCCGATCTTGAGCGGACGGGCCACGGCGTCCCGGCCGCCCAGGTCGACCACCATGCCGAGATCGGGATGCCGGTACGGTTCGACGGTGCCGCCGCGCAGGGTCGCGAGCAGGTTCTTCGCGAGGTGCCGGCCCTGGCGGATCGCGTGCTGCGCGGTGGGTGCGCAGGATTTGCGGTCGTCTTCGGTCAGATTGGGGACCGCGGCCGCGTCACCGCACGCCCACACGCCATTGAGCCCCGGCACGGTGAGATCGGGTGCGGCGACGATCCGGCCCTTCTCGGTGGCCGCCCCGAGATGTCCGGCCAGCGGACTGGGCGCGACACCCGCGGTCCACACCAGGGTGCGGGTGGGAATGTGACGGCCATTGGTGAGGGTGACGCCGTTCGCGGTGACCTGCTGCGCGGACGCACCGGAGATCAATTCGATTCCGCGTTCGGCGAGAATGCGTTTGGTCTCCCGGCCGAGTCGTTCGCCGAGTTCGGGCATGATGCGATCACCGTGGGTGACCAGATGCCAGCGCACCATATCCGGGTTCAGCCGCGGGAAATAGCGGCGTGCCGCGGCCTGGGTGACCTTGTTGAGCACGGCGGTGGTCTCGGTGCCCGCGTAGCCCGCGCCGATGGTGACGAAGTTGAGCCGCTCCCGGTCCTCATCCTCCTCACCACGCACCGCGGCGATATCCAGTTGCCGCAGTACGTGATCGCGCAGGTGCATGGCCTCGGCGAGGGTTTTCATGCCGAACCCGTGCTGATCAAGTCCCGGGACGTCGAGCACCCGGGTGATGCTGCCGGGCACCAGGACGAGATGGTCGTAGCCGAGCGCGAATTCCCCGCCCGTGGGCCGCTGTACGATGACCTGCCGGGTCGCGGGCTCCACGCCGATGGCGGTGCCCGGCACAACCTCGGTGCGGCGCAACACCCTTCGCAGCGAGACCGATACCGACCGCGGATTGAGCACACCCGAGGCGACCTGCGGCAGCAGCGGAAGATAGAGCAACCCGGCCACGGGCGTGATGAGCTGGATAAACGCTTCCTCGGGCCCCAGATGGCGTTCGAGGTACCGGGCGCATTCCACACCAGCGAAACCACCGCCGATGATCACGATCTTCGATGGCTCCACCGGTTCACGATAACAACGTATTGCGCCCCCGTCTGCCCGGAACGCGGATGGGAAAAATTGGACTTTCGACCAATCCTCGTGCCGGAGCATGACGAACCGCTGAAGAAGTGCTTTTCGAACAGAGGTTGATCGGATGCGGGTTTTCGGCGGGATTTCAGCGGAGCGGTCGGTGGTGCGCGGGGTGCTGCTGTCGGATTCGGCAGGCAGGCAGCGGGATTCACCCGCGCTGGAGCGTCCGGTACTGGGGGAATCGGCGGAGGCCGTCACCCTCGAGGTGCTGGAAGCGCTGGTACGGGACGAACCGGACATCGACGATGTGGCGGTCGTCTATCGGACGGCCACCGAGCGGCGCGCCACCGTCTCGGCGCTCGCGGGCGGGAAATGGCAACGGGCCTCCCACGTCTCGATCAAGGCCGCACTGCTGGCGCTGGCGCGCGAGACAGCCGGGGCCGGAAACCTGATGGTGCTCGAACTACTGGACCATCACAGCGCGTTCGTGCTGGTGGGCCCCGGGCGCTCGCGAATTCTGGCCGCGGACTCGTGGCCCATCGGCGTCGTCGACGCGCACGGTACGCAGGAGGCGATCGACCGCATTCGCCCGATCTCCGATGCCAGCGGGCTACGGCCCGACGCCATCCTGATCTGCGGTTCGGTGGCCGCCGACGCGGCCGTGGCCGATGCGGTGCGGCTCGGGTTCGCGACGCCGGTGACCCTCGCCCCCGATGTCGCGAACGCGGTGGCCCGCGGCGCCGCGCTGGTCGCCGCGGAGCAGTCGCGGGAACTGGATGCCGATGTCCCCGAAGGGAATCGACGGGCGGGCCGGATCCTGCTCGGGGCCGCCGCGGTCGCGGCCACCCTCGCCGCCGCCGGTGTCGCGTTCGTACAGATTCGTGAGCATTCCACGCCGGTGGCCCAGGTGCATATGACGCCCGCCGGCTCCGGAACCGCCCTGCCGACCACGACGGAAACGCCTGTCCCGGAACCGATCACCTCGATCCCGTCGCCGGATGCGGATACCACCACCGATATCCCCGCGCCGATCGCCACCGCACCTCCGAAACACACCCGCCCGGTGCGCACCACCACCGACCCCGCCCCGACCACCACCGTCGATCCGACCACCTCGGATATTCCGCCGGTCACGACCACCGCGCCCGGTACGGTCGGTGCGCCGGATGCGAACTGGCTCTTCCCCGGCGAATCCCCGCCGCCGCCCGCGGGTTCGGATCCCGCACTGGTGCAAGCCTGGTGGGATAACCATCTGATGCTGAAAGACCGCTGGCTGCACGGGAATTGACGCGCCGCGAATTCAGTTGCGCGGATACGGGTCGATATCGCGCAACCGCTGACGATGGATGCGCTGTAGCTCGCCCGCTCGATTGAGGAAGGTCGCGATCATTTCCAATTCGGCGGGGTCGTACCAGTTGAGCATCATCTTGTAGCCCTCGTCGACCAGCGATGAGATGAGTTCGTGCACGCGGCGGGCGGCCAGATCCGTGGCCACCACGATGACGCGGCGGCGGTCGGTGGGGTGCAGGGAGCGGGCTATATAGCCCTGCTTCTCCAGACGGTTGAGCATTATGGTGGCGCCCGCGGCGGTCAGGCCCAGGCGTTCGGCGAGCATGCCGGGCGTGGTGGATTTGCCATCACCGAGCAGGACGATTTCCAGTGCGCGCCGGTCTGTTTCGTTCACGCCCAGCAATCTGATCAGTTCGCGGGACAGGTCTTCGAGTGTTCCGTGATAGAACTCGAGAGCTCGTCTGAGCTCTACGGCGATCCGATCTGGTTCGGTTGACATCGGACGCACGGGCTCCCAACCTCGAACACTTGAAACATGAAACCTCTCAACGGAACTCACCGGCCACGCCTGCGACGCGATGGCCGATACGATAGTCTGCACCAATGCCGGGACTGGGCTGGCTTCAACAGCCCAGTCCCGGCATATTTTCACCCGGAACGGATCAGCTGACGGCGGTGCTGGTCAGCGTCGGCGACGGGTTCGGGTAGCACGCGGTCGCGACATTGCCGACGAAGGCCACCTTGGTCGTCATCGTCATACCCGGGTTGGCATAACTGGTTCCCGCGTACTTGCTGGTGATCGGCGTTCCGGGGGTGCCCGCCGTGACATTGATGGTCACCGCCGGCGGGGTGAAGCTGGTGCCGCCCGCGATCGGACCCGGCACGGTGAGCACGACATTCCCGCCTGAGGTGCTGACCGTGCCCGCCACGGTGCCGCCCGATGCGGTGGCCGAGACCAGCGTGGAATTCGCCGGGGTCGGGAAGGTCATCTTGAGGTTGCTGATATTCGTCACGCTGAATCCGGAGGCCGAACTGGGCACCGAGGAGACACCGGGCGTGAGGGTGATGGCCACCGCAGACCCTGAGGCCGCCGTGGCGGGTGCGGTGCCATCGACCGAGGTGCTCATGCTCGAGGTCTGGCCGATACCGAAGATCGTGCCCTGACAACTCCAGTTCAGGCTGACCGACGCCGCATTCGCGGGAGCCGCCAAACAGAAGACGGTGGCAAGGGCCATCGGAGTTACGACACCGGCACGAAGCAGCGCGGATGCGATTGATCTCATGACTATCTCCAAATACGCGAAGCATCGGTGTGACCGGGAATCCGAGTCGCACCGTAAGGGATCTAAAATGTAACCTGTTCTCATCTGGGGGCGGCCGAAATCGGAAATAACGGTTTGGTATCGATGGACCTCTCGAGGGCGGATCGGTATGTACTTATCCGCTATTAAATATTCACTCTGGAAAGTTAATTTCACAAAGTCTTCGGCATGGATTCTTCTGATCCACTCGGTTGGCGCTCACATATGACCAGTTCAGAAGCGGTTTTTGTCGAGCTCTTCCGGATGGGTCGGCCGTGTCTCGTATGGTCATGAATCGGCTGCCGCCGCTCGCCTCTAATGGCGGCATCGCATCCGCCGGAGATATCGGCAACGTCACGCCGCTGCAAATGCAATTTCGTTTCAGGTTCGATACGCGCCCCTGCCGGATTTCCATCCAATTCGACGGCCTGCTTCGAATATAACGGCTCGAATGTGGTGCGGGTCACCAATGTTTCTTCCGTGTGCGTCCGCGTTGCCGTGAGCGGGGGAGTGCCGGCTAGGGATCGATGAACTGCCGATAACGACGACTCGTGACCGATTGCTCACAAGTAGCTATCGATGCTCTCCTTGGGCTCCAGTCCGGAACATGCAGCGCTGAAGGATTTGCTCCGGATCCATTCGAGGGAAGTGAGCACACCATGCGAACCACACTCTTGGTAAGCGTCGCGGGCGTGGCAGCCGCGATCGCAGCCGTGACCACCGCCGGTACGGCCGCCGCGGCGGAACCGATAGTGATCCCCGAAGCGGGATTTGCCGGGGTGTGGCTGACCCCCGGTGAGACAGCCGCACTCGCGAACAGCCCGCTCCCGGATATGGCCGATGGCGTGATCTCGCCCGCAGCCACCCGGGTATCCATGGCACCGGGCTCGACACTGGCGAATCCGGACGGCAGTACCTATGCCAGCAATGCCGCGATCCTGGGTGAGGCGGCCGCGCATCCCGGGGGATCGGCGGGGGTGTTCCTGAGCAATCCGGCCGACCCGGCCGATCCGGGCGCGATTCTGACCATCGTCCAGGATTGGTGACCGGGGTGCGGATCAAACAGTTGAGCGCGTTGGTGATCGCGGCGGCCGCTACTACCGCGGCCGCCGCCGCCAGCGCCGATGCCGCTCCCGATCCGGTGGCGCTCGGCGGGGGTTCGGGCATCGTGCTGGGCGGGCACGCGATGTGCTCGCTCACCGCGGTCGGAACCGATGGCGCCGGGCGGCTCGTCGGCTTGACCGCCGGTCACTGCGCATCGGCCGGGACGCCCGTCAGTGCCGAGGAGACGCCTGCCGCCGGTGCCATCGGTACGATCGCCGCCTCCGATGGCGGGGCCGGATTGGATTACGCCGTAATAGAATTCGACGCGTCGAAGGTCACCCCGGTGCGCACCGTCGGCGGCACCACCATCGCCGGGGTCGGCGATACACCCGGCCCGGGGATCACGGTGTGTTCGAACGGTCGCTCCAGCGGTTTCGACTGCGGTGTGGTCTGGGGAACGGTCGCGGGCCGGGAAGTGAACCAGTCCTGCTCGCAGCCGGGTGATTCCGGCGGACCGGTGACCATCGGGGATCGGCTCGTGGGCATGAACCAGGGCCGTTTGACCTCGCTGGGCGGTATCGGGTTCAACGTGCCCTGCGTGGTGGCGGCCGTTCCGGTGCACGCGCCCGCCTATTTCCAGCCGATTGCCCCGATCCTCGCCGAGATCGACACCGCGGGCGGCGTGGGCGCGGGCTTCCGGCCGATCTGATCGGGCCTATTCTGATCCGATGAGCAGTAAGGAGACGGTCGCGCTGTCGCGGTTGCCGCGGGGGCCGCATCGCCTCACCCGTGAGGACGTGTCGGCCTCGCAGCGGCATCGGCTGTGCTGGGCGGCCATCGAGGCGGTGGCCGAACGCGGCTACAAGCCCATGACCGTGGCCGATATCGTTGAGCGGGCGCATGTTTCGCGACGCACCTTCTACGAGATGTTCGACAATCGGGATGACTGTTTCGCCGCGGGCTTCGAGCTCGCGATGGAGATCGTCGAGACGAAATTGGATTCGGCGATCGAGAACGCCGAGAACCTGCGATTGCGCGAGGTGCTGTTCACCTCGCTGCGGGAATACCTGACCTTTCTCGCGAGCGAGCCCGCCGTGGCGCGGGCGCTGCATGTCGAAACCCTGTCCGGCGATGCGGCTCTCGCCGAACAGCGGGCCCGGATGGAACGGGTGCTGTCCGAGCGCATCCGGGCGGCGTATCTGATGGCGCGCGCCGACGGCGCGGATTATCCGCTGGTCCCGGACGGCATTTTCGATCTGCTCGTCGGCGGTATCGACAATCGGATCCGCGATTTTCTGCGCACGCGGGGCGCGGCGGACCTGCCCGAACTCGCCCCGCTACTGCATCAGGCGGCCATGGCCCTGCTCGGTCGACCCGAATATCCCACCGGAAACTGATAAACGCCTGCCCGATTTGCCGGTTATGCGGTATATGCATGAACGTCAGGTGTATTCCAGTTTAATCCGGTGATTTGCGCTGTGTATCGAGTCACTTCAAGGTCTGCATTCGTTGCACGCTGCTGATTGCAAACTTACAGTTTGCTTATCAATAGCTAACCCGGCGATTGGTTCTTAATCTGCAGGCTGAAGTAAGAGGTAGGGCATTGATCAAGACCAGACTGGCCGCGGTTGCCGCACTGGTATCGGCGGTTTCGGTGATTACGGCGGCCGCGGCGCACGCCGATCCGATCTCCGATGCGGCGGAGGCCATCCACTACACCGCGTCCGCCACCGATGGTTCCGCGATCATCTCCACCGATATCGGATCGCTCGATGTCGAGGACGGCCGATTCGAGATCAAGGCGCCCGGCGGCGCGGTCGTCGCGGGCACCGAATTGTCCTTCCGCGTGGACGATTTCGTCTTCCCGATCGCCGCCGCGATTCGCGACAACACCGCCACCCTCACCCCGCTGTTCGACCTCCAGCACGCGCAATACCGCCCTGTCGCACTGCCTTTCGAGGAATCCGCGCCGTGGAAGACCCCGTATGACCGGGAACAGGCCGCGTGGAATCGCATGAAGGACACCATCAGCGTCGGCGCGACCATCGGCACCCTGGTCGGCGGAATCGGCGGCGGCGCGGTCGGTTGCGCCCTCGGCGGTCTCGCGGTCGGCACCGGCGCGTCGCTGGCCACCGGCATCATCGGCGGGCTGTTCTTCTTCCTGCCCGGTGCGGTGGTCGGCTGCCTGGCGGGCGCCGCCGCCATGGGCGCCCTCGGCGCGATCGCGGGCATGATCCTGGTGACCGCACCCGTCGCCATCGCCGCCGCCGTGCAGTACTTCACCACGATCAACGAACCCTTCACCCCGGCGCCCGCGAAATAGCTCCGCCGGAAGACAATTCGCCAGGTGTGATTTGCCGAGAATTTGCGGCAATTCTCGCCTGGCGAATTTCTATGTGTGCTCGGGGTTTTCCGGGCTACTGCTCAGCAGGGTGAGAGCGGCGTAGGACAGCGTGGGTTCGAGATCGGGAAGCGCTGCGGCTCCGGCGGTTTGCAGGCAATCGCGGATGCGGTCGTCGATTCCGCCCATGAGGAGTTCGATGACCGCCTCGGGAAGTTGTCCGGTTACCTCGCCCTGGGCGGCGGCAAGATCGCGGGCGGCACGCATGCGCCCGGCGAAGACCGACATCAGGCGGCGGCGGTAGACGGTGAAAGCCGGTCCGGCGATGAGGGCTTCGATATGCAGGGCGCGGGCGGCGGCCGGGTCGTCGGCGAGAATGCGGAGGTAGGCGGCGAGTGAGGCGCGCACCAGTTGCCGCCAATCGAGCTGTCCCGCAGCCGCGATGGCGGAGTCGAGCCGGGTGGTGGCGATGTCGACGAGTACCTCGAAGGCCGCGGCGAAGCAGGCTTCCTTCGAGTCGAAGAGTTCGTAGAAGGTGCGGCGGGAGATCTTGGCGCGCGCCACCAGATCCGCGACGCTGACCGCGTTGTAGCCGTGCTCGGCGACCGCGTCGATGATGGCGACGTACAGGCGCGCCAATTGCGAATCGGCCACTTCGGCGCGGGTGAGCCGGTGCGGGCCGCGCGGAAGTCGCTCGACTGCGGCAGGCTCGTTCACCCGGCCACGATAGCAACGCCCGCGGTCCGGATTGCCGCATGCGGCGGCGTGGCCGCCGACCGGGGTGAACTCGCACACACGCTTGGCGGAGAAGAGTGAGGTACTCTACTGTTTCCTACAGGCGGTCCGACCGCTGGACCGGGTGGGTCGATCCAGGCGAGGAGTACGAAACTATGCAACTGACCTGGCGAATGGCGTGGATGCGGCACCCCGTGCCCACGGGCGCATGACACTCCCGGGTGGTTGGTGATGACGATCGCTCCACTGCGGCTGGCGGCCCACGCGCCCCTGGTCGCCAGGCTGGCGCCGCGCATTCCGGAGATCGCGCTCGAAGTGCGGGATGTCTGTGTGAGCGCGATGCCGATACAGGTCTCCGCCACGGAGGGCTATTTCGCCGATGACGTCCGGCCCGCGATCTACGCGTGCTGTTCGGGCTATCTGCGCGCACTCGAGGAGTCGCGCACGATCTCCCGGGAGGAGATCGCCCGCATCGTGATGCCCGTGGCCGAACGGCATGCCCCGGGCAATCGGATCGGGCTCTCGCTGCTGATGTCGGCGCTGCACAGCGGTGCGGGGCATCTGTGGAGTCTGATCGCCGAGTCCGCCGAGCCGTCGGATGCGGCGGATCTGGCCGCCTTCACCGAGCATCTGTTCGCGTTCATCGGTGAGGTCAGCGCGGTACTGGCCGAAACCTACATCGACAGTGAGCAATCGGCGTATTCGGGGGATCCGCTCGCGCGGCGGGCATTGTGCGCGGCGCTGCTCAAGGGCGATCCCGCCGAGGAGCTCGCGATTCGCGCGGATATCACCCTGGTCGATCGCTATGACGTTGTGGCACTGCAGATTCGATCGGAAGAGGGGATTTCGGGCCCGGGTGCGATGCTGGGAGCGCGGCATCGATTGCGGCTGGCGCAGCAGGCATTCGACCATTTCGCCGGCGGTCCGGTGCTCAATACGTTCGATGGAATCTCCGGTGTCGTCCTGTTGGCGGCGGAAACCGTGGACGTCGATCAATCGGGTGATGCGATCGAGCAGTTGATCGCCACCCTGGAACGGCAGTTCCACATCGATACGCATGCGGCGGTATGCCGCGATATCGTGCGCGCCGAAATTCCCGCCTCCGGTGACACCTGCCGACAGGTCGCCGAAATCGCACAACTGCTCGGTCGCCCGTCCGGACTCTATCGACCGGACGACTTCCTGCTGGAGCAGCAGATCACCCGGCCCGGTCCGGCCCGGGAAAGGATTGCGGCACTGCTCATCCCGCTGCGCGAGCACCCCCATTTGCTCGAAACCCTGGAGATGCATGTCCAGTACGGCGGAGCGGACCGTAAGACGGCGGCCGACAAGATGTTCATTCACCCGAATACGTTCAGCTATCGACTGCGCCGTGTTGCGGAATTGACCGGGGTGGATCCATTGCAGCCGAATGGTTTTCGCTTGCATGCCGCCGCGATGATCATCCATCGCATCGACAGGGCCAAATCCCGGATCTGTGCCGAGGCCCCCGGGACGAGCTAGCCGATCTTCGCGGGGCCGCGCGTAATCTCGCGGCCCCGTTCCATCAGGCTGCTTTATCTCCGCTGACATCACTGCCGCGCAACGTGTTTCGGGATGCGCGGACCCGCAGCGGCCGGCCGAACAATACGCGCAGTGCGGTGGCGGCAAGCATGAGCACTCCCCGGAGACCGGGAGCCATACCAACCACGGACCACACGGTTCTGGTGCTGGATTCCGCGACGGGAGTCCCCGCTATCCGTGCGGCCAGCCAATCGAGCACCAGTGGTGTGGACAACGGCATCAGTGAGCCGTGTTCGCTCAGCCGGTCGCGCAGATAGGTGACCCGCGCGCCGCCCGCCAGATATCGGCCGACCTGACCGTCGACGTCGTCGACGTGGATGATCTGATCGTGCACGGCCTGCACCACGAGCAAAGGGCAAGCGGGAGTGTGCATTCCGAGCCGCACATCGTCGAGCATCTCCTGCATGGCGGGTCGCTGGAGCAGGTTGGCCAGCGTATCGGTGCGCAGATATCTGTCGACGCTGTGCCGGGCGTACCGCGTGACGATCCCGAACGGATTCATCTTCGCCGCCCGATCGAGGTGGCGCAGCCCCTCGGGCGTGGTCTGTTCGGCGACCACCGCGCCCAGTGCCGGATACAGCGGAACCAGCCCGGCGATCACCATCAGCGCGAGTCCGGCGAACCAGCCGCCGTTCAATCTCGTTACCGCGGCACGGAAATCGCCCACCGGCGAACCGAGCGCGGCACCGGCGATATTCAGTTCCGGACTGTAGATCGGAGCCAGCTCCGCCGCCCACGAACTGGCCATACCGCCGCCGGAATAGCCCCACAGCACCACGGGGGTCTGCTCCGGCAGTCGCAGTCCGTCGAAACCCAGCGTGGCGCGAATTCCGTCGAGTACCCGGTAACCGGGTTCCCGCGGTGCGCCGAACGCACCGCGCATACCCTCGTGGTCCGCCATGCTCACGGCCCAGCCGCGCGCGAGCGCGTTTGCCACGACCAGCCATTCGAGCTGTGACAGTGATCCGAGCGCATGTGCGCCGCGGCGCAGCGCGTAGGACGGGAAGCAGTGTTCGCTGACCGCGTCGATGGCACATTGGAAGGCCAGCAGCGGCCGCGGTTCGGCGGGATCGGCTCCGTGCGGCAGGAATACGGTCGTGACCGCCGTTTCCGGCGCACCGTTCAGATCATTGCTGCGGTACAGCAGCTGCCATGCGGTGACTTGCTGGCGGACAATGCCGAACTGCGCGATTTCGACTGTGCGAGTGCGTAATACGGTGCCCGGTACCGAATTCGCGAAATCATCGGGCGGTGCATAGAACGGGTCGGCGGAGGGGAGTAGCGGTGTGCTTCCGCGTGTGACGACATCATCGGTGATGCCCATGGTGAACCTCCGTTGAAAATGAAACGCTCGGCGTCGGTAGCGCGACATAGCTGTATTCGGGACCGGCAGTCCGATTCCATCGTGTCAGATTCGATACCACGGAAACACTCCGCAGATCCATTTTGTCTTGTGAGACAAAAGATCCCCGCGATCTTCTTCGCGGCGTGCAGTGACCGCCGGTCCCGGGTCGGCGAGACTTGGCAGTCGATCGAAGCAGGTTGTAAACAACAGATGACGGTCCGGGGTGGGTGACGTGTCTGTGTATCCGGCACGCGCAATGACAGGCGGTATTTTGATTTCGGTGGTCCCTGCGCTGAATATCGTGAAGGAGAATTTCTCCGCCACGGTGATCGCGAGCATGCGAACATTCGGCCGATCCGTGCAGATCGGCGTGGAGTCGATTATCGGCACCGCCACCGACATCACCCGCCGCAAATTCCAATGGCGCGAAATGATTCTGCAATGCTGGGCATTGCTCACGGTCACCACCATTCCCGCGATTCTCATGGCGATTCCATTCGGCGTCATCGTCTCGGTGCAGGTCGGCAATCTCATCCATCAGCTCGGCGCGGATTCCATGCTCGGCGCGGGCGGCGGTCTCGGCGTCATCAAACAGGGCGCGCCGATGGCGACAGGCTTCCTGCTGGGCGGAGCGGGCGCGTCGGCCATTGCCGCGGATCTCGGGGCGCGCACCATTCGCGAGGAGATCGAGGCACTGAAGACCATGGGCATCGATCCCATTCACCGCCTGGTGATTCCGCGCATGGTCGCCATGGTCATCGTCGCCCCGCTGCTCAATATCCTGATCATCTTCGTCGGCATTCTGACCGGCTATGTGATGGCCATCGCGAGTCTGGGCGTGACACCCGGCAGCTACTGGGCGACCTTCGGTTCGTTCGCGACGGTCGCCGATGTCTGGGTCTCCCTGGCCAAATCGATCATCTTCGGTTTCCTGGTGGTGGTCATCGCGTGTCAGCGCGGACTCGAGGCCAGGGGTGGACCGCGCGGGGTCGCGGACGGCGTCAATGCCGCCGTCGTGGTCTCGGTGGTGTCCATCGTGCTGGTGAATCTCGCTATGACACAGGTGGTTTCGATGTTCCTGCCGACCAGGATCGCGTGATGACGGCGTCATCGTTCACGCCGAAGGGCCTGGGCTGGGCCTATCGCGGCTATCAGCGCCGGCATCGGCTGCTGGATCCGGTGCGCACCGCGGGTTTCGCGCTCGGCTTCGCCTGGGAGGTGCTGCGCGCGATTCCCTTGGCGCTCACCCACTATCGCGCCCAGACCATTCGGACCATCACCGATATGACCTGGGGTCGCGGTTCGCTCATCGTGGGCGGCGGCACCGTGCCGATGCTGATCATTCTCGGCCTCGCCATGGGCGCGTCGGTGGGCATCGAATCGTTCGTGACGCTGGACATGATCGGTATGGGCCCGATCACCGGTGTGGTGTCCGCCTTCGCCACCACCCGCGAGATGGCCCCCATCGCCGCCGCCATCGGCTTCGCGGCACAGGCGGGTTGCCGCATGACCGCCGAAATCGGCTCCATGCGCATCTCGGAGGAGATCGACGCCATCGAGGCGCTGGGCCTGCGCTCGATACCCTTCGTGGTCACCACCCGCGTCGTCGCGGGTGCCATCGCGATCGTGCCGACCTTCCTGATGGCGCTGATCCTGAGCTATGCCTCGTGCCGGGTGCTCATCACCGTGCTGCACGGACAGGCCGCCGGGGTGTACGACCACTATTTCTTCCAGTTCGTGAGCGGCTTCGACGTGATCGCCGCGGTGATCAAGGTGATGGTGTTCAGCGTCCTGGTGATCCTGATCCACAGCTACAAGGGCTTTTTCGCCACCGGTGGACCCGAGGGGGTCGGCATCGCGTCCGGGCATGCGGTGCGCGCCAGTTTCGTCGCGGTGATCGCCGCCGACATGGTGCTGAGCATCGTGCTGTGGGGTTTCAACTCACCGATCAGCTTTACGGGGTAGGGGATGCCTGCATACGGATTACCCGGCGTGGCCATGGACGAGAAGCGGTCGCTGGCGATGGGCGCGATGGCGCTCGCCGTCGTGGTCACCGCCGCGCTCATCGCCACGGTGGTCGCCGGGGTGCGCGCGGACTCCCGGTTGCGCGTCTCGCTGCTGACCGAGCAGATCGGCGACGGTATCGAGGCGGGCACCGAGGTGCGGCTCGACGGGGTGCGGGTGGGCACGGTCTCAACCATCGAACCCGGTGACGGCGGCACCCAGCGAATCGCATTGCGGCTGGACCGCTCTCGGCTCTTCGGTATCGATGACAGCCTGCGCCTGGACTACGCGCCCGCGAACCTGTTCGGCATCAGCGAACTCGAATTGAAACGCGGCTCCGGCGGCGCGCCGCTGCGCGATGACGCCCTCATCGATCTGACCGGACCGCGCGCGAAGGATGTGTACGACGCGACGATGGGATCACTGTTGCGCACCCTGTCCCAGGTCGGTGACAGTGTGCTGACCCCGCAGGTGGCGGCCATGCTCAGCCGGATGACCACCGATCTGGACGCCTTCACCCCGCTGTTGCAGGCGATGGTCGTGACCGCCGGGACCGTCGCCGATAAGCAGACGATGCCGATCTCGACCGTGCTCGGCAATTTCGGCGCGACGCTGGACAGCGGTGCGGGCTTCGTCGACGCGACGGTGCAACTGCTGCAACGGATCTACTCGATCCCGGTGCTGCGCACGGACCGTCAGCTCTTCGATTCGGGTGTGAACGTGGTGGTCGAGGATGTGCTTCCGGCGATTCGCGCGATCGGCGACGCCGCGCGCGATCAGCTCTCCGGATACACCGATATGCTCATCCCGCTGCTGCGGGCGCTGGCCCAAATGGTGCCCGCGCCAACGCGTTCCGGTCAGGACGTGAGCGCACTGCTGGACCGGTTGCGCACCGCCATGCCGGACACCCCGAACGGTCCGGTGCTGGACCTGTCGGTGGATCTGCGCGGTGTGCCCGCGCTGGCCGTGCCGCTGCTGGGCCTGTCCGCTCCGGCGGGAGCGGGCCGATGAAATCCGTGACGGGCGCGGCCTGGCGCACCCTGGCGTTCGCCATTGCCATGATCGTGGTTCTCGGCGTAGTGATTTCGGCGATCAAGCGCCCGGTCGACGGTGCGACCGAAACGCACGCCGTGCTCTTCACCGATGCCAACGGCCTCAAGACCGGTGATGACGTGCGCATGTACGGCGTGCAGGTCGGCAAGGTGAACAGCATTGCGCTGGACGGGAATCGGGCAAAAGTGCAGATCTCGGTGCTGACCTCGCACCCGCTGTTCGACACCAGCAAACTGGCGATCCGGTATCAGAATCTGACCGGGCAGCGCTATATCGACGTCCAGCAGCCGCCCGCGCCGACCACCCGGCTCGCCGCCGGGGCCGCCATCGGCACCGATCGGACCATACCGTCGTTCGATATCACCGCGCTGTTCAACGGTTTACAGCCGGTGCTCGCGACGCTGTCGCCGGACGCGCTCAATCAATTCGCCGAGAACATGCTCGCGGTGATCGATGGCGACGGCAGCCGGGTGGGGTCCGCGCTCGATTCGATCGGCAAGCTGAGTTCGTATGTGACCGATCGGCAGAGCGTGATCTCCACGCTGATGGGCAATCTCGCGCACATCTCCGATCAGATCGGCGGGCAGTCACCGCATCTGGTCACCCTGCTGCGCAGCATCTCCGATGTCTTCGGCTCATTGCAGACCAATATCGACGGCCTGGTCGATTTCGCGCTGACCGCCCCGCCGCTGCTGAATCCGGTGGACAGTCTGCTGGATCGGCTCGGCCTGACACCGAAGGCGAACCCGGATATCGACGGACTCATCCGCACCCTGTTCCCGAATCCGCAGGACGCGGTCGATGTACTCGGCCGCCTCCCCGGACTACTGCAATCGCTCGACGCGCTCGTCCCGCGGACCGGATCCGAGGTGGACCTGTCCTGCTCGCGGGGCAATGCCGAAGTGCCGCAGGTGCTCTCGGTGCTGATCGCCGGTCAGAAGGTCGCCGTATGCAAACAGTGAAACCGACGTGGCGGCAACGATTGCGCGTGCTGTTCGAACAGCGGTCGCGCACCGAACAGGCAACGCGCAGGCGCGAGCTGCGCTACGGGGTCATCGCCACCGTCGCGGTGCTCATCGCGGGTGGTGTGGCCGGTGCGACCTACGTAATGCCTTTGGGCAAACACACTTTTATCGCCGAGCTGGACGAGGCGCAATCGGTGAAGCCCGGTGACGATGTGCGCCTGGCCGGTATCCCGGTGGGCACCGTCAAATCACTGGATCTGCGGCCCGATCGGGTGCTGATGAATTTCACCGTCGACACCGATGTGTTCGTCGGCAATGAGACGACCCTGGATATCCGCATGCTCACCCTGGCCGGCGGCCACTATGTCGCGCTGTTCCCCGCCGGTTCGCGGCCGCTCGGTTCCGGGCATATCCCGGCCGATCGGGTTCGACTGCCCTACAACCTGATTCGAACCTTCCAGGACGCCACCGAACCGGTGAGCAAGCTGGACGGTGATGCCTGGCGCAAGAACTTCGCGGCCCTGGAACAGTCGATCACCGCCAATCCGGACGCACTGCGCCAAATGCTCGGCGGCGTCGAGAGTCTGGTCGACATCCTGAACAAGCAGAACGCGGACGTCTCCAGTGCGCTGGCCGTGGCCGATGAGTACATCGGCGCGATCACCACCGCGAAATCGGTGCTGGGACAGTTCATTCGCACGACCAACCTGCTCGAGACGACCCTGACCAATTACCGGGTGGAGGTGCGCGAGACGGTCAAGACCCTGGTCCGCATCGTCGATCGCATCGCCGCACTGCGACCGGCCTGGCAGTCCAGTCTGCAACCGGTGCTCACCCAGCTCGTCGCGGCCGTCCCCGAATTGGAAAGGCTCGGCGGGAAATTGGGCTCGCTGATCGATTCGGTACAGGACCTCGGTAAAAGGCTCGGTCAGCTGGTCCTGCCCGACGGCGGTATCGGCGTGGACCAGTCCGCGGCCGTGGTGACCGCGCCGCAACTGTGCATTCCGGTCGCGGGAAAGGCGTGCTGATGCTGTATCGCATGCTCGGCTCGCGCGGATTCATGACGATCTCCGGTGTCGTCGCGGTGGTCGTGGTCGCCTTCGCCGCGTATTTCGTCGCACTCGATCCGGCGAAGAAGATGAACAGCTACTGCGCCGATATGCCGGACACCATCGGCCTGTACACCGGCAATCGGGTGACCATGCGCGGGGTTCCGGTCGGGCAGGTGACCAAACTACAGCCCGGCGGCGCGCGAGTCCGGGTGGACTTCGAGGTGGACGCGCGATATCCGCTGGCGGCCGACACCGCGGCGACGACGCTGTCCAACACCCTGGTCGCCGATCGCGACCTGGCTCTGATCAGCCCCGGAAAGTCCGGTGCGCGTTGGGAATCGAGGACGTGTATCTCGAAGACCCTGACGCCCAAGAGCATGACCGAAATGCTCGACGCGATGGCCACGCTGTCCAACCGGACGCTGGGATCGGACCCGGCGCGGCAGGACGCGCTCGGCACCGGATTGAAGGCGCTGAACAGCGCCACCGCGGGCACCGGCGATCAGATCAACCAGATCATCACCAAATTGGGCACCGCGCTGAACGCCCCCGACGCGGCCATAGGCAGGCTCGGTTCGGTCATCGACGCGCTGGCGAGGCTGTCGGACAGCGTCGCCGCGCACTGGGGTGACATCAAATCCATGCTGACGCGGTTCGGCGGGGTGCTCGATCAGGTCAACAATGAACTGTTCAATCAGGTCGTCGAGGTCATCGAGGGCTTCCAGCGCGCCCTGCCGCTGCTCAATGACATCACCACGTTGGCAGGCGATCCCGTGCTGAAGCTGCTCGATTCCGCGGTGCCGCTGGTGCGGATGATCGGGGCGAATGTCGGGACGCTGGAGCAGATCATTCGCATGATCCCCACCATCACCGGTGCGTTCGCCCGCGCGGTCGATCCGCAGACCGGTGCGATCGGCCTCGATTACGCCCCGCCGCGCGTGGCGGTGGCCAGGCCCGATGCCGAGGCGGTCTGCGCGGCCATCAACGCGGTGGCCCCGGGCCGCTGCGCCGGTGCCGCCAATGGACTGGCCGATATCCAACTCCCGCAATTGATACTCGGAATCGTCGGTGCCTCATGAAACGGTCGAATTACGCTGTCCCGCTACGATTCCTGACGGCGGCGCCACTCGCCGCGGCGGTGCTGGCCACCTCCGGCGGTTGCGGTTTCGATCCGGCCTCGGTACCGGTCCCGGGTGCGGAGGTATCGGGTCCGACCCATCGCATCCAGATGGAATTCACCAGCGCGCTGAACCTTCCGGCGCGCGCGAAGGTGATGGCCAACGGGGTGCGGGTGGGCACGGTGGCCGATGTGCGCGTGGTCGATCCGGCCGCGGCTCCCGCCAAGGGCGGCTATGTCATCGTCGATGTCGACATCCTGGACTCGGTGCAGCTGCCGGTGACCACCATCGGTGAACTGCGCCAGAACACCGTGCTCGGCGATATCCACATCGCGCTGACCACCCCGCCGAACGGAGTCGGCGCGAAAATTCCAGCGGGCGGGACGATTCCGCTGACCCAGACCAAACCTCCGGTGCAGCTGGAGGACACCATGGCGGGCCTGGCGACCTTCATTCAGGGCGGTGCCATCGGCCGAATGCAGGATGCGGTGAACAAGCTCAACGGGGTGCTGCCCGCGGATCCCAAGGAGACCGCGCGCATCGCCGATGTGCTGCACGCCGATTACGTCGATCTGGGAAACAATCTCGCACAGGTGGATTCGTTCCTGAACGGTATCGGGGCCGATGCGAGCACGGTGGCGGCCGATGCGCCCGCCATCAAGGAACTGCTCACCGATTACGGCGTCACACAGACCTCCGCGGCGGTGTCCTCGGTGGTCGGGGTGGTCGGCGTACTGGGCCAGCTCGGCGCGGTCGGGCACGCGCTGATCTGGGCGGCCCCGCTGGTCGATTCCGCCGATGCGGCCGCGAAAGCCTTTCTGCCGCTAGCATTCACGGGCAGACCCCTGGATCTGAGCGCGCCGTCCAATCTGAACAAGTTGGTCGCCCTGCTGCGCGACAAGATCATTCCGTTCGTCGAGCGCGGGCCGAAGGTGAACATCACCGGCGCGACGGTGAGCGGGCCGGATACCGTCGCCAAGAACGATCAGGTGGACCGGATCGTCGATACCCTGCGCATGATCGGCGCGGTGCGATGAAGGCCGGGGGAGCGGTATCGCTACTGTCCATCGCGGTCGTGTCGATTCTGGGCGCGATCTACCTGGCGTACGGGGTGGTCCGGCTCGACACCTTCGTGGACTACACCACCGCGCGCATGGTGCTGACCAATTCCGGCAGTATCGGGGTGCGATCGCCGGTGCTGCTCAGCGGAGTTCGCGTCGGCGATGTGACCTCGGTGGACACCACCGCGGCGGGCGTCGAGGTGAATTTCCGCATCGATGACACCTATAAGATTCCGGTCGACTCGCGCGTGGTCATCGAGAATCTGTCAGCGATCGGTGAGCCCTATATCGAATTCGTGCCCGCCACGGGCGCGGGACCCTATCTGCGGTCGGGGCAGACCGTGGCGACCGAGAAGATTCGCATGCCCACCTCGATTCCGGAAGTCGCGCAATTGGTGGTGAAATTCCTGAATCAACTCGATCCGGAATCCATCAAACCGCTCATCGAGACGTTCGACCGGGCGCTGACCGGAACCGAATCCACGGTGCCCGGACTGGCGCGCGCGAGCGATCTGCTGGCGGCCAGCATGATCAGCCGCTCGCCGCAGCTGGGCGCGGTCATCACCAATCTGCAATCGCTTGCGGGAGATATGGATTGGGCCGCCCCGGCGATCTCGGCGGGCAATCCGCAGTGGGTGGATTTCGGCGTCGGGGTGGACAGGATCGCGGCGGCGTTCGGGGATCTGGTCAAGATCGCACCGGGTCCGCAGATGTACGCCGAGGGCAATGGTCTCGCACCGTTCCTGCAGAAGCTGGCCGAATGGGTCCGCACCGTCGGGCCGGATCTGCAAGCCCTGCTTCCGGTGCTGCAACCCCTTGTCCGGACCGGTATTTCGACCATTCCGCAGGTCGATATCAGCAGTCTGCTCGCACAGGCGCTCGCCTCGGTCGGCGATGACGGTGCGCTGCGGCTGCGGATCAACGTCAAGTAATCAGACATGGAGTGTGAGTTCAGATGGCGACCCTGATCGACGAGAACATCGAGGAGAAGACCACCGCCGAGCCCGCCGCGGCCGGGACCGGGCGGACCATCGCGGTCTCGCTGTCGACCATGATCACGGCCGCCGTCGTGGCGGCGCTGGTGATCACCGCCGGAGTGTTCGCGGCACTGTGGATTTCCGCGCGCGGTGAGCTGAGCGACAGCACCGCCGCCACGGCCGCGAATCAGCACGCCGAACAGGTGGCCACCGATTACGCGGTAGGCGCGGCCACCATCGACTACAAGGATGTGAACTCCTGGTTCGCCAAATTGAAGGCGAACACCACGCCCACCCTGGCGAACAAATTCGATGCCACCGCACCCAAATTGCAGGAGATCCTGGTCCCGCTGAAGTGGACCTCGACCGCGACCCCGATCGCGGCGAAGGTCGCCTCGGATTCCGGCGGCATCTACAAGGTGAATGTCTTCGTGAACGTGAATTCCACCAGTGCCCAGGCCCCGGACGGCGGCCTCACCACCGTCACCTACAGCGTCACCATCGATACGAATTCGGGCTGGAAGATCTCCGATGTCGGCGGCATGGACGGCGCGCTCCCGCGCAAGTGACGAAATCATCGCAGTAATCCAGGAGGAATCCACCGTGACCGAGAAGCTCGTCTATGCCGAATTCCCCGGGGGCAGTTGGCAATCGAGGGTGGTGCGGCAGACGCTGCGCTACACCATGAAACCCGTGCTGTGGCTCTGGGCGCTGGCCCCGAACCTGCCGTGGCCGTACCGGCTCGCCGATCAGCTGGGCCGATTCATGTGGTCGCCGCGCGGACTGGATCGCCGCTGGATCAAGCTTGCCAATGCCAGAGCCGAAATGGTCACCCCGGCCGACCCGATCGGCGAGCGGGTGGTGCTGTACTTCCACGGCGGCGCGTTCTACGTCGGCGGTAAATGGCTGCACCGCCAGCTGGTGGGCCGCATCGCCAAGGCACTGTCCGCTCCGGTGCTGAGCGTCGACTACCGCATGCTCCCCAAACATTCGGTCGCCGCCGCGATCGACGATTGCGTGGACGCGTACCGCTATCTGCTCGGTCTGGGCGTTGCCCCGGAAAGCATTGTCTTCATGGGTGATTCGGCCGGTGGGTATCTCACCTTCGCCACCGCGATCACCGCCCGCGACGAGGGTCTGCCGGTCCCCGCGGCGATCGCCGCGATGTCCCCGCTCACCGGCTGGGATACCAGCCGCATGGTGGCCGCGCCGACCGCCGCGACCTGTGATGTCTTCCCGATCAGATCCGTCGGCGTCTTCACCGCCCATGCCGAACGGGCCAATGGCGACCGCCCGCTGCTCTCCCCGGTGGACAGTGACCTCACCGGTCTGCCGCCCACCCTCATCCAGACGACCTCAACGGAAATGACCTTCCCCGACGCCGAACTGCTCTCCGCCCGCCTCGCGGCGCGCGGCGTCCCCTGCGAATTCCAGCTCTGGTTGAAACAGGTCCACGTCTTCCAGGCCGCCGCCATGCTGGTCCCCGAATCCCGCCTGGCGATAGCCGAGCTGGCGGCCTTCGTCGATCGCACCGTGGCGACGGTTCCGCGCCGGGCGACGGCATGACCTCCGGAGGTACATCGGCTGCGGCGCAACAGGATTCGGATGGGCCGTACCTGGACTGCGGTCTCGACTCCATGCACTCGCTGGAACTGATCGCCGAATTGGAGAAGACCTTCGGGATCTGCGTCACCCCCGACGAGATCCCGCGGACCGGCACGTTGCGCGAGGTCTGGGAAGCGATGGAACGCAAATTCTGCGATGCGAACGGCCGCCGTCCGCGTCGCTAGCGACCACTATTCACCCGGCCGTCATTCCGTGGTCAGCAATCATCAAGCGCGGTAAGGGTTTCCGCCCATAGTCTCGAAGCGGTCCGGAACCCGGGTGTATACCCGCCTCCTGAGTGGTGGCCCTCGCTGCAACCGAGGGCGTGCTCACCGCTCACGCTGATGCCGCCGGAATCGTCCCCCTGCCCGGCGGCATCACCGAACCACTTCGGCGCACTCCGTCCCGAATGCCGGTTCTCGGCTACCAAGATCGCTATCGTTGGCTTCGAATGCGAGCGAAATGCCTGATCCTGGAGGTGGCGTGAGACGCGTTCCCGCGGGTGTACCGCTAGCCGCTCCGGACGGCTGGTTCGATCGGATGATCGTGCTGCCGGGCAAATTGCCGCTGGCGATTCTGCTGCTGATGTTCGTGATCACGTTCGTATTCATCCGGATCAGCGTGCGCATGATTCGCGCCGGTGTGTCGTGGTGGCCGGGCAATATCACCCCGGGCGGGAAGCATATTCACCACATGGTGTTCGGGGTGGTGTTCATGATCGCGGCCGGATTCGGCGTATTCAGCCCGATCGGCGAGCATTCGCCGTGGCCGGAGCTGTTCGCCGGACTATTCGGGGTCGGCACCGCGCTGGTGCTCGACGAGTTCGCGTTGATCCTGGATCTGAAGGACGTCTACTGGTCCGAACAGGGCCGGGTATCGGTGGACGCGGTCGTCATCGGAATCGCGGTGTGCGCCCTCATGCTGCTCGGTGCGACACCGCTGGGGATCACCGACAACTTCCGCGGCTGGCAGGTGGTCGTCGGGGTGGTGCTGCTGCACGGCTCGCTCGCCCTGGTGACCATGGCCAAGGGCAAAGCCTGGACCGGGCTGTTCGCGCTGTTCATACCGATAGTGGGACTGATCGGCGCGATTCGCCTGGCCCGCCCGCAATCACCGTGGGCGCGTTGGCGATACGGGGCCGGATCGGCGAAGGCGCGCAAAGCCGAGCATCGCGAGGCCGATGAGCAATGGTTCGATCGCCTGCGCGACGGCATCTACAACGCCGTCGCGGGGCGACCGAGCCAATAGTTCGATCAGGCGTGTTCGCCGATATTGCCGAAGACGCTGTTCAGTTTCGCCTGGCCGTCGGCGAGGTTGTAGGTGACGCACGCGATGGCGAGTTCGCCCGCCATGACGCGCTTGGAGATGCTGGTCGAGCGCTGCATGAGCTGGCGCGCGGTCTCCTCGACGTGGCGTCCCTCGAGTTCGTCGACGGTGGTCAGGCCCTCGCGGCGGCCGAGCAGGATGGACGGGGTGACCCGCTCCACCACGCTGCGGATGAATCCGCCGGGCACCTCACCGTTGTCGAGCGCGTCGATGGTGGCACGCACCGCGCCGCAGCTGTCGTGACCAAGGACGACGATCAGCGGCACATTGAGCACCTCGGTGCCGTATTCGATGGAACCGAGCACCGAGCTGTCCACCACGTGGCCCGCGGTCCGGACCACGAACATATCGCCGAGACCGCGGTCGAAGATGATCTCCGCGGCGACGCGGGAGTCACCGCAGCCGAACAGGATCGCCGAGGGGTGCTGCCCGCCCGCGAGCTTGGCGCGATCCGCCGCTCCCTGGCTGGGGTGCTGCAGTTCACCGTTGACGAAACGCTCATTTCCTTCGCGGAGGGACTTCCAGGCACTGATCGGGTTCGAATAAGGCATAGCTCCCATATTGCCCATGAAACAGACTGGACGCGATGTGAGGTTCACGGTGTGGTCGCAACCCGCCGGTTGGTCCGACCGCAACCCGCCGGTTGGAGACGCCGCCGGACTTCGCTAGAGTTCGTCATCGCAGCTGGTTCGCCGGAGAGGGTATTGAGGAGCCCCTGATCCACTCGAAGGCGTCGAGCTCGGCAACGCGCACGCGCGAGCCGGGTGAGAGGGAACCCGGTGGGAATCCGGGACTGTCCCGCAGCGGTGAGTGGGAACGACGGTCGTGAAGGCACTGGGCGCGAGCCCGGGAAGCGACGGCCGATAGGTAGCGCCCCGGTCGTGTGTGCCGGGGTCGGCCCGGTGCGGGCCGGCGCCCACGAGTCCGAAGACCTGCCCGTTGCGCCGGATACACCGTATCCGGCGGTCGTCGCCTCGTGGATTGGGCGGTACGCCGAGGATCGGTGCGGGGACGAATTACCCCGCGGGCTCCGTCAGCGTGCGCTCCCGATGGGGTGACGGCGTATCGGTCGCTGATCATGGAGCTCCTCGATGTCGAACGCTGACAACACCTCTACCGTCGTGCGAAGTCTGCGCGCCCATTCCGGGTCGCGGGTGCCGTTCTCGGTGGAATTCAATCCACCCCGCGACGCCGCCGGTGAAGCCCGATTGTGGCGCGCGGCACGCGAATTCGAGCGCATGCACCCGGCGTTCGTATCGATGACCTACGGGGCCGGCGGCTCCACCAAGGACCGCACCGCCCGCATCACCGGCCAACTGGCGCAGGAGACCACATTGCTGCCGGTCGCGCACCTGACCGCGGTGGGGCACAGCGTGGCCGAACTGCGGGCGCTGGTCGGCTCCTACGCCGACTGCGGCATCCGCAATATCCTTGTGCTGCGCGGAGATCCGCCCGGCGACCCGCTGGGCGAATGGCGCAAACATCCGGACGGGCTGGAGTACGCCGAGGAATTGGTCCGGCTGGTGCGCGAGCTCGGCGATTTCCACGTCGGGGTCGCCTCGTTCCCGCAGGGGCATCACCGCTCCCCGGACCTGGAGACCGATTCCGCCTATCTGGCCGCGAAACTCCGTGCCGGAGCGGACTATTCGATCACCCAGATGTTCTTCGATCCGGAGCACTATCTGCGGCTGCGGGATCGCATGGCCGCCTTCGATCCGGTGCAGGGCGCGAAACCCATTATCCCCGAACTGATGCCGATCACCTCGATGCGCACGGTGGCCCGCGCGGAGGAGCTCAGCGGGCGGGCGCTCCCGGCCGCGATCGCCGAGCGGCTGCGCCGCGCGGCGGGCAACGGCCCGGAGGAGGATCGGGCCGCCGTCCGCGCGGCGGGCATCGAGATCGCCACCGAGATCGCGCAGCGGCTCATCGACGAGGGCGCGCCCTGCCTGCACTTCATCACGCTCAATTTCGCCAAGGCGACCCGCGAGGTGCTGAACAACCTCGGCTACCACGTCACCGCCGCGCCGCTCAGCGCATGACCTCGAAACCGATTCGGTCGCTGAACATTCGCTCCGGTCGCATACCGCGCCGGGGATTCCATAAGATTCCGATTGGTACGGTGCATTTCATGAAGACGACGCGATCGATGCGGCTTCTGGCTGTGTTCGGAACAGTTGGCTGTCTCGTTGCCGGTATCACCGCCTGCGGCAGCTCCTCGGATACGACGACGGCCGGGGACGCGAGCGCCCAGGACCGCCCGGGGCGCACCGGCTATCCGTTCACCCTCGAAAACTGCGGCGTCAAGGTCACCTTCGACAAGGCGCCCACCCGCGCGGCGGCGCTGTACCAGGCGTCCACCGAGATCCTGCTGTCGCTGGGCCTGGCCGATCGCATGGTCGGCACCTCGACCTGGTTCGATCCGGTGCTCCCGGCGCTGGCGGCCGATAACGCCAAGGTGCCCCGCCTGGCCGATAACGATCCGTCGTTCGAGGCGGTGCTGGCCAAGGAACCCGATCTGGTGACCTCGGCCAGCGCGCACACCTTCACCCCGGCCGTGGTGGCCGAGCGCTCCCGGTTCGCGCAGCTCGGCATCCCCACCTATCAGTCGCCCGCGGTCTGCACCGGCGCGAAGGTGGACGGCGAAACCGTCACCCGCACAGCGCCACTCGGCATCGATACGCTGTTCCAGGAGATCACCGAACTGGCCCGGATCTTCGACGTCCAGGATCGGGGCGCGCAGCTGGTCGATCAGCTGCGCGGCCGCTTGCGCGCCGCGACGGGCGGGCAGCAGGGTTCCGCACCGACCGTCGCCTTCTGGTTCTCCGGCGTCAAAACCCCCTATATGGCCGGATGCTGTTCCGCCCCCGGGCTTTACGCCAAGGAGGTCGGCGCGCGCAATGTCTTCGTCGATCAGCGCGAGGACTGGCCCGAGATCAATTGGGAAGCGGTCGTGGCGAGCGATCCGGATGTGCTGGTGCTCGCGGACCTGAGCCGCAAACGCATCGAGGGTGATGCGCTGACCACGAAAATCAGCTTCCTGGAATCGAATCCGGCCACCAATCGAATGCGCGCGGTGCAGGGTAAGCACTACGTGGTGATGACCGGCTCCGAACTGGATCCGGGCATCCGCGAGATCGACGCCATCGAGAAGCTGGCGACCGGTCTGGCCACGGCGCGTTGACACCGGCCCGCCGCGCCACCGCGATCTGTCTGGGTTCGGCTGCGCTGCTGGTCGTTTCGATCGCCGTGACGGTATCCATCGGGCCCGCGAATGTGTCGCCGCGCGAGGTCTACGGCATCATCGGTCAGCACCTCGGCATCGGCACCTCCACGGCCGGTCGCCTGGCCGACGGCATCGTCTGGCAATTGCGGCTGCCGCGCGCCCTGCTGGCGGCGCTGTGCGGGGCGGGGCTCGCGCTCTGCGGCGCGATTCTGCAATCGCTGCTGCGCAATCCGCTCGCCGATCCATTCGTCCTGGGTGTGTCCTCCGGCGCTTCCACCGGTGCGGTGCTGGTGGCGGTGCTCGGAGTCGGAGCCGGGGTGCTGACGCTGTCCGGCGGTGCGTTCCTGGGCGCGGTGCTGTCCTTCGCGCTCATGCTGGCGCTGGCCTACGGCGCGGGCGGCACCCCGGATCGGGTGGTGCTCGCGGGTGTGGCCTGCACCCAATTGTTTTCGGCGCTGACCTCGCTGATCGTGCTGTCCTCGGCCAATGCCGAACAGACGCGCGGCGTGCTGTTCTGGCTGCTGGGCTCGCTGGCGGGCGCGACCTGGACCGATGTGGCGTTGGCGGCCACGGTGTTCGGGATCGGCGGCATCATCTGTCTCTGGTACGCACCGGCTTTGGACGCGTTCGCCTTCGGCCCGGATGCCGCCGCCGCGCTCGGCGTCGCCGTGGGCCGCACCCGGGTGGTGCTGCTGCTGGTCACCGCGCTGGTCACCGCCGCGCTGGTGAGCGCGGCCGGGGCGATCGGTTTCGTGGGCCTGGTGCTACCGCATTTCGCCCGCTTCCTGGTCGGTCCCGGTCATTCCCGGCTGCTGCCGGTGACGGTCCTGATCGGCGCGGTCTTCATGGTGTGGGCCGATACCTTCGCGCGAAGTGCGTTCGGTGCCAGGGAGATTCCGGTCGGCGTGGTCACCGCCCTGCTCGGGGTGCCCGCCTTCGCGGTTCTGCTGGCCCGGCGGCGCAGGCAGCTGACATGACCCTGCGCGCACTCGAGGTCTCCTGGACCCGCTCGGGCCGCCTGGTCCTGGACGGCGTCACCCTCGATCCGGAACCGGGAACCACCGTGGGCCTGCTCGGCCCCAACGGTTCCGGCAAATCCTCACTGCTGCGGCTCATGTCGGGCCTGGACCGCGCAGATTCCGGCAGCGTCCGCCTCGATGACACCGCCCTGCACGATATTCCGCGCAGACAGCTCGCGCGCCGGATCGCGCTGGTCGGCCAGCACGCCGATACCGATCTCGATCTCACCGTGCACGATGTGGTGCGGCTCGGCCGGATTCCGCATCGCGGCTGGTTCGGCGGCGATCCGGGCGCGGATACCGCGGCCATCGACGCCGCGCTCACGGCGGCGGGTTTGGCGGACAAGGCGACTCAGCGCTGGCACACGCTCTCCGGAGGTGAGCGCCAGCGCACACTGATCGCGAGCGCGCTGGCGCAGGAACCCCGCGAACTCCTGCTCGACGAGCCCACCAACCATCTCGATATCGCGCATCAGCTCGAGATCCTCACCCTGGTCCGTGCCCTGCCGGTGACCGCGATCCTGGCCCTGCACGATCTGAATCTGGCCGCGATGTTCTGCGATGTACTGGTGGTGCTGCAACACGGCCGCGTGGTGGCGACCGGCGCTCCGGCGCAGGTGCTGACCGAGGAACTCATCGCCGAGGTCTACCGGGTGCGCTGCCGGGTCGAAAGCACCGGCGCAGGCGATACTTCGGTGCGATTCCTGCGCGACTGACCGGAGCGCGCCCCGGGCGTGCGGGCATCGTATGCTTCGTACGCAGCTGGTTCGCCGGTGATCGCGATATCGGGAGCCCCCGGATCGATCCCCGGCGTCGAAGTCCGCACGGTGCGAGCCCGCGGGCGAAGAGGGAACCCGGTGGGAATCCGGGACTGTCCCGCAGCGGTGAGCAGGAACGAACGCCGTCACACGCACTGGGCGACCGACAGCCCGGGAAGCGACGGCCGGTAGGGCGGCCGAATTCGGGCCGGTGCCTGTGAGTCCGAAGACCTGCCCGCTGTGCCGGATGCGCCGTATCCGGCGGTCGCCGCCTCGTGGACTGGGCGCAGCACCGACCTCCGGGCCGCCCGCGTGCGGGAGCCGGACCGTCTCAGGTGCGCGTGCCCGAGGGCGTCGGCTATCCCCTTGCTAGCCAACGGAGTACGCCAGTGGTTGCTTCTCATCCCCGCACCGCCTCGGTCAACACCCAACCGCTCGGTGAGCTCGATCCGGAGCTGGCCGCCGCCATGGCGGGCGAGCTGGCCCGCGAACGCGACACCCTCGAGATGATCGCCTCGGAGAACTTCGTACCGCGCGCGGTATTGCAGGCCCAGGGCAGCGTGCTGACCAACAAATACGCCGAGGGCTATCCCGGCCGCCGCTACTACGGCGGCTGTGAACACGTCGATGTGGTGGAGACCCTCGCGCGCGATCGCGCCAAGGAGCTGTTCGGCGCGGAATTCGCCAATGTGCAACCGCATTCGGGTGCGCAGGCCAATGCCGCGGTGCTGATGGCGCTGATGAATCCGGGAGACCGGCTGCTCGGCCTGGATCTGGCGCACGGCGGGCATCTCACGCACGGTATGCGATTGAACTTCTCCGGCAAGCTGTATCGGGTGAGCGCCTACGGCGTGAGCAAGCAGGACCATCGCATCGATATGGACGAGGTCCGCAAGATCGCCCGCAATACCTCGCCGAAGGTGATCGTGGCGGGCTGGTCGGCCTATCCCCGGCATCAGGATTTCGCGGCCTTCCGCGAGATCGCCGACGAGGTCGGCGCGTACCTGTGGGTCGATATGGCGCACTTCGCCGGACTGGTCGCGGCCGGATTGCATCCTTCGCCGGTGCCGCACGCCGATATCGTCTCCTCCACCGTGCACAAGACCCTGGGTGGTCCGCGCTCGGGCCTGATCCTGGCCAAGCAGGAGTTCGCCAAGAAGCTGAATTCGGCGGTCTTCCCGGGCCAGCAGGGTGGTCCGCTCATGCACGCCATCGCGGCCAAGGCGGTGTCGTTCAAGATCGCGGCGGGTGCGGAATTCCGGGATCGGCAGCAGCGCACGCTGTCCGGTGCCAAGATCCTCGCCGAACGGCTCACCGGCAGCGATGTCGCGGCCAAGGGCATCAGCGTGCTCACCGGCGGTACCGATGTGCACCTGGTGCTGGTGGATCTGCGGGATTCGCAGCTCGATGGCCAGCAGGGCGAGGATCTGCTGCACGAGATCGGAATCACGGTGAACCGCAATGCCGTTCCCTTCGATCCGCGCCCGCCCATGGTCACCTCGGGTCTGCGCATCGGCACCGCCGCATTGGCCACCCGCGGCTTCGGCGATGCCGAGTTCACCGAGGTCGCCGATATCATCGCCACCGCCCTGGCGGGTGGCTCCGATATCGAGGCGCTGCGCGACCGGGTCACGAAACTGGCGCGCGCGGTACCGCTCTACGACGGGCTGGAGGACTGGCGACTGCTCTGATCCGGCCCGTCGTGCGGCGGGACGGTGCGCTAGCGAGCGCTCAAATACGCTCGCCAGCCACCGTATTCGGTGATGTCGGCGGCGGTGGCGGTGGCGTCATGGGTCGCGGTGAAACCTATGACGCCGCGGCCGTCCTCCAGTTCGATCGCGGTGAGCGCCATCGGTGCGGGCAGGGCCGCCAGGAACCGGCCCAGCGCGGCCTCGGACAGCCGGTACAGCTCGCCCGGAATCGGTGCGCCCGCACCGGGTTCGGTGCGCACCAGTCCGGGTTTCGGTGGCGTGGTGGCCATGGCCGTGAGCCGGTACGCATCGGTGGTGCGAATGGCTCCGGCGAAGCGCGCCCCGAGTTCCTCGAGTTGCCAGTGCAGTGGCTGATCGCGCAGATGCGCCCCGAAGACGGCGAGGTCGACGCCGCGATCGACCAGAAGCGGTGCGGTATCGGCATTTTGGAGCCGAGCCGCGATATCGACCGCGACCTGATCGGCGAAGGCGGGGACGACGATCATCACCCCGAAGGGATATCCGGTGGCGGTCGCGGCCCCGGGAATCGCCACCGCGGCCAGATCCACCAGATTGCAGAAGTTGGTGAATGTGCCGAGCCGCCGGTTGATTCCGATCGGATCGGCCTGGACCGCCGCGAGACTCGGATGCTCGGTGGTCGTCGGCAAGAGCAGGGCGTCGAAGGGTTCGAGCAGTTCCGCCGCGAAGGCGCGAGCCCGGGCGAGGGTGTCCAGATCGGCGGCGAAGCCGGGCCCGGTGGTCGCGGCGGCGGCCGAAATGATCGCCGCCACGGTGGGATCGGCTCCGGCCGGGGCGGTATCGAGGAACGCGCCGACGGCCGCGTAGCGCTCCGCGACGATCGAGCCGTCGTAGAGCAGCAGTGCGGCCTCCAGCAGCGGCGCGATATCGACCGCCTCGATCTTGCATCCGGCTTCGAGCGCGGCGCATACCGACCTGTCGAAGGCGTCCCGATATTCGGGGCTGAGCGCATCGAGGTTGGCGGGCACGGGGACTGCCAGCCGCGGCACCTGGGGTGCCGCGAAACGCACATCGGCGGGCCAACTTCGGCTGCGGGGATCACGACCCTCCGCGCCCGCCATGACGGCCGCCGCCCGGGTGGCGAGGTCGAGGGTGGCGGCGAAAACGGTGACGGCGTCGTAGTCCGCGCAGGCCGGGACCACCCCGTGCGCCGGGATGATCCCGAGCGTCGCCTTGATACCGACGAGGTCGTGGAATGCGGCCGGAACCCGGCCGGAACCGGCTGTGTCCGTACCGATTCCGATATCGGCGATGCCGAGCGCGACCGCGACCGCCGATCCGGAACTGGAGCCGCCCGAGATCAGCTCCGGATGCAGTGCGTTGCGGACCGCGCCGTGGGGGCTGCGCGTCCCGACCAAGCCGGTGGCGAACTGATCGAGATTGGTCTTACCCAGTACGATCGCCCCGGCCGCGACCAAACGCGCTATGGCGGAAGCGGTTTCGGCGGGGGAGTAGGCGTATTCGGGGCAGCCCGCGGTGGTCGGCAGTCCCGCGACGTCGACATTGTCCTTGACCGCGACGAGCAATCCGGCCAGCGGCAGCACCGCGCCGTCCGCGAGGCGCTGTTCGATCGCGGCCGCCTCGGCGTGCACATCGTCGAACTCGCGCAGGGTGATCCACACTTCGGGCCGATCGGCCGCGGCGATGCGCGCGTAGGCCGCCGCGACGCGTGCGGTCGGCGCGGGGAGGGCGGCCTCGGTCTGGGACGGGGTCATTCGGTCACTCCGATCACGGCTAGTGGGGTTCCGGGTTCCACGGTGGCACCGGGGGCGACGAGCACCCGAAGGACGGTGCCGGTGGCCGGACTGGGCACGGGCAGTTCGAGTTTCATCGCCTCGAGGACTGCCACGGGGTCACCGGCGCGCAAGCGCGCGCCGGGTTCGATATCGACGCGCCAGACATTGCCGACCATGGGTGCGGTGACCACGGTGGCATCGGGTGGCAGATCGGCGAGCGGATCGCCGCGGTCCTCGACCGGTGGCGGTGCGGCCACGGTGCGGTCGAATTCACCGGCGGCGTGCCAGGCGCGTTTCTCGGCCTCGAACGCCGCGCTCTGCCGGGTCTCGAATTCGGCGATATCGGCGGCATTGTCGCGCAGCATCTTTCGGTGCTCGGCGAGCGCGAAGATGCCCTCGGTGACCTCGGCATCGAAGCGTCCGGACCGGGCGTCCGCGCGATGGTCGAGGAGCTGTTCGGGGCTGACCGGCTCCCAGACGATGCGGTCGAAGAAGCGGAACAGCCACGGTGTGCCGTCCTCGAACGGCGCGTGCTGGCGATAGCTGGACCAGATCGGGATGGTGCGCCCGATCAGCTGATAGCCGCCGGGGGATTCCATGCCGTACACGCACAGGTACTTGCCGCCGATGCCCACCGCGTCCGACGGCGTCCAGGTGCGCGCCGGATTGTATTTGGTGGTGACCAGCCGATGCCGCGGATCCAATGGAACCGCCAGGGGCGCACCGAGATACACATCGCCGAGCCCGAGCACCAGGTATTCGGCATCGAATACGGTGCGGCGGACCTCATCCACGCTGTCCAGGCCGTTGATGCGGCGAATGAACTCGACATTGGACGGCAGCCAGGGCGCGGTATCGCGAATTCCGCTGCGGTAGCGGTCGATCGCCTCGGCGATGGACGGATCGTCGAAGGACAGCGGCAGCCGAATGGTGCGGCTCGGCACGACCAGATCGCCGGTCGCGGGCAGTTGCTCCTCGAGTTCGGCGAGCAGTCCGAGCAGCCGATACTGCGGCAGGGCAGCGGGATCGAAGTGGATGTGCAGCGACCGGACCCCGGGCGTCACATCGATGATGCCGGGCGGGGCGGCGGCCGCCAGGGCCTGTGCCAGCGCGTGCACTCGCATGCGCAGGCCGAGATCCAGCACCATCTCACCGTATTCGACCAGGATATTGTCATCGCCACCACGCAGATAGCGCACCGCCGGACGGTCGGCGTCGGCGTCCACGCCGCCGAGTATGCCGCGATCACGCAGTGCCGCACCGGAATCGGTGAGCACACCGGTGGCGCGCGCGGTGGTCGAGGCGCGCAATTCGGTGGCGGTGTCATCGGTGACGGGCAGGAACGCGATGGTGTCGCCGGGCCGCACCTGGCCCAGCTTCCAACGGTGCGCGGACACCACGGTCAGCGGACAGGCGAAGCCGCCCAGGCTGGGACCGTCGGGGCCGAGCAGAATCGGGGTATCGCCCGAAACATTGAGCGCGCCAACGCTGTACGGATTGTCGTGCAGGTTCGACGGATGTAGTCCGGCGTCACCGCCATCGGTGCGCGACCATTGCGGGCGCGGTCCCTCGAGCCGGATGCCCGTGCGATTGGCATGGCTGCCGACCCGCCAGGACCGCTCGTAGAACTGCGTCATATCGGCATCGGTGAAATACGCGGGCGCGGTTTGCGGCCCCTCACCCACGGCCAGCTGCCAGTCGTGCGTGAACAGCGGCCGCTGCTCGACCGGCACCGGTCCCGGCGTGTTCGTCGTATCCGCTTGCACGGCAGCGATTCCCAGCACATCGCCATCGGCGACGGCCTTACCGGTGACCCCGCCGAAGCCGCCGAGCGTGAACGTCGCGGCGCTGCCGTGGTACAGCGGCGCGTCGATCCCGCCCCGAATGGCCAGGTAGGTGCGCAGTCCCGCATCCGAGGGCGCGCCGATATCGAGCACCGATCCGGCTGCGATGGCGACCGGTTCCCACATGGGCGCGGGCTCGCCGTCCACGGTCACCAGGGTCGGCGCTCCGGTGACACAGATCAGCGCCGCACCGGAGAACCGCAGCCGGGGGCCCTGCAAGGTGCATTCCAGACCCGGTGCGCCGGTGGGATTGCCCACGGCGGTATTGGCCAGGGTGAACGACAGATCATCCATCGGCCCGGACGGCGGAATTCCCACCTCCCACAGTCCGATTCGGCCGGGATGGTCCTGCACCGTGGTCATGGTGCCCGCCCGCAGCACATCCACCCGGCGGCTGGACCACGACAGGTCGGCCAGGGTGCCGGTGCTGTGATCGGCGGCGCGCACCACCGGCGCGACCGCGGCGGCCCGCAGCTGCGGAAGATTCGTTTGCACACCGTAGACGCCGGTGTCCGCGAGCGCCGCGCTCAGCTTCCCGAACGCCGCCTCGCGGTTCGCGCCGTGCGTGATGACCTTGGCCAGCAGCGGATCGTAGAACGCGCTGACCTCGGTGCCGGTCCCGATCCAGGTGTCGACCCGGGCGTCGGCGGGAAACCTTGTCGCGGTAACCAATCCGGCGCTCGGGCGGTAGTCGTGCCCAGGATCCTCGGCGTAGACGCGCGCCTCCACCGCCCAGCCCGCGAGCGCGGGTCCGGCGTCCGGTACACCGTCGAGCACGGTGTCCTCACCACCGGCCAAGCGCAGCATCCAGTCCACCAGATCGACGCCCGTGATCGCTTCGGTGACCGGATGTTCCACCTGGAGACGGGTATTCATCTCCAGGAACGAGGCTTCGCGGCGTTCGGTGTCGTACACGAATTCGACGGTGCCCGCCGAGCGATAGTGCACCGAGCTCGCCAGGGCACGGGAGGTCGCGAGCAATTGTTCGGTGAGCTCTTCGGGCAATCCCGGGGCGGGCGCTTCCTCGATCACCTTCTGATTGCGGCGCTGGAGTGAGCAGTCGCGGGTGCCCAGGCTGACCACCCGGCCCTTACCGTCGCCGAAGACCTGCACCTCGATATGCCGTGCGCGCCTGATGAATCGCTCCAGGAATACCCCGGCGGAGGAGAAGTTCGCCACCGCGAGCCGCTGTACCCGCGCGAAGGCCGCCCGGACCTCGTCGGCGTCGAAACACGCCTGCATACCGATGCCGCCACCACCGCCGACGGCCTTCACCATCACCGGATAGCCGACCCGATCCGCCTCGGAGACCGCGTGATCGACCGATTCCAGAATGCCGCTGCCCGGTACCAGCGGTACGCCCACCGTGCGGGCCGCCTCGCGGGCGGTGTGCTTATCACCGAACACCCGCAATTGTTCCGGCGTCGGGCCCACGAAGACCAGTCCGGCCGCCGCCACGTCGGTGGCGAATTCCGCGTTCTCGGAAAGGAATCCGTAGCCCGGGTGAATGGCCCCCGCGCCGGAGGCCAGTGCCGCCTCGATGACAGCGTCGGCGCGCAGATAGGACTGTGCGGCCGGACCCGGTCCGAGCCGCACGGCCGCATCGGCCATGTGGACGTGCGCGGCCCCGAGGTCCGCGTCGGAGTACACCGCGACCGTCTTGAGCCCCAGGTCGCGGGCGCTGCGCAGGATGCGACAGGCGATCTCACCGCGATTGGCGATCAGTACGGTGTCGAAACTCGAACTCACCGATTACTCCTGTTCAATGGCCATGGACATGGCGACGATGGCGCGGGTGACCCGCTCGACCACGACGTCGAGGGATTCACCGATATGCCGGTGCAGTAGGTCGTAGGCGAGCGGAAGATCATCGGCGAGAACGGCGTCCAGAATCGCGAGATGTTCGGCGATGGTCACCTCGACCCGGTTGTTGACCATGAAGTCGTACATGCGGACGTGCCGGATGCGGGCATTGACCGCGATCAGGGCGCGCACCAGCTCACCGTTGCCGGACGCGGTCAGCAATGCGATATGGAAGCCCTCGTCCACGACCACGAATCCCGGCTCCTGCGCGGGCGGATCGGCCCGCAGGGCCAGCCAGTGCTCCCGTTCGAGCCGCAGCAGCTCATGATCGTGCCGGATATCGGCATTGTCGATGGCGCGCTGAATTCCGCTCAGCTCCAGCGCGATTCGCAGCTCATAGAGATCGCGCACCTTGGGAATACTGGGCCGCACCGGGCTGAACCCGATCTCCTCCCGGTGCAGCAGTCCGTCCGAGCACAGCATGGCCAGCGCCTCGCGCGCCGGTGTCCGCGAAATTCCGAACCGGGCCGAGACTTTCGGTTCGGTCAACCGCTGACTGAACTTGATCTGACCGTTCATGAGTTCGTCGCGCAGCGTGGCGTACACGGTGTCGCGCAGGTGTCCACTGGCCCCGTTGGCGCGCGTCCGCAATGGTGTCGACATGCCTGTATACGCTATGTAGCAGGCGTTTCCGCGTGGCTACGGTGGGTAACGACTGGGTTAGCAAGCCCTCACGGGTGTTGTTCGGCGGCATTCGGCGAGAATCGAGAGATTCGAGGGTTAGCGTGGAGTGGTATGGCTAGTAGAGATATTTCGGTGACGGTGGGGGAGGACGACTGGCGTGCGCTGGTCGCCGCCGCCGAGGCGGCGGGAATGGGGGTGGAGGCGTATGTCTCCTGGTGTGTGCGGATTCTCGCGTTGCAGGCGCAGCCCGGGGGCGGCAAGCGCGCGGAGCGGCTGGGGCATGTGAAGGCGCGGCGACGCAAGGCCACCGCCGATGAGGGCACCGAGGCCGCGGCCTGGGCGGAGACGTTCACCGAGCGGTTGTCCCACCGGGCGGATCGAAGGCCGCGGCTCTGATTCCCGCTATGTGACCAGCTTTTCGCTCTTCAGCCAGTCGTAGGCGACATCGGACGGGTCCTCGCCGTCGATGTCGACCCGGCCGTTGAGGTCCTGCATCAGCTGGTCGGTGAGGCGTTCGGAGATGGTGCCGAGCAGCGTGCGCAGCTCCGGATACTTGTCGATGATCGCGCCGCGCACCACGGCTGTGCCGCTGTAGGGCAGGAAGAACTTCTTATCATCTTCCAGCACAGTGAGATTCAGGTTCTTCACGCGGCCGTCGGTGGTGTAGACCATGCCGAAGTTGCAGGGTGCGCTCTTGGCCGTGGCCGGGTAGACCACGCCCGCGTCCATGCGGGTGACGTTGCCGGACGGGACGCCGCTCGGATCGTTATAGGGGATACCGTATTTCGCGAGCATGGGGATGAAACCATCCGAGCGGCTGAAGAATTCGTCATCGACACAGAAGGTGCGATCGTTGACCGGCAGTGCCGCCACATCGGAGAGGGACTTCACCTTCAGGCGTTGCGCGGTCGGACCGGAGGCGGCGAAAGCGTAGGTGTCGTTGAAGTTCGACGGCGGCAGCCATTCCAGATCATTGTCCCGGCGCTCGATATCGTGCACGCGCTGCCACAGCTCATGCGGGTCGACGATCGTCTCGGTCTCATTGTGGTAGTTGACCCAGCCGGTGCCGGTGTACTCCCAGAGGATATCGGCGTCGCCGTTGAGCTGGGCCTGCCGCGAGGAGGCGGAACCGGGCGCACCGGTCAGATCGGTGACGTCGGCTCCGGCCGCGGCCAGATAGGTCGCGGTGATCTTGCCGAGCAGTACGCCCTCGGTGAAGCTCTTGGAGGTCACCACCAGTTTCGCGCCGTCCAGCGGCTGCCCGCCGTCCACCAGTTTCGCGGCGTGGAAGGTCCCCGACGAACTCACCAGACCACATCCGGCGAGCAGTGAAACCACCAGCAGCGCAATCGATCCGGCCCGTATCGCCCTCATGAGATGCCTCGCGGAGTCGCGGCCAGTTCGACCAGCCTGCCGAGCCAATCGATGATCAGCGCCAACAGGCCGACCAGGATCGCACCGGAGATGAGCAGTTTGGGCAGGAACAGCGTGACACCGGTGGTGATCAGCGTGCCCAGACTGGTCGCGCCGATGAAGGTGCTCAGCGTCGCGGTGCCGACCAGGATCACCAGCGCGGTGCGCACCCCATTGAGGATCACCGGCACCGCGAGCGGCAATTCGACCTGCACCAGGGTGCGCGCGGCCGTGAAGCCGATACCGCGGGACGCTTCGATGGTGCGCTGATCCACCTGTCGCAGACCGATAATGGTGTTCTGCAGGATCGGCAGGATGGCGTAGACCACGAGACCGATGACGGCGGTGCGGAATCCGGTGCCGAGCCAGAACGTGAACAGCACCAGCAGCCCGACCGCCGGAGCCGCCTGGCCGATATTGGCGATATTGACCACGATCGGCTCGAAACGCTTCAAAGCCGGTCGGGTGAGCGCGATTCCGAGCGGTATCGCCACCACGACCACGATGAGCGTGGCCACCACGGTCAGCTTGATATGCGCCAGAATCGTGGTCTGCAGATTGGCCCAGCCCAGTGACGCCTTCTCGGTCGCGGTGAAGGTGGTGGACCGGTACCAGAGCAGGTATCCGATCCCGATGGCCAGAATGATGATCGGTTCGAACCAGACGTCGATCGGCGTGCGGCGCAATCGATTCATGACTGCCCATCCGAGTCCGCGGTCGCGGTCACCGCGATGGAATCCGGTTCGTCATCGGCGGCGATCACCGGTGTCGGCGCGTATTCGGTTCCGTCGACATGGGTTTCGTAGGACAGATCCTCTTCCTCGGGATGCCCCTCCGCGAGTTTGGTGCGAATCAATTCCGTCACGGCCCCGATATTGAGCGAGCCGACCACCGCGCCCCGGCCGTCGGTGACCAGCGTGGCTCCCTGGCTGGTCGCGAGCATGGCGTCCAAGGCGTCGTTCAGCGTGGAGGAGCGCGCGACCACGGGCAACCGCCGATCCAGGAAGTCCGACACTTCGGGTTTGGTGGCGACTTCCGCGAGGGTGGGCCATGCGCGTGGTCGCCCGGAACGATCGACCACCACGATCCAATCGTGCCCGGCGGCCTTCGCGCGCGCGATCACTTCCCCCGACGGTTCACCGATGCGTGCGGTAATCACCTTGTCGTACTCCACATCTCGCACCCGCGAGACGGTGAGGTACGCCAGCTTCGCCCCCGATCCGACGAATTCCTCCACGAACGGCGTGGCCGGATCGGTGAGAATCTCCTCCGGGGTGGCGTACTGCTCGATATGCCCGCCCTCGGACAGGATCAGCACCTTGTCCCCGAGTTTGGTGGCCTCCTCGAAATCGTGCGTCACGATCACGATGGTCTTGCCGAGTTCGTGCTGAATGGCGATCAGACTGTCCTGCAACCGAACCCGGGTAATCGGATCGACCGCGCCGAACGGTTCGTCCATGAGCAGCACCGGCGGATCGGCGGCCAGCGCCCGTGCGACGCCGACGCGCTGCTGCTGTCCACCGGACATATCCTTGGGCAGCCGGTCCGCGAAAGTGGCCGGATCGAGCCCTACCAGATCGAGCAGATATTCGGTGCGCTCGGCGATCCGCTTCTTGTCCCAGCCCAGTACGCGCGGAATCGCTCCCACGTTCTTGGCCACCGACCAGTGCGGGAACAGGCCACCGGACTGGATGACATAGCCGATGGACTGCCGCAGCTTATCCGGATCCTCCTTGGTGACATCGCGCCCGTCGATGAGAATCCGCCCGTCGGACGGTTCGATCAACCGGTTGATCATCTTCAGGGTGGTGGTCTTACCGCAGCCCGACGGTCCCACGAACGCGACGATATGCCCGGCTTCGATCTCCAGGTCCAGCCGCTCGACCGCCGGCTTCTCCTGTCCCCGATAGCGTTTCACCACACCGTCCAGCACGATGGACGCACCGGTCACATTGCGTTCGGCCGGAACGGGCGGCCGGGTCACTGCCTCGGTCATGAGAGTCCCTTTGCGATGGTGAGCCGTCCGAGCAGGACGAGGAGCGCGTCGAACACCAACGCGATCACGACGATGAGAATGGTTCCGGTCAGCGCCATTTCGAGTGCGTTGGCGCCGCCGAGCCGGGACAGGCCGTTGAAGATGAGCGAGCCGAGACCCGGGCCGAGCACGTACGCGACGATCGCGGCCACGCCGACCACCATCTGCGTGGAGATCCGGATGCCGGTGAGGATCACCGGCCAGGCGATCGGCAATTCGACGGTGAACAGAATCCGCCTGCGCGAGAGCCCGATACCGCGCGCGGATTCGATCACCGATTCCGGCACCGACCGCAAGCCCACGATGGCATTGCCGATCACCGGCAGGGTCGCGAAGAACGCCAGCATGATGAACGACGGCACCACCCCGAGTCCGAACGGCACCAGCAGCAGCGCCAGCAGTGCGAGCGACGGAATCGTCAGCGCCACCCGGCTCGAGGTCAGCGTCAGCGCCGAGAGCAGCGGCAGCCGATACACCGCGATCGCGATCACCACGGCGATGATCGTCCCGACCAGCACCGTCTGAAAGGCAAGGGACGCATGCTGATAGGTGAGGAAGGCCAGCGTCTCGCCACGTCCTCGGATATAGCTCCACAAATGCACGGGATTCCCCTCGTCGGCCGGGGGCCGGGTCGGTTACCTGTCTGCGTATTCACCGGACGCGTGAGCCGTTAGACGGTAGTCGATCGTGCCCACCGGCTGCGGGCGGCGCGCGGTAGGCGAATCGCCGTTATGTCGTTGTGCCTTTCAGGCCGCGCGCGGTGTCGCGGCCGTCGAGTAGTACCCGGCATCACCGGAGATCACGGTGCTGGACCGGCCGTCCACGCCGACCGGGACCGCACCCGCGAGGGTGATGCGGGTCAGCTTGCGGTGCTCGCTGCCGTCGTAGTCGTCGATCGCGTAGTGCTGGGTGGCGCGGTTGTCCCAGATGGCCACATCACCCAGCGACCAGTTCCAACGGGTCGTGTTCTCCAGCCGGGTTATCCGGTTCTGGAAGAGTTGAAACAGGGCCTTCGACTCATTTCCGGTCAGCCCGACGAGTTCCTTCACGAAGCAGCCGAGCAGTAGCGCGCGTTCACCGGTCTCGGGATGCACCTCGACCACGGGGTGTTCGGTCTCGAAGTACTCGGACTCGAATTCCCGTCGGTAGGCCGCGGAGTTCTCCTCGGTCGAACGACCCTCACCGGCGTAGTCGTACAGATTGGTGTGCCGGGCGCGCAGGCTTTCGGCCAGTACCTTGAGCGGTTGCGGCAGTGCCTCGTACGCGGCGACGGTGGAGGCCCAGGTGGTCGAACCGCCGTAGCTGGGCAGGGTGACCGCCCGCAGAATCGAGGCCTGCGGCACCCGATCGACGAAGGTGACATCGGTGTGCCAGACATTCGAGCGGCCGTGCCGCGAATCGATGGCCAGACTCTTGGCGCCCGCCGAGGTCAGCGTCGGATGCGGGGTGGTCGGGCTGCCGAGCAATTCCGCGAATTCGTACTGTCCGTCCTCGGTGAGCTGATCCTGACCCTGGAAGAAGATCACCTTGTGCTCGTGCAGCGCGGCCCGAATCGCCGCGACGGTCCGCGCGTCCAGATCCCCGCCGAGCCGCACCCCCTCGATGCGCGCGCCGATATTCGCGCCGAGCTTGACCACCCGCGGCGTGGATCCGGGCTCGACTGAGTTGTGCACGGACATGGCGGGGCCTTTCGCTCGAACCGATCGATCAGCGCAGGAAACCACGTCGTGACCACCGCGAACACCCTTTGGGTCAGCCAGATCGAATCTCGCACGCGGGCTGGCTCTTCAAAGTTGGACACGGGTGTGCAACACTGGCGCTGCCGACTATCGTCTGGGTCACTCCGGCGGTGCGGTGTGACCTGCGTTATAGAAGCGATGATGCTTGGAGGATCGAGTGGGTAAGCCCGGGTTGAGACGGCTGGCCGTGGCGGCGATGTCGACGATGGTGGTGGCGAGTGGGGCGCAGGCCGCGACGGCCGATCCCGGATATCCGCCGATGCCGCTGGATCAGAATCAGCTACCGCAATTGCCCACCGAACCGCAGCTTTACGACATGCTGCCGGTGCCGGTCCCGTCCGAGGATCCCTGGTACGACGATCCGGCCGATATCGCCTCGTACGCACCCGGGCAGATCGTGCGCTCGCGCGAGGTGCAGACCCGCTTCCTCGGCATTCCGTTCCCGGTCTACACCAGGCAATTGTTGTTCCGCTCCAACGATGTTCACGACAATCCGATCGTGACCGCGACGACCGTCATCGTGCCCGGGGTGCCGTGGCAGGGGAGTGCGCGGCCGGTGGTCTCGTTCCAGGAGGCCATCGACTCGACCAACTCCTCCTGCAATCCCTCGTACACCCTGCAGGTCGGCACCATGAAGGAGTCCGCGCTCGCGATCGGCTGGCTGGCACAGGGTTTCGCGATCAATGTGCCGGATTTCGACGGCAAGTTCAGCACGTTCAACACCTACGCCGAGGGCAAGATGGTGCTGGACAGCCTGCGCGCCATGAAGAATGACGACGCACTCGGGCTCGCGGACTCCGGCATCGCGCTGTACGGCTACTCCGGCGGCGGCTCGGGTTCCATTCGCGCGGCGGAACTTCGGGCCACCTACGCCCCGGATGTGCGACTGCTCGGCACCGCGATCGGCGGTACGCCCGGCAACCTGGTCGATGTCGCGAAGTACGCCACCAAGCAGCAGACCGGTATCGCGGGCATCGGCAATTTCACCATGTGGCTCGGTCTGACCAGCTTCGCGCGCGAGTACCCCGATGCGTTCCGCCCCGAGGAACTGCTCACCCCGGAGGGGCAGCAGCTGGCCGCGGACTTCCAGAGTCGTTGTCTGCCAACCATTCTGCTGGAAGGCATGTACCGGCCGATCAGCGCCTACTACCAGCCGGGCAAGTCGCTGGAGAACTCACCGGAGATCGTGCAGATCCTGCAGGACAACAGTCTCGGCAAGCACATCCCCGATACCCCGATCCTGTGGTGGCACGGTATGTGGGACGAGGTCATTCCGCCCTCGACCGTCATCCCGACCGTGAACTCCTATTGGGAGCGCGGCGCGGATCTGCGCTTCTACACCGTCCCGATTCCCGAGCACGGCGCGAACGCCGTCACCGGCTGGGCCCCCGCCGTCGCGTGGATCACCGCCGTACTGCGTGGCCTGCCGCCGGGGCCCAAGTTCAAGGCGGACTTCCAGCCGCTGCCGCAGGGTTTTCCGGGTAGCTGATCCCGGATTCGGTTGCCGGGGTTCAGATTCGAGCCAGTTCGTCCAGTGTCCGCTCCAGTAGTCCGAGCGGGAGCGCCCCGAGATTCGAGACGTGCCGGTCGATGCCGAAATCATCGCATTGATCGAGGATCTCGGGGGTGGGCAGGCCGAATTGATAGAAGGTGATGTGGACCCGGTCCCGGCCGAGTTCGGCTGCCCGATAACGCAATCGGGCAATGTGGTCGGCATGGTCCCGGGGTCGCAGGCCGTCGCCGATGCGCATCCAGCCGGGTCCGCGCCCGAGCGCCATGCGGCCACCGCATACGCGGTCCAGGGTGTCGATCTGTTCGGCGAGCTGAACGGGATCGCGCCGCACCCGCCGGGTCATGACCGTCCCGACGATCAATCGCTCGGTCGCCGCGGCGGCCCTGGCCAGCGCCGCGAACGGCTCATCCGGGGTATGGGAATCCAAATCATCAGGCACGAACAAGGATTCGAAGCCGCGCTGTTCCAATATGCGCGCGGCTTCGACCGGGGTCGCCGCGTGTGCCGTCATCGACAGCGCGATGCCCAGCTTCACCTGCCCACCTCCATTCCGGGGCTTCGCGGTCCGCCTCCGCATCCGGCGGTCCCGCTGCACCATTGTGACACCAATCAGTGTCACATATTGGCGAGGGGGTCGTGCGTTGCCCCACACGGGGTTCGGTCCCGCGAGCCGTATGGCTCGCGGGGGCGGTCACTGCGGGTCGGTCTGTCGCGAGGATTGGATGCGGTGCACCGTCAGTGCCGCCGCGATGAGGCGTGATCCGTGCGGATCGGCCGGATCGATACCGGTGACCTCGGCGATGCGGCGCAGCCGATAGCTGTAGGTGTTCGGGTGGATGTGCACGGACGCGGCCGCCTTCTGCCGATCCGCGCCGAATCTGACATGTGCCTCCATCGCCTCGACCAGATGCGGTTGATCCAGCAGCGGCAGAATCCGTTCGGCCAGTTGATCTCGGGCATCACCCGGCCGGGTCAGCTGATATTCGAGCAGCAGATCCTCGAGCCGGTAGCTACCCGCCGGGCGGTGCAGATGCCGGGCGAGTTCGGCGACCTCGGCGGTCTGCCGGGCCTTGCGGGGCATCGAATCACGTTGCACCCCGGTACATTCGGCGACAATCGCGCTGACGCCGAGCTGTTCGGTCAGGGTGCGCGCGAGCAGGCGGCGCTGATCGGGTGTGACGGTGTCACCGGGCAGCAGCGCGAAACCGCTCTGACCGTCGAAGGTTTCGAGGGCCGGGCCGCCGGTCAGTTCGTCCAGCGCGCGCCGGACGATGCGTATGCGCCGACGGGTGGTCAGCATATCGGTGGCCGGAATCGCACCCTCGGGAGTGGCGAGGTGCAGGGCCAGCAGATCGTAGTGGTCCGCGGTGATACCGGCGCGAGCCGCCAGGTCCTCGGACGACGCGCCCTGTACCAGGGCCGAGCACAGGGCCCTGCGCAGTTCCCGTTCCCGGTCGTGCCCGGCCTGTTCCAGGTGCACGTGCTTCTCGGTGATCGCGGACATGACCTGGCCCGAAAGTCGCAGCAGCAGATGCGAGAAGGCGATCACATCGGCGTGATCCTCCGGTCGTGCGGCCGCGCTCGCATGTCGCCAGAGGTGGTCGGTGGCGCGCAGGAAACCCGCCAGCAGCGGCCGTCCGGCGGACCGCTCGTCGAGATGGTGCTCGACCAGCGGTGTCAGCAGTTCGGCCGGATCCGCGCTGCCGTAGTCCGGGATTCGATCTATGTATTCGAGTATCGCCGCGGTCAGGAGCCGAATGGATTCCCGGGTGTGTGCGTCGACACCGTGGGCGGTGTGCGATATTCGCGCGAGGCGGGCCAGAATCGGTGCGTCCGGTGCTATTCGATGGTCGATGTCCGATCGCGCGAAGTCGTCCGCGAGCGGTGAGTTGTGTGCCAATTCGCTGATCTCCCCGTATTCCGAATCCGTATGTTCCGTGCGTTCGCCGCGCACCGCACCCTGAAGGCTTCATCGGCTTCGGTTTGCTGAGATTCCAGCCTACTATGAAACTTGGACACGTGCGTCCAACAAAACTGGGGGCTGTTACGGGGAGCCTAGTCCAGTCTCAGTGATGTTGCGTCACAGCCGAATCGGGGTCACGACGGTGCTTTGTCACGAGAGACGAACGCGCGCCGCGCAATTTCGTCGATTCATGCAATGACTCGCCGGTAGCCCTCTGGCAGAGTTGGTGTTCGGTCCAGATGGCCGCCGGCTCGCAGCGTGGTGAGTATTCCGTAATCGAGCAGGGGCGGGGCGGACGACTCGAACGATTCGAGCGTCGCGGGACATCACATTGTCGTGGAACGGACCGTTGGGATTTGTGCGCCGCCGGGCGATGGGAATTTTCCGCTGCGGCGAAACAGAGTGAGGACGTGTGTTGATCAGTGAATCTGCGATCGGAATTCCCCGTATACCGGACCGCGGGCATGAGAGTGAGATCGCGCGCCGGCACCGGCTCTCCTGGATTCGGGAGCTGACCGGCAGCGAACTGTCTTCGCTGGATCGCTTCCAGCTCAACCCGACTCGGCTGGTCGGGAATGTGGAGAACCTGATCGGCAGCGTCGAGATCCCGGTCGGGTTGGCGGGTCCGCTGCTGTTCGAGGGCGAATACGCGCACGGCTGGATCGCCGCGCCGTTCGCCACCACCGAGGGCGCGCTGGTGGCCTCGGCCACGCGTGGCGCTCGCGCGGTATCGGAATCGGGTGGTGTGCACACCCGGGTGCTCGGCCAGCGCATGGTGCGGTCACCGCGCTTCGACCTGGACGATGTCGTTGCCGCACAACGCTTCGGCCGCTGGGTGCAGGAGCATCACGCGGAGTTGGCGGAGCAGATCGCCACGGTGTCCCAGCACGCGCGACTGGTCGGCCTGCGGCCGTTGCAGGTCGGGCGCAGCGTCGACATGCTCTTCGAATACGAGACCGGGGACGCCTCGGGTCAGAATATGACCACCGCCTGCACCTGGCACGCCTGCCAGTGGATCGACGCGCAACTGCGGGACGATCCCGAGATCACCATCCGGTCCTACTGCATCGAGGGCAATGCCGGGGGCGATAAGAAGATCGCCCAGCGCTCGCTGGCCAATGGCCGCGGTATGCGCGTCACCGCGGAATGCCGGGTGAGCGGCGATGTCCTGCGGCGCGTGTTCAAGGTCGATCAGGCCGATATGGTCCGCGCCTTCAATATCGGCGTCCAGGGTTCGGCCCTGAGCGGTGCGCTATCGCCGAATATCAACGTGGCCAACGCGATCGCGGCGATCTTCGCTGCCACCGGACAGGACATCGCCTGCGTCCACGAATCCGGTTCCGGTCTGCTCGGCATCGAAGCGGACGGGGATGGCATCTACGCGTCGCTGCTGCTGCCCGCGCTCGCCATCGGCACCGTGGGCGGCGGCACCCAGCTGCCGCAGCAGTCCGATTATCTCGAGATGATGGGCTGCGGCGGCACCGGCACGGCCCGCAGACTCGCCGAGGTCATCGCCGGATACGCACTGGCACTGGATCTTTCGACGCTCTCGGCGGTCATCGGCGGGCAGTTCGCGACCGCGCACGAGCGGCTCGGCCGCAATCGGCCGGTCAACTGGTTCACCGAACCCGATCTGACCCCCGAATTCTTCGATACGGTGCTGACCACCCGGGAACGCCCGGTGGAAACCGTGAAGGTCATCGGAAACTCCACCGCCGCAAGCGTTATCAGTGAGCTCACCCAGCGGGTGAGCATGCAGAAGCTGGTCGGCGTACTGCCGGTGGACGTGCACTTCCTCGATGATCCGGATCCGCTCGAGGTGATGGTCAAGGCCAAACCCCTCGACGGTGAAGTGGTGCTGGCCGCGCATCGACTGGTCTCGCTGGCGGGCGGCCCGCTCTCGGAAGCCTGGGCACGGGCCGGTGACGCGGGCGGATTCCTCGGCACCCATATGCGCGAGCTGGAGCTGTACCGGAATCCGGGACCGCTGGCGCGCATCATGCCGCATTGCTACGGCATCTACGAGGCGCCCGAACGCGAAGCGTTCCTGCTCATCCTGGAACGCCTGGGCGACAACGTGATTCTGAAGGATTCCGCGGACACCCCCGAACGGTGGACCGAGGCGCACATCCACACCGCGCTGCGCGGTATCGCCGATATCCACGGCCACTGGTACGGCCGCGTCGACGAACTGCTGGAACTGCCCTGGCTCGGCCCGCCCACCGACGCACCCCGGCTCGCGGGCATGGCCGAACTGTGGCGGGGACTGTTCAGCCATCATCGCGCGGAATATCCGGAGCTCATGCGGGGGCCGTGGCTGGATCGGACGCTGGAGCGCATCGACACCATCGGGGACTGGTGGCAGCAGCTCGAGGCGATGCCGCGCACGTTGGTGCACAACGACTTCAACTCCCGCAATATCGCGCTGCGGCGTTCGCCCAGCGGCGGCGCGGACGCACTGGTCGCCTACGACTGGGAATTGGCGAGTATCCATCTGCCACAGCGTGATCTGGTCGAACTGCTCGCCTACGTGCTCACCCCCGATGTGGATGCCGAAACCGTCGACGCCCACCTCGAATTCCATCGCCGCGCCGTGGCGGAGGCGGCGGGCGTTGACATCGATCCGGTGGTGTGGCGACACGGCTACCGACTCGCGTTGGCGGACTTCACCATTCGCCGTCTCTCGCTGTATCTGCTGGTGCACACGGTGCACGGACTGCGCTATATCGAGCGGGTGACCGCGACGGTGCGGCGACTGGACGACATCGAAGCGGATATGGCCTCTCGATCGACCGGACAGGAATTCCACGCGTGAGCACTCTGACCGCGACCAGGCAGTCCCCGTTCGCCCTGCGGCTGCTGGCGTACTCCAATGAACGATTCCCGGCCTGGCAGGTGCTCGGGCAGTTCCCGATGTTCCTGGTGGCCTTCCTGTTCGGCCAGGTCATCACCGGTAAGACCGCCGGGTTCACGGTGGACCTGTTCGTTGGCTTCGCGGCGTTCGTGGCCTACACGCTGATGGTGCGGACCATCGACGATCACAAGGACGCGGCGCATGACAACGCCCACTATCCCGAGCGGGTATTGCAGCGCGGGCTGGTGACCTTCACGCATCTCAAGATCATCGGCATCATCAGTCTGCTGGTGGTGCTGGGCGGCACGTTCTACGTCGACCGCGGCTTCGGACCCGTATCGGTCTGGCTGCTCGGCATTTTCGTCTCCAACAACCTGGTGCAGTTCGTCCAGGTGAAGTGGGCGTGGATCGGGGAGTGGCTGGAGGCGCGGCGGGTGCTGCTCGCGCTGTCGGTCATCCCGTTCTGGGGTGTGGGCGCGGTCTGGGCCGCGCAGATGGGTGCGGGCGCGGAATGGGTGCCCGCGAAGGTGTGGTGGCTGGTGGCGCTGTGGTCGGTGGCGGCGCTGCTGCTCGAGATCGCGCGCAAATCGCGCACCCCGGAGGACACCCGCGAGACGGTGGTCGACTACACCAAATCGGCGTCGTCCTGGACGCGTTCGCTCGGGCTGACCGGGACCGTGGTGGTGCTGGCGGGCCTGGCGCTGGGTGTGACGGTCCTGGAATTCGCCACCTTGGCCGTGATCGACCGGGGCGCGGGCTGGGCGTATGCCGCCCTGGGCGTCACCGCGCTGCTGCCGGTGGCCGCCGCACTGCTGTTCTGGCGCAAGCCGACTCGGGTCGGGGCCAAGAACGTATCCGAGGCGTCGGCCAGTGTGTGGCTGATCGGGCAGATCGTCTTCGCCGTCGCGATTCTCACCACCGGATAGGAGGCGTATATGAAGTTCGCCATCATCGGGGCGGCGATCAAGGTTCCGGGGGCGACCGATATCGATCTGTTCCGCGCCGAACTCGACCGTGGGGCAACCCATTTCGAGACGGTGTCACGGGAGCGGGCCCTGGCGTCCGGGCTGAATGCCGAGGACATCGGGCACGCCAACTATGTCGGGGTGGCATCACCGCTGGCCGGGGCCGAGGATTTCGATCGCGAATTCTTCCGCATGAGCGCCGCGGAGGCGCGCTGGACCGATCCGCAGCAGCGGTTACTGCTCACGCTGACGCATCAGGCGCTGGAGTCCGGTGGCATTGCCACCGGTGACGCCCGAATCGGCTCGTACGTAACGGTTTCCGAATCCTCCTACCTCCGGGGCCGGGTGGATCGGGTCAGTACCGCACGCGTGGACTACCAATCGCTGATCGGCAATGATCGCGATTTCGCGGCCGCGCGACTGGCGTACCGGTTCGGTTTCACCGGTCCCGCGCTCACCATTCAGAGCGCCTGTTCGAGCTCATTGGTCGCACTCCATCAGGCTTGTGCGGGACTGGCTTTCGGTGATGCGGACATCGCGGTGGTGGGCGCGGCATCGCTGAGTTTCCCGCAGCCGCACGGCTATATCTACGAAACCGGCGGCATCATGTCGCCGACGGGATCATCCCGGCCCTTCGACGCCGAGTCCGACGGCACCGTCCGCGGCAGCGGCGGGGGAGTGGTCGTGCTGCGCCGCCTGGAAGACGCGCTGGCACAGGGTGATCCGATCCTCGCGGTGGTCGCGGGCAGCGCGATCAACAATGACGGCGCACAGCGCATGGCCTTCAGCGCCCCCGCGGTCTCCGGACAGGTGGACGTGCTGACCGCCGCCCTGCGGCGCGCCGCCGTCTCACCCGACGACATCGGCTACCTCGAAGCGCACGGCACCGGCACCCAACTCGGCGACCCCATTGAATTCCGGGCCCTCACCAGGGCATACGCCGATACCGGTGGCCGCACCGCGCCCTGCCACCTCGGGTCCGCCAAGGCGAACCTGGGCCACCTCGATGCGGCAGCGGGCATGATCGGCCTGCTCAAAACCATCCTGACGCTGGACTCGGGCCGCATCTTCCCGCAACCCGGCTACCGCGCGCCCAATCCGGCCATCCCGCTGGATGATTCGATATTCACGATCGCCACCGAATCGGTGCCGAGCCCGGATCTGCGTTACGCGGCGGTCAGCTCCTTCGGCATGGGTGGCACCAACGCCCACGTCATCCTGGAACGCGCACCCCGCCTCGGCGTATCGCGTGCGGGCGGCGGCGATCGTGGAGTCCAGATCACGCTGTCCGCGCGCTCGGAAGCGGCCCTGCGGGGTTACCGCACGCGCCTGGCCGCGTATCTGCGCGATCACATTGACCTCAATCCGGCAGATATCGCCGCCACCCTCGACGCGCGTACCCGTCACCCCGAGGCCACCTGGACGACTCACATCGACTCGGTCACCGAACTCGTCGACCTGCTCCACGAGGACACGGCCAACCGGGAGCCGAGCGGTCCGGCCGACCGTGACCCCGACGGGATCTCGAACAGCGGCAGCGCCCCGGCGGCGCGACAGACACGGGTGGTCGCCGGAGAGCCAGGTGCACACAGCCAGGCGCATCGAATCTGGTTGCCGCCCGCGCCTTTGGCGGAGACCTTCCATGGGCTGCCGCTTCGGCTCGATGACCCGGCACGAGTGTCGTCAAATTCGGAGAACGACGCGGACGCGTCGGCTGGGGCGGCCGCCGCTGGCGCACCCGGCGGATTAGCCGACACCACCACATCGAGCCGCGCTGATGCCGCGCCCGAATCGGAGCAGGTCGCGACCGTATCCGGCCGGGCGGCGAGCGTTGCCGTGCCTGGCGGGGTGGAAGCCGATGTGCGGGAGTTGTTCTTGCGGCTCGCCGGGGAGGAGCTCGGCGCTGGAATCGATGAGCGGACCGATTTCTTCGCCGCGGGCGGGGAGTCGATCGCGCTGGTGGCGATTGTCGGCAAGGTGACCGATCGGATTCCGTTCGCGGTCGATTTCGGGGCGCTGGACGGCATCACCACGGTGGGCGAGCTGGGGCGGGCGCTGGCCGGGCAGGCCACCGCCGCCGGGACCCGGGATGGGTTGCTGGCCTTCGGGTCCGGGGAACCGATGATTCATCTCTTCCCGCCCGCCGGGGGCACCAACTACTGCTATGCGGCGCTGTCCCGGGTGGTTCCGGAGATCGGGCTGGCGGCGTTCCGCGCTCCGCATCCGGCCGGGGGATCCATCGAGGAGATCGCGGCGGCCTGCGTGGACGATCTGCGCCGGGCCGGGGCGATCGATGATCGGCTCGTACTGGGCGGGTATTCGTTCGGCGGGAATGTCGCGTTCGAGATCGCGCGGCAGTTGCAGGAGGGCGCGGGGGTCAGCGCTCGGAACGTGATCATGTTCGACTCCTTCGCGCCCGATGCGTTCGGTGGGCTGCGGGTGGATTCCGATCAGCTCGCGACGGAGGTCGAGGGGCGGTTGCGGACGGCTACCGCGGCGCTGCCCGGATACCGGTCGGCGGCGGACACCGATCGCAGCGGGGCGGTCGTGCTCGATTCCTTCCGGGAGATCTGGCTGGCCAATACCCGTGCGCTGGACCGGTATCGGCCCGCGGGCCGGATCGCCTCACCGATCACCGTCTTGCGGGCGCGCCAGCCGCTGAGCGCACCGCGCGCGCGAGCGCTGGGCATCGACCTCGGCGCGACCATGTCCTGGCAGCGGCATACACGCGGCTCCGTCCGAATCATCGACGTGCCGGGCGATCACTACACCCTGTTCACCGATCCGGCCCATGTGGCGGTCGCCGCAAAGGTTTTCGCGCAAACCCTGCGTTCGGTGCATTCCGTCGACCGCGAGGAGGCGACAGCTTCGTGAGATATGCGACCCCCAGTCAGCGCCGTTTCGTGCTGGCGGCCAAGGTGCGTCCCGGTGATCCGGCATCGAATTGGTCCCTGCTGTCCAGACTGCCCGCCGGAGCCGATCCGGTGCGCTTCGCCGCCGCGGTCGAGGCGGTGCTGCACGGCAATGACAGTTTCAACGAGATCTTCGAACTCGACGCGAGCGGCGAGATCATCGTGACGGCGACGAGCATTCGGCAATCCTGTTCGGTGCGTACGTATTCCGATATCGAGGCGGTGCGCGATCGCGTACAGGCGCTCGCGGACTCGGCATTCGAGCTGTCGGATGCCCCGCTTTACCACGCCGAGGTGGCGGTGGTCGGCGAGGAATCCTATTTCCTGTTCGCCGGTGCGCACGTGCTCTGCGACGGATTCGGTTTCTACAATCTGATCGGCGATTTCGCGGCCCGGTACGCGGACCCCGGCTATATCAGCCCGAGTACCGGTTCCCCGGTGGACACCGTGGAACCGTATGGAGCCGATCCCGCTGCCGCGCAGCGCTATTACGCCGGTGAATTCGCCGGTATCGACAACCTCGGCATCGACGGCTGGGATCGCCGGGACGCCCGGGGGCGGGTTGCGGGGGAGATCCTGCGCCATACCCTTCCGGGCGCGGACTATCGCGCCGCCGGAACGCTCGCGAAAAAGCTTGGTGTGCGCCGGTATTCGGTTCTGCTGAGCACCTACGCGCTGACCGTCGGATGCCTGTCCGGGCTGGACTCGGTTGTGGTGTCGGTACCGATGTCCAATCGCCGTGCGAGTGCGGCCGCGCAGGCCACACGCGGTGTGCGGGTCAACGCGTTGCCCGTCCGGTTCGATCTGAGCGGCGAGGCGACCTTCGCGGACCTGTGCCGCGCCGCGGACCGGCAACTCGCGCACCTCATCGAGTTCGAACAGTTCGCCTTCGCGGACTTCTCCCGCCGGCTGATCGCCTCGGATTCCGTTGACGCCGTGCAGCCTTCGGTCAGCTTCACCGTCTATCCGCGCCCGCTGGCGGTGGTGATCGACGATGAGGTCGGCGTGCCGGTACATGTCGACCGGCGGTTCATCCAGTACCCGCTGTCGATGAATATCGAGGTCGGCACCGATTCGGCGACCCTGATCATCGAACGCGCCGATCATCTGCCGCACTGCGATATCGGCGAGTTGTACACCCGGGTGCTGCGGCACGGCGTTGCGGCGGCCAATGTCCGATTGACCGAATTGCGCTGGGCGACAGCGGAGTCCGCCGCCGAGGTGCTGCCGGAGACCCGATTTCCCGAGCAGACCCTGGTCGAGGCGTATCGGGCCGCTGCCGCGAGCACTCCCGATGCTGTTGCCGTGATCGATGATTCGACCCGGCTCACCTACCGCGAGCTGGATCGCCTGTCGGACGATATCGCGAGCTGGATCGTGAACACCCTGCCCGAGCATCGAATCGGCGTCCGCCTGGGAGCCTCCGCGCGCCAGGTCGCGACCCTGCTCGGCGTCTTCAAGGCGAACAAGATCTATGTGCCCATCGATCCGGCCTCGGGTCCGGGACGCTACGCGCAGGTCGTCACGGGCTGTGGCGGCCTGACCGTCCTCGTGGACGTCCCGGACCCGGTGGAGGGCGCACGCGAGGTGCGGCTGCCGCTGGAATTCACCGCGGCGACCCCGCTCCCCGATCCCGCCGGAACAACCGACCTCGCCTACTTGCTGTTCACCTCGGGCACCACCGGAACCCCGAAAGGCGTTCAGGTCGAACATGCTTCGCTGACGCGTTTCTTCGACGGCCTGCGCCGGGCCATCCCGACCGGCCCGGGCCGGCGCTGGCTGCTATTCCATTCGGTGGCCTTCGACGTGTCCTTCGCCGAGACCTTCGGTGCACTGCTGAGCGGCGGCACCGTCTGCATTCCGGCCGATGCGGTGCGACGCGATCCGCACCGGCTGGCCGAGTACATCGCCGACCATGAGATCGCGGTGCTCTCCCAGACTCCCTCGGCATTCACCATGGTGTCCGGCCGCCTGGGCGATGCCCGCGCGCTCGAATACGTGATCCTGTGCGCGGAGCGCCTCGAATACTCCTCGGTGGCGGCCTTCGTCGCCGCACGCCCCGATGTGCGGGTCGTGAACAGCTACGGCATCACCGAAACCACCGTCTATCACACGGCTTTCGCGGTGCCCGCCGATACGGCGGACTTCCCGGCCGAATCGGTGATCGGAAGGCCGTTCGCCGATGTGGGCATGGCGGTGGTGGATGATCTGCTGCGCGTGGTGCCACGCGGCGTCCCCGGTCAACTGGTGGTGAACGGTCCGGGATTGATGCGGGGCTATCTGGGCCGCGATGATCTGACCGCCGCGCGCATCGTGGAGGTCGACGGTGTGCCGTCCTATCTGTCCGGCGATCGCGGATATCTCGATGACGCAGGCCAATTCGTGATCACCGGCCGCATCGATCGGCAGGTCAAGATTCGCGGGCATCGGTGTGAACTCGGCGAGATCGAGCACGCGGTCGCCGCCACCGGACGGGTGGAGGCGGTGTACGCCACCGTCTTCGGCGCGGGCCTGACCGCCGAACTCGTCTGTTTCGTCGTGCTCGCGCCGGACACGGGAACGATCGACGAACTGCGCCGCGATGTCCGCGCCGCACTCCCGCGCTATCTCGAACCGGATCGCTATCTGACGCGGACCGCGATGCCCATGACCGCGAACTCTAAGGTGGACGCGGCCGCGCTGACCAGCCTGTACGAAGCGGAAACAGCTGTCGCGCAGGAGATCACCTTCGACGGCACGACCGGGCGCGCCGATATCCGAGAGGTGGTCGACGCCATCTGGGCCGATGTGCTCGACGGAGCCGAATTCGACGGCTCCACCCGCTTCTTCGACGCGGGCGGCACCTCGGCAATGGTGATCCAGGTCGGCGAACGCCTGCGCGCCCGGCTGGGCGTGAACGATATCCACGTGGTTGACCTGTTCGAATACTGCACGCCGGAGTCGCTCACCGGCTTCCTGGTCGAGAAGGTGTGATCGGCAATGACGGAACTCTCGACGAGCGCGACGGACTGCGCCGAATTCACGCTGATGTGCGGCTGGCTGCTCGATCCGAACCCGGACACCGGAATCGACCTCGCCGATGAGGCCGACGGCTGGCAGCGCCGCACCTACCCCGAATTGCGCACGGCCGCATGGCGTATCGCCGCGCTGCTGCGCGAACGCGGAGTGCGCCCCGGCGACGGGGTGTGCGTGGTGCTGCCCACCGGCTTCGACTGCATCGCCTCGATGTACGCGGTGTGGGCCTGCGGTGCGACGCTGAGCCTGGTGCCGCCGCCGGTATTCGGCGGCGGCGAGGAGTACGTGGCGCACCTGCGCGGCATCCTCACGCAGGCGGTGCCGCGTATCGTGCTCACTTCGGGCGATATCGCCGAAACCATCAAGCGCGCCACAGAAGTTCTGACGGGCACGAGTGACGCGATGGCGGGCGCGGCCGACCTGCTGGACGGCGCGGCCGATGCGCTGGACGGTGTGACCGAAGTGCTGGTCCTGCAAGGCATTCCGGACTGCGACGGTGAACCCTTCGAGCGGGCTCCCGTACCGGCTGATGATTTCGCCCTCGTGCAGTTCACCTCGGGCTCGCTGGGCACGCCCCGCGGTGTGCGGATCAGCTGGCGGAACCTGGGCGCGAACACTTCATTCATCACCTCGGCCGTGGACTGGCGGTCCGGTGACGTCACGGTGTCCTGGCTGCCGCTCTATCACGATATGGGCCTGATCGGCGGACTGCTGGCCAGCGTCGCCAAGCAGGGCGAGCTGCGGTTGATGCGTCCGGATCAGTTCGTCCGCGATCCGGGCCGCTGGTTGCGTGCTCTCGCGGGCGCGCACCATTCGGTATCGCCGTCATTCGGCATGGGCTACACCGCCAAACGGGTGCAACCCGCCGAGCTCGAGGGTCTGGATCTGTCCGGGCTGCGGTCGCTCATCACCGGTGCGGAGCCGATCGATATCGCCGATGTGCACGCCTTCACGACCCTGCTCGCGGATACCGGGTACAGCCCGGAGAGCCTGCGCCCGGCCTACGGTCTGGCCGAATCCACGCTCATGGCAACGATTTCCGTGGCGGATCGAGTGCCCACCGCGCTCCGGGTGGACAGCTCGACGCTGCGCTTCGGTGCGGCCGTGCGGGTGCTGGCGACCGCGGTAGTGGATGGCGGCGCACTGCCCGGGGCGGGGTGGGTGGTCGGATTGGGCTGCTCCACAGCCGAATCCACCATCACGATCGTCGATACCGAGGGTGCGCCGCTCCCGGAGGGCGTACTCGGCGAAGTGGTGATCGCGGGACCGTCGGTGGCCCAGGGCTATCAGCCGATCCCGGGTGAGCCCGATCGTGAGGGCGCGACGCGTTTCATCGACGGCGCGGTCCATTCCGGCGATGCCGGATTCCTGCGTGACGGCCGGCTGTACGTGCTGGGCCGCATGGGCGCGAGCATCAAGGTGCGCGGCAAACCGGTGTTCATGGAGGACGTCGACCATCGCGTCGCACACGAAACCGGCCTCGCCAAACACAGATTCGCGGCCGTCGCCATGCAGGGCACCGGCGCGGATCAGGGCATCGTGCTGTTCGCCGAAGCGCGGCCGGGCGATTGGATAGAGGTGGCGCGCAAGGTGCTGCGCGGTGATCTCGGCCCCGCACAGCAGCTGACCATCGTGACCGGCCGGGCCGGTTTGATCCGCCGCACCTCGAGCGGTAAACCCCGGCGAAGGCTCATGTGGGAGCTGTATCGCGGTGGCGAACTCGGCGACGACGTGACCGTGCACGGTGCGCTGCGCGGCTCCGAGGTGACCGCGGCCGGACCGCGCCGCCCGGCGCAGGCGCTGCTGACCGACGGTGAGATAGCGGATCTGCTTGCCGCGGCGCTGGCCGTGGTGGACATTCCCGCCGATTCGACCGTCCTGCTGGAGGGTTCGATCGCGGAGGGTTTCGGCAATACCGGCTCCGATATCGATTTCCTGGTGGCCGTACCGGGTGCGGATCCCGCGCCGGAGATGCCGACCGTGCTGTTCCTCGGCGGTCGCCGGGTGGAGATCCGCACCCGATCGCGGGCGCAACTGGAAGATCAGCTCGCCTACGCGAGAAACGCGCTGCCCCAAGATGATTCCGACCCGACCACCCTGATCGACCTCAACCAGGACGTGCTCAATCGCTGCCAGCGATTCCTGCGCGCCACCGTGGTGCGGTCCGGGGCAGTGGATGTCGAGGAGATCCGAAAGCAGTACCCCTACGCCGATTTCGCCGCGCTCATGAGCGCGTGGTGGTTCGCCCGGGGACAACAATCGCTGCGCCAGGCCGTGGCCATGGCGGCACTCGAGGCGTGGCCGGAGGCGACCGGGTGGGCGCGTGACGGACTGCTCGACGCGATCAAGGGCTGGGCCGCCAATCGCGGCGAGACCTATATCGAATCGAAGTGGATCGGCCCGCAGCTCGATCGCATCGGCGAAAACGAAGTGGCGCAGCGGTATTACTCGCTGCTGCACCGGCTTACCGAGGACGTGACGGGTCCGGGCATGCTGGACGAGGTCCTGGAATTCGTGGTGACCCTGGGTCACCCGGCTGTGCCGAACGATCCGAAGATGGTGCGGTTGAGCCGGATCGGCGGCATCACCTCGTGGCCGATCGACGGCCGCATTCACGTACTCCGCGCCGATCGTGAGGTTTTCGTACTGTCGGACGGCGCGGCGAAAGCCTGGCGCTCGGTGGTATTCGGCCGCTCGCTGGCCGATGTGACCGCCGGTGCGGGCGCGTCCGCGCACGCCGATCTCGCCGAGTTCACCCGGCTCGGCCTGGTCGGCCTGAGCTGGCGGGACGCGGGTGCGCTGCGGCCCGCCGTGGCCATGGTCAAGGTGATCGGCGCGTACACGCCCCCGCCCACCACCGCGCCCGTCCTGGTCGGGCTGGGCGGCGGCGCACGGGACGCGGATCGGTCCGTCACACTGTCCCCGTTGCCCGCGGCCAGATTCACCGAATGCGCCTCGGCGCTGGTGTGGTCGAACGTGATCATCGAGAACGCCCGCGAAGATCTGGTGGGGGCGCTGGAACAGCGTCAGGGCCGGGTCGCCGAGGCCGCGACCGAGCGCCTGGTGCGCGGTGTGGTGCGAATGCTGCTGTCCACCAATGGATGTGCGCCACTACCGCCCGATATCGCCGCGGTCGCCACGCTCGATCGACTGCTCCCGCAGAGCGCGGACCGGGCCGAGTTGATCGCGCGGGTGCGCGCGGCACAGGCGGTGCGCTTCACCGAGCTGATCGAATCCGGCGCCGAATACACCGGACTCGCGACGGTGGACGCCCTGGTCGATATCGCCAGGGGCGTAGCCGATCTCACCTTCCCGGCCGCCTTCGATTCGCATGAGCAATGGCGGCGCACCCTGACCATCACCTACGACTGGCTGCGCCTGGCCGCCTATCTGAACACCGAACTTCCGATCGACGAGGTGCAGGACCTGCTGGCGTCCGGTGGCGCCCAGCCGCATCAGCGTCATCGGGCCAGTGAAGGAGAAGTGAACCGTTGACCGTGATTCCGATCGACGCGGCGACCATCGCCGCACGCACCCGCACCCTGATCGCGCATATGGCCCCCGAGCCGCCCAGCGCGGTCAGCGATGAACAGCGGCTGATCGAGGATCTCGGCTTCGACTCGATTCGCCTGATGGAACTCACGGTGGCGCTGGAACGCGGTTTCGGCCTGCCGCGCTATGCACCCGAACAGCTGACGAACGTGCTGCGGGTCGGCGATGTGGTGACCCTGGTCGCCACCACCCTCGGAACCGTGGGCGGTACGCGTGAGTGACTCGAAGGCGGTACTGGTCACCGGTGCGAGCGGTCTGGTCGGAGCGGAAGTGGTGGCGCGGCTGCGGGCGCGCGGGATTCCGGTCGTGGTGCTCACCCATCGCACACCGCAAATCGTGGACAGTCGCGGCACTCGTATCGACGCGGTCGAGTTCACCGGTGGCGCAGCCGAAGTCGCGTATGTGAAGGGCGATGTCCGGGAGCCCGGTTTCGGGCTCACCTCGGCCGCGCTCGCCCTGTTGCGCGAGCATGTCGGCACCCTGGTGCATTCGGCCGCCACCACCGATTTCGATGCCCCAGAACGGGATTACGCCGAACTCAATGTGGGCGGCACCCTGCATGCGGCCGAACTGGCTCTGTTCTGGGACATTCCGCTGGTGTACGTGAGCACGGCCTATGTGTGCGGTCGCCGCGAAGGGTTCATCGAGGAGGACTTCGCTCCCGGATCCGAATCCTTCGGCAACGGCTACGAACGCAGCAAATATCTTGCCGAACACCATATTCGGAACCTGCCCGGCTTGCGCTGGACGATCGTGCGCCCCGGCATCGTGACCGGGCTGACCGGGTCCGGCGCGATCCGCGATTACAAGAACCTCTACACCGTGGTCAAACTGATCGTGGAGGGGAAACTGCGCACTCTGCCCGGCCGCTATGACGCGACCCTGACCTTCGCGCCGATCGACTACGTGGCCGATGTGATCGTCGCCGCCGCAACGCGATTCGATCAGGCGCAGGGCAGGACCTGCCACGCGGTGGGCGCGAACGCCTCCTCGCTGCGGGCCATGTCCGAGATCTTCGCCGAATACCCCTCCTTCGAGGTGGCGCGCTTCGTACCCGCGTCCACCTTCGACCCGGCGGACCTCGATGCCGTCGAACGCGAGTACTACCTGCGTATCGGCGCGCAGTACACCAACTATTTCGACAGCCGCCGCGACTTCGGCACCGCCGCCGCGACCGAACTGCTCGGCGCGCCCCCGCCGGACACCGGACCGGACTATCTGCGGGTGCTGCTGGACCACTGCCTCGAAACGGGCTATCTGGGAACGCCATTGGCGAGTATCGAGGAGGTGCTCCAGTGCTGGAGCTGAAAGACGTATCCAAGTCGTATACCATCGGCGAACAGCAGGTGCGGGCGCTGTCCACGCTCAACCTGAGTTTCGAGGCGGGCACGTTCAGCGCCATCGTCGGCCCGTCGGGGGCCGGGAAGAGCACCCTGCTGCATATTCTCGGGGCCCTGGACACGCCTGATTCGGGCACGGTGGAATTCGAGGGCCGCGCGCTGGGTGCGCTCGGCGATGACGGTCTCGCCGAATTCCGCCGCCGCACCGTGGGTTTCATCTTCCAGTTCTTCAATCTGCTGCCCACCATGAGCGCCTGGGAGAACGTCGCACTGCCGCTGCTGCTGGACGGCGGCACGCTGCGCAAGGCCAAACCGCGCGCTCTCGAACTGCTCGCCCTGGTGGATCTGGCCAACCGCGCCAACCATCGGCCCGCAGAGCTGTCCGGCGGTCAGATGCAGCGTGTCGCCGTGGCCCGCGCGCTCATGCTAGACGCGCCGCTGATCCTGGCCGATGAGCCCAGCGGCAACCTCGACTCCAAGACCGGTGCGCAGCTCATGGAGCTGCTGGCCTCGATCGCGCACGACACCGAACGGCGGCGCGCGGTCATCACGGTCACCCACGATATGGTCGCGGCCGCGGCCACCGACCGGGTCATCACCCTGCGCGACGGCGGCGTCAGCAGCGACGAGAAGAGTGCCGCCTGATGCTCTCCGCCTGGGATCGACTGCGGTTCCTCAGTATTCGCGATCTGCTCGTGCACCGGGGGCGGGCGCTGGCGTCCATCGCGGTGGTGGCGGTCTCGACGGCGCTGCTGGTGACCGTGCTGTGCATCATCGGCTCCATCGATCAATCCATCGACCGGGTGGCGGCCGGGCTCGGCGGCAATGCCGTCCTCGAGGTCTCCGGGGCCTCGGACAGTGGTTTCCCGGTGGCGGTCCGCGATGAGGTGGCCCGGGTCTCGGGTGTGACGGCGGCGGTTCCGGTGGTTCGCACCGCGGTGAGCACCGCGCGCGGCACCGTGCTGCTGCTCGGCACCGATGCCACCGCCGCCGCGCTCGACAGTCCGATAAAGAACGAATTGACCGGGCACGCCGCGGCATTGACGACCGTCAAGGACGGCGTGCTGGTGGGTCCGGACACCGGATTCGCCGTGGGCGATCGGATTGCGCTGCGCGGCGGTGAGGTCACGGTGGCCGGGGTGCTGGACAGCCCGGAGGCGGCCCGGTTCAACGGCGGACGCTATCTGCTCGCACCGCTGCCGCTGGCGCAGCGGGCGGCCGGTAAATCCGGGGTGCTGGATTCGGTGCTGATCATCGGCGACGGCGGTGCGGACGCGCTGCGGCCGGGGGTGAGCAAGGCCGTGGCCGGGCGGGCCGTGGTGACCGAATCCTCCGCCGAGGCGAGCAAATCCAGCAATGGCGTCATGCTCATTCGCTTCACCGCGGTCGCGGCGGCGGGTATGGCGTTCCTGGTCGCCGGATTCCTCATCTACACCGCCATGGGTATGGCCATCGCACAGCGCCGACCGGTGATCTCCATGCTGCGCTCGCTCGGCGGGCGGCGGCTCACCCTGGTCGGAGATCTCCTGCTGGAGACGGCCGTGCTGTCCGCGCTGGGCGCGCTGCTCGGTGCGGGACTCGGTGTGCTGCTTGGTCGGTACGCCATCGAGCGGCTACCGGATCTGTTCCTGCAAGCCGTGAGTGCGCGCATCGAATTCATCGTGCCGGTGTGGGCGATTCCGCTGGCGGTCGTCGTCGCGGTACTGGTCTGCGTCGGCGCTGCCGGTCTGGCCGCGCGGCAGGTGTACCGGGTGTCCCCGGTGGAAGCGCTTGCCCCCGTGGGCGTCTCGGTCGCCGATGTGGTGCGGCCGCGACTGCGGATAGCGGCCGGGGTGGCGGCGGTGGTGATCGGTATCGGCGCGTTCGTGGCGACCCGGCAGCCCGGTATCGCCGCCAACGCCGGAATCACCACCATGTTCACCGCCGAGGTACTGCTCGGCTTCGCGCTCGGCGTGCCGATCGTGCGCGCCGCCGCCTGGGTGGCGAGCCGGTTCGGCAGTGCCGGTGAGCTTGCGGCCGAGGCCATTCGGCGCTCGCCGAAGCGCGCCTGGGCGACACTGATGACCGTCAGCGTCGCGGTGGCCGCGACCTTCGCGATCAGCGCGGGCAATACCAATGCCGTTGACTCGACCAAGGATTCGTTCGCGGCGCTGCGCGGTGCGGATGTCTGGGTGTCGACGACCCAGGCGGGGACGTTCCCCACCGGACCATTGCTGGCGACGGATCTGCCGGAGCGATTGCGGGCGCTGCCCGATGTGGCGCAGGTCGTCGAGGGCCAGGCCGGGTACGTCGCGCTCGGCGGTAAACGAGCCATGGCGTTCGGGCTCGCACCCGGCGCTGCCAGCCCGCTGCTGGCAGCCGTGGACTCGAAGGTGCGACAGGCGGTGCTGGATGGGCAGGGCGTGATCATGTCCAGTGATCTGTCCGATGCGCTGAAACTGACAGTGGGGGACTCGGTTTCGATGCCGACCGCCACGGGGGAGCGCGCGATCACCGTGCTCGCCACGGTGCCGTTCTTCTCCGGCCTCAATGGCGCGATCGGCATGGCGCTCCCGAACATGCGTGAGTGGTTCGCCCGCCAGGGGGCCTCCACGCTCGAACTGCACGCCGCGCCCGGTATCGATCCGGATCGGCTGCTGACCGAGGTGCAGGGCGTACTGCCCGCCGGGACCCTGGCCTATACGGGTGCGGCGGCGGTCCAGGGTTTCGGGGATTCGCTGAACCAGGCCACCCGGCTCAATCACCTGATCTGGATCATCGTGGTGATCATCTCCGCTGTGGCGCTGATCAATACGCTGCTGCTCTCGGTGCTGGAACGGCGGCGAGAGCTCGGGGTGCTGCGGGCCATCGGATCGAGCCGGCGGCTCGCCCTGGCCATCGTGCTCGCCGAAGCCGGAGCGATCGGCATCACCGGCGGTGTGCTGGGGCTGATCTTCGGATCGGTGGAACAGGTCATCGCGGATCTGGCCTCCGCGCGTGCCTGGAATGTGGACGTCGAATTCGTGCCCGTCCCGGCGGCATTCACGCTCGCCGTCGGTGCGCTGGTGATCTGCCTCGTCGGCAGCCTCATACCGGCGTGGCGGGTGGCACGGATGAACATTATCGAAGCGATCGGAGCCGACTGATGACCGTGCTGTCAGAGAACGCAGCAGCGCTATTGCACGCCGGTGACAGCGTCACCGAAGCGGACGGGAAGCTGGTGGGCGGCAAGGCGATCGGGCTGGCCCGGCTGCTCGGCACCGGTGCGCGCGTTCCGGAATGGTCGGTGGTGACCATCGAGGCATTCGACGCGCACCTGCGATCGGGCCGGTTGCCGGAGCTGTACCGCGGAGTCGCGGCCGCGACGACCGATGCCGAGCGCGCCGCGGCAGCGACCAGGTTGCGCGAGGCGATTGTCGAATCGCCCGTCGACGCCGAATTGACCGATGCCGTAGCCGGATTCATGCGCGGCAGGGGACCGATCGCGGTCCGCAGTTCGGCGGTCGGCGAGGACGGTGCGGACCGCTCGTACGCGGGGATCTTCGAGAGCTACCTGTTCCGCACCGAGGCCGACCAGGTGCTGGACGCCATTCGGCGGTGCTGGGCTTCGGCTTTCAGCGCGCGGGCACTGCACTATCGCGGCGACTCCGAGGCCGCCGCGCCCGAAGTGGCGGTGATCCTGCAGGACATGGCCGATGGTGAGGTATCCGGGGTCATGTTCACCGGCAACCCGATCACCGGCCGCATGGACGAGGCGCTGATCAGCGCCTGCTGGGGGCTCGGCGAGGGGATTGTGAGCGGGGCCTGCGCCACCGACGAATTCGTGCTGTCCCACAGTGGATCCGAGCTCACCACGCGGATCGCGGACAAGGACGTCGAGTACATCCGTGACGCCGCGGGCGGTGTGCGCGAACAACCGATCGACGGCGATCGCCGCACCCGCCGCTGCCTCACTGCCGAGCAGACCTCGCTGCTGGTGCGCGAAGGCGTGCGCATCGCGACCGCGCTCGGCGGACCGCAGGACATCGAATGGACCGTGCGGGGCGGCGAAATCGTTGTGCTGCAGACCCGTCCGATCACCGCGGCCGCCACGGCCGCCGATCCGGCCGCGCTCGGAACCTGGCGTGCGGTGTGGGACAACAGCAATATTCAGGAGAGCTTCAACGGGGTCACCTCACCGCTCACCTTCTCCTGGGCGGCGCGGGTGTACGAGGTGATCTTCACCGAGACGCTGCGCATGATCGGCGTGCGCGAACCGGTCATCGCCGCGCACGATCAGGTGCTGCGCAATATGGTCGGACTGGTCTCGGGCCGGGTGTACTACAACATCGAGAACTGGTACCGGGTACTGAGTTTGGCCCCGTACTTCCGGCGGAACAAGGAAGACGTCGAGCGGATGATCGGCGTCGAGAACCCGGTCGACTTCATCGAGGGCATCCATCCCGGTCTGCGTGAGCGACTGGTACGCCTGCCCCAGCTGCTGCCCGTGGTCGCGGTGCTGGGCTGGCGCATGGCCAATCGCGGTGCGCTGGTCGATCGATTCCAGCAGGAGGTCGGCGCGGAGGTCGATCGGATTCGGCGCGCCCAGGCCACCGCCACCGATCTGCGGGAACTGCTCGAGCTCGCCGATCAGGGTTTGCGGCTGTTCGGGCGCTGGTCGGTGCAGATGATCAACGATCTGTACCTGAGCAATCAGGCCGGGCGGGCGCGGCGGCTGCTGGCCAAGGACGGGACGCCGGTGCCCGAGGAGGTGGTCGCCAGACTGCTCGCTTCGGAGGAGGCGGTCGAATCACTCCAGCCCACCGTGATTCTCATGCGATTGGCCGGGCGGATTCGCACGGACGCGGCGCTGCGGGAGGCGGTGTTCACCGGCGATCCGCGCACCGGCTACGACGCGGTGCGGGAGGCTTCACCCGCCGTGCGGCAGGTACTCGACGACTACATCGAGCTGTACGGCGACCGGTGCATGGGCGAGCAGAAGCTGGAAACCGTTTCGCTGCGCCAGGATCCGTCCTTCATCGTCACCGTGCTGCGAAACTATGTGAACGACAACGGGATCGACGCGGACGAACTCGAACGCACCCATCGCGCGCGACAGGAGGTGTTCGAGCGCGAGGTGCTCGATACCCTGCCCGCCGCGCGCCGCACCCGCCTGATCGCGGTGCTGCGCAAGGCCCGGCGCGCGGTGCGCGACCGCGAACGGGTCCGGCTCACCCGGACCCGGATCATCGGCGTCGGCCGGTCGGTCTACCTGCGCATCGGTGAATTGCTCTCCGCCGCAGGGCAATTGGATGCGCCGGGGCACGTCTTCTACCTGACCATGGAGGAAATCCAGGCGTTCGCCGAGGGCAGGTCCATGACCTCGGATCTGGGGGCGCTCGCCCGCAACCGCATCGCCGAGTTCGCCCGCTACGAACTGGTCGAACCGCCGAACCAGTTCGAGACCACCGGCCCGCCGTCGCTGGCCGCCGACACCGCGGTTCCCGATGCGGCCGTCGCCGATTCGGCGACGCTGCGCGGAACCGGTTGCTGGCCGGGCATTGTCGAGGGCGACGTGCAGATCGTCATGAGTCCCGAGGACGATCTCGACGTCACCGGCAAGATCCTGACCACCCGCCGCACCGATCCCGGCTGGGGGCCGTTGTTCCCCAGCGTCAAGGGTCTGCTGATCGAACGCGGCAGCACGCTGTCGCATTCGGCCGTGCTGGCGCGCGAACTCGGCATTCCGGCGGTGGTCGGGGTACCGGGGCTGATGTCGATCGTGCGCGATGGCGAACGCGTGCGCCTCGACGGTGGGTCCGGCGTGGTGCAGCGGCTCGACTGGGCGGGGGAGAGCTGATGCCCACCGTGGTGTGCATCGCGGGCGGCGACGCCTCGGGGAAGAGTACCCAGGTTGCTGCCGTCTCAGCGGTCTTGCGAGACAGGGGAATTCGCGTCGCGGAAGCCGGGATCTGGGATGCCCTCGACGCTCCCGCCATCGCATCGCGACTGCCCTTCCGTGACCGCGACGAGGTCTTCGGCTATCTGCGTGTGCTGCGCCCGCTCTCACGCGCGCTCTTCCTGTTCCATGCCGTCCAGGTCGCGGTGGAGCTCGCGGCCGATTCGGAACCGGAGGTGATCCTGCTGAATGCCTACTGGTACAAGTACTTCGCCACCGAGGTAGCGCACGGCGGCGACGCCACCGCCCTGCGCGCCTACGCCTCCGGCTTCCCCGAACCCGATCTGACCTGCTACCTGAAGGTATCCCCGCAGACCGCGCTGTCCCGCAAGCTCGAACGCAGCGATTACGAAAGCGGATACGGCGATGCGGACACCTTCCTGCGGTTCCAGCAGCACAGTCAGACTGTGCTGGACGGTCTTTCCCGCGAACTCGGCTGGCGAGAACTCGACGGCACCGCCGATCCGAACACCCTCACCGCCACCATCGCCGCCGCCATCCCGATCGGCGCGGCGCTATGACCGCACCCCATCGCATAGCCGTGGTGGGCATCGACGGCAGCGGCAAATCCGAATTCATCACCCGGCTGCGCCACCTCGCCCCGCCCGATGAACGCTGGATCGCCCTGAGCTGTCCCGACTTCCACCACACGCCGAACGGCCCGCTGCACGAGCTGTCCCGCCAGCTCAAAGCGGTGAGCGATGCTGCCGACACCGTCGGCTATCCGGCCGTAAAGGCCGCCGCCCTGTATCTCCGCATGACCCTCTACGGCCCGGTCGAAGACTTCTTCCGCACCACCTTCGACCCGAACGTGCTGGTGTGCGAACGCCACCCACTCATCGAAACCCTCGTCTACGCCCCGCTCTACGCCCGCATCGCCCAGAGCGAACGCAGCGATCCAACCCGCCTGGCCGATGTGTTGGCCCTCGCCGACCAACTGCAACCGGGCTCGGCACCGGCTGTAAAAGCCTGGCAGCGAACCGAATCCGCCCGCGTCCACCTCGGTGCCGACCTGGAGACCACCCTCGACGACATCCTCACCATCCTGTCCCACCCCACCGCCACCGCACTGGAACGCTTCTCCACCGCCTACCGCACCACCCTCCCCGACACCATCCTCTGGCTGGACACCCCACCCGATCAAGCCGCCCGCCGCTGCGCCGCCCGCGGCACCATCGAAACCCACGAAAGCCCCGCCCACCTGACCGCACTGCGCGCCAACTACCTGCGCACCCTCGACGAACTACGAATCCTGTTCCCGGAAATGGCGATTCATCGCATCGAGAACACCGATGCGGACAGTCTCGACGAGATCGCCGGGCGGGCACTACATCTTGGCGCCCGGCGGGACCGCGCGGCAGGCGGCGAGCAGGTCGTAGCCCGCGTGCAGTAGTTCGGCGTGCGGAGGCCAGACCTGTTGGGCCCAGTGCGGATCGTTGTGGGTGGAGTCTATTCCGGCGCGCATCGCGCCGATCAGGTCGAATTGCAGGTCGCGGCGTAGTTCCAGGATCGGGGGCGCGTCGGCGGCAGCCTCGCGCAGGCGTTCGCGCAGGACGGTGGTGCCGGTGCGGACGCGATGTTCGGTCCAGGTGAAGGTGCGGCGGTGGGCGCGGGGGAGGACGAAGCGCAGGGCCAGTAGGGCGATGATGACACCGATCGCGGTCTCCACCAGGCGATCTCGCATGACCGCGCCCACCGCCTGGCCGTTCGCGCCCGCGCCGCCGGCCAGCAGGGCGACCGGGGTGAAGAAGATCGCGGCTACCGAATAGTTGCGGGTGATGAAGAGTTCTACGCCGAATTGGAGTACGGCGAGCACCAGGACGAGAGCGAAACCGTTGGGGGACAACTGGATCAGGGCCGCGAAGACCACGAGTCCGGCGGCTGTGCCGACCAGGCGGTGGATCGCGCGGACTCGGCCGTGTACCCGATCCGGTCCGGCCTGCAGGATGATGAGGGCGGTCAGGATTGCCCAGTGCGGGTGGTCCGAGCCGCTCAGTCCGCCGAGTATGCCCGCCACAACGACGGCGCAGGCGACGCGTACCGAGGTGACGGTCGCGTGTGAGTCCCAGTTCAGTGAGCGCAGCAGTCGATACCGGATTGTGGGGCGGGCCAGGGGAATTCCCTGCGCGTCCGCCTCCGGATCGGTGGTCCCCAAGCGTCGATGCGCCGAAAGCAGTTGCAGCGTCGCGCCTTCGGTGTCCTCGGACAGCCGGCGTCGTAGACCGTTCCCCAGGCATTCCACAGTGCTTCCGCCGCGCGATGCCGCTGGGCGGCGGTCGCCGTGCCCTGATCGCGTGCGGCCGCGTACTCGTCCACCGCTCGCACCGCCAGGGCCACCGCGATCCGTTCCGGCTGATGCGGTGCGATCAGCCGCCCGGCCATCGACACCAGCAGCGCGCCCGCGACGCCGAGCGCGGTCGCGATCATGATCCCGTCCGCTCCCACCCCGGAACGGGTCGCCGCGAGCGCACCCGAACAGGCCACCAGGAAGAACATCACCCCGGGCGGCCCCAACCGGGCGGCATCGATCAGGTACACCCCGAGCACCGCCAGGACCGGCAGCACCGCCACATCCACCAACCAGGCCGCCGTGCCGGTGCTCGGCGTGGTCGCACCGACCGCGATACCCAGCCCGACGCAGGCGAGCAGGGCCGCGCCCGCGATCGAAATCACCTGCCACCGAACGCGATACGCCCGTCCCTCGCCGTACATCACCGCGAACGCGCCGAAGCAGACGAACAGCGCCCAGTCCGCGCGACCGCATGCCACCAGCAGCGCTGCGGGCAGACCGAACGCCAATGCCGTGCGGAGCCCGGCGTCCCAGCGCCAGCCACCCGGAGCAAACCGCAGCAGCAGCTTGCTATCTGGTACTACGGATGGCGGGCGTTCTCCTGGCAAATCACGGTCGGGGGTCACCGTCCCATACAAGCACGGGTGTCAGTAGCGGAAGCTGACGGGCGCGGCGGCGCGGCCCGCGTAGAGCTGCAACGAGGCCGGGGCGAGCACCGGTTCGAAAGTGGCTGATACGTTCTGCCATTCGGTGCGGCCCGGAGTGGCCGGGGCATCGAGCCGGGCCACCCGGATGCGATGCAGTGAATCGGTGCCGATGGTGTCCGACGTGGAGGTTTCCGCGGTGAGCCACGTTCCGCCGCTGGTGAATTCGATCCACGGATTCGCCAGTGCGATCTCGCCGAGGTGGAATCGGGTCGAGGCGGTGATCGCCCCGCGATAGCGCACGGTGCCCAGTCCGGTGCGCGGATCGATATCCGACTCGTCGAATGCGAAGGTCAGCGCCTTATCGCGGACGCCCGCACCGTCCGCGCCGGTGACCGATCCCTGCAGCGTGCCGGTCACGGTATCGGCGAATCCCGGTGCGAGAGACCAGCTCAGATCGGCGCTGGGGGCCACGCGTGTGTTCGGGCCGGGTGCCGGATCGAAACGCACCGGGGCGGACAGCTCCTGGCCGGCGTTCACAGCCTCGGCCGCGGCATAGGTGTAGACGCCGTAGACGGCATCGGCGGGCAGCTTGCTCGGCTGCGACACTTCGAGCACGGCGGTGAAATCACCGTTCGCGGACAGCGGCACCCACTGGTTGCGAATGGTCCGCTGGAGATCGAAGGGAACGCGCGGCACCTGGTTCAGCGCGGGCTCGCTCAATACCCACTGCACGGCCGAGCGGGTTGCCGCGCGCGATGCGGTCGGCGCGCCCGCCGAAGGCCGCCACTCCGGGGCGAACGCGCCGAAGGTGATGAACGTCCCATGCGGGACGCCGGGCGGAACGGGCACGGGCAGCCCGTCGGTATTGGCGGCCGGATCGAAGCCCGCGCCCTTGACCGTGATCCGGTCGCCGGGGTGCAGCACGGTATCGCCGAGCGGGGTCACGCCATCGGCGGCGAACAGTTCGATCGAGGGCACGGACGGTACCGCCGATGCCGGGAGCGCGGGCACGAACGCGGCACCGGCCAGAACCGCCAGCGCGACCGCGGGCACTCGTTTCGGGACCGAACGCAGCGTTACTCTCGTCATGTAGGGTATCCTAACCAAACTCTAAAATACCCAGTTCACGAAGGTATTTTGCGAGCTGAATCACCCTCTGCGAGTCCTGGCCGCGGGCAACTGGTCATGGCGATAGGGCAGCATGGAGGTCACGATCGCCGCCCGCGTCCCCGTTGGAGCGGCCCGCCGGCGCCATGCGCGCCGGCGATATCGGAAAGTGAAGGCGCATGATCGACCAGAGCGTAGTGGCGTCCGAAGGTACGGGCGCATGATCGACCGGAGCGCCTTGGCGCAGGCATTCGAGACGGCCGTCGGCATGGCCGCCCGAGCGCCGTCGATTCACAACACCCAGCCGTGGCGCTGGCGTCTCGACGACGATGTCATCAATCTGTTCGCCGATCCGGAACGCCACCTGCCCGCCGCCGATCCGGACTCGCGCGGTCTGGTGATGAGTTGCGGTGCGGCACTGCATCATCTGCGTGTGGCGCTCGCGGTACTGGGCTGGCGCTCCCAGGTGAAGTATCTGCCCGATGCGGCCGATCCGAATCATCTGGCCGCCGTCACGGTCACCCCGCACCCGCCCGAACAGGGCGAAATCGAGCTCGCCGCCGCGATTGTGCACCGGCAGTCCGATCGCCGCCGCTTCGGTCCGCGCCTGGTCACCCAGTCGCATCTGCGCCGCATGTCCGCGGTCGCACCGCACTTCGGAGCCGCCGCGCGGCAGGTGCCCGCATCACTGCGCGGGGCCCTGGCGGAGGCCAGTTATCGCGCCGCCGACCGGCATGCGCTGGACCCGCGCTATCGATCGGAGATGGCGCGCTGGAGCGGCAGGCACGGCTCACCGGACGGCGTCCCCGCCGCCAGCGCGCCGCCCGCGCGCACCGCGGACGAGATCATGCTGCGCACGTTCGCGAGTCCGGAGCTCAGCGATGTCGACACCGAGGCCGACAGTTCGGAATGGCTGGTGATCTGCACCCCGGCCGATGACCGCCGCGCACATCTGCGCGCGGGTGAGGCCGCCAGCGCCCTGTTGCTCACGGCCTCCAGCCTCACGCTGTCGAGTTGCTTGCAGTCCGAGCCACTCGCCATGCCGGACCTGGCCGCCGCCATTCGTACCGAGGTGCTCCAGGACGCCGCGTACCCACAGGCCATGGTGCGAGTGGGGTGGGCGGCCGCGGGCGCGGCACCCCTCCCACTCACCCCGCGCCGCCCCGCCGACGATGTGATCGACGTGAGCTAGCGAAAACCTTTGTGCGGCGCGGCTTTTGCCGGGGCGGGCAGCGCGACCGCACCCGGGTCCGATTCGCCGGTGTCTAACCGGCTTCCGCGTAGCGATCCGCCACCGGGGCGGTTTCGGCCGCTGCCATTGCCGCGCGCTGTGCCGAGGCCGCCAGGAACGGGAGCCGGGTATCGGCCACCGAGGTCGGGATGCTGCCGAGGTGGTTGGTGACGAAGCCGATCGAGAGCCCGAGCGTGGGAATGGCGATTCCGCCGGAACCGCCTAGGCCGAAGTGGCCGAAGGCGCGGCGGGTGAGCTTGGTGCCGACGATGGCGCGATGGTAGCCGCGCGCGAATTGCGGTGCGGCGCCGAGCACATAGTCGTAGCGGCTGTTGGCGGGCATCCGGGCGATGGCCGCGGCGGTCTCCGGATTCAATAGCCGCCGATGCCCGAGCTGACCGTCATTGGCGAGCGCGCCGTACATCTTGCCGAGCGCGCGGGCGGTGAAGGTGCCGTTCCAGCCCGGCATCATGGCGTCGTACGGCAGCGGGCCCGTGGTCATATCGGCCCAGCCGTCATAGACCGCGCCGCGTGCCGAACGCACCTGGCGCACAGCCGCGAAGGGCGCGATGAGGGTGTCCATCGGAATGCGGGCGATGCCGAGTCGCGGCCCCAGCGTGGCGACCCGATCGCGTTGGTGTTCGGGCACGCCGAACCAGAAGTCGTTGTCGCCCAGCGATTCCGCCAGTTCGGTGCGCAGCACATCGCGGAAGTCCCGCCCGGTGGCGCGCTGTGCGATTTCGGCGATCAGGGTGCCGAAGGTGATGGCGTGATAGCCGGAGGCCCGCAGCCGCATGGGATCCGGTGCGGAAGCGGCGATGGCCGCGGCGACGCGATCGTGATCGAGCAGCTCATGCGCGTCCGGCAGCAGTCCCCGAATCCGCTGCAATCCTGCCCGATGACTGAGCACGTCCTGGATTGTGATGTAGCCCTTGCCATTCGCCGCGAACTCCGGCCAATAGGTCGCAACCGGCGCATCCAACGCCAGTTCGCCACTTTCGATCAACCGATTGGCCACGGTCGCCGCGACACCCTTACCGGTCGAATACGACAGTGCGATGGTGTCGCCCCGCCACCGCCGATCCGGCGCGGCCCACCCCGCCCACACATCCACCACCGGCTCCCCGTGCAGGTAAACCGACAGCGCCCCACCGCCCTGCCCCCGCCGCCGGAACATACGGAAAAACCTCGCCGCCACCCCCGTGAATCGATCATCGATCACCATGGACGTAGTCGCAGCCAGAGCACCCGGCATCGTCAGACTCCTTTGTCTGTCCCGCTCACAGCAAAGCCAGTGCTAACAACTGCAAGCATCTTGCTAACTAACTGTAAGCGAAAGAGCCCCCGCACCGAATAGTTCTGTCTCAGGAATCAACCCGGGGAAGGAATACCCAGCGGTGGCGATGTGGCGGGGATGTAGTCCGGGCTGAAGTCCCTCGGGTGGGGGACTTTGGTCACTCCCGCGCTGTCGTTCGGGCGATCAAGCTCTTGGTATGACCGATGGATACGTGGCGGGGCCGTTGCGGCCGATGCGTGAGCGGGATTTGGTCGAGGCGATGGTCGATCGGCTGTTCTCGGAGTTCGGCGATCGGTTTTCGCGGCGGTGGGTGGTGTGGATTGTGCGGATGTGCCTGCGGGATCTGGCGGGGAATCCGCCCGGGGCCATGGCGGAGTTGGGGGAGCGGTCGGCTCGGCAGCGGCTGCTCGAGATCGCCTGCTGACCTCGGGCGGCGGATGTCGCTGTCAGCGCGGGGTTTCCACGTAGGCCTTGATGCGTTCGAGGGTTTCGCGCATCCCCTCGACATTCGTCTTGCCGCGCGTCCAGCCCGCGAGCAGCCAGTACAGCCGGATCGGCGGCGAGTTGTGCAGTTGGAAGGATTCGGTGACCGAGGTGCCCGAGTCCGTCGGTTCGAGTTGGTAGCGCCAGGTATTGATTTCCATACCGCCCGGACCGAGCACGGTGAAGGCGAATTCACGGCCCGGTTCGCACGCGATGACCCGGCACACCGTGGAGTACTTGAGCCCCCACCCATTCCGATTCACGTGCCCCCGGAACTTCGCTCCGACAGCAGGTCCCGTCGCCCGCCCGATCCACTCCGCCCCGAACGTCTCCGGGCTGAACCGGCCCACATTGGTGACATCGCTGATCAGATCCCAGATCGGTTCCGGTGCGGCCGACATTTGGACGGTGACTGAGTCATGCATGAGCCAGAGCCTACGTGTGTCGCCGGGATACACGAATCAGCGGCGACGCGAAGCGTATTCGGGCCTTACGGCGCGCTGGGGCCCAGGGTGGGGGCGGCCGGTGCCGGTGCGGGCTCCTTGAGCTCGATGAACAGGGCGTGGCTGTCGGTATCGCCGATGTTCTCGCCCTCGTGTTCCTGTGCGCCGACCCAGCGCACCTGACCCGCTGTCAGTTCGACCTCGACCTGGCGTCCGCCCGAGGTGATGCGTCGGCGGAAGGAGGCCAGCGGGTACATCACGCTGTCGGGGTGGTCGTGCGGGCGGGTGCGATCGCCGGGTTTATCGCGGTATTCCAGGACGCGGACGCGGTCATTTTCGAAGATGACCCGGTACAACTCCGGGCTGACGAGGACGGGATCGGTGCTCATGAGCGGCCTCCGGAAAGTATATGGGACTAAAGTACCATGATGGGCATGTCAGTGCCATATGAGGAATCCGGTCGCCGGGGGCAGAAGGCTCGCACGCGCACGGCGTTGATCACGTCGACCCGGGCGCTGCTGGCGCAGGGACTCATCCCGACCGTCGAGGATGCCGCCCAAGCCGCGGATATCTCCCGGACCACGGCCTATCGGTACTTTCCGAATCAGCGAACCCTGCTCGCGGCGGTGCGACCGGAGATCGAGCAGACGTCACTGCTGCCAGATCCGGCCCCTGGCGATGTCCGCACCCGACTCGAATTGGTGATGCGCGAATGCGGCCGGATCAATCTGGAATGGGAGCCGGAATTACGCGCCTCCCTGCGGCTTTCGCTGGAGCCCGGTGCGGCCGAATCCTCCCCGCTGCGGCGCGGCCGGGCCATCGGCTGGATCGAGGATGCGCTGACCCCGCTGCGAGACTCGCGCCCGGAGGTCGATATTCACCGTCTGGCCATAGCGATTCGCTCGGCCACCGGCATCGAATCGTTCATCTGGCTCGTCGACGTCGCGGGCCTCACCAGGGATGAGGCCATCGAAACCCTGTGCGGCACAGCGCAAGCGCTGCTCTCAGCCGCGGATCCTGTTCGCTGATCGGCGATTACGAACCGCCGCGGGTCAGCGGCCCGGGACTGTGACGGGGGCGAAGCAGCTCGAGGGGAGATCCTGTAGTGAGCACAGCGCCGGAGCCCGGGTGGGGAGATAGCCGTTCGGAACGCCACCGGAATTGGCTATATCGCGGTAGGCGTTCACCGCATCGGTGGGACGGCGGGTCAGGCTCGGATCGGTGGTGACGTCGACGGTATAGAGCCCGAAACGCGGTGCGTAGCTGCCCCATTCGTAATTGTCGGTGATGCTCCAGTAGTTGTAGCCGATGACGTTCATACCGTCGGCTTTGGCGCGCTGGACCCAGTAGACGGTGTCGCGGAGATTGTCGGTGCGCGTCATACCGTCGGTGGTGGCGGAGCCGTTGTCCGAGGGCATGCCGTTCTCGACGATGTAGAGCGGGCGGCCAGGGAACTTCTGGGCGTATCGGCGCAGCGTGTAGTAGATCCCCTCGGGTTCGAGAATGAGACCGGAGGGCTGATTCAGCAGGCTCGCGACCACATTCGGCGGTTTGGACAGCGATCCGCCGTAGTAGTAGTCGATGCCGATGTAGTCGAGCTTGTCGGCGATCCGGTCGATGAAGGACGCATCGGCCTGCGCCGCACCGAGATCGTTGGCGGCGAGATTACTGGTGACCATCGCACCGGGCTGGCGCGCGTGGATGTGGTCGTAGATGGCGCGGTGCGCGGCGACCATGCGATCGATCATGGGGGTGACATCGAGCGTGCCGATATCGCCGATGCGCTGTTCCTGGCCGACATAGGCGAGCGGTTCGTTGAAGGTGACCCACAGCGGATCCGACCCCGCGTACCGATCCACCACCGCGCGGGCATTGGTCAGCCAATCGTCGACCATGCCGGGATTGCGCCAGCCGCCGCGATCGACCGCCCAGCCCGGAAACACCCAGTGGTCCAGGGTGATCATGGGCCGCATACCGGCCGAGCGGATGCGCGCGATCATGGCGTCATAGAAGGAAAAATCCCATTCGCCCGGATTTGGCTGCACCCGAGCCCATTCCACGCTAACTCGGTAGACACCGACACCGAGATCGGCCGCGTGCTGAATATCCTCACCGTAACGATGCAGGAAATCGACCGAATTGCCATAGCCCTGCGCGCGCCCGGAGTTGGCGTATCGACTCCAATTACTGTCCGGCGCAGAGCCTTCGCTCTGGAATCCGGAACTGGACACACCCCACATGAAATTGCCGCCGACCTGCGGTAGCCCCGAATCCGCCGTGGCGGTGCCGGGTGCGACTATCGCGCACGAGGCGGCCAGAACGATGCATGCCAGCGAGAACAGTGCACGATGTCCCATTGCAACGAGAGTACCTGCCGGAAAGCATGTTTCGGGGCGGACCGATCAGATTGACGATTCACCAGGATGGAAAATACCGACCGGACCTCACTGTTTAGCTACCGGTCAGCATCCCGTCAAGTGCTCGACAATGACCGCGGGACCGTCACCGGACAGGCCGAGATGCGGGCGGAGGTCGCGGAAGAATCGGTCCGGGTCCATCACCGACTCCGGGGGATGGACGCCGGGCCGGCGGGCGCTGCCGTCGACGAGCTGGGATAGAGCCAATGCCAATGGGATTCCCGTCGCGCGGCTCATATCGTCGATGAACAGTGGTGTGCCGGTTCCGGAATCGTCCGCGAGATACGCCAGGGTGGTGTGCGGCCGGTCGTCCCTGCGTCCGCGAGCCGCGGCGAAGAACGGCGGCAGGGTACCGGGAGAGTGGAATCGACCGGCGGCGATGAGCGACCGGATACCGCGCAGTAGACCGGGTTTCAGCAGCTGTGCCGAGGCGGTCTCATTGGTCAGTTCGCCGCGGTCGATATCGCGGCGCAGGACGTCCAGAAATGCCGCGGTACCCGGGGTGACGATCATCAGGGTGGCGGCCTCGCCGGTGGGCCGCAGTGTGCGGTGCAGCGTCACGGGTTCGGGATGGCCGACGGTGTAACCGGTGCCGCGCCGATCGCCGGGCAGTTCCAAGGAGATCGGACGCAAGGGCGACTCACGAATCGTACGGCCGTGGCGGACAACGGTAATGGTGCCGCTGATCTGCTCCATCCAGTGCATGAGCGCGGCGGGCGGATGCGCGCCGTCCTCCGGTGACAGCTCCTCGGTGCTGCCGCGCGGCACATTGACCGGCCAGGCGGTGTAGACGTCCTCGACGGTATCGAGTGCGCCCGCGGCGGCCATCGCGAGCAGATTGCTCACCCCCGGACTCGCGCCCATCCCGATCACGGCGCAGACCCCGGCTTCCCTTGCGGCGGAGTCGAGTTCGAGCATTCGCAACGTGGGTTCCCAGTCATCGCACAGGTCGAGGTAGTGCGTACCGGTGGCGATGGCGGCACGCAGTACGGGCAGTCCGAATCGGTAGTAGGGCCCGACGGTATTGAGCACGACGTCCGCGTCCCGCAACGCGTCGTGCAGAACGGCCGAGTCGGTCACGTCGACCCGTTGTGCGCGGACCGCGCAGCTTCCCGCGCGCAGCTCCGCGGTAAGTCGCAGCGCCGCATCGAGATCGCGATCCGCCACGACGATCTCCGCGATGCCGGGGAGTCGCGCGGCGGTGCGCACCGCGACGGCTCCCATCGCGCCCGGACCGCCCAGCGCCAGTACCTTCATCACAGTTCCTATCATTTCACAGACGATCGTTTATGAGATGATAGATCGCGTGAAGCGATTTCTGCCAGGAGCATCGAATGTTCAGTGGGCCGACCTGCGACGACTGGATCCGATGACACGGCAGCGCGCACTGGAAGCGGCCGCCTCGCAGCTGCTGGCGTTGATCACGCTCCCGTTCACGCATCCGGGCGTGGCGCACCCGCCGGAGTGGACTCAGCTGCTGGGCCTGGCATTCCTGCTGGCTTCCTGCGTGATCACACTGCACACCTGGAGCGTGCTCGTGGGACGCGTCGGGTACGCGCGATCGCGCATGCGCACCGATGTGCGAATACGGCGGCAGGTGGTGAACGAGCGCCGCCTGCGCCGAGCCGCGCTAATCTATCCGATCGTGACGCTGGTATCGATCCCGCTACCGCCGACCTGGCGATGGCTGTGGTTCACACTGACCGTAATCTCGGCGGTCCTGGGCGCGATAGCGCTGTACCGGCTGCCGCGGTCGCTACCGGGTTGACGCCCGAGCGGGCTGTTCCCGCAGCACCTCGGCGGTGACGTCGTAGTACCACTGGAAAACCCTTGTGGCATTGGGTGTTTCGGTGCGCGCCAGCTCCGCCCAGCAGGCCGCGACCGCCGCGCGCGCCTGTGCGCCGACCCAACCCCGGGGCAGCAGTTCCGGCGGCAGCAATGGATCGGGGTCCAGGGCGCGGGTGAACTCGGTCCCCAATTCGATTTGCAGCGTGAGCCGTTGGGTCGGCGTGGGCGGTGTGGCCGCCCGCAGTGCGCGCAGCACCCGCTGCGCGACCTCGAGCAGGCGACGATGCCCGGCGGCGAGTCGATCCAGCGGCCAGAGCCTCTCGGCCAGCGCCCGCGGGGTGCGGGTGCCGCCGATCAGCAGATCGGTCGTGCTGAGCAGGGTGAGATATTCGGTGACGCCGAGTTCGGCCGCGGCGGCGGCGATCCGGTCCTCCCAGGGATTGGCGCTCACATACAGTCCGCCTTGAATGGGCGCGCCGCCGAGCCGGACAATGGTGTCGCGCATGGCATCTCGCGCCTGCCGTGCGGTTTCGGGAATCCCGAACGCCGCCAGTCGCCAATGCCCGTCCCAGGGCTCGACACCGCGATCCTGCCGGTACATATAGCGCAGGAATTCGATATCGGGTTCGAGCGCGCCGCGGGTGCGATCGGTCGCGTACAGCACGGCCTTGCGGCCCCGGCCCTCATGGGTGAATTGCCCCTCGGCGACGAGCCGTTTGATGCACAGCCGGACCTGCTGATCGGTCATGCCGAGGGTGTTCGCGACGGCGTACAGCTCACCGGCGTCGATGGTGGAGTCCTGCCGGATCATGCTTTCCACCAGTGTGCGGGTCGGGATCTCGACGGCATCGCTGTCCGGCATCGCGCACCCCTTTCCGGCGGTTCTGGTCACTGCGTTCGAACATCATACGTTCGGGCGAATTTCGATAGACGCGTGCGGCGAGTGCGCGTACGCGGCGACTTCGGCGGGTTACAGTGCCGGAGATTCAACCCGGCCGGGCGAAGAATTGCGAAGCGGAGGCGACTGATTTTCATGACGGGGCGTTGTGCGCGAGGGACATCGGCCCTCATCGCGGCGGTATGCGTGGCGGTCATCGGACCGGGCACGGGTGTGGCCGCCGCGGATTCGGATTCCCGCCCGCTCGGATGTGTGCCCGCGATCGGCACCCTGCAAATTCTGCCGCCGCTACCGGGTTTGTTCCTGCCGCTGCCGAGCATCAGGGGAGTATCGGAGTTCGACGATCTGCCCGCGGCCCCGGCACATCTTTCGTTCCCGCCGAGCGTCGACTTCCGCGATAACACCCAGGGATTCAACAGTTTCGTCGATGTGGTGCTGCGCGATGGTTCGCTGTACACCCGCCCGCGCGAATCGAATTCGCCGTGGCGCAGGATCCCGACGCCCGGCTGTCTCGACGGCGGGATCGTCGCGGTCTCGGTGAACAACAATATGCTGGTCGCGGCGGACGCGAACGGCTGGATCTACTCCATGGACAATCTGCTTTCCGGTCCGCTGCTGTGGAATTGGACCTATTCCTACGGCGGGCCGATCTGGCTGTGGCCGGGTGAGCGGATTCCGGGCACCGGCGGTGGTCCGATCGCGTCGAGCCGCTGGGCGATCAGCCATCGCATGTCGGCGAGTTTCACCGATGCCGAGGGCTACACCCATCCGACGACCGCGGGCCTGGTGCAATTGGTCGCGCTTTCGCAGGACGGCGCGCGCATCACCTACCAGGATCCTTGGCTGCCCGCCGATCTGAGTTACGAGATCGGCGGACCGGAGGACGGCCGCTTCATTTCCGAGGCATTGACCACTTCGGGTTCGGTGACCTTCGTGATGAATCGGTACGGCGATATGTACACGCGCAAATACGATTTGGATCTGGCGGGCGCGAATCACATTCCGGGGCGGTACACCTGGCAGCCGCAGGGCCGGAAGCCCTCGGCCCCCAATCAATTGCTCGAACGCGTCGACCCGCAATACGCCGCGATCTCGCTGCCCGCGCAGGACTGGTTGCGACAGCCCAAGATTCCGGGCGAGATCACCGCCCGCCTGTCCATTCACGACAGCGGTCCCGCGATGGAGAACCGGGAATTGCGCGTCGAGGGTCGAGATAACGGCCGCACCGGCTACTGGCACAAGGATCTGGTCGCCCCCGCCTGGGACTTCACCCCGACCGATCAGGAACTGCGCGGTATTCCGATCGCCAACTCACCCCGGGACCGGTCGGCCGACACCCTCGTCGCGCCGAGCGATCTGGCCTTCCAGGGCGCACTGCCCGACGGCTGGACCCTGCGCCTGGACCACTTCGATTGGGCGCAGACGAAACACCCCGCCACCCTCACCTCGCCCACCGGTCGCGCCTATGACATCGGCCTGTACACGGCCGATGAACTCCGCCTCCTGCCACGAGGTTCCGGCCTGGACGACAATCCGCGCGGTCTGGAAGGCGCACTCGACCTGCGTCCCGCCGACCCCGGGCACCCCGACAACGCGGAGCTGCGCCGCTTCATCGACACCCGTCTGAACGGCAGTGACATCTACGAGGTCACCGTCCAGGCCACGCGCGCGCAATTGGTCCTGAACCCGCTCGGTGTCGTTCTGCCGCGCGGCTAGCCCGCGACCCGGCGCGGCGAATGTTCTTTCCGCACTGTGCGATTGACCTAAACTCTCCGAATACATCACCTCATGGCGGGACTGGTGCGGACTTCGGAGTGTGATACCGGTGCTGTTCGGGCGCGAGGCCGACATCGACCTGCTCACCCGCTTCGTTGCGGGCGAATGCGGTGCGGACGGTGTACTGGTGCTGACCGGCGAACCCGGAGTCGGCAAGACCGCGCTCCTGCACGCCGCGATCGAGGTGGCGGGCTGGCACGGGGTGCGGGTGCTGCGGGCGGGTGCGCTGGAATTCGAGGCCGATACCCAGTTCGGCGCTCTGAATCAGCTGCTGCAACCCGCGATCGACTGCGTCGGCGCGCTCGCCGAACCGCATCGGGAGGCGATGCGCGTGGTGATGGGGTCGGCGGCGGGTCCGGTCCCGGGGCAGTTGCTGGCGGGGGCGGCGACCCTGGCCCTGCTACGGGCCTGTGCCGGGGACGCGGCACTGCTGCTGGTCGTCGACGATGTGCAGTGGCTGGATCTGTCCAGCGCCATGGCATTGATCTACGCGCTGCGGCGGCTGTCCGATACGAATATCCGACTGTTGACGGCGGTGCGCACCGATTCCGGTGATGCGTTCACCCGCAGCGGTTTTCGCGTTCACGATGTCCGGCCGCTGGACGATCGCACCGCCGAGGAGCTGTTGCGGTCCGCGTTCCCGGCGCTGCCCACCGGGGTGCGCGGCCGCCTGCGCGCCGATGCGCGCGGGAATCCGCTCGCACTGCTGGAATTGCCCGTCGCATTGGAGATCGAGGGCGGTCGTGCGCGTCTACCCGAGATGCTCCCGCTGACCCGGCGACTACAGCAGGTATTCGCGGACCGGCTGCGATATCTCCCGGCCGGTACCCGGCGCATGCTGTTGTTCGCGGTGCTGGCGGGCGCGGAGGACGCGGTGGTGCTCGGTGCTCGTCTCGCGACACCGGACGGGCGCGATGAGCTCGCACCTGCCGAGCGTGCCGGGATCGTGCGCACCGATCCGCGCACCGGCCGGCTCGAATTCCGGCATCCGCTATTGCGTTCGGCGGTGGTGGAGTTGTCGACCGGAGCCGAACGCCGGAACGCGCATCGACTGCTCGCCGATATTTTCGCGGACGCACCGTCGCGTCGCGCCTGGCATCTGGGTCAGGCCGCCGCCGGTCCCGATGAGGAACTGGCCGGACTGCTCGAAAGCGTGTCGCGGCGCATGCTGCACGCGGGGGACAGCGTGCGCGCGACCGCGACCATGCTGCGCGCCGCGGAACTCAGTCCCGCCGAGGCCGATCGGGTGCGCCGCACCGCGCGCGCGGCGTATCTGGGTTCGCTGCTGACCGGGGAGGTGTCCGATACCGCCCGATTACTGCGTACCGCCCCGGAGTCCGCGACGGGTGGCCGGTCGCTGGCGGTGGCGCTGGCCGCGGCCTACCAATTGCTCAATACCGAGGGCGATATCGCGACCGCGAGCCGAATGCTGCTGGCCGCCTTGCGAAATGACGCCGATTCCGGTGGCGGTGATCCCGAAGTCGTCTCCGAAGCGTTGCATTCGCTGCTCTATATCGGGTTCTACAGTGGCCGTGACGATATGTGGCCCGAAATCCGGGCGGCCCTGGATCGGGTGCTGCCGGAACCCTCGGACACCCTGGCCCTGCTCGCCGGTCCGTTCGTCGATCCGGTGCACACCGGCGCGAAGGTGCTGACCGAACTCGATGCGGCACTTGATGATCTGCGCTTCACCTCGGATCCGGTGCGGATCGTCCGGGTCGCGACCGCGGCGGCGTATCTGGATCGGATCGGGCGGGTCCGTGAACCGCTGCAGCGCGTGATCGACGACGGCCACGACGGCGGTGCGGTCGCCCGGGCACTCGAGGCGCTGCTCCTGCTCGGCAATGACGACTTCTTCAGCGGCGCTTGGGATCACCTGATCGAGGTGACCGATGAGGGCCTGCGATTGTGTGACGAGCTGGATTATCCGGTCACCGCCGGATCGGGAAAACTGTTGCGCGGCTTGGTCGCCGCCGCACGCGGTGACGACGCGACGGTCGAGCGGCTCGGTGAGCAATTGCTGATGTGGGCGGCCCCGCGCAATCTGCTGACTCTGGCGCACTACTCCTCGCATATCCGCTGTCTGCACGCGCTCGGGAATTCCGCGTTCACCGATGCCTTCCGGCACGCGGCCACCGTCAACCCGCCCGGGGTGTTCCTGCCGCACCGGCCGCACGCGCTGTGGCTGGTGCTGGACCTGACCGAGGCCGCGGTGCGCAGCGGGCGGGCGGAGGCGGCGCGGGAACACGCCGATGCGGCGAAAGCGGCAGGGCTGGAGGATCTTTCACCACGTCTCGCGATGATCACCAGCGCCGCGCAGGCGCTCGCGCATCCGGCCGAGTCTCGCATCGCGTTCGAGCGGGCGCTCGCGGTACCGGGCACCGAACGCTGGGTGTTCGATCGCGCCCGCATCGAACTGCTCTACGGTGAGCAGCTCCGCCGGGACCGTGCGACGGCTGCCGCCCGGGACCACCTTTCCACCGCCGCAACGATTTTCACCGAGTTGGGGGCCGTGCCCTGGTTGCGGCGGGCGCAGTCCGAGCTCCGGGCGGCGGGGGAGGCGGGCGCGCCGGGCGCGACCGCGCTGACCCCGCGCGAACAGGCGGTGGCCGAGTTGGCGGCGGCGGGCCGGACCAACAAGCAGATCGGTGAGGAACTGTTCCTGTCCGCGCGGACGGTGTCCACCCACCTTCAGCATGTGTTCCACAAACTCGGCATCACCCGTCGCGGTGCGCTCCGCGACAGCTTGGCAACGCGGTCCGGCGGCCCGGGGCCGAGCATCGAATAACGAAGTGAATTGCCACCGTTCCTCACTTATGGGCGATTTAGCCGATTTGGCCGATTGTGTCCCGACGCGCCGGTTCGCTGTCCTAACCTCGAACGCGACGATGTATTGCCGCTTCAGCTCGATCAACGATGATCTCGAGAGAGGTGCAGGACATGTCGACATTCCGTAGTGCGCTCTTCGCGGGCGCGGTGGCCGGGTTCGCGAGCGCCGCCGCTCTCACCGCCGGAACCGCCTCGGCCGATCAACTCGACGAAGGTGGCTGCAGCGCCGGCGCGATCGAGTGGCAGGCGAACGGCCCGGGCTTCACCGGCAGCAATCAGGCCCCGGTGGGCAGCAATATCGGCGGCCATCTGCTGGCCTGCCACGGCGTTCCCACCGATATCAGCGTCGGCACCATTATCGGCACCACCTTCGAACCGGCCGCCACCTGCTACGGCAGTCGCGGCGGGCGCGCCGATCTGCTCGTCATTTGGGATAACGGCCAGAACAGTCATGTCATCGGCACCTGGGAATGGACGCTTGGCCAGCAGGCGACCAATCACCTCAAGATCGTCGGCGGCCTCGGCTCGGGCCGCACCCTGGATGTGGTGACCGGACCGCCGGAGGTCAGCCCCGCCTCGGTCACCGGCTGCATCGTGGGCGGCTATCACGCGGGCAGCTATCAGGTGCTCGGCGCCAAAATCGTCTGACGGACGATAGCGGTATCGCGAGTCGGGCGATTCGTTCAAAATCCGTTCAACGGGCATTGAACGCACCGCTCGGGCGGCGTTGTCATGTCGAAATCACGCCGATACGCTCGTTTCGGTGCCGCTGACGAACCCGCAGATTCTATTGCGGCACAGTGATATTCGCCGACAAACACCAGGAGGAGCGACTCCCGCACGAACCCGGCTCCGGTGGCCCCCTCGCCCATCGGAGCCGGGTTCACGGCTGTCCACACCCCGTCGATTCCACCCTCGCCCCCGGAGATCACGTTGACGCAGTCGAATGTGCTGGACCTGATGGTGTTGGCGGCGATGCTGTTCGCCGCGCTACAGGGATATCGCCGGGGTGTGATCACCGCGCTGCTGGGATTCACCGGCGTGCTCGGCGGGGTGTGGTTCGGCGCGCAGCTCATCGATGCGGTGCGGCCGTACCTGCCATTGGGTCCGGTCGGCTGGGTGCTCATGGTGACCGCGATCGTCGCCGCGGTGGTGGGCGGGCAATTCGGGGGCGAGTGGCTGGCGCGGCGGGTGCTGCGGGTCGACCGGGCCCGGCGCTTCCAGCGGATCGACGCCATCGCCGGTGGTTGCTGTCAGGCGCTGGCGGTTCCGGTCGCGGTGTGGCTGCTCGCGACCGCGGTTGCGGTCACTGCCGGTGCGAATATCGTTGCGGTGCTGGATGATTCGCAGACCGTTCGGGCAATGGACACGGTTGCGCCGTACTGGCTGGTGAATATGTCCCGCACCTTCGCCAGTCCGTTGCGGGAATTGGGTCCGGTGCAAGACGACGAATGGTCGACACCACCGGCGGAGCGGGCTCTCGCACCGGACGCGGCGATCCTGTCCGGTCCGGCGGCGGCCGCGGCGCAACGCAGTGTGCTGCGTGTCTCGGGCACGGCGGAGGGCTGCGGGCGGCTGACCGGAACGGGTTTCGTCATCGCGCCCGAACGAGTGCTGACCAATGCGCACGTGGTCGCGGGGATGTCGGAGATATCGGTCCGGGAGGCGGGGCGGGCGCTGCGGGGCACCGTGGTGGCCTTCGATCCGGGGAATGATCTCGCGGTGGTGGAGGTGCCCGGGCTGAGCGCGCCGCCGGTGGTGGTCGCGGCCGGTCCGGCCGATCCCGGGGCGAGCGTGATGGTGCTCGGCTATCCGGGCGGTGGTTCCTACACCGCGGCGGCCGGGCGGGTACTGGCTCGCACGGTGCGGCAGGTGCCGGATGTCTATCACGTGGCGGTCGCCCCGCGCTGGATCTATCAGGTGTCCGGTGCGGTCCGGGAGGGCGATTCCGGTGGGCCGCTGGTGGATTCGCAGGGCCGGGTGCTGGGAATCGTATTCGCCGCCGATAGAGCCGGGCGCGATATCGGCTATGCGATGGATGTGCGCCGGGCGCTGGGTCAGCTCGGTGGTGATGCGCTGCGTTCGATTCGGCCCGTACCGACCGGTCCGTGCCGTCTGTAACAGCGACTACGCTCGGCAACATTCGGGCGAAGCTGGGGAGATCGGTGGTTCGGGATGGGTGATATCGACGCTGATCATTCCGCGCTGCGATTCACCCTGTTGAACGGGGTCGGAGCACAATCGGATGGTCGGGCGCTCGATCTCGGCCCACCGCAGCGACGAGCGGTGCTCGGCGCATTGGCTATTCGTCGGCGACAGTGGGTTCCGATCGCGAGTCTGGTGGCCGCGCTCTACGAATCCGAGCAGCCCGTTCGTGGTGTCCGCGTGGTGCAGACTCATATCTCGGCGCTGCGGCGGGTGCTGGAACCCGCGCGTTCGCCGCGGGCGCCCGCGACCGTACTGCTGTCCGGGCACGGCGGCTATCAATTGCTGATCACCGATGAGCAACTCGATCTCGGGGTCTTCGAACAGCTGCTGTCCGAGGCTGAAAATGCCCGTGACCGCGCGGAATGGGATGTAGCACAGCGGCGGTACGAACGCGCCCTGCGTATCTTCCCGGGTGATGCGCTGCCCGGGATTCCGGGACCGTTCGCCGCCGCCCAGCGCGCGCTGCTGATCGAACGCAGGCTCTCGGCAGTCGAGGATTACCTCGATGCGACGATTCGGGCGCAGCGCTCCGAACAGGCGATCGATGGACTGCGCGTGCTCATTTCCGAGCAGCCGCTGCGGGAACGGCCTCCTGTACTGCTGATGCGCGCGTTGCACGCGCAGGGGCGGCGCTCGGAGGCGCTCGAGGTCTACACGGCGACGCGGCGGCTGCTGATCGATCGACTCGGCGTCGAACCCGGGCCGGAACTGCGCGCACTGCACAGCGGCATTCTGTCGGGGCGGGCGGTGAACGCGCCCTCGGTTCCGGCTGTCGTGCCCGATACCGGGGACCAGTCGCCCGCCGATGGTGATTGCGGGTCGATCATCGGACGGGACGCCGAACTCGCGCGGTTCATCGCACCCGCCGAGCGCGCGGCGGCGGGCAGCGGCGGGTTCGCGGTCGTGGTGGGGTATCGGGGGTTCGGCACGTCCGCGATGTTGCGGGCGTTGGGGACGCGTGTACCGGCGGCTCGCACGCTCTGGGTGGATGCGGGAAAGGGTTACGAGACAGGCGAATCGGGCTTGCTGGCGTCGATTGCCGGAGCGCTGGAACCTACCGCACCGGGATTGCGGGCCTGCATCGATCCGGAGCTGCGGCACGAATTGCTGCGCGGGTTCGCGTCGGCTTCGGCGGATGGGCTGCTGCTGGTACTGATCGATGACATCAGTCGCGCCGATGACCGGTCGATCCGGGTGCTGGCCGCGCTCGCACCGCAGCTGCGGACCCTGCGGGTGCTGGTGGTCGTCGCCGTGGAGGATCAGCAGTGGGATCCCGTGCTCGGTGCTCGTCAGGCCGTGCTGGAGCGCGCGGCCCAGCCGGTCGTGCGGGTGGGCGCGCTCGGTGATGCCGCCATCGCGGAATTGGCCCGGCGTCGTCTCGGGGCGGTCGCGACACCGGAGCTGATCGACGATATCGCGCGGGCCACGGCGGGTATCCCGGATCTGCTGGTGGGTTTGATCGCCGATATCGGATCGCTGCCCGAGGTGAGCCGACTGCCGCGGCGGCTGCCCGAGGGGGCGTACACGCTTGCCATGCGGCATCAATTGGGCAGTGCCACAGCGGAATTGCTCGACACCTACCGGGTGATGAACGCATTGCCCGAGGGCCGGGCCGAACTGCCCGTCATAGCGGCGGTGGTCGGCGAATCGGTCAGCGAGACCCGCTATCGCTGCGAATTGCTCGCCACCGCACACGTATTGAGCTCGATCGAGCCTCCGGTCTTCCGGCATCCCTTGATAGGCAATACGGTTCGGCAGTTGCGACCGGTCGTCGACGATTCGGCGATCCATCTGGCGGCGGCTTGGCACGCCCGGGCGGTCGGGCGTCCGGTGCGTGAGATCGCCGCGTATCTGCACGACCTGCGCGGTGACCGGTATGCCGAATGGACCTCGCTGCTGGTCGAGGCGGCGCAGGAATGCGTGCACGCGCGTGCCGTCGATGAGGCGATGCGGCATCTCGAATCGGCGCTGCGGATAGCGGGACCGGAGACTCGCGCGGATGTGCTGGTCCGGCTGGGCGCTCTCGAACAGTTCACGAATCCGGCTGCGGCGCGGCACTATCTGGAGCAGGCGCTGGCGGCGCAGCGGGCGGCGCGGGCATCGCCCACCGCGCTGGTTCCGCTGCTGTGGAGTATGGCCACGCAGCGCCAGTCCGCGGCGGCGGCCGCGCTGCTGGATGAGGTGCTGGCCGAGACGCGGGAGCGGGATCCGGTGGCGGCGCGCGCGATACACGCCAACCGGTGGGTGATCGCGGGTATGCGACCGGAGACCTGGGCGGCCTATCTCGCCGAATTGCGCTGTGGCGCGGACGATCCGATCAGCCGGGCGGTGCTGGTCTTCGATGACGCGTTCGGTGTGGGGTGTTCGGGCCGGACGGCGCTGGATCGATTCGCGGCGGCCTTGCGCGGCAGCGGTGCCCCGGCCCCTCGGGAAATGTTCGGCATGCTCGGTCAATTGGCGCTGTGGGCCGATGATCTGACGATGGCGTGGCAGCTGACCGATCAGCGCGATGACCGCTTCTTCGGTGCGATCGATATCTACCGGGCCGCCATGCGGGCCGAGATTCATTGTCGTCGAGCGGAATTCGCGCAGGCGCTGGAGGAGTGCGCATTGCCCGCCCGGGTCGTCGACGGGCGGGTGGCGCGGTATCCGGCCGTGCTCTCGATCTGGCGTGGGTACGCGCTGCTCGGATTGGGGCGGTTCGAGGAGGCGGCGGAGTGGGTCGAGATCGCGGCGGCGAGTGTGAATCCCGAACTGCTGGAATGGCTGCTGGTGAATACCGCGCGCGGTGTGATCGCGTCCATGCGCGGTCGGGCGCGGCAGGCGGCCGGGTTCTTTCTGGAAACCGGGCGCAGGGCGGTGGATTGGGGGCTGCTGAACCCCGGCTTCCTGCCGTGGCGCAGTCTGGCCGCGCGGGAATTGGCCAGGATCGGTGAGACCGGCCGTGCGGCCGAATTGGCCGCCGCCGAGCTGGAGCTGGCGCGGCGCTGGGCGGTGGATCGCGGCATCGGGCTCGCCTTGCGTGGAATCGCCTGCACCGCAGCTGATTCCGATCGCATTGGAGTGCTGGAGGAGGCTGTGTGGCATCTGCGGCGCGGCGAGGCCGTCACCGAACTGTTGAGCACGCTGCTGGATCTCGCGCGGGCGCACGCGACGGCGGGTCAGCGGGGGCAGGTGCGCACCGTGCTCATCGAGGCGTACGCGATCGCTCAACCGCGTGGGGCGCTGCTGTGCCTGGATCGCGTCGAAACGCTGTGGCGAGAACTTGTATCGGATGCGGGCCCGCCGTGGTCATCGGGTCCGCATCCGGTTCAAAGGCGATTCAACGGCGATTGAACGCGGAGGTGGCGGGGCTGTCTCGGACGATTTCCGCTTCCTATTCTCTCCCGTTCGCCGATCTGGCAACTCAACAGCTATTGCCTTGCGGTGCAATGGATCCGGATCATCCGATGAACCGTCGGTGAATACTGCCGCTAAGGTCTGGACCAATGGCGGGGTCGTGCGGCACGGTCTAGACCATGAAATACCCAAACGGAAATATCCTGAATCCCTTGGCCATCACTATCTTTGCCGCATTGCCGGTCTTGGCGGGGGTGATCGGGGCCGCGCCTGCGACCGCCGACGCCACCGTCAACAAGGTGGTCGTCATCGGACTCGACGGCACGATGTACAAGAAGGTGCAGGAGGCCAAGGCGCCGAATCTGCTGAAACTGGCCGGTGAGGGCACTCTCGGGCAAACTTCGATCGCACCGCACACCACCATCTCCGGCCCTTCCTGGGCCACCGTGCTGACAGGTGTATGGGACACCAAGCACGGCATCTACGACAACAACGTCACCACGGCCCCGTTCGTCAAGTACCCGACCGCGTTCACCCAGCTGGAGAAGGCCAATCCGGCGTTGAAGACCGAATCCTTCGCCTCCTGGGGCACCATCGCCACCATGGCTGGCTCGGGTGATCCGCACGCCGACGTGAATGTCGCGACCCCGGCTCCGGCCGATGACCCGACCGAAGCCAAGATCGATGCCGCCACAGCCGATTCCAGCGCCACCGCGGTCACCAATGACGCGCCGGACTTCCTGTTCACGCATCTCGATCAGGTAGATGAGGCGGGCCACGGCCACGGCGGCTCGTCGGCCGAATACCTCGACGCCGTCAAGCGGGTCGATGCCGAGGTCGGCAAGATCGTGGCCGCGGTCGATGCCCGCGCCAAGGCGCATCCCAACGAGAAGTGGAACATTCTCGTCACCGCCGACCACGGCCATCGCCCGTCCGGCGGCCACGGCGGTCAATCAGCCGATGAGACAGCCAATTTCCTGATCGCGCGCGGCCCGTCCTTCAAGGCCGGGTCCACCAATACGACGAACTCCCTCGTCGATGTCGCCCCGACCGTCCTGGCTCTGCTCGGCGTCAAGGGCAGCACCGATTTCGACGGTAAGTCGGTGATCAACGCCGGTGGTTCGACGCCCAGCACCGGTTCGTTCGGTTTCGATCTGCCGGGCACCGGCAGCTGACCCGGATGCCGGCCCTGCCCACCTCCACGCGGATCGGGCCGGCCTCCGGTTGCTTCCACCGTGATCGAAAGATCCACTCGCGAAAGACTCTTCCATGAAACCACAGCGCCCCGCGCGCACCTCGCTCGCGGCCCTGGCCGCCTGCATCGCGGTCCCCTTGGTCGCCGGTCTGATCGATATGCCTGCGGCGCAGGCGGATCCGACCGTCAACAAGGTCGTCGTCCTCGCTTTCGACGGCGCCCTCTACAGCCGGATCCAGGAGGCCAAGGCCCCCAATCTGCTCGGGCTCGCCGCCCAGGGTGTCCTGGCCCAGACCTCGATCGCCCCGCACGCCACCACCTCGATACCGATCTGGGCGACCGGGCTGACCGGTGTATGGGATACCAAACACCACATCACCGGCTACGGCGGCGACGCGTTCGCCACCTACCCGACGGTCTTCACCCAGCTGGAGAAGGCCAAACCGCAGTTGCGCACCCGGTCTATCGTCACCTGGTCGGCCCTGGCCGACGCCGCCGCGTCGGGCACCCCGGGCGTCGATGTGAACACCATTACCTCCGGCCCCAACGAAGCGGACAGCGGTACCGCGGATTTATCCGCCACCGCCATCACCGATGACGCCCCCGATTTCCTCTTCGTCGATTTCGACACGGTGGACAGCGCGGGTCATCGAGGTTCGGCCAAACCCGGCTACCTGGACGCCATCACCAAGGCCGATATCGGGGTGGGCAAGATCGTGGCCGCCATCGACGCCCGCGCCAAGGCCCACCCGAACGAGAAGTGGAACATCCTCGTCACGACCGGCAACGGCAATAAGCCGGAAGGCGGCCACGGCGGCCAATCCGCCGACGAGACAGCCAATTTCGTCATAGCCCGCGGCCCATCCTTCGCCGCAGGCACCACCAACACCACCTACTCCATCGTCGACATCACCCCCACGGTCCTGACGCTGCTCGGCGTCAAACCCGCCGCCGACATCGACGGAAAGTCGATGGTCACCGCCACCCCCGGACCATCCACCGGATCCTTCGGAATCCCCTGGCCCGGCACCGGATCAGCAGGCTGACACCCTGCCGCCATCTCGAAACCGCTACACACCAACACTTCTCGACCCCGAAAGAAGGCAAATCATGTCCGCTCGCACCCTCCTCACCAAATCCCTCGCCATCGCGGCCCTCACCACCCTCCCGGTAATCGCCGCAACCACAACGGCTTCCGCAGCCCCCGCTGGCACCGGCTCGGGCACCGCCACCGGCTCCGCCGACATCATCGGCGGCCTGAACCAACTCCTGAGCGGCTCCGCCACCACCATCGACGGCCTGAACCGCCTCGGCTCGGGCTCCAGCAGCCCCAACACCAACCACTGACCCCGTGAAGCCGAGTTCCCGGTCCCGCACTCACGGGTCCGGGAACTCGGCCGTGGGGGAGTGCATACGAACGACGTGAAAGGGCAATCTCGGACTTTGCTGAAGGCGAAATTGAGCCTGGGGAATACTTCGGAATATGCATTGTCCGGCAGCGACTTTGGACATTCCAACCGGTACGTAATTGGCATTCGCCCGACATTCGCGGTGACACGCGGTTGTGTGTAACAGCGGAGACGTCAGCGCCGAATTCTCAGCGGCGTCTCCGCTGAATGCGTGCCGAATCAGGAAGGGGGAGGCTTTGACGTCTCCGATACTGTCCAAGGGCCAGAATCTCGCACTGTCCGATGATGTCGTGCGTGTCGATATCGTGATCGGCTGGGCGGAGGCCGAGGTGGCGGTCGACGCGTCCGCACTACTGCTCGGTGAGGACCGAAAGGTGCTGTCCGACAGTGATTTCGTGTTCTACAACCAGCCCGAGTCGACCGATGGCTCGGTGCGATTCCTGGGCACGAGCGCGACCGAGGAGGGTGCGCAGACGCGTATCACCATCGATCTGGCGGCCGTTCCGGCCGAAGTGCACGTGGTCGCCCTCGCGGGGAGTGTCGGAACCGGAACATTCGGTCAGTTGGGCAAGGTCGCGTTCTGTGTCGTGGATGGGGCCGGGCAGTCCCTGGCCGAGTACGTGACCGCCGATGCTACGACGGAATCGGCCGTGCTCTTCGGGGAGGTGTACCGGCGCGCGGGGGTGTGGAAGGTGCGTGCGGTCGGTCAGGGGTGGGACTCCGGGTTGGCAGGTCTGGCAACGGATTTCGGTGTCACCATCGATGACGACGCCGAAGGCGATGCGGTGCCGGAACAGCTGAGCGAGCCGGAATCGGTTGCGATGCAGAAGAGTTCCGCTGTCGAGGCCGCGCCGGAGGTGGCCGCGCCCGACCCGTCGCCGGCCCGTCCCGCGCGATCGGCGCGGGGTGTCCGTACCACCAAACAGGTGGCGAGGAAGACCAAGCCGATCGAATTCAAACTCGCCGAGAGCGATACCTGGCAACCGGCCCGGCTCTTCTCCGTGATCGGAGTCGGTGCCGGTGAGGAACAGGAGCGGCGCGCCACCTCGGCGCTGATCGCCACCATGCAGGCCGTGCGGCCCTTCGCGCGGGCGCTCTGCACGCGCATGGGCGCGCCCGCCGGCGCTTTCGAGGGCTATATCGAGGTGCAGTACGAGCGTGGTGACGCGGTGGTGATTCCGGACGCGGTGCTCAAGGTGGTGCGCGGCAGTCGGGTGTGGACGGGATTGCTCGAGGTCAAGACCGGTAATGGCAAGCTCAAACGCGATCAGCTGGAGAGCTACCTCGATGTGGCGCGTAAGAAGAAGTACGACGTCGTGGTGAGCCTGTCGAATGATATTCCGGCCGGTCCGGGAGAGCTTCCCGTCGAGGTCGACCGCCGCAAGCTGGCCAAGGTCGCGCTGCGTCATCTGTCGTGGGCGGAAGTGGCGCACGAGGCGCGAATGCTGTTGTCGCACGGCGGTATCGAGGACGATCTGCAGGTCTGGCTGTTGGGTGAGTTCCTCCGCTATCTCGATCATCCCCGCTCCGGTGCAACGGAATTCGTCGATATGGGTAGGCACTGGGTCGCGGTCCGAGACGCGGTCGCCGCGGGGACCTTGCGGGCCGGCGATCAGAAAGCCCTGGCGGTCGCCGAAACCTGGGTATCCCTGTCCCGGCACCTCGCGCTGCGGCTGACGGCCGAGCTCGGAGCGACCGTGAAACATGTACTGCCCCGGCGATTCCGGTCCGATCCGGCGGCCCGCAAGGCGGCTGTCGCCGAACGGCTGGCGGCCGAGGGGATCTTCGAGGCCGTGCTGCAGATTCCGGATACCGCGGGTGATCTACTGGTGGTGGCGGACCTGCGAACCAATAGGGTGCGCTGTCGCACCACGCTCGACGCCCCCGATGAGGGCACCTCGGCTCGCCGACTGTCCTGGCTGCTCAAACAGCTTCAAGGAGCGCCAGGCAGCGTTCAGGTCGAGGCGGTGTTCTCCGAACCCGGCAACGAGGCGTGTGAGCTGCTCGAAACCTTGCGGACGAATCCGAAGGCGCTGACGGCGGACCGTGCGGGTGCGATCGTGTCCTTCACCCTGGAGCAGGTCTTCGCGATGGGGAACCGGCGATCCGGTACGGCGGCGAGCTTCATCACCAGCGTGACCTCGGCGACCGACGCCTTCTACGGGACAGTGGTGCAGCCCCTGCGCGGCTGGGTCCCGGCCGCCCCGAAACGGTCCGAGTCGGCGCAGGCGGGTCCGATCACCGATCCGGACGGCTGACGCGCGGCACCACCCTGGGTGTTGATCTCGTCCACCTCGGGGGAGTGGGGGCAGCTCTCGGGGCTCTGCTTTCGGGGGTGTTGTCGGTGGAGAGTTGGGGGACCACCGAGGAAGCGGAGAGATCGATGTCGGGACTGAAAGCGATTGGCAGTTCGGCCGAGCGCCGGGTCACGGTCATCACCGCGGATGGGGTGGCGCTGGCGGTTCGGGAGTATGGGCCGCGGGCGGCCGAGGTCACCGTTGTGTTTCTGCATGGGCACTGCATGCGCGCCGAGTCCTGGAGCGAGGTGCGGGATGAGCTGGTGCGGGAGTATCCGGGGGCTCGGGTGGTCTGCTACGACCATCGCGGGCACGGGGATTCGGGCAACGCGCCTCGGCACAGTTATACGCTCGCGCAGCTCGGGCACGATCTGGGTGCGGTTATCGATGCCGTCGCGCCCGCCGGGCCGGTGGTGCTGGTCGGTCATTCCATGGGTGGGATGACCGTGCTGACCTATGTCAGTCAGCGGCCGCAGGAGATCGGGAACCGCATCGCCGGGGTCGCGCTCATCGCCACGGGAGCGAGCGGGATCGCGGAGGCGGGGTTCGGCCGGTTGATCCGGCATCCGGTGGTCGCGACCTTCCAGGCCGCGGTCCGTTGGGCTCCGGGTCTGACGCGGCATGCGAAGGCGTTGGCGTGCAAGGTTTTCGCGCCGCTCATCACGATGGCGGAGTTCGGTGATCGCAAGGTCAGCCCGCGCATCCGCAGCCTGGTGAACGCCATGCACAACCAGACTTCGATCGTGGCCATGGCCGCGTTCCTGAGCGCGTTCCTCGACTACGATCGCACCGACGCGCTCCCGGCGCTATCGCACATCCCGACCCTGATTCTGTGCGGCTCCGCCGACCTGATGACCCCGCCGTCGCATTCGATCGCCATGGCCGCCGCCGTCGACTACGCCGATCTGGCGCTGGTCGAGGGGGCGGGTCACTCGGTGATCCTCGAACAGCCCGAACTCGTCTCGGCCGCGATCGCCCGCCTGATGACCAGGGCCGCCGGGACCGAGCGGACCGCATACCGCGGCCTGGCGCTGGTCGCATAGCCGGAGTCGCGCCGCACCCGCGCGACTCGCTACGGGACGACGGTGACGGGCCAGCGGCCGGATTTCACCAGCCGCATCGCCACCGAGCCGATCAGTCGGTGACCGGCCGACTGGGAAGCGCCGACCACGACCGCATCCGCGCCGAGTTCGTCTGCGGCCTTGGACAATTCGGTGAAGGCGTCACCGCGGCGGGTGAGGAATTTCCACCGGATGGTGTAGATGTCCTTGACGCGCTCGATGGATTCGCGGATCTCGGTGACGAGCTGATCGGCGATATCCGCGGTGATGGATTGGACGTCGGTGCCCATGCCCGCGACCATGGTCATCCACGGTTGCACATAGATGACCGCAAGCAGCGCGTGCTGACGGCGCGCGAGTCCGGCGGCGTAGGCGGCGGCGCGCCAGGAGGATTCGGACCCGTCCACACCCACGGCTATCACCAGTGGGCCGTCGGTGCCCAGTTCGAAGCGGGATCCGTCCCGCTCTTCGGGAGTCGTCGGCTCGGCCACCTCGCCAGCCTAATTCACCATTGGGTCTGGGTGCGGCTGCGCCGCCCACGTCGTCCGCGACCGGAGCGCACCGCATCCTTGACCTTCTCCCCGGCATCACGGAGATCGGCCTGTATCTGCTCGCGGCGTCCCCGCCCGGACATGCGGCGATCGCCCAGGGCGTCACCGGCGAGCTGCCGTGCGCGCCCGGTCAACTTGTCGATCTTATTCTTGAACTTGTTGCCACCACTCATTTTTCGATCCTTCGTAGAGGTCTGTACTCGGGAACTACCCGGTACCGCGCGATCGAATCCGCCACCGTGAAATCGGTTGGCGCGGTGACTGTCTCGAACTAGCATCACGCCGTGCAGACATTCCCGGTCGATGACGTGACCCCCGCCGCCGAGGCCCTGCCGACCCGGCCGCTGCGGGAGTTGTTCCCCGAAGCGCTGGTGCTCGGCGGCGACCCGGAGCAGCCGATGGTCGAACCGAACGGGGTGCATCCGCTGCTCGGCGCGGTCGGCCGGGCCTTCGCCGACCATCGGCCCCTGGTGCTGTCCCCGGATGCGGTGTGGCTGACCATCGCGCAGGGGATCGCGCAGCATATTCGGCTGCACGCGGAGGAACTGCGGCCGCTGCTGGTCCGTCATGCCGGGCGTAAACGGCTCGAGGTTGTCATCGACAGCGGTCTGCCGGACACCGCCGATTCCTGGCGAACCCTGGTGGAGTCGTGGAGCAAACTGCTTGCGGCCGAGATCGACCACGCCGACCTGTTCGAATGCGATTTCACGACCAGTTCGGAGATCGAGCGGATCGCCGGGCGGGTGGTGCTGCTGGACGCCTACTCGCCGTACTACTCGTATTGGATGGTCTGCGTCTGCGGTATCCCATCGCTCACGCTGACCGGAACCGTCGACGACTGGCGCAAGATTCGGAGCCGGGTGGACGGGCTCGGCGCGTTCGGCCTCGAACAATGGGCACGTTCGCTGGAACCCATTGCCGACCAATTTGTCCGGGCCGCCTCCGGTGATGTCGATACCGCGTTCTGGCAGCGCATCTACAACCCCGTGGACGCCTACGGCGGCGGGGTGATCACCGGGTGGATCGCACGGCTGTATCCGTACCTGGCGTTCGACGGGGCACAGGACACGCCGAATCCTTTGCTGGACTTGCCGATTACCGAACCCCGCGATCTCACCGATGATGGTCCCATGGGCTACTGGGGCCCGGGGATTCGCAGTACCGCGACTCCGGCCACCCTGTCCAAAGTCATCGTCAATATCAACGATCGCGTCGCGGGAGACAACCAGGCGCGGGCGTTGAACTCGGGTTTGGTGGGGATCACGCAGGACGCCGACGGCTCGTTACGGCCGGTTGCGGGCTGGCAGTTGACGACTGCCGCCGTCGAGATCGACGATGTGATCGATCGAATCATCAGCGACCACAGCGCTTCTCCGCCGGAGTCAGGTCCTGACGTCGACGGGTGCGCGGATCTGCAGGCGATCTATCGCCGGATCGGGTCGGCGTCGCTGTTCGGCGGCCGATGGGAACTGGTGTCCACCGCGAATCAGCGGCAGATCTGGGATGACACCGAAACGACGGTGCTGGCATCGGTCATCAACCTGCATGACGGCCGGAGCATCTGCGCGTACATCGACTGTCGCACCGGAGTCACGCACTGGGTGTGTTGCCGAGTATCGGCTGACTCGGCGGGATTCCCTTACCGTGTGATCGAGGCGGCCGCCGATATCCCGGTGTACGGCACATCACTCGCGCTGCTGCTGAATGCCGCACTGGATTCCGGCGGCGATATCGCGCACGTGGAAACCGGAACGCTCGCCGACCTGCTGTGAGCTCGCTTCAGTATTAAACGCGGGATTTACCGGATTCCGTTCAGGATGACCCTAAGGGGTTACTTTGCCCCGCCCTCGAGTTGCCATATGTGTGCTGTCCGAAATCTTGGAGTTGATCAGCACCGAATCAATCGAGGGAATACGTCATGGGTCGGAATTCGTATCGCGTCGCCGCCGGACTGGCCGTCGCCGGGCTCACCGCGCTGGCCGCGCCCGCCGCGCATGCCGAGCCGGTGCCGCTCAACGGTTTGCTCGCCCTGTCGCCGGGCGTGTGCGCGAACGGAGTGGTGACCGGAAGCTTCTTCCGGATGATCCTGCCCACCGGTGATGCGAGCGGCCCCTACCTGCAGAACAGTGATTCCCGATGCAGTGATCAGACGGTGACGCCGCTGTCGGCGGGCACCGATGGTGGACTGGTGAGCGGCACGTATCAGCCGCAGCCCGCGGCCGCGTTCGACGGCGCGGGTAATGCGCAGTCGGGGCGGGTTACCACGCCGGTGCGGTTCTACGGTGTCGATTTCGCGACCGCCACCAATCCGACTGACCCGCAAACGGGTTCGGGTACTTCACTTCCGCAGATATTCAGCGATGGCGGCCGTTTGTCCGGTGATTTGAGCAGTCTCGGTGTCACCTGGAACAACCAGGTGTTCAATCAGGGATCGCCGAAGCCCGGCGGCGGATTGCCCGGCAAGACCAGTTCGATCAGTGGAAGTATTGACGGCGCAGGCAATTTCGTCATCGAATGGACGAGTCAGATTGTCGGGGGGCCGTTCAATAATTTCACCGGACTGTGGCATTTGGCCGGGCAGTATCGCGGCAGTCTGCCGCAGGCCGCACCGGCTGCGGCTCCGATCGCCGCACCGGCGGCTCCCGCGGCACCGGCCGCCTCGGCTCCCGCGCCCGCCGCTCCGGCTCCGGTCGCCCCCGTCGCCGAGCCGGTCGCACCGGTGGCGACGACCGCACCGGCGACCAATCACCCCACCGCGCAGGCGGATCCCGCGCCGGTCGCCCAGTCCGTGGAAATCAAGCAGGACAAGCGCAACGCCTGGCTGATCCCGGCGCTCGTCGTGGCCGCCGTCGTCGGTGTCGGCGCGTTCTTCGGTGCGGGCCGCCTCGCGCGGGTTCGTGATCGAGGATGACGACGGCACCGCCCGTGTCCGGCCTGCCCGCGTACTCGGATTACGTCTCGCACATCGAGCGAGCGCCCGAGCGGGTGGCGGCACGCTGGCCGTTCATCGCGTTGATCGTGCTCGGGATACTGCTGGTGGCGGCTCCGCTGGTCACCGGCATGTTCCCGCGAGCGATCAAGGGCGAGGCCATGATCGACGCATTCCGGCCGCAGATCACCGCGGTGAGTATCCAGAACTATCGGGATGATCTCGGCGTGCTGGATCGGGCGCGAGCGAATGTGATTGCGCTGCAAGCCAATGGCGGACAGCCCGGGAGTTTCGAGCGGGTCGACAAGTTCGTCCAGGATTACCCGGGGATCCGGGCCGATATTTCGGGCATGGTCGACCGTATCGACGCCAACCGTGACAACTACGGAAAGCTCTCCGGTACAACGCCTTTCGGGGTGCTTCCGTGGCTGCTCGCCCTGCCCGGTGTGCTGTTGATCGCCGCGGGCGGGTTCGGCTTGCGGGCCGTGCGCGACGGTCGGCGGGGTGTGTTCTGGAATGCGGTGGCGGCACTGGCCGGGCTCGGTCTCTTGGTGGTGCCGTTGACCGGTGGGCTATTTCAGGCCGCACCGGCGGCGCAGCCCTTAATAAATGACTTCCGGCCGATCCTTACCCATGCCGAAGTACGCACGGTGCAAGGCTATTTCGTCACGCTCGTGGCGGCCGACGGTGAGCTGAACAGCCGCTATGTCGGCGCGGTGCGCGCCGCGCATCCGGAAGCCGATCTGACCGGCGTCAAGGAGTTGGAGGCGCGCTGGCAGCCGATGACGGCCCGGTTCGCCGGGCTGGTCGGTGTGCTGAACGACAATGTCGAGAATTTCGATGCCGTTGTCGCGCTGAATGATTCGACCAAACCGCTCGGTGTCACGGCATTCCGTGCGCTCGGCTGGGGATTCGTGATTCCCGGAGTGCTCGCGCTCGGTCTCGCCGCGGCGGGGCTGCGCGGGACCGGTTCCCGCCGCGCCGATTCCACAGGAGGTGCCTCGGCATGAGGCTGTTCGGAACAACCACCCGCGCATTCGCGGGCGTGCTCGCGGTGACTGCCTTGCTGGTGACGGGTTGCGGCAGTGACGATTCCGCGCAGTCCGCGAGCGCACCGGAACAGCTCACCGGTCTGCTGCGCTTCACCGCCGGTGCGGTGAACGGCGATTCGGTGACCGGCACCTGGTTCCGCATGGTGCAGCCGGGCGGTACGCCCGAGAACGGCCCGTACATGCCCAATGGTGATTCCCCCGCCCAGGGCGGTTCCACCACACTGCTGGAACCGGGCACCGCGGGCGGCCTCCAGGTCGGCGGCTACCAAAGTGAGCCCGAACCCGGTTTCGCCCAAGGCAATTCGCTCTCGGCCTCGATCACCAAGCCGACCAAGTTCTTCGCCGTCGAATTCGGCATCTCCACCAACGCCCTCGACCCGCAAACCCAGCGCCGCGTCCCCCCGCCGACCGTGACCAACGACAACGGCAAGCTCACCGCCGACCTGTCCTCCTGGGCCGCCTCCTGGAACGATCAGGAATTCAACCAGGGCGCACCCAAACCCCCGGAGAAGCAGGGCCCGCAGGTCGCCGGAGCCGAACAGGTCCAGCGCGCCTGGGACTGGGTAGCCCAGCGCTGGTTCGACCGCCCCAGTTCCAGTGCCGCCCAAGGCCCGTCGGCCACCGGCACCTACGACCCCAAAACCAGGGCCTTCACCCTCCAATGGACCAGCCTCATCGTAGGCGGCCCCTTCAACGGCTTCACCGGCGTCTGGCACCTCCAGGGCACCTTCGAACCCGGTGCCGCCCCGGCTCCGAACGCCCCGGCCGCCGCGCCCGCCACGAGCGCGCCCGGCGCATCGAATGCCCCGCGATGAGTTCCACTATCGCCCCGGGCGTCCCCACGACAAGCACATCCGGTGCGACGCCGAGCGCCCACACCACGAGTACGCCCGGTGTCGCGCCGGGTGGCCCCACCACTAGCACAGGGAGTACGGGTCGATGACCTCCGCCGAAAAGACCAGGCGTCCGGCCGTGGTCGCCGCCATCCGCGCGATCGCGGCGCTCACCGTGGTCGGTAGTGCCGCTGCCGCAACGACTTTGATTGTTCGGGACAATGATCCGGCCCCCGCCGCGGTGGCCGCGCCGCAGCAGCAGGCTGCCACCACTTCGACGGCCCCGGGCAATGTGGAGGTGGCACCCGCGCCGCTGGCTGGTGCTCCGGCGGCCGGCCCCGATGCCGGCGGAATTGCTCCCGCCGGTGCCGCCCCCCAAGGCGCTGTGCCCCTCGGTTCGGGTGGCGCTCCCGGCGCGGCCGTCCCGATCGGCCAGGGTGGAGCTCCGGGTGCCGGGCCGAGCGCCGCCGTGCCTCTCGGCCAGGGCGGTTCCCCGAGTGCCGCTGTGCCGCTGGGACAGGGCGGCACTCCGAACGCGGCAGTTCCGTTGAGCCCCGGCGCTTCCCCGAACGCGTCGGTGCCGTTGAGCCCGGGTACCGCTCCGAACGCTTCGGTGCCATTGAGCCCCGGTACTTCTCCGAACGGTTCGGTGCCCCTCGCCGCGGATAACCCGTTCGCCGTCGCGCCGGTCGACTCCCAGCCCGCCTGCCCGATTGGCTGGCCCGCACCGAAGCAGCAGGGCGGTCTCGCCTCCCTGATCGGCCTCGCGCCGTTGGCGGGCCCGTTCTCCTCTGAGGCTTTCGCCCTGGGCTCGGTCTACCAGCCGATCCTTCGCCTGGCAGGGCCGGTCCTGGCAGAGATCGCACCGATCATCACGCAGAACCAGCCGCTCATCGATCCCGTTATCGCGCAGGTGCAGGCCGTGGAAGCGGTTGTGCTACAGGCGATCCTGCCCTACTACGGCCCCTACCGCGCCCAGCTCATCGCGGCCGAGGGTGATCTCGCCCGAACCCTGGCCCCGATCCTGGACCGCGCCTACAACAGCGAGGCCGCTTCCTGCCTCGTCGCCTGGCAGGGTCAGCTCATCGATCAGGCGAAGGGTGGCCGCATTACCGTCGCCTCCCTCGCCCACCCCGGTACCGTCGTCGAACTCGGCCCGGAGGAGTGACCCACGCCGCGCAGGCTTGACGTGCCGACGCTGAATCATGCACCGGTGCAAATAGATTCAGGCGCTGTGGTCCAGGATGTCGTGGAGCGCCGAGTCTGCGATTCTGCGCAATTCGGCGCGCGAGCGCCCGGCGGCGGCCTGGACCGCAATGCCGTCGGAGATGGTGTGGATCAGGGCGGCGAGGGTAACCGGGTCGTGCGTAGATGATTCGAGTTGGAGTGGTCGGGGCCAGCGGCTGGGCGGACAGTTCCCACCTGCCCGCGCTGGCGGCGCTCGAGGAGTTCGAGGTGACGGCGGTCGCGACCACCAAACAGGCCAGCGCGGACAGGTTCGCGGCCGCTCGCGTTGTGCGGCAAGCTTTTTCGAATGCGGGTGAACTCGTCACGCACCCGGAGGTCGATCTGGTCGTGGTGTCGGTGAAGGCCGCCGGCCATGCCGCCGAGATCCGCGCGGCACTCGATGCGGGGAAACATGTTGTGTCCGAATGGCCGCTGGGCGTCGATGCCGAAGAAGCGGCCGAGTTGACCGCGGTCGCAACCGAAGCCGGTGTCATCCACGCCGTCGTTCTGCAGGGTCATCACTCCCCGAGCGCCCGCTTCGTCGCGGACCTGGTGGCCGCCGACCGCATCGGCACGCTCGAATCGGTCGTATTGACCGCTGCGGGAGCGCCTTTCGGCGGCAATCGTATCTGGCCGGACCTGGAATTCGCTCTCGATCCGGCGCAGGGCACCACCATCCTGACCATCATGGCCGGTCATTTCCTGGCCGGACTCGAACGAGTCGCGGGTCCACTGACCGAGGTCTCCGCGCGTCTACCGCGCACCCATGACCATGTGCTGATCACCGGAACGCAACGCACGGCACCCAACAGCACGCCCAGTCACGTTCTGCTGCACGGACTTCTGGCGAACGGCGGCACCGCCTCCATCGCCGTGCACGGCGGCAACGGCGACGCCCAGGGTGGATTCCGCCTCGAACTCGTAGGCAGCGAGGCGACTTTGACCGCCACCCCCGCCGATCCGGGCACCTTCATTCACTGGGGAGACTGGAATATCCGAATCGGGAACGACCTCGTGGCTATCCCGGACACCTATCGCACCGTTCCGCCGACCGTCGAGTCCGGCCCGCCGGCCAATATCGCGGCCCTCTACCGAGAAGTCGCCCGAGCCATAGCCGAAGCACGGCAACCACATCCCAGCTTCGACACCGCCCTGCGCCACCACCGGCTACTCGCCGCGATCGAGCACTCCGCGGCCTCGGGAACCGCCCGGTCCCTCGCCTAGCCGACCTCAGTCGCCCTGGCGAAATACGCCGATCGGACCGACGCCGCGCCGACAGCGTTCGGGGAAGCTAGTCGTAGAGGTAGCCCTGGGGTTGTTGACCGTTCGGGCAGGCGTAGGCGGGGAGTAGACCGGTGCCGTGCGGGGGCACGGTGGTCGACACCGGATATTGACCGCCCATGGGGCAGATCTCGGTGGCGAAGACGGTTTGCGGGTCGTCGGTGTCGTTGAAACAGGTTGGCCCGGCGCAGCTCACCCCGGGTGGAAGGGCCGTGGCGGGAGCGGTTGCGCCGAGGATGAATCCGGTGGCGACGAGCGGCAGTACGGCGAGAAGTTTCATGTCCTGCTCCGATCCATTCGAGGGTGCGAACGGTGGCGAACGGTCAGAAACGGCGTTGCCGATCTTAGTCAGTGGTCTTTTCGACCGGTTCGTCGCCCGCCGGATGCCCGCCGAGCAGGGCTTCGCGGTCGGCCAGGACCTGGGTGCGCAGGGCGCGGACGATGGCGGCCACCTCGGGGCGGCGGAGGGTTTCGGCTCGGGTAACGAGCCAGTAGGTGAGGCGGACGGCCACCTCGTCGGGGAGGACTCGGATGAGGTCGGGGTGGCGGTCGGCCATGAAGCAGGGGAGCAGTCCGATGCCCGCGGCGGCTCGGGTGGCTTCGACGTGGACGAAAACGTTGGTGGAGGAGATGGATTCGCGCATGGTGGGGGCGAAGAGCATGGGGGCCAGGTCGAGGTCGTCGACCTGGAGCATGGAGTCGATGAAGTAGACGAGGGGGTGGCGGGACAGATCGGCGACCGAGGCGGGGGAGTCGTGGGTGGCGAGGTAGGACTCGGAGGCGTAGAGGGCGAGGGTGTAGTCGCCCAGGGGGATCGCCTCGGCGCGGCGCACCTGGGGTTTGCCGACGACGACTTCGAGATCGAGGCTGGAGCGTTGCAGGGAGGCGCGGCGGGTGGCGGTGATGATCTCGACCGTCACCTTGGGGTGGTCACGCTGTACGCGCGCGATGGCGGGGGCGGCCAGATAGGCGCTGAAGCCATCGGTGGCGGACATGCGGACCACGCCTTCGAGAACGCGCGCACCGCCCGCGCCCGAGGCCAGCGAGCGAACCGCGGCTTCCACGGTCTCGGCCGCCGCCAAGGCTTCTCGGCCCAGTTCGGTCAATTCCCATCCGCTCGCGCCGCGCATCAGGACGCGGCCGCCGAGCGCGTGTTCGAGTGCGGCGATGCGCCGCGAGATGGTGGTGTGGTTCAGCCCCAGCTCATCGGCCGCCGAGACGTAGCGGCCGGTGCGACCCACCGCCAGCAGAACCAGCAGGTCATCCGGATTGGGCCGGGCAGTGGCGGGGGTCACGCTCATATGTGCATTTTCGCAGATACCGGTTGCGAACTTGGCCATTGCCGCCCGCTCACGTGTGCACGAATACTCAGTACTCGATTGGTTTGTGGGCCGCGTCACAGATGAGGGGATGCGGCCCGATCGTGAAGGAGTTGCACGATGAGCGTCCGGGATACGGAGCCGCGCACTGCGCTGGCGGGGCTCCGGCGGGTGGTGGCCGCCTCGATGGCGGGCACCGTCGTCGAGTGGTACGAATTCTTCCTCTACGGCACGGCGGCGACGCTGGTCTTCAACAAGGTGTTCTTCGCCAAGGGCACCAGCGATCTGGACGCGATTCTGGCGGCGTTCATCACCTACGCGGTGGGCTTCGCGGCGCGCCCGCTCGGCGGAATCGTGTTCGGGCACTTCGGCGATAAGTACGGCCGCAAGAAACTGCTGCAGTTGAGCCTGCTGTTGGTGGGCGCGACGACCTTCCTGATGGGCTGTCTGCCCACCTACGCGCAGGTCGGCTATCTGGCCCCGGCGCTGCTGGTGGTGCTGCGCTTCCTGCAGGGCTTCGCGGTCGGCGGCGAGTGGGGCGGCGCGGTTCTGCTTGTCGCGGAACACAGTCCGAGCAAGAGCCGCGCGTTCTGGGCGTCCTGGCCGCAGGCGGCGGTGCCGGTCGGCAATATGCTCGCGACGGTCGTACTGCTGATCCTGACCTCGAGCCTGTCCGATGCCGCATTCCTGTCCTGGGGCTGGCGAGTGGCGTTCTGGCTGTCCGCGGTAGTGGTGCTGATCGGCTACTACGTGCGCACCAAGATCACCGACGCGCCCATCTTCCTGGCAGCCCAGCAGGTGGCCGAACAGGAGAAGGCGGCCTCGTTCAGCGCGGTCGAGGTGCTCAAGCGTTATCCGCGTGGGGTTTTCACCGCCATGGGCCTGCGCTTCGGCGAGAACATCCTGTACTACCTCGTTGTCACGTTCAGCATCACCTATCTGAAGGTGCACGTCGGGGCCAACACCAAGGTCATCCTGTGGTGGCTGTTGGCCGCGCACGCGGTACATTTCGCGGTGATCCCGCTCGCGGGACGACTCAGCGACCGTTTCGGCCGCCGCCCGATCTACCTGATCGGCGCGCTCGCGGCGAGCACCTGGGGCTTCTTCGCCTTCCCCATGATGGACAGCAAGCACAACTTCGTGATCCTGTCCGCGATCATCATCGGCCTGGTCTTCCACGCCTTCATGTATGCCGCGCAGCCCGCAATCATGGCCGAGATGTTCCCCACCCGGATGCGGTATTCCGGTGTCTCCCTTGGCTATCAGGTGACCTCGATCGTCGCCGGATCGCTGGCGCCGATCATCGCGGTGCGACTGCTCAATACCTATAAATCCTCGACGCCGATCGCCTGGTATCTCGCCGGTGCGGCCGCCGTCACCGTTATCGCGGTGCTCTTCGCCCGCGAGACCAATGGCGCGGATCTGGCCGCCATCGACCTCGTGGACGCGGAAAGCCTGGCCGCGCAGAGCAATCGGAAGGTGCCCGCATGACAGGCGATCTACTCGGCCGCACCGCCCTGGTCACGGGCGGTGCGAGCGGGATCGGCGCGGCCTGCGCCAAAGAGCTTGCCGGACAAGGGGCGACGGTCATCGTCGCCGATATCGACGGTCCGGGCGCGAAACAGGTCGCCGCGGAGATCGGCGGTCACGCCTGGGAGGTGGATCTGCTCGATGTCACCGCGCTCGAGGAATTGCGCCTCGAGGTGGACATCCTGGTGAACAACGCCGGGGTGCAGCGCATCCACCCGATCACCGAATTCCCGCCCGAGCAGTTCCGAATGATGCTGGCGCTCATGGTCGAAGCGCCGTTCCTGCTGGTGCGCGCGGCACTGCCGCATATGTACGAGCGCGGATTCGGCCGGATCGTGAATATCTCGTCGGTGCACGGCATCCGGGCCTCGGCCTACAAGTCGGCGTACGTCACCGCCAAGCACGCGCTGGAGGGTCTGTCCAAGGCGACCGCGCTGGAAGGCGGACCGCACGGGGTCACCAGCAATTGCGTCAGTCCCGGCTACGTGCGAACCCCGTTGGTGGACGCCCAGATCGCCGATCAGGCGGTCGCGCACGGTATCGCCGAACAGGAGGTGGTGGAGCGGATCATGTTGACCGAGAACGCCATCAAGCGACTGGTGGAGCCGGATGAGGTGGCGGCGCTGGTGGGGTGGCTCGCCTCCGATGCCGCCCGCATGGTGACCGGGGCGACCTACACCATGGACGGCGGGTGGAGCGCGCGATGACGGTGAGCGATCAGGCTGCGCCGCAGTGGATACCGAACGCGGAAACCATTGCTGGCGCGCGGATTACCGACTTCACGAGATTCGTGGGGGAGCGCGGCGTCTCGGCCGCGGACTACCGCGCGCTGTGGCAGTGGTCCGTGGACGATATCCCCGGTTTCTGGGGCGCGCTGTGGGATTACTTCGACCTCGGGGACCGTCCGGAATCGGTTCTCACCGAATCGAGAATGCCGGGAGCGGAGTGGTTTCCGGGCACGCGGCTGAACTATGTCGATCGGGTGCTGCGTCAGGCGCGCACCGATCGGCCCGCCATTCTCGCGCTCAGCGAGGACACACCGGACCGGGCAGTGTCCTGGGCGGAAATGCTCTCCCGCACAGCTGTTCTGGCGCGAACACTGCGTGAGCTGGGTGTCCGTCCCGGCGATCGGGTGGCGGGATATCTGCCCAATATCCCGGAGGCCGTGATCGCCTTCCTTGCCACCGCGAGCTTGGGAGCCGTCTGGAGCGCCTGCGGCCAGGACTACACCGCCCAGGCTGCCCTGGACCGGTTGGGCCAGCTCGAACCGGCCGTGCTGATCACCGCCGACGGCTATCGCTACGGCGGCAGAGCGCATGACAAACGAGCCGAGATCGCCACTCTCCGTGCGGGTCTGTCCAGCCTTCGGGGCACGATCCTGCTCGCCCGGCTCGGTCATGCTGTCGAGGGCACGCTCGACTGGAACGATGCCACCGTCGATCCGGCTGCCGAAGGCTGGTCCGCGACGGACATCGACACCGTTCCCGTCTCTTTCGCACATCCGCTCTGGGTGCTCTATTCCTCGGGCACCACCGGTAAGCCGAAGGGAATCGTGCACGGCCACGGCGGCGTGCTGCTGGAGCACCTCAAAGCCATTGCCCTGCAATCGGATATCGGACCGGATGACACCTTCTTCTGGTACACCAGCCCCAGCTGGATGATGTGGAATTTCCAGGTCGCCGGACTGCTGACCGGTGCGACCATCGTCTGCTACGACGGCAGTCCCGCGTACGGGTCGCCGGATGCCCTGTGGGAGTTGGCCGCTCGCACGGGGACCACTGTGCTGGGCACGAGCCCCGGATACATCCTGTCCTGCGAGAAGGCGGGTGTGGAACCCGCACGCGCCCATGATCTGAGCAAGCTGCGCCAGATCGGTGTCACGGGCGCGGCACTGCCCGCCACCTCCTCGCTATGGCTGCGCGATCACATCGGCGATATCCCGGTCTCGTCCATCAGCGGCGGCACCGATATCGTCTCCGCCTTCATGGGCGGCGTGCCGACCGTCCCCGTCTGGCCCGGTGAGCTCTCCGCGCCGTATCTGGGTGTGGCCCTGCAGGCTTGGGATGAATCCGGGACCGGAATCCTTGGCGAGGTCGGTGAGCTCGTCATCACCGCTCCTATGCCGTCCATGCCGTTGCGCTTCTGGAACGACCCGGACGGCTCGCGCTACCGGGACGCCTATTTCGACACCTACCCCGGTGTCTGGCGGCACGGTGACTGGATCACCGTCAACTCGCACGGCAGCGTCACCGTGCACGGCCGCTCCGATTCCACGTTGAACCGCAATGGCATCCGAATGGGCAGCGCCGAGATCTACCAGGCGGTCGAAGCGCTCCCGGAGGTGCTGGAATCCCTGGTGCTCGGTATCGAACTGCCGGACGGCGGCTATTGGATGCCGTTGTTCGTGGTGCTTCGTGACGATATGGAGCTGACTTCCGAACTGCGGCAGCGCATCACCGCCACCATCCGCACCCGGCTCTCGCCGCGACACGTACCCGATGAAATCCACCGCGCCCCGGGCATTCCACACACCCGCACCGGCAAGAAACTGGAGGTCCCGCTCAAACGGCTACTCCAGGGCCATGATTCGGCAAACGTGGTGGACCCCAGTTCCGTCGACGACCCGGAACTGCTGTCCTGGTATGCCGCTCAGCGCCCGGTCGTGACGAGCTGATTCCCCTCGACGTCGAAGTCGGGCACATACCGGTCGAACCATTTGGGGTGGTACCAGATTCGATTGCCGATCACCGCCATGACCGCCGGAATCAATGTCAGCCGCACGACGAACGCGTCCAGCAGCACACCGATCGCCAGCGTGAACGCGAGCGGTTTGAGAATCGGATTGTCCACGGTGATGAACGCCGCGAACACCCCGAACATGATGAGCGCGGCGGCGGTGACCACGCGGGCGGACAGCGCGACCCCGTTCTCCACCGCCAGGCGGGCGTCACCGGTGCCGGTGTGCTCCTCCTTGATTCGGGACACGACGAAGATCTGATAGTCGCTGGAGAGCCCGAAGATAATGGCCAGCACGATGATCGGCAGGAAGCTCAGCGTCTCACCCGGCACCACGCCGAGCAGGTCCGCGCCCCAGCCCCATTGGAAGACCGCGACCTGAATTCCCAAGGCCGCGAACACCGATCCGACGAATCCGATGATCGAGGTGATCGGCACCAGAATGGTCCGGAAGGCCAGTGTCAGCAGCACCATGGCCAAGCCGACCACCACCGCCAGGAATAGCGGCAGCGCGTCACCGAGTCGCTGTGAGGTGTCGATATTGGCGGCGGTCGCACCGCCGATCAGGAAGGTCGCACCGGTATTGCGCTCGATGGATTCGCGATGATCGCGAATCGCCTGCACCAGTGACGCGGTCTCCGAATCGTTCGGCCCGCTGCCCGGAATGATCTGCAGCAGCACCGTGTCGTTGGCCTGCGCGGCGGGCACGACGGTGGCGACATCGAGTTCGCCCTGGATGCCCATGGCAATGGTCTGCACCGCATCGGGTGTCGCGTGGGAGGTGTCGATGACCGCGATGAGCGGGCCGTTGTAGCCGGGGCCGAAGGAATGGCTGATGAGATCGTAGGCGCGGCGCGCGGTACTGGAGGTGGGCAGTGAACCGCCGCTGGGCAGGCCGAATTCCATGGTCGCCACCGGCATGGCCGCGACGCCCAGCAGGACGACGCCACCGATGAGCAGCGGCACCCGGAAGCGGGTGACGAACCGGCCCCACGCGTGGCCGCCGGTGTATCTGGGCGCGATCGCGGCGGTGCGGGCGATCTTCTCGTTATGGCCGGGCCGCAGTGGAGTGGGCAGGAATCGGGTGACGGTGTGTCCGGCGAATCCGAGCAGTGCGGGCAGCAGGGTGAGCGCCACCAGCATGGCGATCAGCACCGCTCCGGCGGCGGTCAGACCCATGACGGTCAGGAAGGGAATGCCGACGACCGCCAGCCCGCACAGTGCCACGATCACCGTCACGGCCGCGAAAACGACTGCGCTGCCCGCGGTTCCGAGCGCGACGCCGATGGATTCCTCGATCGGCATGCGCTGCATCAGGTTATTGCGATGCCGGGACAGGATGAACAGCGCGTAATCGATACCGCAGGACAGTCCGAGCATGAGCGCCAGTGAGGTCGCCACCGTCGGCACATCGACCAGTGCGGCCAGCGCGGTGATACCGGTGACCCCAATGGCGACGCCGATCAGCGCGGTCACAATGGGCAGTCCGGCCGCCACCAGCGCACCGAAGGTGATCAGCAGTATGAGGAACGCCGCGAGCAGTCCGAAGATCTCCGGGCTCTCGGGAATGGTCATTTCGAGCCCGGGATAAACCGCACCGCCGTATTCCACCTCGACCCCGGCCTGTTCGGCCGTGCGCGCGGCCGCTTGCAGCGCGTCGAGCGTGCTTTCCTCCACCTGCCCGGCCTGCGCGGTGTACTGCACGCCGCTCAATGCCACCTGCCCGTCGGGCGCAATGGTTTTCGCCTGGTACGGATCGATCACCTCGGCGACCTGCGGAACGCCCTTGAACGCGCTGACGGTACCGGCGATCGCCGCCATGACATCGGGATCGGTCACCTTCGCGGACCCGTGCGTCGCGAACACCACCTGGGTCGACGCCCCACCCTGCGCGGGCAACTTCTCGTTGAGCACGGTGACAACGTCCTGCGATTCGGTACCGGGCACCGTGAAATCGTTATTGAGCTTGCCGCCCGCGGTAATCGACACCGTCACGGTGGCCGCCAGCAGAACGATCCAGATCCCCAGCACCCACCACCGCCGGCGTGCGGCAAACCGGCCCAGAGCATAGAGATAACGCGCCATGATGGTCCTTTTCTCCGAGGTCGAACCCAGCGCCCGGGACATCACAAAGCAAGATCGACACTAGCAAGAAGGGAAGCCCGAGCAACGCCCGAACTCCCCGTTTCGCCCCTTTCCCGCAATACCGATTCACTCCGGGGTTCGGGGCAATAGGGAGCCCGGGGTGATTCCGGGCTCCCGCGACCGCTGTGCGCGGCCGAAATTATATGTGGCTCAGGTGAAGTTCTCGCATTTGGGGACGGCGGGGGAGTAGGAGCCGACATTGGAGCGCGACGTCCAGCCCTTGATGCCCGGGTATGGCGAGAACCAGACCCAATCGGCATTGCCGTTGTTCTCGTGGCAGTAGATCTTGATCTGCGCACCCTTCACCACGGTCGCGCCGGTCTTACCGCAACTGCTGGAATCCCCGTTGTACAGGTTGTAACTGTTGTAAGGGCCTTCCACATAGCCAATTCCGGGCACCTGACTGCCGGTATTGGGACTCCAGTTGCATTGCAGCCGATCCGCATGTGCTGCGGGTGCGCCGATGAGCACTGACAGACAGGTGGATCCGAGGGTCGCGGCGGCGGCCAGCAGGACTCGTACCTTCATGGAAATGCCTTTCGTTCCAGCGCCAAGCGAGCAGTTGCTTGGTGAAGCAGAAACTAGGGTCAACGTCTAAACCTTTTCTAAACGCCAGCTCAGGGGCTCTGCGCGCCTCGCTACTCTTCGGTAGTGTCCGACCGAACCTATTCGGGGAGTAGAACTTTCGAGCGTGGAGAGGTGGCGAATGTCTTCATCCGCCAGGGGTGGCACCGAGCTATATCCGCCGAAATGGCTGCCCGCGCCATTCCGCTGGCATCGGACCCAGGTGTCATGGGGGCAGTCGTGGCGTTTGGCCGGGGCGCTGATCCCGCGCTGGCGCGATCGCACCGTCGTGCACTACATTGCCGCCGAATTACCGGGCCAGGACGATATTCTCATCGCGCGCATGCCACTGCTGAAATACGTGGTGGTGCGCAGTCCGGAACTGGCCCGGCATATTCTGGTCGCGCATCAGGACAACTACGCCAAGAGCGCCGAATACGACATGATGGCGGTGACTTTCGGCCAGGGGCTGGTCACCGATATGGATGAGCAGCGTTACCAGCGCAATCAGCGCGTGGTGCGGCCCATCTTCGCGCGCAGCGCCATCGATCAGTTCGCCGGTCCGATGACCGATGCCGCGCGCGATACCCTGGACTGCATCGCGACCGCGAGTGCGGCCGGTCGGCCGGTGGATATCGGTGCGGAGATGAACCGCCTCATGTTGGATGTGGTGGCGCGCACCATGTTCGGCACCGATCTGTCCGGGCCGATCTCCCAGATCAACCTCACCAACCTGCTGAAATTCTTCGGCGTCGGCTTCGCCTCGGGCGTGAGCCGCCCGTTGCGCAAACTCTCGACCTGGGTGGTCCGGCACACCGAAACCCCTGAGCGGCAAGCGGGTTCGCGCCTGCCCATTCGCGCCATGCGCGCACTGACGTGGTTGTCCGCCCCGCACATCATGCTGGAGCTGCGCGGTATCGAGAAGGCCGTCGACTCGCTGATCGCCGATCATCGCAGCGGCCGCATCGCTCGCAAGGACAATCTGCTGGCCCTGCTGATGGAATCGCGCGATCCGGAGACCGGCTACGGCTACAGCGATGCCGAAATCCATGACGAGCTCATGACTTTCATCGGCGCGGGCATGGAAACCTCCGCGACCGCGCTGACCTGGATGTGGAAGCTGCTGGCCGAACATCCCGAGGTGCGGGCGCGACTGCACGAGGAGTTGGACGGCGTGTTGGCCGGTCGCACCCCGACCGCCGACGATGTCGACAAACTGGTGTGGTGCCGGGCCATCTTCCTCGAGGCCATGCGCATCTATCCGCCGGTCATCGGCCTCACCCGGGTCGCCAAATACGATGACGTGCTTGCGGGCTATCACGTGAAGGCCGGAACCACCGTGGTGGTGAGCCTGCACGGCGTGCACTACAACGAGCGCGTCTGGGACCGGCCGAGCGAGTTCGATCCGACTCGCTATCTGCCGGAGAATATGACCGCCGACCACCGGCAGGCCTCGCTCGCCTTCAGCGCGGGCAAGAGAATCTGCATGGCACAGGGTTTCGCCACCATGGAGGTGGTGCTCGCGCTGGCCACCATTGCCCAGCGCTTCGATCTCGACCTGGCCGTCGACGGTCCGATTCGCCGCCAGATGTCCTTCATCGGCGCACCGGAGCATCCGCTCATGATGCGGGCCGTCCCGCGCGATTGACCGCCCGCCGCTCTCCCGAAGGTGTACTACTTGCCGAAAACATTGCAGCACATCGCCATTCGCCCCGCGACCAAGCGGGATATCCCCGCCATGACCGCGGTGCTGGATCGGGCCTTCAGCGTCGATGATCCGTTCGGGGAGTACATGTTCCCCAATCCGGCCAAGCGCGCCAAATCCCAGCCGCGCCTGACCCGCGCCATGATCCGGCACCAGTACCTGCCCGCGGGCGGTGCGCACGTGGCCACCGTGGACGGCCGGATCGTCGGCGCGATGCTGTGGCAGCCGGCGAACTACCGTTTCGGCGCGCTGCGCTATCTGGCCTCGATCCCGGAGTTCGTGTGGGCCATGGGTTCCGACGGCCCGCGCGTGCTGTCCATGGACGCCACCATCGCGAAAATCGCTCCGGGACTGCCGCATTACTTCGGCGTCACGCTCGGGGTGGACCCGTGGTTCCAGAACACCGGTGTGGGCAAGGCGCTTTCGCTGTTCTGCCTGACCGAGGTGGAACAGGCCGCCGTCCCGCTGCTGGGCCTGTGCAAGGACGACAATGTCGGCTTCTACAGCGCCTTCGGCGGACTGCGGCTCGGGCATATCCGGCTCGGGCGGTCCGGGCCGGAGGTCAACGTCATGATGTGGCTGCCGTCGAGCCTGCGCACTCGGGACTGAAATCGACACGGCGTTTGATCAACACAGCGTTTAAGGAGCGGGCTGACTTGTCGGATATCGCGATCGTCGGCATCGGCTGCCGGTACGCCGGTGGCATCGATTCACCGGAATCGTTCTGGGACTTCATCATCGGCACACAGGACGCGATCACCGAGATACCCGCCGACCGCTGGGACGTGCGCCGCTTCTACGATCCGGATCCACGCGCCCCGGGCCGCATGTACACCCGGCGGGCCGCATTCCTGACCGGTGATCCGTGGGCGTTCGACCCCGATTTCTTCGGTATCTCGCCGCGCGAGGCGACGGCCATGGACCCGCAGCAGCGGCTGATCCTGGAGGTAGCCTGGGAGGCCCTGGACGATGCCGGTGCCGCGCGGCACGCCGCCGGATCCAAGGTGGGTGTCTATATCGGGGCGTTCACCCTCGATCAGCTGGCCGTCGGCTTCACCGGCGCGGCCATCCCGCATGTCGATATGCATTCCTCGGCGGGCACGTCGTACACCATGCTGTCGAACCGAATCTCGTACGCGCTCAACCTCGGCGGGCCGAGCGTCACGGTGGACACCGCATGCTCGTCCTCACTGGTCGCGCTGCACCTGGCCTGTACCGCACTGCGGAACGGCGACTGTGAGACCGCGCTCGCGGGCGGGGTGAACCTCATGCTGCAACCGGGCACCTTCATCTCCATGTGCAAGGGCGGCTTCCTGGCCAAGGACGGGCGCAGCAAATCGTTCGGCGCGTCCGCCGACGGTTACGGCCGCGGTGAGGGTGCGGGCATGGTGCTGCTCAAACGACTCGAGGACGCCGAACGCGATGGCGACCGGGTGTACGCGGTGGTCAAGGCCACCGGATCGAATCAGGACGGGCGCACCACCGCCATCACCGTGCCCAATGCCGACGCACAGGAACAGCTCGCCCGCGAGGTGTGCCGTCGCGCGGGCGTGGAACCGCACGCGGTGACCTATGTCGAGGCGCACGGCACCGGTACCCCGGTCGGAGATCCTTTGGAGCTCAGGGCGATCGGCCGCGCCTACGGTGCCGTCGACGGTCGCGCCGAACCGCTCGGCGTCGGATCGCTCAAGGCCACGCTCGGTCACACCGAGGCAGCGGCGGGCATCGCGAGCGTGATCAAATCCGCACTGGCGGTGCGCAATCGAACACTGCCGCCGCAGGGCTGGCTCGATGACGAGCCCAATCCGGACCTGCGATTGGACGAACTGCGACTCGCGATTCAATCCGAGGCTCGCGAACTCGGCCCGGAGCAGGGCCGGATGACGGTGGCCGTCAACGGTTTCGGTTACGGCGGCACGAACGCGCACGCGATCCTGCAGGAATACCGGCCCGCGCCGGGGCAGTTGCAGCCGATCATCCATCGCGGTGTGCTGCCGCTGTCCGCGCGCAGTGAACGCGCCGTACGCGAGCTCGCGGGCGCGTACGCGGATCTGCTGGCCGGGGGAGCGGATGCGGATCAACTGGCCGCCGCCGCCTGGACCCGGCGGCATCACCACCAGTTCCGCCTGGGTATGCCGTTCGAGTACGCCGACGAATTGCTCGATGAGCTCCGTGATTTCGCGTCCGGACAGGGTCGTGAAGCCATCCGGGTGGTCGGCGGCGACGCTCCGGTCTTCGTATTCACCGGTATGGGGCCGCAGTGGTACGGCATGGGCCGGGAACTGCTCGCCACCGATCCGATATTCGCCGCCGCCGCGCATCAGATCGACGAGACCTTCCACGCGGTGGCGGGCTGGTCCATCATCGACGAATTGGCCAAGCCGGAGGCGGTATCCCGGGTCACCACGACCGAAGTGGCACAGCCCGCCAACTTCCTTGTCCAGGTGGCGCTGTTCGAAACCCTTGCCGCGCAGGGCATCACGCCCTCGGCGGTAGTCGGGCACAGCGTCGGCGAGGTCAGTGCCGCCTATGTCTGCGGCGTGCTGACGCTGCCCGAGGCGGTCACCGTCGCCTACCATCGCGCCCGCCTGCAAGCCCGCACCGCGGGCAGCGGCGGCATGCTCGCCGTGGGTATTTCGGCGGAACAGGCGAGCGAACTGCTGGGCTGGGACACCCGCGTCGATATCGCCGCGGTCAACAGCCCCAGCTCCTGCACGCTGTCCGGGGATGTCGACAGGCTCGACGAGATCGCCGAATCACTCACCGCGCAGGGCATTTTCGCCAAGCGACTACAGGTGGAAGTGCCCTACCACAGTCATCTGATGGACCCGATTCTCGACGAATTGCGCACCGCGCTGGCGGGACTGACCCCGCGCCCGCCGGTGATTCCGCTGTACTCCACCGTGACCGGCGAACGGGTCGCCACGGACCGCTGGGATGCGGAGTACTGGTGCGCCAATGTGCGCGCGGCGGTTCGCTTCGCCGACGCCACCCGCGCGATCATCGCCGATGGCGGACGGGTTTTCATCGAGGTCGGCCCGCATCCGGTGCTGGGTGCGAACATTCGCGAAATCCTGCTGAACACCGGCGATAAGGGCGTCACCGTCGCGACGCTGCATCGCAAGCAATCCGACGGCCTGAGCATGCGCGCCCTCACCGCCGGTCTGTACGCGGCGGGCGCACTCGATATCGACGCCCTCTTCCCGGCCCCGACCGCGCATCTGGACCTGCCGCGCTATCCCTGGCAGCGCGTCCGGTTGCGTTCGGATCTGCCGGTATTCGCCCAGCAGCGCTACGGCACCCCGGGGCTGTACACCATGCTCGGCGATCCGGATCTGGAGACCGAGCGCCGCTGGACCCTCGAACTCGCGGCCAGTGCGCTGCCGTGGCTCGACGATCATGTGGTCGACGGGGTTCGCATCCTGCCCGGCGCCGCCTATCTCGATGCCGCGCTGAGCGCCGCCGCCGTCGAATCCGACCAGGGCATCCCGGCCGTCGAGGAGGTCCGCTTCATCGCCCCGCTGGTGATCGCGGACAGCGATATCCCCGTCATGGAGCTGACGGTCGAGGAATCCACGCGGCGATTCACCATCCGCTCACGCACCGCCACCGGTTCGGACTGGACCGTGCACGCCACCGGACGCCTGGTCGCCGGTGCGTTCGAACCCGGCAAAGTCGAAGTCCCCGAGACCGATTCGATGACCGAGATCGATCCCGTCGACCTGTACGCGGACCTGTCCGCGACCGGTGTCGTACACGGTCCGGCTTTTCAGTTGGTCCGGTGGGCGTGGACGCGGGGCGATACCGTACTGGCGCGCATCGACGCCACCGCCGCCCGCGGGTCCGGGCACCTCGCCCATCCCTGCGTCCTGGACGCCGCCTGGCAGATCGTCTCACTCGGCGATGCGGGTGGCCCCCGGCACGACGGTGCGGTCATTCCGATCGGTGCGGACGCCGTGCGCAGTTTCGCGCCCATGCCCGATACCGTGCTGGTGCTCGCCCGGCTCACCGCCCCGCTGCGCGCCGATGTCACGGTGCTCGATCTGGAACACAATCCGGTCCTGCGGATTTCGGGAGCGCGGTTCCAGGCCGTGCCGTACGGCGGCGGGCTGGCGCGGCGACTCGAGCCGCTGTACTACGAGGAACAGTGGACCCTGCGTGATCCCCTGGACCGCTCGGCCCTCGCGTCGGAGGCGACCGCCCGCACCCTGGTGATCCCGCTGGGCGCGATCACCGGTAACCGCATCGCCCAGATCACCCGTACGCATCCGCGCAGCGCCCTGATCGATTCCAGCGCACCGGATTTCGAACAGAATCTGCTGTTGGAGCTGCGCTTCGCGCACGACAGCGCCGAGGTGGAGCGCATTCACGTATGCTTCGTCGCCGGATCGGACGCCGATCTCGACGCGCTGTGGCTGCTCAGCCGGGCCGCACTGGTGCTGGAAAGCTTCACCGATTCCGTCAATCCCGAACCACTCCCGCTCACCGGTGACGGTTCGATCCACGCCACCCTGGTCACCGAACGCGCCTTCGTCCATCCCGAGGATCCCGCCGCACCCGATCCGGATCACGCCGCCCTGGCCGGTGCGCGCCGGGTACTGCTCAATGAGCAACCACCACTGCGCTGGCGGCTCATCGATATCGATCCGGAGACCACCGCCGACGATTTCCTGGCCGAACTCGGTGTGCCGGGGGCATTCTCGGGCGACTACAGCGATGAAGTGTTCCTGCGCAATGGATTGCGATGGTCCACCGTCGTCACCCGGGCGCTGCCGGATCGGCTCGGCGCACTCGATCACGCCGCACCGCTGACCGATTCCGAGGCCAATTTCGCGCTCGACATTCCACGATCCCGGCTGCTGTCCCAGCTCGGCTGGCGGCGCGCGGAGCGCCGCGCACCCGGTGCGGGTGAGGTCGAAGTGCGCATGGAGGCCATCGGGCTGGGTTTCAAGGATCCGCTCAAGGTGCTCGGCGTACTCGGTGAGACCGAGCTGGCGGCAACGCATTTCGGCACCGCGCCCGGTATGGAGGGCGCGGGCACCGTGGTCCGGGTGGGACCGGGCGAAACCCGTTTCCAGGTCGGTGACCGGGTGGGGCTGGCCTCGCCCGGCATGATCGAGCGGTATCACGTCGCGGATGCCGGGCACGTGGGTGCGGCGGCGGAGACCATTCGCCCGGAACTGTGCACCTCCACCGTCTCCATGGTCACCGCCGAATACGCGCTGCTGGAGCTGGCCCGGGTGCGCGCGGGCGAGACCGTGCTGGTGCACGGTGCGGCCGGTGGCGTCGGCAGCTGCGCCATTCAGGTGGCGAAACTGCACGGCGCGAAGGTGATCGGCGCGGCGAGCACCGCCGAACGCCGCGCATACGTGCTGGAACTGGGTGCGGACGAGGTGCTCGATTCACGTTCGCTCGATTTCGTCGAGGATGTGCTCGCGCTCACCGGCGGGCGCGGCGCGGATATCGTGCTCAGCACCGCACCGGGCGAGATCATTCACCAGAACTTCAGGGCCGTAGCCGAATTCGGGCGGATCGTGGAAATCGGCAAGGCCGATATCTACTCCGGCGGCGTACTGGAACTGCGCAATTTCGATAAGAACGTCTCGTACCACTCCTTCGATCTGGATCGCATGCTCAAACTGCGCCGAGCCGAGGTGATCGGTCGCGTGCAGGCGGTCAACGACAAACTGGCGAGCGGGGTATATCGGCCGCTGCCGTACGAGTCGTACGCCACCGATGCGGTATCGACCGCATTCGAGGAAGCCCTGCGCTCCACGCGAATCGGACGCATCGCATTGCATCTGGGCGGCGAAAATCCCGCTGTGCGACCGCAACCCGCCGAGGTGCGGATCCACCCGGACGGCCGCTATCTGCTCACCGGCGGTTTCGGCGCGTTCGGCCTGGCCACCGGCCGATGGCTGATCGGCCGGGGCGCACGGCGGCTGGTCCTGGTCGGGCGCGGCGGAGCCACGAGCACGGCGGCACAGCGACAGCTGGCGACCTGGCGGGCCGAGGGCATCGAAGTCATCGAGGAACGCGCCGATATCACCGATCCCGACGCGATCGCAGCGCTGGTGAATCGCGTTCATACCGTGGACCATCCGCTGCGCGGTGTCATTCACGCCGCCGGCGTCCTCGACGATCAGCGCATCACCACCATGGACCGGGACAGTCTCACGGCCGTCTTCCGGCCGAAGCTGGCGGGCGCGCGAGCGCTGTACGCCGCGCTCAGCGCCGCCGAGGTCGAGCTGGATATGTTCGTGCTGTACTCCTCGGGCAGCGCCATCATGGGCGGCATCGGCCAATACTCGTACACCGCGGCCAATCTCGCGTTGCAGGCGTTCACCGAACAGCTCGCCCGGCGCGGTGAGCGGGTGCTGTGCATCGGCTGGGGCGCGATGTCCGGCGGCGGCATGGTCGATGCCGATGAGAATGTGCAGCGCTATCTGCGCATTGCCGGATTCGAGGCCATCGATATGGACGAGGGGACCGAATACCTCGGCGAGGCACTGCGATTGGGCATCCGGCAGGCCGCCATCATCCCCGTCGAATGGGGCAAGGTGGTGCTGGCCGCACCACAGCTGGCCTATACCGCGCGGGTCGCCGATCTGATCGCGGCGGCGTCGGAGGACAATTCGGCGGCCGCCAAACTGCGCGGCCAGATCAACGCGCTCGAGGAAGCCCAGCGCGCTACCGTCGTCGGTTATCTGCTCGCCGAACAGCTGGCCGAGGTCATGGGGGTGGCGGCCGATGCCATCGATCTGGATATCCCGCTGCCCGAACTGGGCCTGGATTCGCTCATGGCCGTGGAATTCGGTGCGCTGGTGACCAAGACGCTCGGCATCGAGATGAACAGCATGCAGCTGGGCCGGTCGTTCAGTCTCGCGCAGGCGGGGGCGCGCATCGCCGATATCATCGTCGGCTCGGGTACGCCGGAGGTGCAGCCCGCATGACCACCGATGAACGCGATATCGCCCGCCGCCTGCTGGCGGGCACACCCGCGCTGGGCGGGCCGCGCCCGCAGGTGATTCCGGCTGCCCGGCGCGGCCCGGGTAAGCAGTTCGCCGACCACCCCGGTGTGGTCGACGCGTTGGCGAAACAGGCGGCGATCCAGGAACTGGTCGACCTGACCGGCCTGCCGCATCCGCTGTTCCTGTCCCCGGAAGGACCCAATGGGGCCCTGATCCGTTCGGGTGGCAGGGAACTGGTGAATTTCAGCTCCTACAACTATCTGGAGCTGGCGCAGCATCCGCGCGTCATCGCCGCCGCCAACGCGGCGGCGGAGCGCTACGGCACCTCCGCGTCCGCGACCCGCATCGTGACCGGTGAGATCCCGCTCTACGCCGAACTCGAGCAGCGCCTCGCCGGGATCTACCAGGCGGGTGCGGCACTGGTCACCTCCAGCGGCTTCCTCACCAATGCCGCCGTCATCGGCTTCCTGCTGACCGAAGGCGATGTGGCGGTGTGTGATTCGCTCGCGCACGCGAGCCTGGTGGCGGGCGCGCAATGGTCCGGTTGCCGCCGCGTGGCCTTCCGGCACAATGATCCCGCTGCCCTGCAAGCACTGCTGCGCGCCTCCCGGCACCAGTTCGATCGCGCCCTGGTGATCATCGAGGGGCACTACAGCATGGACGGCGACCTCGGTCGCATCGCCGAATTGGCCACGGTCGCAAGGCAGTACGATTGCGCCGTACTCGTGGACGAAGCACACGCCCTGGGCGTGCTCGGACCGAACGGCCTTGGCAGCCGCGAACACTTCGGCCTGCCGGGCGATCTCGTCGATATCTGGGCGGGCAGCCTGTCCAAGGCCATGGGCAGTACCGGCGGTTTCATCGCCGGAGACGCGGACCTGGTGCGCGCCATCAAATACGCCGCACCCGGAATGGCGCTGTACACCGCCGGGCCGTCACCCTCGAATGTGGCGGCGGTACTGGCCGGACTGGATGTACTCGCCGATGAACCCGAGCGGCTGACCCGGCTGTGGTCGAACGCCGAGCTGTTCAGCACCGCGCTGCGCGAGCGCGGTATGAATCTCGCCGACTCCCAATCCACCCCGATCGTGCCGGTGATCGTCCCCGGCGAAGTCCGGGCGGGTTACGCCGCCGCGGCCATGCTGCAACGCGGGTTCAATGCCGGAGCCATTCTGGCCCCGGTGATTCCGGCCGGGACCGAACGCCTGCGCTTCTTCCTCACCAGTGAGCACACCGAACGGCAATTGCTCGACACCGTCGACAACCTTGCCGAAGTCCTGGAGTTCGTCGATCGGATCCCGGACTGGTCCATCGATTCAGGCTTACCGCTGCCACCCGGCGACCCGGATCGCCGATGACTGCTCCCGGCGGCAACGCCGACGCCGCGGGTGAGCATCCCGACGCCGCAGGCGAAGCCGACGCCGAATGCGGCAATCCCGAAGGCCCGCACGACAATCGAGGTGCGGGCCCCGCGGATGTCAGGCCGCGTTGCTCACCCGCACACTGTGTGCGCCCGCACGGCGTCCGGAGAACACACAATCGGCCAGTGACAGCCCGCTCACATACGAATTGGAACAGACGCCCACCGCCGCCCGACCCGCCGCGAACAGGCCGGGAATAGTGCCGCCGTCCTGATCGCGGACCGCGCCGGTGTCCTCATCCACCAGCAGGCCGCCCAGGGTGAGCATCGGCATCGGGTAGGTCAGCCGTGCCTTGAACGAAATATCCAGCAGGGCATACGGTCCCGTGCGAATCGGCCGCCGGATATCGGCCGGCTTGCCCATCGGATCGGGCAGCTTCTGCTCGATGGCGCGATTATGCGCGTCCACGGTCTTGCGCAGCGCGGCCGGTTCGATACCGGCGCGGGCGGCCACCTCCTCGATGGACCGGCCGGTGGTGTGCCCGACCCGCATGAGCCGCTCGGTCTGCATGCGCTGGAACCACACCGACTGGCCGCCGAGCTGCTGCCGCGATTCGGCCATCAGTTCCGCGTCGACCAGCAGCCACGCCCGATTGCCCGGGCTGGTGGCGATGGCCGCGCCCATGGCCGCACCGTAGCGGGATTCGTCGATCATGCGCTGCCCGTTGGCATCCACCGCGATCGAGCCGAAGAACGCGCTCGGCGGCGCGATGAACCGCCAGGTCGAAATGGCGTCCATCTTGCCGGTGGCCGCGCCCACCGCCTGCGCCATCGCGATACCGCTGCCGTCGTCACCCGCGGTGCCCAGCGGAAGTCCTTCGGCCCAAGGGTAATTCGGCGCGTGCTGCCCGACCATCTCGCCATTGGCGATGAAACCACCGGTGGTGAGAATGACACCCGAGCGCGCCTGAATGCGCACCCGCACTCCATACCGCTGTTCGATGCGGTCCATGAGTTTGCCCACCGCCGCGCGCAGACCCGGGTGGTACACACCGGGTTTCGCCGAAATGCGCGCCAGTGCCGCGAACCTGCGCCGCACCTTCACCGGTGCGTCGATCAGCGTGATCGCCTCGATCCCGGTGACGCGGCCGTCCTCGATCACGAGTCCCGTTGCCCTGGTACCGGTTTGCACCCGCACGCCGTGCTTATGCGCCGATGCCGCCAGCGGGCCGAACAGCTTCTTGCCCGAGACGCCGCGCCCGTGCGCGCGATGCCCGCGCTGCGCCGGAGTCGCCAATTCCCGGAAGCCACCGGAGTTCTCACTGCCGGAGTAGTACAGGTAATGGTCATCGGTCGGGTACGAGGTCTTGTACGGGCACAGCGACGGCTGGAACGGCACCCCGTGCGAGCTGAGCCAATCGATCATGGCGGCCGAACCCTCGCAGAACCGCCGCAGCGTCTGTTCGCTCACCGCATCGCCGACCTCGGCGCGCAGGTAGGCCAGCATATTGTCGACGTCATCGCTGACCCCGGCCGCGCGCTGCACCCAGGTGCCGCCGCCCGCGTACACGATGCCGCCGGACAGCGCGGTCGCGCCGCCCCCGATGAACCGATCGACGGCCAATACGTCCGCGCCGGACTCCCGTGCGGCCAGCGCCGCGGAAACCCCCGCGCCGCCGTATCCGACGACAACGATATCGGCCGAAGAATCCCAGGTCCGCACCGTCGCGACCACCTTCCCGAATGGAAATGCCGGCGTCCCATGCCGAGCGAGATGAACTATAACGTGTTCTAGTTCACCAGGCCATTCGCGTTCAGGCCGAGAGTTGCGCGGTGAGCCCGTCGATATAGGCGCGGAAGAGTTCGGCCATATTCACCCGCTCCGGGTCCAGCAGCCATTGCAATTGCAGACCGTCCATCATGGCCGTGATCTGGCACGCGATGGCGGCGGTATCGATATCGGAGCGCAGGGTGCCATCGGCGATGCCGCCGTCGAGCGCGCCCGCGAGGTAGGTCTCGAGCACCCGATAGCGATTGACCACCCAGTCGCGGGCCGGATGGTCGACGGTGACCGCCTCGCTCGTGACCACGGTGAACAGCTGCACCAATCCGGGCACGTGCATATTGTGCTCGACGAGCCGAACCAATTGTCCCAGTGCGTCTTTGCCGCGCAATTGCAGGTTCATGCCGAGTCGATCGGTATCGAGTCGATCGCGATATTCCAGCACCGCGGCCAGTAGTGCGGCCTTGTTCGGGAAGTAGTGCAGCAGCCCGGGCTGGGAGAGCCCGCAGCGCTCGGCGATATCGGCGATCGAGGAGTTGCGATAGCCGTTCTCGGCGAAGCTCTTCAGGGCCTGATCGATGATCTGCTCGCGGCGGTCGTCGCCCCGTCTCCGGCGTTGGGGGTGCGGCGTCATGTGCTGGGACAGTAGTCGCATTGCCGGGACCTGCAAAAACAGCTCAAGATAACAAAGATATAACGGAACCGAGTGACCACTCGGTAAACTGGATTCGCACTGGCACACTCGTGTCAGCCGTACAGGGACGTGCGAGGAAGGACAGCCGATGAGTCAGGGCGCGCAGGCACCGATCGAAACCATCACGCTGCGAGGCGGTGCGGGCACGCTCGCCGGATGGGAGGCGGGTCCGCCGCCCGGTGTTCCGCACCACGGCACCGTCGTGCTGGTACCGGGCTTCACCGGTTCGAAGGAAGACTTCGAATTCATGCTGCCGCTGCTGGCCGAGGCCGGATATCGCGCGGTCGCCTATGACCAGCGCGGGCAATATCAGTCCGAGGGACCGGACGATATCTCCGGTTACGCCATGTCCGATTTCGTGGCGGATCTGCACGGGGTCATCGATCAGATCTCTCCGGACGCGCCGGTGCATCTGGTCGGGCATTCCTTCGGCGGTTACGTCTCGCGCATCGCGGTCATCGAAACACCCGCGCGCTTCCGCAGTTTCACCCTGTTGGCCTCGGGACCCTCGTCGGTCGAGGACATCAATTTCCCGCCGCCGCAACTGGTCGCGCAAATGATCGAAACGGCCGGGCAGGAAGCCATCTTCCAGCAGATGAGCGCCGCCATGACCGCCGCCGGGCAGACCATCGATCCGGCGCGAATGGAATTCCTGCACAACCGGATTCTGGAAACCAAGAAGGCCAATATCCTCGGCATTCTCAAGGCCATGGAGGTGCCGCCGCTCGCCGATCCGGACGCGCTGCGCGATGCCGGGGTGCCGCTGCTGGTGGCCTATGGCGACACGAACGATCTCTGGGACCCCAGCGTCCACGAGAAGTTCGCCGCGCGGTTGCAGGCTAGGACCGCGGTGTATCGCGGTTCCGGGCATGTGCCCAATGAGGATGTCCCCGCAGAGGTATCGGCGGATCTGGTGAACTTCTGGGAGGAACTGGCATGAGCGAGATCGACGACCTACTGGCCAAGCTCGACCTGGAGGCGAAAGTCCGGCTCGTATCGGGCTCGGGCGTCTTCCGGTTCGCGGGCGATGCGAGCATCGGCCTGGACGAGATGCCGGTCTCGGACGGCCCGTCCGGGGTGCGCGGGGAACTCTGGGATGAGCGCGATCCCTCGGTGAGCCTGCCGTCCGGCACCGCGTTGGCTGCCACCTGGGATCGCGAACTGCTCGCCGAGATCGGCGCGCTCATCGCCGCCGAGGCGCGCCGCAAGAATGTGTACGCGGTGCTCGGACCCACCATCAATCTGCACCGATCTCCCCTGGGCGGCAGGCATTTCGAATGCTTCTCCGAGGATCCGGTGCTCACCGGCGAGATCGCGGCCGCCTATGTGAGCGCGGTGCAGGCGCACGGCGTGAGCGCGTGCCCCAAGCATTACGTGGCCAATGACTCCGAGACCGAACGCTTCACCACCGATGTCATCGCCGATGACCGCACCCTGCGCGAGCTGTACCTGTATCCGTTCGAGCGCTCGGTGCGCGCGGGCGCGTGGATGATCATGGACGCCTACAACTCGGTCAACGGCACCACCATGACCGAGAACGCATTGCTGGACGAGCCTTTGAAGGGTGAATGGGGTTTCGACGGCGTCGTGGTCTCGGACTGGACCGCCGTGCGCAGCACCGACGGTGCCGCGAAGGGCACCGATATCGCCATGCCCGGACCGTGGGAGCTGTGGGGCGCGCCGCTGGTCGAGGCGGTGCGCAAGGGCGAGGTGCCCGAGGCCGCCATCGACGAAAAGGTGCGCCGCATACTGCGTTTCGCCATTCGGGTGGGCGCGCTGAACGGGACGCCGTTGCAGCCGCCGGCATTCACCGATGAATCCGCGCAGGCGCTGGTGCGCGCGGCCGCCGCCAAAGCCATGGTGCTCGCCGCCAATGACGGGACGCTGCCCCTGGACAAGCCCGCTCGGGTGGCGCTGCTCGGTGCGGCCGCCGCCGAGCCCCGTTTCATGGGCGGTGGCAGCGCGACTGTCATTCCGGGGCATACGACTTCGCCGCTGGACGGGCTGTCCGCCGTGCTGCCGGTCGAGTACACGCCCGGCGTGCACCTCAACGATCACATGATCCCGGTGCCCCTGGATCTGGTCACCGACCCGGAGACCGGCACCCCCGGCCTGTCCCTGCGCTACCTCGACGGCGACAAGATTCTCGATACCGAACACCGCACCGCCGGTGGCCTCATGCTGTTCGGCAATCCGAATGCCATGGCCGCCAAGTCTTTCGAACTGCGCGGCAAGCTGCGCGTGGATTCGGCGGGGGAGTGGCGCATCGGCTTCGCCGGTGTGGGCGCGCTGCGCCTGGAGATCGATGGCGAGACCGTGCTCACCGATACCGTCATGCCCGACGGCACCGATCCCGTGGAAATGCTGCTGAATCCGCCGCAGCGCTTCGTGACTCGTGAACTGGCCGAGGGCGATGAACTCGAGGTGCTCGTCGAGCTCGCACCGGTGCCCGCCGCCGGATTGCCCGCCCTCGGCCTGACCTTCGCGGTCGGCCGCCCGCGCCGCGCCGCCGATGCGGAGTTCGCCGCCGCGGTGGAATTGGCGCGCACCTGCGAGGTCGCCGTCGTGGTGGTCGGCACCACCGAGCAGATCGAATCCGAGGGTTTCGACCGCAAGGATCTGCGCCTGCCCGGCCGCCAGGACGAATTGGTCGCGGCGGTCGCGGCGGTCAATCCGCGCACCATCGTGGTGGTGAATTCCGGTGCGCCCGTGGAGATGCCGTGGCGCGATGACGTCGCGGCGGTACTGCTGAGCTGGTTCCCCGGCCAGGAATTCGGCTCCGCGCTCGCCGATGTGCTCACCGGCGCGGCCGAACCCGGTGGCCGCCTGCCCACCACCTGGCCCAAGGTCATGGCCGATGTGCCGGTGCTGGACACCGCGCCCGACGCCACCGATCATTCGCTGCGGTACGACGAGGGCATTCACATCGGCTACCGCGCCTGGCTGAAATCCGGCGTGGCCCCGGCCTATCCATTCGGCCATGGCCTCGGCTACACGAACTGGGAACTGTCCGACCTCTCCGTGAGTGGTCGCACCGCCACCGTCACCGTGCGCAATACCGGCGCACGGCGCGGCCGCCAAGTGGTGCAGGCCTACCTGTCCCGCGAGGACAGCGCCGTCGACCGCCCGGTGCGCTGGCTCTCCGCCTTCGCCGCGGTGGAAGCCGATGCCGGTGAAACCGTCACCGCCACCGTCGAACTGCCCCGCCGCTCCTTCGAACACTGGACCGCCAAGGGCTGGGCCGTCGAACCCGGCGCCTTCACCCTGCACATCGGCACCTCGGTGACGGACCTACCGCTCACCGCCGGCATCAGCTGACCGATCCGATCACGGCCCCCGTCATCCCGGCGATGGCGGGGGCCTTCGTCTCTCACGCAATGGGATTCACCGTGGCACACTCCGAGGCTGACTCGACCGTCGGCGAGAACGATTCCGCCGCAAGCACTCCCCGGGGCTTGCTACCGCTGCTGTTCGTCGGCAATGCGGCGATGTACGCGCTGTACATCGGTGTCGGCAGCGTGCTGCTGCCGTTGCAGATCGAACATATCGATCCCGCGAACAAGGTCGCCAATCTCGGGTTGGTGGGCGGTATCGCGGCTATTTTCGCCACGGTGTTCAATCCGGTGGCGGGTGCGCTGTCGGATCGATCGGGGCGGCGCAATCCGTGGATTCTCGGCGGTGGTATCGCGGCGATCGCGGCTATGGGATTGCTCGGCAGTGTGAATACCGTGCTGCTGGTGGCGATCGGGTGGTGCACCGGGCAGGCGGTGATGAATATCTATCAGGCCGCCATCACCTCGGTGGTGCCCGATCGGGTGCCGTTCGCGCGGCGCGGAATCGCTTCGGCCGCAGTCGGTCTCGGGCTGCCGATCGGATCGGTCATCGGCGTGCTGCTGGCCTCCGGGTTCTCCGACCACTATCGCACCGGATATCTCGTACTGGGCGCGCTGGTGGCGCTGGCGGCCGTGGTGTTCACCGCCGGTACGCGCGAGGAGCGCATGCCGCCGAAACAGCCTGCCCCGCTACGGGATCAGATCGCCGCGTTCCTGAGTGTGCTGCGCGAGCACGATTTCCGCTGGGCCTTCATCGGCCGGGCACTGCTGGTGCTCGGTTACTTCGCCGTTGTCGGCTATCAGCTCTACATTCTCCAGGATCACATCAGCCTGCCCGGCGATCTGAAACCCGAGGACGCGGTCGCCATCCTGACACCCATTTCGGCTGTGGGAATGACACTTTCGACCGTGGTGGGCGGTGTGCTCTCGGATCGGCTGAACCGGCGCAAACTCTTCGTCGGCGTATCCGCCGGGCTCGCGGCCGCCGCACAGCTCATCCCCGTCCTCACCCCGACCTGGCCCGGCATGATCGCCTTCGCCGCGGTGAACGGCGTCGCCTTCGGCTGTTTCATGGCCGTGGACACCGCACTGGTCACGATGGTGCTGCCCAAGGCCGAGGACGCCGCCCGAGATATGGGCGTGCTGAATATCGCCAACGCGGGTCCGCAGATTCTCGGACCCTTCGTTGCCTCGGCCGTGGTGAGCCTGGGCGGTTACACCCCGCTGTTCCTGTTCGGCGGCCTGCTCTCCGTGCTGGGGGCGCTCGCTGTCGCCCCGATCCGCTCGGTTCGCTGAATCGCCTTCCGTGCCGACGATGCTGGTCGTCAGCGGCAGGCTTCGCTGATTCCCGTGAACCAATCCCGCACGGTCTCACGCTGTTTCGGCGTCATCGCGGCTTCCAATTCGGCTTCCCGCCGCGCCACCGCCACCCGGGCCGCCGCCAGCCGTTCGCGCCCGGCCTCGGTGATGTGGATCTGATGCGTGCGCCGATCCGTCGGATGCGGTGATCGCTCGATCAGCCCCTCGGACTCCAGGCCCGAGATCATCTCGTTGGCCGCCTGCCGGGTGCTCGCCACCTCCCGGGCGATATCGGCCACCGACATTCCGGGATGCGATCCGGTCATCATGAGCGTGGCGTATTGCGAGGTCGTAAGCCCGAAAGCCTTGAGTTCCTCACCGATTGCCGCCCGCATGGTCAGCCAGACCTTGCGGACCATGAAGGTCAGATAACCGCCCTCGCCGCCGGAGGAACCCACAGCAGACACCCTTCCCGTGATTGACAGGTTCCTGACGATTATGCATTCTTTAACCGTCAGGTTCCTACCAATGTACCGAAGGCTGCCATGACCACGCCCTTGGCGCTGCCGAAGCTTCGGCAGCGAGTGATACTCGCCGTTCTCGTCCTCTCGTCTTTTCTGATCTGGCTCGACAACACCATCCTGAGCACCGTGTTCGAAACCCTCGCCGATCCCGTGCGCGGCCTGGGCGCGAGCCCCGCGCAATTGCAATGGGCCACCGGCTCGTACACGCTCGTCTTCGCCGCGCTCATGTTCACCGCGGGTGCGCTCGGCGATCGCTTCGGCCATCGCCTCATTCTCGGCATCGGGATGGCGACCTTCGCCGCCACCTCGATCTGGGCCGCCTACGCCGGTGACGCGGCGCAGTTGATCGCCGCCCGCGCCGGAATGGGGGTGGGCAGCGCGCTCATCATGCCCGCCACCATGGCGATTCTCACCTGGACCTTCACCGGTCCGGCGCGGGCCACCGCCATCGGCATCTCCTCGGCCTCGGCGGGCGTCGGCATTGCCGCCGGGCCACTGCTGGCCGGACTGCTGCTCGACCATTTCTGGTGGGGCTCGGTGTTTTTGGTGAACGTCCCGGCGGTGGCGCTCGCACTGCTCGGGATCCTCACCGTCGTCCCGGATTTCCGGGCTCCGGTGCCGCGCCCGCTCGACCCCGCCGGTCTGCTGCTGTCCATCACCGGGCTCGCCGCGCTGGCATACGGGTTGATTCGCGCGGGACAGCTCGCGGAGTGGACGCGGATCGATGTCTGGGCCCCGACTCTCGCGGGCGTGCTGTTGCTGACGGCCTTCGTCATCGTCGAATTGCGTTTGCGGCAGCCGAGTTTCGATCCGCGACTACTCGCCGGGCGCATCTTCGGCGGCGGCAATGCCGCGCTGGGGTTGCTGCTGTTCGCCATGACCGCCGCGGGTTTCTACGGCGCGTTCTATCTACAGGGTGCGCGGGGGTTCTCGCCGTTACATGCGGGCTTGATCATGTCACCGGCGGCGGTCGGGGTGATGATCGGCGGGCCACTCGGCGTAAAACTGGTGCGGCGCTGGGGACTTCGACCGGTCACCGTCGGCGCGCTCGCCGTCGCGGCGCTGGCCATGGGCAGTGCCGCCCTCTTCGGACTCGACACCCCGATCGTGCTGAATGCCTTGGTGGCCGGAATCCAAGGGCTCTCGATCGGCATGGTGATGGGTTCGCTCACCGCCGCGCTGATGAACACCCTGCCGCTGGAGCGGGCGGGTGCGGGCTCGGCGGTCACCAATACGGTGCGCCAGACCGGCAGTGTGCTCGGCATCGCGGTGGGCGGCACCATCATGGCCATCGCGTACGGGCGCGGAATGGACGGTGTGGCAACGGATCTGCCCGCCGGAGTGCGGGATCAGGCGCGGGTGTCGGCCGAGCAGGCCCGGCATGTGGCGGGCGCGCTCGGACGGCCGGATCTGGCTCGGGCCGCCGATGACGCGTTCATCCACGCCATGCACGTCGGCAGCGTCTGGACCATGGTCATCGCGCTGAGCGGTGCGGTCGTCCTCGCGATCACGTTGCGGCCCACCGGGAAACCGGCCGAGACGGCCGCCGCGGCCACCCCCGCCCCGACCACCTCCGAACCGGACGACTCAGAGAAAGTTTTTCTCCAGCAATAGGTTCAGCACATTCGGATACCGGTCCGGGAAATCCATCGGGACGATGCCGAAATGCCCCGCCTGCGCGCGGTGCTGGGTGAGATAGCCCTCCACCTTGGGCAGGATGGCGGCGGCATTGTCCTTGGGCCAGGCATTGTCGGAGTAGCTGGTGAAGTTGATGTACATCAGCGAGTTGTTCGTGTCCGTGGCTGCCCGGTCGAAGCAGTCACGGATATAGGAGTACTTATCGCCGCCGGAGGATCCGGTACCGGAAGATCCGGAGGCCGAACCGGATCCGGATCCGGAGTCCAGACCCATGAGACCGTTGGCCTTATAGCGATCCTGGAGGTAGAAGCGGTCGGAGGTGAAGACCCCGTTATCGCCGCCCGGCCACTGCAGTGCGGGCAGGCCGTTGGCGAACTGGGCGATCAGCACGATCCGGCCGCGCGCCTCACCGAGCGTGGGAATCCGATTGCCGATCCAGAACAGGGAGCGGTAGCCCTTGGCATCGAGGTAGCCGTTGAAGATGCGCTCGAAGTCCGCGCCCACATCGTTATTGGTGCCGTTCTCCTTCTTCACCCGCATGACGATCGTCTCGCCGGGATTGCGGTTCAGGAAATCCCGGCTGTCGTTCAGGACGTCGTCGAAGGTCAGGCCCTGATAGGCGGAGCTGTGATAGATGCCGAAGGAGTCGCTCATATGGTCCTGCAATCCATTGCAGCGCATATCCAGGAAGCGGATGCCGTGCCCGAACTGTTCGGGAATCGACCAGTTCTGAGTGTGGGACCATTCGGTGCCGTTGGCCGGATTCGTACAGCCCGAATCGTGCGTGCCCGGAATCGTCAGGCGCAGTAGTGACGTGCTGTCCGGCAGCAGGCCCATCCAGCTCTGGGTCGCGCCCGTCCAGCCGGTCGGTGCGGCCTGCGCCCCCGTGGTCGCCAGTCCGGCGGCGGCGGTTCCGGCCAGCGCGGCCACGGTGGTGCGGACGAAATCTCGGCGCGTCAATCTCATGCGCGGGAGACTAATCTGGACAGTGGACCAAGATCGGCGATTTGCCGGATTCTCTCAGTGGCTCTGCCGATTCTCGCGGCGGCTCAGCCGATTTCCCTGGTCACCGTGATGGTGGTCCAGCCGCCCACGTGAATCCGATCGCCCGGCCGCAACAGCACCGGCGTCTTGGCCGCGATCGGGGTATCGCTGCCATTGAGGCAGGTGCCGTTGGTGGAACCGAGATCGGTGACGGTGAGCGAATCGCCATTGAGGTGCAGGATCGCGTGCGACCGCGAGACCGCGATATCGGCGGGCGCGATGGCCAGATCGATATCCGGATGCAGCCCCTGCGACGCGCTGTGCTTGCCGATCAGAATATCGCTGCCCTGCAACGGGATTCGCCGGGCGGGATAGTAGTCGGGGAACGCGACCCGATCCGCGTCCGGACCCTTCTGCGCGATCATGCGGTGATAGTGCTCGGCATCGGCGGTCACCGTCGCGACCCATAGCGTGCCCGCCAGCAGCGTTGCCTCAGGATTCACCACCGTCACTTCGGGAATCGCCGGTGCGGGATGAGCGAACGACGCCGGGGGCGCGGGCAGCGCCGAATCGTGGCCGCAGTCCTCACAGAAGCGGCCGTCGATGAGCGCACCGCAGGCGGGGCACTGCGCGACCTGCACATCCGGATCGGGTTGTGCGGGAGCGGCTCCCGCCCCGGTGATCGGCGATCCGCAGGTATCGCAGTAGTCGGCCGACGCCGAGGTGTGGCCTTCGGGGCAGACCGCCATTACGAGCCCGCCTCCTTGCGCACCCGCGCGGTCTTGGTCGAGCGCACGTCCAGGGCCATCTCGTCGGCGGCGTCCACGCGCGAGCGCAACCGCACCGTACCGGTCCGATCATCCACCTCGACGACGGCTTTCAGCAGTTTCGCGGTGTTCTCGTTACCGGACTCATTGGCCAGCTCCACCGCGCGCCGCAGTTTCGCGGTGGCGGTGTTCACATCACCCTGTTTGCGCGCGGCCAGACCCTCCTGCACCACCTGGGCCAGCTCGGCCTGCCCGGTGTAGTGCGCGACCCGGCGGCTGATGCGGGCCGACAGATCGGTATCGGTGGTCCACACCGCCTTCACCAGACCCTGCCCGAGCACCTCGTCCCCGGACACCACACTGATTCGGGCGGCGAGTTTTTCGCGTCCCGGCGGTGCGGCCTCCACCTCGATCTGCACGTGATAGCCGCGCTCCTCCGCACCCCACGCGCCCAGCGGATATTCACCGATCTGGGCGGCGGTGGCGACGCGGCGCGCGGTCAGATCCTCGATCACCGGATCGACCAGTTTGACGAAGCGCACCGTCGCGCCGACCGGTGTCCACACCCGCAGGGTGAGTTCGGGAATCACCTTGGCGAGCGAGGTCTGCATCATCTCGGCGAAATCGGCGGCGAGCAGATCGGGGGTCTTCACGATATCGACGGTGCCGTGCAGCGCGGACGCGATGGCCCGCAATTCATTGGGCTCCCAATCGGTTCCGACACCGCGGCAGTCACAGCTGAACACGCCCTGTGAGGCGCCGATCTCGGCCGCGAGCTGTTCGGGCCGCTCATGTTCGTTCTTGCCGTCGGTGAGCAGAATGGCGTGCACCATCGCGCCCGGATGCCGCTGCGCGATCATCCGGGACAATCCCAGCCAGGTGCCCATGGCGGTGCCGCCGTGCGGTCGCAATTTATCCAGCGCGCGGCGGGCATCCTGCCGGGATCGCTTGTCCGCCAGCGCCGTAGCGCCATCGCGGGGGTAGACCACCTCGGCCTTGTCGGTGCCCTCGACGATGGCGAAACGGGTGCCGTCGGGAATGACCTCCAGCGCCGCCAGCGTGGCGTTCCGGGCGCCGCCGAACTTATCGCCATTGCCCATCGAACCCGAGCAATCGATGATGAGGATCTCCACCCGCTCCTGTGCGGGTGCGGCGACCATCAACTCGTCGGTGGTCTCCACCGAGACGACGGCGTCCAGGACGCGCACACCCTCGGCCAGGTACGGATTCTGATCGACAGCTACCGAAATACCCTTGATAGCAGGGGAACTCACAGTGCTTCTCCTATTAGCTCGGAGAACGGAACGGGTACCAGCGCCACGGTGATGTTGTCCTTGCCGCCCGCGGCCAGGGCGTAGTCGACCAGCGCGCGGGCCGCCTCCAGCGGTGCGGACGCCAGTGCGAGCTGGGCCAGACCGGCGGCCTCGGGCAGGTAATTCCAGAGCCCGTCGGAGCAGATGAGCAGTACGCCCGGGGAGCGCACATGCAGGGTCTGCACGCAATTGTCGGACCAGGACTGCTTTTCGCTGTCCGCGCCGAGCCAGCGGGTCAGCACATGCGCGTGCGGGGTGTCCATGGCGGCTTCCTCGTCCATGGCGCCGGTCTCCACCATGGCCTGGGCGAGCGAATCATCGACGGTGAGGCGTTGCGAACCATTCTCGGCCGCCAGCCAATACGCCCGGCTGTCACCGACATTGGCGACGGTCAGGCGCGCGCCGCCCGCATCGTCGAATTGCACGATCGCGCCCACGTACGTACACGAGGGGGAGCGGCCGTCCGGGGTGCCGATATCGCGCACCGCCTGCGCGGCCGCGGCGAGCCCGACCATGATCGCTTCCTCGGCGGGACGGGCGGCGGCCAGCGCGGTCAGCGTGGAATCGACGCCGGTGCGCACCGCGGTGCCCGAGGCCGCCTGCGGATCCTCCGAGGTGGACACGCCATCGCAGACCGACAGCACCAGGGCGGGCGGGGTGCCAGGATTGGCACTCTCCAGCACCGCCGCCGCGATCGCGTCCTCATTGTGCGCGTGTACGTTTCCGCGATCGGTGATCAGCACCGTGGCGCCCAGATCGGCCTCGAAGCGATCGTGTTCGCGAGCGCGCTGCCCGCACACCACGCAGAAGCCGTCACCGTCGAAATGCGTTCCGCCGCAGCCGTCACAGGCCGGAGAGGTCTCCGAATCGTAGGACAGCGTGGTGCCGGTGTAGCGCGCGACGGTGCCGGTGGCAGGGCGCGCCAGACTGGTCGGGCGGGTGTTGTCACTGGCCACCGCGGGCGCGGCGGTCGGCGGCAACGCGATGCGCTGCACGCCGAGCTGGCGGCCGCACTCCTCACAGAACCGGTCGCTCTCCGCCGCGAAGGTGCCGCAGGCGGGGCAGCGGGCGGTCACAGCGTGGTCCTGGGGCGAACGGAATTGGCCTGTTCCACCAGGGCGATACGTTCCCACATATCGTCGGTTTCATGCGCGAGATCGCGATAGCAGCGTTCCAAACCGGTACGCACCCCCTGTAAGTCGAGTGTCACGCCCAGCAGCGGGGCGTGATCGGCGGGTACGCGTCCCAGGCGCAGCCAATACAGCGCGGCATCGAGGACGCGTAGCCGGGCCTGGGCGGCCCGGCGTTTGGAATCCAGTCCGAGCTTTTCGATCCGGCTGCCGGCATCGCGCAGCAGGTGTTCGGTGAGCTCGCCCTGGCGTTCCACACTGAGCAGCGTATCCACAGCCGCCACACCGGCTTCGGTGTACACCGCCGAGGCGGGGTCGACCTGATCCAGTACGGCCACCGCGCCGTCCCGATCGTGAGCCGAACGACGCAGTCTGGCCAGGCCGAACGCGGCGCTGGTGTAGGAGTGATCGGTGCGCCAGACGGCCTCGTAATAGGAGGTGGCATTGCGCAGCGCGGGCTCGGGATCGGGCAGGGATCCATTGCGCGCCAACAGTTCCGCGGTGACCGCCAGGGCCAGCTTCGGCGCGGGCTCACCCGGCAGCGCGGTGTAGAGCGCATCGAATTCGGCCGCCGCGGCGGGCCAATCCCGTTGCAGCAGTGCGGCTTGCGCGCCGAACCAGCTCAGGCGCCAATCGCCGCCCAGGGCCGGATCGGCGTCCTCGATACGGCGCAACGCGTCGGCGGCGTCACCGGATTCCAACGCGGCGCGAATCAGGCGCAGCGGGATCTCCGCCGACTCCTCCTTACCGGTCACCACCGCGCGCAGGCCCGCGGTGAGTTCGCGTTCCAATTCCGCCGCCGTGCCCGCGCCGAGCGTCGCCAGTAGCGGGGCGCCGGTGTCGTTCGGGTCCACCAGCGGGACCGGAAGTGCCGCAACGATTTTCAGTGGATCATCCGGGAGGGTGTCGCCGACGCCGAAGACCGCGCGCGGCGGGCCGAAGCGGGTGGACAGACCGGGCCGGGCCCGGCCGTCCTCGGCGGCGAGCACCTCGCGCAGCACACCGGTGAGCTGATCGGACATCTCCTCCGCACCGCTGAAACGCTCCATCGGATCGATATGCGTTGCGCGCAGCAGGAATCGGTACAGCGACGGATTGGCGGCCAGCACCGGTTCGGTATCCGGGCCGGGCAGCGGACCCAGGCGGCCGTTCTCATGCGGGACCTTGAGCAGCAGTACCGCTAGGGTGCGGCCGACGGTGTAGACCTCCGAGGCGACGGTGGGACCGGTCTCGGCGATCTCCGGGGCCTGATAGCCGGGCGTGCCGTAGATGGCGCTGTGCTCATCGTTCATGGCGATGACCGCGCCCAGATCGATGAGTTTGAGCTGCTCCTCGGTCTGCATCACATTGTCCGGCTTGAAATCACAGTAGGCCAGGCCGCGCGAATGCAGATAGCCGAGCGCGGGCAGCGCCTCGAGGATGTAGGCGATGGCCTGGGCGGGCGGCAGCCACACACCGTCGGCGTCGCGCCGCTTGCGCAGCAACTGTTTGAGCGAGGTGCCGCCGACATACTCCATGACGATATAGCCGACCGGCTCGCCATCCGGGCCGATATCCTCGGCGAAGTTGTAGATGCGCACGATATTCGGATGATCGACCTGCGCCAGGAAGCGCCGCTCGGCCACCGCCGCGCGCATGGCATCGGCGTCACCGGTATTGAGCAGGCCCTTGAGCACCACCGGCCGCCCGTTCACCTTGTGATCGAGCGCCAGGTAGATCCACCCCAGCCCGCCGTGCGCCAGCGCCCCGAGCACCTCGTACTGGCCGCCGACCACCTGCCCGCGAACCAGCTTGGGCGTGAAGGAGAACCGCGTCCGGCAGTGCCCGCAGAATCCCTCGCTCCGCCCCGGCACATCGCCGCGACTGCGCCCCACCGGCCGATCACACTTACCGCAGTACCGCTGACTCTCCGGCACCACCGGATCCGCCATCACCGCCGCCGCCGGATCGATCGGCTCCACCGGCGGCACCTGCACCATCCCCGCGCCCAACCGCCCGCGCGTGGCCCCGGACGACCCGGACCGCCCGGTGCGGATGGAGGATCGCGTCCCACCGCTGGTCACCCCGGTGATACTGCTAGCACGACTGGTCGGCTGACTCACCCCGCTCGGCCCGGCCGCCACCGTATGCGGTGACGGCGCGGTCCCGCACACCTCGCAGTACCCATCGGAAATCGCGCCGCCGCAACCGGGTTCGGCGCAGTGCGTGGGGGCGGACTGAGCCTCGGACACCACCGTCGCGGCGGCGGACGGGGCGGTGCCGCAGACGGTGCAGTAGCCGTCTTCTATGGTTCCGGTGCAGCCCGGTTCGGTGCAGGTCACGATCGTCTCCCCGTTTTCTGGGCGATGAGCTGCCGGTAGTCGGTGATGGCGCGGGTGACCGCGGCCAGGTCGCAGGGTTTGCGGGTGAGCAGGCCCGCGGCTATGCGGCTGGAGGCCAGTACTTCTCGATCTTCGCTCACGCCCAGGCGCGCCGCTTTGGCGCGGTAGGCGGACAGGCGGCCGCGCAATTCGGCGCGACGGTCCAGCAGGCCCTGGACCAGGTGTTCGGCCTCGGATGCCGCCGCTACGGCGGCGGTCACGCGGCGATGCAGATCCCACAGCGCCGAGGGATCGGCGGGAGTCGCGTCCACGGCGGTGAGTTCGGAGCCGTAGACCGCGCTGTCATCGGCGTGCTCGGGCAGTGCGCCGGTGAGAATGGTGCGCTCCACCGCGATTCGAGCCAAATGCGTGCGCTCATAGGTTTTGCGCAGCGTCTCCACCTGGGTGCGGGTGCGGGCGACCGCGGCGTCCCAATCGGCGGCGATGGCGGCCAATTCCCCGCGCAGCGTCGCGGCATCGCGCATGCGCGCGCCGAATTCGACTGTGCGGCGGTCCAACTCGGCGGCCGAGACGGCCAGCGGATCTGCGGCGGCGCGCGCGGAGAACTCATCGAGATCGGTGGCCAGCGCCCGCAATTCGGGCAGTCCGGTGCCGATTCGATCGAGTTCGGCACGCAGCGGCGCGATCTCGGACACGATGCGGCCGTTCACCGCGTCCACGGCATCGAGCACCTCGACTATGCGCGGGAAGCTCTCCCGCATACGCGCCACCAATTCCGCGAAACCGACCCGCACGATCACCTCGCCGGGACCGATCAGCGATCGCTGCGCGAGCGGAATCGCGGTGCGCGCCACCTCCATCGGTTGTCCGCGCAGCAGTACGGTCAGCTCCTCGCGATCGAGCGCCTCCAGCCGCCGCCGCACGCGCACCATATGCGCCTGTTCGAGCAGGGTGCGCAAACGTCCGAAGTCCTCCCAGAGCAGATCCATCGCATCGCGCGCGGGCGACCAGCGGGCTTCGGTGACCCCGGCCGGCGGGAATCGGCGCAACAGGATAAGCCCGGGATGCCTATCCAGTTCGACCAGCGTCGCGGCGATGGCGTCGATTTCGCGTTCCCGCTCGGCGAGATCGCGGTCGATCTCCGCGACCGAGAGAATGAAAGGCTGCTCGGGCATGGCCGCTCACCCGATATACCGGGGTGCGGGCGGTGCGGGCGTTGGTCCGAGCACCGACAGTCGATCGTTGTAGAACCGCTGCCAGCTGCCGTCACCGCGCACTCTTTCCAGCACGCCGTTCACGAAGCGCACCAGATCCTTCCGGTCCTTGCCGATACCGACGGCATAGGTGTCCGTGGCCATCGATTCGCCGACGACCTCCAGATTCGGATCCTGCTGTTTCAGGCCGTAGAGAATAGGGATATCGGTGCTGGCGGCATCGACCTGCGCCTGCTGCAGCGCGGTCAGGCAGTCCAGCCAATTGTTCATGGTGATAACGGTAGGCTTCTGCGGCAGCGCCAGGACAGGTGCGAGGGTAATCGTGCCGTTGACCCCGCATACTTTTTTACCCGCCAGATCGGCGGTGGAGTGGATTCCGGAGTTGTTCGTGACCAGCAGCCGCTGTGCCGATTCGAAATAACTGGTCGAGAATTCGATGTCCTGGCGGCGGACACAGGTCGGCGAGAGGGTCTGCACCACAATGTCGACCTCTTTGTTCCGCAGCGCCGAAATACGCTGTGCGGAAACGATGGGCCGCAGTTCGATCCGATCCGGATCGCCGAAGATATCGCGGGCGATCTCCCGGGCGATATCGATGTCGAAGCCCTCGATCTTGCCGGAGCCGGGATTACGGTAGCCGAACATGAACGAGTTCTGGTCCACCCCGACCCGCAGCTTGCCATTCTGGACGATCTCCGCCATCGCGCTGCCCGCGGGCATATTTCCCGGACTCGGCTGCGCACCCGGCCGCAGGCTCGCCACCGGATCACCGCAACCCTTGCCGATCAGATCCGGCACGCTGGTGACCGGCTTCGCCCCGGACGGCAGCGCGTCCTGCGCGGACAGGCTCATCGGATCCGAATCCGGGGTCTGCCCGCACGCGGCGGCGAGCACGGCCACGGTGGCCAGCAACAGCATTCGCAGGCGCGCGCTCACAGGAACTCCTTCATTCGCGGCCAGACGCCGCCCGCCGTGACCACCGCCGCCGCCAGCAACAGCAGCAGCGTGCCGTACTGGCTCAGAATGAACGCGTCGCCCGCGCCGTCCACGCCATCGCGGACGTCCTGGCGGGTGGCGTCGAGTTCCTCGCGCAGCGCGTTGTCCAGGGTCGTGAAGCGCGCCGCCGATCCGGTCGGCGCGAGGTCGGTGGATTGGCGCACCGCGCCGTTGTAGTCATTGCCCCTGTATGCGTTGACCTGAACCGTATGCCCGTCGAGCCAGCCCGAGAACGCGACGGTGGCCTTGGCGTCCGGTGCCGCGACGGTCGCCAGCCGATCCCGCAATTCGTTGACCAGTGAGCCGAATCGGCTCTCGCTGTCCTCGATATCGCCGCGGGTGACCAATTGCAGGGTTTCCTCGGTGCGCGCCTGCTGTGCCAGAAACCGCACCCGCGCAAGGGTTTCGAAGCGGTTGGTGGCCCCGTCCGATCCGGTGTCGATGACGCCGGTGGCGGCTATCGAGGCGACCGCTATCCACAGCAGCGCCAGCACCGCCGCTCCCGCCGCCGTCGCGAGGCCGAGATTGACGCGGCGATTGGTGATCCGCAACAGCGCCACCGAGGCCGCCGCGAGCGCGGCCAGCAGCACCAGCAGCATGATCACGCTCAGGATCGGCAGGATCGAGATATCGCGCTGATCCGCGCGCAGCGCCGCGAGTCGATTGTGTTCCAGCCGTTCGGCATTGGGCAGCACCGAATCGCGCATCAGCGAGGACGCTTGCTTCAGATACGCCGAGCCGACGGGGAGGTTCTGCCGGTTATTGGCGCGCGCCGACTCGACCAGCCCGGTATAGGTGGGCAGTTCGGCGGAAATACTCGCCACGATTTCCCGGGTCTGCTTATCGGAGGCGCCGGTGGTGGCTTCGGCCAGCGCGGCCGCCGCGTCGGCGAGCGACTGCCGGTATCGCGTTCGCACCTCGGGGGTTTCGGTATTACCGGACAGGAAGGCCGAGGACGCCGTGGCATCGGCGGCGGAGAGCGCGACATAGAGCCGTTGCGCCGCATTGGCGAGCGGTTCGGAGTGCGTGAGCACGGTATCGCGCCGAGTTCGCTTCTCGCTGAGCTGATTCGCGCACACGATGCCGGAAATCAGACTCAGTGCCACGAGTCCGATGACCACCGCGCTCAGTACGCCCGGCGCTGTTCGCGCGAAACGCCGCACCCACTCCGCACCATTGCGGACGGCAGCCGGTAACCGACTCCTCACACCCATGCCCCCGTTTCACCGGCTCTGCTCCCGGTAGGGCGATGGTACGGGAGCCACAGGGTTGTGTCGATTGTGATCCGACCAGTCGGATTCAATTGCCGAACCGCGTATTTCGCGCACCCCCGGCAATATCGACCGGAGCATGAAATAGGGATTAACGGAGTGTATTGCACCCGTGCCGAGCCGGTTGTTCCCAGTGCGGGTCACGCGTCACCCCGTAGTGGATCAGGCGTCATGGAAGACGAGGCCGAGGGTATGCCTGCTGCCCGAGCGAACCGTGCTCACCCCGTGCCGCATGGGGGCCGCGGACCAGCCGCGAACACTGCGAATCGGGCGGTCGCGGGTGGTGAAGACGAGACCGTGACCCTGCGGCAGGGCCACGGCCGCGCCCCGGGATTGCGCGCGCGGGCGCTGTTCGACCATCAGGAATTCACCACCGGTGTAGTCGACGCCCGGGGCATCCAGCCCGATCACGACCTGGAGCGGAAAGATCATGTCGCCGAACAGATCCCGATGCAGCGCGTTCCAATCGCCCGGGCCGTAGCGGAGCAGGATCTGCGACGATTTCGACTGACCGGCGGCATGACACTGCGCGATCCAGTCCTCCAGGTTCGCGGGCCAGGTCCCGGGGCGGCGCAGGCGGACGGCCCAATCCCGGGCAATCGGAAGCAGTTTCGGGTACAGCGCCGCGCGCAACTCGCGCACCGTCTCGGGCAGGTCATGGGTGAAGTACCGATACTGGCCCGAGCCGAAGCGATGCCGGGCCATATCGATGGTGGAGCGGAACCTGTGCTCGTCGTCGTACAGGGCGATGAGCGCGCGACATTCCTCCGGGGTCAGCAGTGGGCCGGTGAGCGCGTGCCCGTATTCATCCAACTCGGTGGCGAGCTCGGGCCAGGGTTGTCCGGCGACCCGATCGGCGTGCTCGGTCGGCAACCCGGTACTCACCGTCATCGATCGATCCTCTCCGTGGCTGTGATCTTCCACCATCACTCTGCCGCAGGTGGGAGCCCTGCACCGGCGGATATCGGTCATGGCGTTCGGTGCGATAACGACAGTAAAACTTGCAAGTTTTGCTTACTTGTCGCATGCTGGCCCGGTGAGCGATCCCGGCGGGCCCAAGACGGCGCAGGAGCTGGAACAGGCCGCCGCCGAGCTGCGGGTGGTCACCAGCCGCCTGCTGCGCCAACTCCGCACCACCGCGCGCGCCGATCTGGAGATCACGCCGTCGCAGGCGGTGGTGATCAGCCGCCTGCACACCGACGGCCCCATGTCGGTCGCCGATCTGGCCCGCGCGGAGAAGGTTCGCCCGCAATCCATGCGCACCACCCTCGTCGCGCTCGAGGAATACGGCATGGTGGCCCGCGCACCGCACCCCACCGATCAGCGCCAGGTCATCATGTCGCTGACGGAGGCGAGCCTGCGGCTGCTGAGTCGCGCGCACGCAGCCAAGGAAGGCTGGCTCGTCACCGCTCTGGCCACCAAACTCACCCCGGCGGAACAGGATTCGCTGATCGCCGCCATCCCGCTGCTGGCTCGCCTCGTCGAGCCCTGACATCCGCTCTCCAGGAAAAGGATTCCCGCATGTCCGCACCCCTGCTCGACCCGCACACCGCCCTGGTCGTCATCGATCTGCAACGCGGCGTGGTCGGCATGCCCACCCTCCCGCACACCAGCGAAGAGGTGGTGCGCAATTCCGCCACCCTGGCGGCCGCCTTCCGTGCGCACAATCTGCCGGTAGTCCTTGTGCGCGTATCTTTCTCGGCCGACGGTGTCGACGCCGCCCCCGGGCGCATCACCGACGCCATGCCCAAACGCCTGAACTTCCCCGAAGGCTGGGATGAGATGGTCGACGAGCTCGAAGTGGCTCCCACCGACATCCCCATCACCAAGCGGCAGTGGGGTGCGTTCTACGGCACCGAACTCGATCTGCAACTGCGCCGCCGGGGTATTACCGAAATCGTCCTGACCGGCATCTCCACCAGCATCGGCGTGGAGTCCACGGCGCGGGCCGCCCATGAGCACGGCTACAACGTGGTCGTGGTCGAAGACGCGGTGGCCGATCGGGATCTGGACTCGCACACGCATTCCACCACCAAGATCTTCCCCCGGATCGGCCTCGTCGCCAGCACCGAAGCGGTGCTGAAGGAACTCGAATCCCGCTGAGTCTCAGCGCGTGGCGGGTGCCCAGGCTCGCGCCCACAAGGCTTGCCAGGTACCGCCCTTGAGCCACGAGAGTGGTATCAGCACACCGGATTCGGCGGTCCGCTCCCAGAATTGTTCGATGCCGCCGCCGAATTCGGCGGCGGCGGGCAGTCGAGGCTGCCAGGGGCCGTCCGGATCGGTGAGGGAGGTGGCCGGGAAGCCGGTTACCTTGGTGGATTTCGGATCGGAGATGGCGGTTACCGGATAGGAGTGGTCCGGGCTGGATGTGATCGCGATCGCGAAAGTGCAGATGAGGTCGCACGAGGGGCGGCGGGCGAGCGCGGCCGCGAACGTCGGCGCATCGGCCATGGCCATCTCCACGAGTGCTTTCCGCAGGCGCAGGGCGATCAGATCCATCGAGCGGGCCTGCGCCAGTTCCGGGGCTTTCACCAACTCGCGCAACCGTTTCGACGGGAGTTGAGCGTCCGCGGTCAAGGTTTGCAGGCGTGGATATTTCGCCGCCGGCACGGGGTCCAGGTTCGCGAGGGCGGTGGCGAGTGGGCGGTTATTGACGGCCGACCACAGGTCGGGCAGGGATACGCGATCGGCGTCCAGCGCCTCGGCGCACAGCTGATTCAGGCGGGCCGCGGGTGAACGCCGCATGGCCGTAAGGGCTTTCGGGTCCGCCTCGGGTGATCCGGCGACGGCTGTCAGGGCACGCAGGGTTTCGGGGGCGGCGTCGAAGACCGCCCGGACCGCCTCCTGGAGTACAGGCGCGAGTTCGAGGAACGGATTCGGCTTCGCCCGCCGCGGCCGCGCCGGCGCGTCCGGCGTCACCTCGGCCGGTTCGGGTTCGGTCCGTCGCAGGCCGAGAACCCAACGCCGCAAGGCCCTTCCGAGTGCGGGATCCGCCTCGCTGTTGAAGCGGCCGTAGATCTCGCTCACCAGCCAGCCGCTGCGATTGGCTCGCAGTTCGGCATTGACCTGAATGGTGTCCTGCTCATCGCGCAGCGCCACCAGAATGCTCAGCCCGCGTACCGCCTGATCCTGATACCACGGCCCGGCAATGCAATTGCCCATATAGTCCGACCATTCCGCGAGCCGGGCGGCATTGCGCGCGATCTGAATCCGCGCGGTCGTCCCCGGCAACGTGCTCCCGTCATGCACGAGAACGGTCTCCGCCACCTCGAATTCATTGCTCAACGCCGCCGCCACCGACCCGCTGGTCATCAAACCGGCACACAGGCGGGTCCACTCCCGGCAGCGCGCGGGCGCGATCGCACCCAGCGACACCAACTGCGCCGCCCCGGCCACCGCCAGCGGAATGGAGTCCGGCCGCGGCGTCAACGGATCAGGCTGCGGCACCGCCGGATTCGCCTCGAAGTGCGGACCGAGATACCCCCATCCGACCTCCGCCCGCGCGTGCCCGCGCATCCGCACGATCGCATCCGCCAGATCGCCGTACCAGAGCAGATCCGCCCCCAGTTCACACGGCCGCTCACCCCGCTCCGCCTCCGGCACATCCGAGTCGGCCCACGCGGCGAGGCGGGCGGCGAGGCTGTCCACCTGGCGGTTGCGTACCAGCGGGATCTGCCACCAGTCGGCGGGTTGCCGAGTGTCGGTAGTGCCGAAGGCATATCGCCAGCTGCGCAGGGATTCGGAGTCCCATTTCTCGGGCAGGGCGGCTACGTCGATCCGGGAGCAGACGAGCGTGTTGAAGGCGTTGTCGACGACCAGTCCGTAGGCGAGCGCGTGGGCGGTGCGGGCTCGGACGAAGCGTTCGAAGGCGGCGTCCATGGCTTGGTGGCGGCGGAGCCAGGCGTCGATTTCGCGGAGATGGCAGACGGGGCGGGCGGGCAGGTCGCTGATGCCCAAACCCTTGCGCCTGGCGCGGACGATTTCGCCCTTGGTGGGAAGGCTTGCGGCGGTGCCGATCTGATCGCGCATGAGGGCGATGCCGTCGATCACGCCGAGTTCCTGCACCGCGACCGCCGTGCGCAGGAGTACGGTCGCGGCGATGGCGTCCTGGATCATCCACTCGAGGCGCTGTCGCCAGAACCCATTCCAGTCGGGGACGTAGTGCATTGCGTCCAGGAGTGAGAGCTCCTGTTTCCGGGTGCCGGTGACCACGATCGCCGACTCCGTTTCGACGTGCTGGCGGTAGCGCCGGTGCAGTTCGTCCTCGACGGTCAGATCCTGGCTGTCGAGCAGCAGCTGCCTTGTGCGGACTGCCAGCTGCCTGGCGCACACCTGCTCCCACAGATCGGCGAGCAAGTCCAAACGCCGGGGGCGCGAATAGGATTCGAGCACTCGTCGCAGATTCAGCGCCAGCGCGGATGGCGCTCCGGTGGGGATCGGATCGATGCCTTCGGGGATTTCCCAGCCGAGTACGCCCACGAGTTGTTCGGGACCGAGCAGGCCGAGGCCAGCGTGAGCGCGGCCCAGCGCCCTTCGGCGATGGCTCTTTCCGCTTCCGCGCCAACGGGTTTGGTGGCTGTGACGCCGAAAAGTGCTACCAGGGTGGCGGTTCGCTCGCCTATTCGGCGGGCATCGTCCATGCCGAGGATCCGCAGCGCCGCCAGCACGGCATCGCGGCGATCACCGCCGGTTCCCGCGAGTCGCGCCGAGACGAATCCCGCACCGAGGTCGATTCCGGCCCCGGCGACCGTGATTCCTCCGGTCCCGATCAGCTCGGTGAGCGACTCACGGGCCGCGAGCACCGCCGCGGCCGGGCTGTTCTTATCCCCGAGCACCACCGCCGCGCCCGCGAGCGCCTCCTGACCGTGATCCTCGACCCGTTCCCCGGTATCGACCAGCCATGCCCCGCGATCCCGGTCCGCGATCACGCCCCAGGCCAAACGCACTGCCAAACTCGAACTCCTGCTTGCTCTGCGCGGATTCCACGGAACCGCTCCGGCCGCGAACGATACGAGCCCGTCCCGAACCCGGCAAACGAGTTTCGACTCGGCGATCGGGGAGACCGATGCCCCCGCAGCGAGGTAGCTCCCCGATTGCCGACGGCTAGGGTGGGGTCATGCTGACCGCACTGGCCGTGGAGAACTACCGCTCACTGCGCCGGGTCGTGGTCCCACTCGGGCAGTTGACGGTGGTCACGGGTGCGAACGGCAGTGGCAAATCGAGCCTGTACCGGGTGCTGCGCCTGCTCGCGGAGTTCTCCCGCAATGGCGCGGTGGCCGGAATGGCGCGTGAGGGCGGCCTCGATTCCACGCTCTGGGCGGGGCCGGGGCGCACCTCTCGCGGCGAACCATTGGCGCTGCGACTCGGTTTCGCCGGGGACGATTTCGGTTACGCGGCCGATCTGGGCGTCCCCGTACCGGGCGAGTCCATGTTCAACCGGGATCCGGAGATCAAGGCCGAAGCGGTCTGGGCCGGTCCGGTGCTGCGCCCGTCGGCCCTGCTGGCCGAACGCGGCGGCCCGGTGGTGCGCCTGCGCGATGAGGGCGGCGGCTGGGAGATGGTGCCGCACCACCTCAAACCCTTCGACAGCATGCTCTCCGAACTCGCCGATCCGCAGCGCGCCCCGGATCTGCTGGTGCTGCGCGAGCGAATTCGCGGCTGGCGCTTCTACGATCACCTGCGCACCGATATCGAGGCACCCGCCCGCCGACTACAGATCGGCACCCGCACCATGGTGCTCGCGCATGACGGCTCCGATGGTGCGGCGGCCCTGCAGACCATTCGCGAGATCGGTGACGCGCACGGCCTGGATGAGGCCGTGGACCATGCCTTTCCGGGCAGCAAACTGGAAATCGTGAACAGCGACGGCCGTTTCGAACTGCTGCTGCATCAACCGGGCCTGTGGCGTCCGCTCGGTTCGGCCGAACTCTCCGACGGCACCCTGCGCTATCTACTGCTGGTGGCCGCCCTGCTCTCACCGCGGCCGCCGGAGTTGCTGGTGCTCAATGAGCCCGAGACCAGCCTGCACCCCGAATTGCTCGGCCCGCTCGGCGAACTCATCGCCCGGGTCGCCGAGGACACCCAGGTCATCGTGGTCACTCATGCCCGCGCACTGCTCTCGGAATTGGCCGGGCACGCCCCGGACCTGCACACCATCGAACTGGTGAAGGATGAAGGCGCGACCACCGTCGCGGGGCTGGGCATGCTGGAGGAGCCGCCCTGGTACTGGCCGGACCGATAGTCCCGCCGCGCCGCGCGGCGGGAGGCCATATTGTTGCGGGGTGAGTGTGGAGGGTGCAGGGGTGCCGGGGCCGTTGCCGCGTGGGCGACACGGGCTGAGCCGGGAGCAGGTGGCGCACTCGCAGTATCAGCGCCTGTGCGTCGCCGTATTGGACGCGGTGGGGGAGCTGGGGTACGCGGCCACCACCGTCGCCGATATCGTCAGCCGCGCGCAGGTGGCACGTCGCACCTTCTATTCGGTATTCGGCGGTAAGGACGAATGTTTCGCCGCCGCCTACGATCTCGCGGTCCGGACCGCGCTGGAGCATTTGCAGGAGACCGTGACCGGCATGGTCGGGGTGACCTTCGCCGATCGGGTGCGCATCTCCTTCGATATCTATCTCGGCTTCCTGGCCACCCAGCCCGCCGCCTCGCGCGCACTGTACGTGGAAACCCTCGCCGCGGGACCGGGGCTGGTCGCGCAGCGGGCGCAGGTGCACCGGCATTTCGCCGAGTACATCCTGGCGGTCGCGCGCATCGGCGTGCGCGATGGTGAACTCACCGCGGATCCGGATCCGGAAATGATCGATATGCTGCTCGGCGGTATCGACGACCGGGTGCGCAACTGTCTGCACGAGCGTGGCGCGGCAGCGCTGCCTTCGCTGTCGCCGCTGTTCACCCGCACCGCCATCGCCCTGGTGCGCGTCGCCGACTGACGAGCTGTCCCGCACCACAATCCACGGCCCGGCCGCATGCCCGGCTTTGTCATCTGACACAGAGACGGTGACACCGGACACGCCAGAACCCTACGGTCACAAGGGAATTCAACGTAGGAGGGGCAATGATGCCGACAATGCGAATACTGGGCAGTGCGATGTGCGCGGGGGTCACCGCGCTGGGAATGGCGCTCGCGGGCGGTGCGGCGCAGGCGGATCCGGCGGCGGGCCTGACCAGCGTCGCCTCCGACACCAGCGGCGTCGGACCGCAAGCCTCCGCGTACCTGGCCGCGTTCGGTTACGGGCTGCTGCATCCCGATGCCGCACCGCCCGGGGCCGATGACTGGAATTGCAAACCCACGGCGGCACATCCGCATCCGGTGGTGCTGTTGCACGGCACCTGGCTCAACGCGTATGACAGCTTCGCGTACCTGTCCCCGCGCATCGCGAGTGCGGGCATGTGCGTGTTCTCCTTCAACTACGGCCGCGAGGGCGTGCTGAACGGCGGCGGCATCGGCGCGATCCTGCCCGGCCGCTACGGCGTCGGCCCGATGGAGGATTCGGCCCGGCAGCTCGCCGTCTTCGTGGACCGGGTGCTGGCCGCGACCGGCGCGAACCAGGTCGATGTGGTGGCGCACTCCCAGGGCGGTCCCGTCACCAGCCAGTACCTGAAATTCGAAGGCGGACAGGGCAAGATCGGCAAGGTGGTCACGCTGGGCGCGACCACGCACGGCACCTCGCTGAACGGGATCGCCTCGCTCGGCCGGTGGATCACCGATATGGGCCTGAATATCCTGGGCTTCTACGAACCGCTGATCGGCCAGTCGAATATCCAGCAGGCCGTGGGCTCACCGTTCTACAAAACCCTCAATGCCAATGGCGACACCGTGCCCGGCGTCGAGTACACCGCCATCGGCACTCAGCACGACGAAGTGTCCAATCCGTACGAGTGGACCTTCCTGACACCGGGACCCGATGCCATCGTGAACAATGTGACCCTGCAACAGGGGTGTGACGCGGATCTGTCCGATCATCTGACGATCAACTATTCCCCGCGCGCCGCCTCGATCGTATTGCGCGCCTTGGATCCGGCCGGAAAACACGAGCTGGAATGCACCTTCAACCCATGGGTGATCGGTGGCGATGGGCACCTCTGAACCGCTGCTACCGGACCGGGATCCGTTCTACCGCAGCGACGAAGCACTGGACGGCATCGAACCGGGCACGATCCTGCGCACGCGCGCGGTCAAACTCGCGCTATTCGGTGTTGTGCCACAGCGGATCTCGGCTTGGCAGCTGCTATACCGCAGTACCGATCTGCGCGGGCGTCCCGAGGCGGCGGTCACCACGGTGCTGCTGCCCTGGGGCGCGGATCCGGCGGTGCCGCGCCCGCTGCTGTCCTTCCAGTGCGCCATCGACGCCATAGCGCCGATGTGCTTCCCCTCCTACGCATTACGGCACGGGGCCCGGGCGCTCGGCGCGATTCCGCAATTGGAATTACCGCTCATCGCCAGTGCGCTGGCCCGGGGCTGGGCCGTCTCGGTGCCCGATCACGAGGGGCCGGGCGGGCACTTCGGGGCGGCCCGGGAGCCGGGTTACCGTGCGCTGGACGGTATTCGGGCCGCGTTGCGCTTTCCGGTGCTGGGGCTGGACCCCGACACTCCCGTCGGTCTGTGGGGTTACTCAGGTGGCGGCCTGGCCACCACCTGGGCGGCCGAACTGGCCGCCGATTACGCTCCCGAACTCGATATCGTGGGCGCGGTCGCCGGGTCTCCGGTGGGTGATCCCGCCAATGCCTTCGTGCGCCTGAACGGCTCACCCTTCGCCGGGTTCGCCATGGTGTTCACCGCGGCGCTCCGGCGCGCCTATCCGCAGCTGGAAAAGACTCTGCGCGAACATCTTTCGGACGAATACCTGGCGTTGCTGGCGCGGGCCGAACACACCGCCACCTTCCCGCTGCTGGCGCGGTTCGCCGGTCGCGATGCCGATCGACATGCCCGGGCGGGCCTGGCCGCCATGTTGAACGAACCCGAATTGCGGGCGGTGCTGGACGAAATCCGGCCCGGCGCACAGGCTCCCGTGATGCCCATGCTGATCATGCAGGCGATCAATGACGAGGTGATCGCGGTCGCCGATATCGACGCGCAGGTGGAGCGCTACCGCAGGCGCGGCGCACACGTGCACTACGTGCGCGATCGCCTCAGCATGCATCTGCCGCTGCAATTCCTGGGCGCTCCCGCCATGATCGACTGGCTCGCCGATCGATTCGACGATCTGCCCACGGGAGTGCCCGGGACGCGGACGATCTGGTCGGTGGCGCTGTCCGCGCGCGCCCGGCCCCGGCACGCCGAATTCGCCGCGCTACTGGCGCGCATGCTCGGCTCCCGCCCGATAGGTGCGCGCCACCAGCGCGGACCGCAGGTACCACAGGCCCGCCGACTGCGCCGGGTCGAAGCCGGTTAACTGGCCGATGCGCTTGAGCCGGTAGTCGATGGTGTTGGCGTGCACCCCGAGTCCGCGCGCGGTGCGCCGCCGGTTCAGGTCATTGCCCAGATGGCGGCGCAGCGTCTCGAGCAGTTCGGGGTAGACCTCCAGCGGATCCAGCAGCGAGCCGAGGTATTCCCGTCCCGGACCGGGGCGGGTGAGCTGATATTCCATGGCCAGATCGTCGAATCGGTAGAGCCCGGCCTTGCATTGCAGCCGATGCACGATATCGAGCAGTTCATGCGCCTGATGGGCCGCGCCCGGGATACCGGGGGTGGCGGTGTGCACGACGGTGGCGGTGAGCGCCACCTGCGCCACCGCGGCCAGTTCGGCGATCAGGTCGTCGAGTTCGGTTGCCGCCGTGACCGATTCCGGAATGAGTACGGTACCGCCGTCGGTGCGCAGCACCCACAGCGCCTTGTCCGCACAGCGCGCGGAGAGTTCGGCTTGTACGCAGCGCAACCGTCGGCGTGCCACCAACTGCCCGTTCACCGCCGGATGCTGTTCGCCCGGATGTGCGGGAATGCCCAGTGCCAGAACGTAGTACGCGTCCTCCAGCTCGACGCCGCGGGCGTGCGCCTGCGCGGCGGCGGGCTGTCCGGACAGCAGTGCGGCGGCCAGGCCGAGTGCTTCGAGCTGGGGCGGGATGGTCACCTGCGAGGTGGTGTCGGCGATGGCGAGGGTGGGATCGGGGAGTCCGGTGAGTGCGGTATCGACCACCGAGAGGGCTTCCAGGAGTCGCCGGGCGCTGACGGCGATATCCAGCGCGCCGGCGCGCAGTTCCAGACAGGTTTCGGTAATGGTGCTGACATCGACGGTCGAAACCGCGTCTGCGGGGGCGGGGTTTGACATGTGCGACTCCACTTTTCAGGGAACGCTCGCGTTCCTACTGGTGCGTAACTGTAATGGCGGTCACCTCGCGCAGGCAAGCGCATCATGATGAAACGTCGGCGTCCGGGCCGGTAGAACGGGCTGAGGAGTACGATCGACCGTATGGAAAGTTCGGCCGCGACCGGTGCGATCACCGATAAGAGACTGCTGCGCGGTGCCCGCACACGGCAGGTGGTGCTGGCCCACGCCGTCGATATCGCCTCGCTGGAAAATCTGGAGAGCCTGAGCTTCGGCCGCCTCGCCACCGATTCCGGTCTCAGCAAGGCGGGCATCCAAACCCTGTTCCGCACCAAGGAATTGCTGCAACTGGCCACCGTCGACTACGCGCGGGACCGCTTCATCGCCGAGATCACCCAGCCCGCCCGCACCAAACCCCATGGCGCGGCCCGGCTTCGGGAACTCATCGAACGCTGGATCGATTACGCCGTGACACCGGTCTTCGCGGGCGGCTGCTTCCAGGCCGCCAACCTGAGCGAATTCGACAGCCGCCCGGGTCCGGTTCGCGATGCGCTCGTGCGCAATCAAGGCGAATGGGTCGGCCTGCTCTCCTATGAGCTCGGCAGGGCGGTCGAAGCGGGCGAGATCGCCCCCCTGGACACCGATCTCGCGGCCTTCCAGATCGACGCCGTCCTCCGGTCCGCCAATACCGCACTGCGCCTGGATGATCCGACCGCCGCCGATAAGATCCGCCGGACCCTGGAAAGCTTCCTGACGCCGCGATAGGCGAGTGTGGCTCACGCCGGAAGCCCCGCACCACTCGGGTGCGGGGCTTCCGGGTTTCGGGATCAGTGCTCCAGCGTGGCGAAGAATTCGCGAATATCGCCGACCAGCAGGTCGGGGACCTCGAGGGCCGGGAAGTGGCCGCCGGAGTAGAACTCCGACCAGTGCGTGATGTTGTGCGCCTTCTCCGCGAAGGCTCGAATGGCGAAATCGGCGGTGGTGAAGACCGCGACACCGGTGGGCACCGTGCCCTTGGGCTTGGGCGCGAACATGGTGCGGTCGTGGAAACGCTCGTAGTAGTAATCGGCGACGCTGCGGGCGGTATCGGTGAGCCAGTAGATGGTGACCGTGGTCAGGATCTGGTCCAGGTCGATGGCCTGCTCGGGCAACTCGTGGGTGGCATCGGTCCACTCCCGGTACTTCTCCACGATCCAGGCTAGCTGCGCCACCGGGGAATCCACGAGCAGCTGGGCCAGGGTGTGCGGGCGGGAACCGGCCAGCTGCATGTAGGCCGAGCCGTTGTCCTGGAAGTCCTTCATGGCCGCGAGACGCCGGCGCTCGGCGTCGGTGAGTGCGGCCATATCGGCCGGATCGCCGGTCGGAAAGGTGACCAGCGCGTTCACATGCACGCCGAGGACGTGATCGGCATGCTCACGCGCCAATCGCGGGGCGACGAACGCGCCGTGGTCACCGCCGTGGACGCCGTAGCGGTCGTAGCCGAGGCGGGCCATGAGTTCGGCCAGCGCACCGGCGACTTTGCCGTCATGCCAACCGGTTTCGGTGACCGGACCGGAGAAACCGTGGCCGGGCAGGGTCGGGATCACCAGGTGGAAGGCCGGGGCCTCGGGATCGCCGTGCGCGGCGGGATCGGCCAGCGGGCCAATCAAGTCCAGGAAGTCTGCGGCGGTGCCGGGCCAGCCGTGCACCAGCAGCAGGGGAGTGGCATCCTGCCGCGTCGAGCGCACATGCAGGAAGTGCAGCCGCTGGTCGTCGACGACGGTGGTGAACTGCGGCTGCGCGTTCAGGCGGGATTCGATTGCGCGCCAATCGAATTTCTCGGCCCAGTAGGCGGTCAGCTCGCGCAGATACGCGGTCGGCACACCGCGCTCCCAGCCGGTGCCCGGGGCGTCATCGATCCAGCGGGTCCGGGTGAGGCGGGTGCGCAGGTCGTCCAGGTCGGTCTGCGCGATATCGATGGTGAAGGGGCGAATTGCGGTGTTCTCGCTGCTCATGACATAAATACTTCCGGTAACGACCCCCGCCCCACATCATGAGAATTCGTTATTTACCGCCCGCGCTGGGCTCTTTACCGCGCACCCGGCATGATCGAGCCGGTGGTGAATCTTCCGGTCAGCAGTGCCCTCATCGGCCGCGGCGGCGAGCTGTCGGCGCTGCTCGGGGCGGTCGGCGGCGCGACCCATACCGTGCTGATCGCGGGTGAGGCCGGAATCGGCAAGTCCCGGCTCATCGGCGAATTCACCCGGCGACTGGACCGTGAAACCCTGGTGCTGTCGGGCCGCTGCCCCGAATTCGGTTCCGACGGTGTGGCTTTCGCACCGTTCCTGGCCGTCATGCGCAGGTTGCTACGCGAACTCGGGGTTGCGGAGATGGCAGCGCTGCTGCCACCTCAACCCGCCCTGGCGAATTGGCTCCCGCAGCTGGCGGTGCATACCGGCACCGCGGGCCCGGAGCCGGATCGGATTCGGCTATTCGGTGAGATCCTCACCGTCATAGAGCAATTGGCCATGACCCGGCAGACCGTGCTGATCCTGGAGGATCTGCACTGGGCCGATGCCGCCAGCCGCGAACTGCTCACCTTCCTGGTTGCCAACCTGGCCGACGGCGATGTGCTGCTCATCGGCAGCTACCGCCCCGGCGATTCCGGCCCCCTGCGGGAACTGATCGCCGAACTACGCCGCGATCCCGGCGTGCGCACCCTCGACCTCGCCCCGCTGACCCGGCACGAGGTCGGCCGCCAACTCGCCGCACTACTCGCGCGCGAACCCGAACCCGCCTTGATCACAACGGTTTTCGAACGCAGCGGCGGCAACCCCCTGTTCGTCGAAGCCCTGAGCCAGGCCCCGGACCAGATCCCCGCCGACCTGGCCGACCTCCTCCTCGGCTTCCAGCGCGGCCTCACCCCGCCCGCCCATGCCCTCCTGCGCATCGCCGCCGCCATCGGTTCCCCCATCCGCCACGACCTGCTGGCCGAAGCCGTGGACCTGCCTCCCGACGCTCTACACGAGGCCCTGCGCGAACTGGTGACCCGCCAACTCCTGCTCACCACCGACACCGGCTACGAATTCCGCCACATCCTCATCCGCCAGGCCATTTACAACGACCTGCTCCCTGGCGAACGCACCCAACTCCACTCCCGCCTGGCGGATGTACTGCGCACCAACACTTACCATTCGGGAAACGCTGCCGAACTGGCTCACCATGCCGCCGCGGCCGGAGACTTCACCGTCGCTCTAGGGGCCTACTGGTCGGCCGCCACCGGGACATCGGAAAGCGTCTCCGGTCCCGAACGCCTCGCATACCTGGAACAGGTCGTCGCTCTCCGGGATCGAGTCTCGAACCCGGATGAGCTACTCGGCGTCTCGAAACTCGTTGTCCTGGAACAACTCACCGAATGCGCCGTAGCCTCCGGCGCGATCGATCGCGGCATCGCGGCCGCCACCGCCGCCCTGGACCTCATCGACCCATCCGCCGACCCTGCCCGAGCCGCGCACCTGCACCTCCGCCGAGCCTTCCTGCGCGGATCCACCGGCGCGGGCCCCGGCGACGACCTCACCCGAGCCCTGTCCCTGCTCCCGGCCGCCCCCTCCACCCTCGAACACGGCGAGGCGCTCGCCCAATTCGCCCTCACCACCGTCTTCGCGGGCAATCCCAACGCGGCTGCCCCTGCTGCCTACACAGCCCTTTCCCTCGCCGAATCCCTTAGCGCCCCAGCCCTGGTCGCCCGCTCCCACGCCTACCTCGGCCTGATAGCCGCCAGCAGCACCGCGGCTGATTCAAGTCATGAGGTTGTGCTGAGGCACTTCGAATCGGCCAGGGCGGCAGCCAGAGCGGCGGACGATCCGCTGGTGCTGCTGGATGTCGTGACGTGGGAGTCCGCGGTGTTGTTGGCGGCGGGGGAGTATCGGGCCGCGATTTCGGCTGTGCGGGTGGGGTTGCGGGCGGCGCAGCAGAGTTTCAGGTTCGCTGAGAGTGCGCCGATTCTGCTGGTGAAGTGGGTGCAGGCGTTGACTGCACTGGGTAGATGGGCGGAAGCACGGGTGGTAGTGGATGAGGCGGAGTTTGAGCGGTTGCCGCCGTTGAGCCGGGCGGCATTGCTGGTGAGCTACGGGAAAATAGCGCTGGGACAAGGAGATACCGATGCCGCGCGATCATATGCGGGGCAGGCGGGTGAGCTGCTCGGCGACGGACGATGGGCGATTCCGTATCGGCTCCAGCGCCAGCTGCTGATCGGTTCGATCGCGATTCAGGTGGGCGATGGGGTCGGGGTGGACAGCGCGCTGGCGGAAGTGTGGTCGCTCGGTGATGTGATGGCCACACTCGAGGCGCATCCGCACGATGCCTGGCCGGTTCTGGCGCTGGCGGCCCGGCGATGCGTCGCGCACTCCGAAATCGAGGGCGCGCGCAGCGCGGCTGTAGTGGAAGGGATGCTGGCACTGGGGGATTCGTTGTCTTGCACGTCGCCGGTGGATATCGCGCATCGTGAGGTGTTCCGTGCGTGGCGGGCCGGAACCGCGGCCGGTTGGGATCTCGCCGTGCGGGCGTGGCGGGGCCTCGAGCAGCCCTTCGAGGAAGCGGAGAGCCTCCTCGGGATGGCGGAATGGCTTGCGGTACAGGGGGATCGGGATGCAGCGGCAGGCGCGCTGGGTCGGGTGGTCGAGTTGGCCGGTGGGCTGTCGGCGGAACCGCTGATCGCCGCCGCCGGGCGAGTGGCGACGCGGGCGCGGATTTCGATCGACGGACGTGGCGGTGAGTCGCCGAAGGTGCGGGAGAGCGGTGCTGCCCGCACCTTCGGGCTCACCGCGCGGGAGCTCGAGGTGTTGCGGTTGGTGGCGAAGGGGTTGAGTAATCGAGGGGTGGCGGGGGAGTTGTTCATCAGCGCGAATACGGCGGGGGTGCATGTCTCGCGGATTCTCACGAAGCTGGGGGTGGCTTCGCGTACCGAGGCGGCCGCGTTCGCGCATGAGCACGGTCTACTCGGGTAGGGCGGCGCGGAGGTCGAAGAGGGTGAAGATCTCCGCGTCCTGGTAGACAGTGAGTCGGGTGATGGAATCGCCTGTGAGGGTGAATATTTGGAGGGTATGCAGGGTGTAGTGGCCCTCGGGGGCGCGGACGTAGGCGGCGATGGCGGGCTGGCCGTTGGCGGCCAGGGGCAGCATGCGCCAATCGGTGCCGTTCCATTCGAAGACCTGTGCCAGGAATTCGGTGTAGTGCGCGCGGCCGCGGAACCAATTGAGCATGGGCGGCATTTCCATGATCACATCGTCGGCGAGCAGTTTCTCCAGGGCGGTCAGATCCGCCTTGCGGAACGCGTCGACATAGCGGTCCACCACGGCACGCTGGGCATCCGGTTCGGCGATATCGTCCTCGTGAACACCGCTGGCGGACAATGTCTTTCGCGCCCGCTGTAGTGCGCTGTTGACCGCCGCAGGGGTCATGTCCAGCGCCTGCGCGATCTGCCCGACGGGCCAGTCCAGCGCCTCGCGCAGCACCAGTGCGGCGCGCTGCCGTGCGGGCAACTGCTGCATGGCCGCCACCAGCGCCAAGCGCAGACTGCCGCGCGCCGCCGCGACTTCGGCCGGATCGCCGACGAGCGCGTCCGGAATCGGTTGCAGCCACGGCACTTCCCCGCCATGCACCAGCGTCTCGCGCGGATCTTCCCCGGGCGGCCCGCCCAGCCCGGCGGGCAAGGGCCGCCGCGTGCGCTGTTCCAGCGCGGTCAGGCACGCGTTGGTGGCGATCCGGTACAGCCACGTGCGCATGGACGCGCGACTCTCGTCATAGCTGTCGCGCGCCCGCCACGCGCGCAGCAGCGTCTCCTGCACCAGATCCTCGGCATCGTGCACCGAGCCGAGCATGCGATAGCAGTGCGCCAGCAATTCCCGCCGGTAGGGGTCGGTCCGGGTGCTGAATTCATCGGCCACCCACCTTTTCTACGCCACACCGATGACATCCCGGCACACCGCCGGTAGGTACTCGTGAGCCGCCGACCGCGCGGCGAAAACAGGAGGATCACCATGAACGACACCGCCGTACAGGCCACCGACCGGGCCGCCGTCCTCGAGGTCATCGACGGCGTCTATCGCGCCTGGGCCGCCAATGACGCCGACGCCTTCGTCGCCGACTATCTCGAGGACGCCACCTCGATCGTCACGGGTTCGCGCACCGACGGCCGGGAATCCGTCCGCGCCCGCTTCGCCGCCATGTTCACCGGACCGCTGCGCGATTCGTCCGTACGCGATGAGCTGCTGTCGGTGCGCTTTCCGGCCCCGGACACCGCGATCGTGAACAGCCGCAGCGGAGTTCAGCTCGCCGATCAGACCGAACCGCAGCGCTGGGAATTCGCGACCTGGGTACTGGTCCGCAAGGACGGCGACTGGGCCGTGGCGGCCTTCCACAACTGCGCGGCATAACCTCGGTAAAACGACGCCCCCTTCCGCGAATACGGAAGGGGGCGGGGATTTTTCGTCGGGTCGGCTCGAGTTACGGCACGACCTCGACCGCGTCACCGGGATTGAGGTAGTTGAAGAACTGCTTGGCCCCATCGGGCGTCATGCGAATGCACCCGTGCGACTTCTTGTCCACCGGTCCGATATGGAACGCGATATCACCGTTGAAGAAGATGGCGTACTCCATCGGCGCCTGATGCAGGGTGCTCCAATGGAACGGCCGCTTGAAGTCCACGTGGAAGAATCCCGGCGGCGTTTCGAATCCGGGCATACCGTGCGAAATCGGCGTCGGCCCGTAAATCACCTTGCCATTGTCCATCAGCCACGCCTCATTGGTCCCCAGCCGCAGGCAGGCCCGGGCCTGAGCGGAGCAGGGCGCGGTGACCGGCTGAGTCGGAATGATCGCCGGAACACCCGGCACGTCCGGGCCGCCGGGCCACAGCGGTTCGGCCTGCGCCGGTGCGGCCGCCAAACCGGCGGCCACGCCCGCGAAGACGAGGGATCGCATTGCCGAGCCGAGGGAACACTTGCTCATCATCGAGTCATCTGACCTCTCTAGCCTCGCCCGCCGCCCGGTGTACTCGCCTGCCAGGGCGAAGGGACATCTCTATTCGTCTCGTGCAATTGATCATTCTGCGCGGTCCGTACCGGGATTCGCGGGATGAACTCGCGGGTCGCGCGCCGACACGCCCCCGCCATGCCGGAAATTCACCGAACCGGTGGCAGCGTGCGCTCATTCGGATCGGCCCCGGTGGGCATATACGCACCATTGTTCGGAATGTCCGGTCGCGGGGCATTGGAGGAGCCGCGAATCTGCTGTTCCGGGGGCGGATTGACGCAGTAGGTCCAGCGGAACAGCGTGTCGTCCTGCACCACGTACTGCGGTGTCATTTTCGTCGTGTAGTTGCACCACGGCCGCGGCCAGATATCGACAATGGTGTAGAACTCGTTGTCGTGCGCGGGCACGCCCATGGCCGAGGTGCCGATCACCAGCGCCGGAAACAGCGCGCGCAACGCGGGCGTCCGCAGCAGCGCCGCGTGCACCACCGCGGTCATATTGGTCGCCAGGCTCTGAATCGGATCCTGATTGCGATCCAGGATGCCGTCCAGCACCGCCAGCTGTTCGGGCGCGTGATCGAGAATCTGCCGCAGCTCGGCATTGGCGGCATTGACCTGATCGAACAGCAGCCGCGAATTGCGGGTCAGCGTGCCCAGATCCGGCTGCGCATGCGTCGAGGTGCTCGCGATGGACCGCAGATTCGTAATGAGGCTCGTCGTCTGCGGCAGCAGATTGTCCAGGCCCGTGGTGGCGATGCTGATGCCCTCGATCAGGTGCCGCAGCTGATCCTGTCCGCCGCTGAGCGCGGTATCCAGTTCGGTCAAAATGGTGTTCATCTTGTTCGGATCGATCTGCGCGAGTAGATCATTCGAGTTCGCGAGGGTCTCCCAGATCGGCACCGGCGTGCTGATTCGCAGCGGATCGAAGGTGATCACCTGCCCGTCCTTCAGAAACGGTGCGTGATCGGTGTTCGGCCGGAAGTCGATGTACTGCTCACCCGCCCCGGACAGCGCGCCCACGTGGATGGCCGTATCGGCCGGAATCCGGTACTTGTCCTCGATTTCGGCGACCGCTTCCACCTGGGCCCCGTTATCGATGATCGACACCGATTTCACGGTGCCCACCCGGTAGCCCCGCCAGGTGACGTCATTTCCCGCCTGGACCCCGCCGGATTTATCCAATTGCACAGTGACGCTGTAACTTCCGCCCGGTCGCACCCGGGCGATATCGAACAGCAGATAGCTCGATCCGGCCAGCAGGCAGCCCACCAGCGCGACATTGGAAATCAGCATTTTGTGTTCTCGCAGAATGCCCAACAGGCCCGCCTTCATCGCCGATCACGGACAACAGGTGCAGTGCTGTGTGAAGCGCAGAGCAAAAGCTGTGTGAAGCGCAGAGCTAACTCGTGGCGAAACTGCGGGCAATACTAGGCGACGCCGGCGGCCCCCGGACCCGGACATGCATGTAGCGCGCGTGTGAACCCCTCGTACCCACGCGCGAACATGACTGTGTTGTGCGGCCACACCGGTGATCTGTCGCCCACTGGTGCGGCCGCGAAATGACAGTGCCAGTCCGCGATGAAAAGAGAATGAACGTTCGCTATTGTCCGGGATCGGGGGAGAACAGCGTGGTCAGCGTGGGTGGGGGCAGACCCGCGCGCCGGAACGCCTCGGTGGCGTCGCGGAGTTCGCGTGCGGCGGTGGCGGTATCACCGCGTTCGGCCACCGCGGCCGCGTGCAGCGCCAGGGCCCGGGCGCGATCGATGGGATCGGCGGCCATGCTGAGCAGCGCCAGGGCTCGGGCGGATTCGGCCTCCGCGGCGCAGGTGCGTCCCGCCCGCAGATGAGTCTGGGCGAGCCGGGTGCGCGCCCAGCCCTCCCAGAGCCGGACGCCGTTCCGCTGGGCGATGCGCACCGCCTCCTCGCCCAGGCGTAGCGCGTCGTCGTGCAGGCCGAGTAGTGAACGCGTGGCGGCCAATTCGTGATGCGCCCAGCCCAGGGCGACGAAATTGGAGCATTCGCGCGCCATCTCGATGGCCCGTTCGGCGACCGCGACGGCCTCGTCGTACTGTCCGGATTCGCAGAGCGTGCGGGTGGCGAGGGCCAGAATCCACGCCTCCATGGAGCGATCGCCCAGCGCGCGGGTGAGCGCCACCGCATTGGCGTAGTGCCGATGCGAGTCCTTGGTATTGCCGAGTCGCCGATCCGCGATGCCGAGCAGCAGTTCGGCGAGCACCTGCAGGCGGCGGCCCGCATCGTCGACCGGCGGTGAAATGGCTTGCAGGAATTCGAGACTCGCCTGCACCTCGCCGAGCCCGACCTGCATGATGGCCCCGAGCGCGGTGCGCAAGCGGCGCACGCTGGCGCTGTCACCCTCCTGGGTCGCGGTGTGCAGCAGCGCTTTCAGTGCATCGGCCACTTCGCGCGCACCGGTACCGCCGTCCATCACCTCGGCCATGACCCAGGCCAGATCGGCGGCCAGGGCGACCCCCGGCCCACCCAGGCGGGCGGCCTGCCGATGCAGGGCGATGATCACCGGCCGCTCGATATCGTTCCAGCGCTGGCCGTCCGCGCCGCCGGTGCAGGCGTGCCCGGGCACGGTGGTGGGGACCAGCAGCCGGGTGGTGTTGCTGTAGTCGATGGCGCTGAGCAGGTTCTTGGCGCTGGCCAGGTAGTAGTCCAGCAGCCGCGCCAGCACCTGCGCCTCGTCCTCACCGGGCTGGCCGCGGGCGAACAGGCGCAGCAGATCGTGGAAGTGATAGCGCCCGGGCACGGTGGTCTCGAGCAGACTCAGATCTACCAGTGCCTCGCACAGGTACTCGCCCTGCGCGATCGAGACACCCAGGACGGCGGCCGCGGCCTCGGTGGGCAGATCCGGGACGTCGGCGCGGGCGAGTGTGCGAAAAGCCCTGGCCTGCTCCGGATTCAGCTGTCCATAGCCGAGCCGGAAGGCGGCGTCGAGGGTGAGTTCACCGGTCCGCAGCACATCGAGGCGCTGATTCTCATCGGCGAGCCGGGTCGCCATGGAGGCGATGGTCCAGCGCGGGCGCACCGCCAATCGCGCGCCGACAATGCGCACCGCCAGCGGCAGGCAGGCGCACAGCGTGATCACCGCGTGCGCGGCGGCGGGTTCGGCGGCAATGCGTTCCGCGCCCAGAATGCGGGTGAGCAGGGTCATCGCCTCGGCGGGTTCGAGCACATCGAGGCGGGTCCGGCGCACGGCCGGGAGTTCGGTGAGGGTGGAGCGGCTGGTGATGAGCACCGCCGTGCCCGGGGTGCCGGGCAGCAGCTGGCGCACCTGCGCGCTGTCCCGGGCATTGTCCAGCACCAGCAGAATTCGCCTGTCGGACAGCATGGTCCGGAATTGCGCGGCCCGATCATCGACGGCCGGGGGGATATCGCTCTCCGCGACGCCGAGCGCGCGCAGGAATCCGCCCAGCGCGTCACCGGGCGCGGTGGGCTCCTCATCCACACCGCGCAGGTTCACGTACAGTTGCCCGCCCGGGAAGCGATCCCGCACCCGATGCGCGACATGCAGTGCGAGCGTGGTCTTTCCGACCCCGCCCATACCGCCGACCGCGGAGATGACCACCGCGCCCGCATCACCGCCGAGCTGCGCGGCGATCTCATCGGCCACCCGGGAGCGGCCGGTGAAATCGGCTATGTCCGGCGGTAATTGGGCCGGGGTGCGGTCCCGTCCGGGGCGGCGCACCGGCGGCAGTTCGGCGCGCAGGATGCGGGCGTGTACCGCGCTCAGTTCCGGTCCGGGTTCCACCCCGATGCCCTCGACCAGCGCGTGCCGGGCGCGGGCGTACTCCTGTAGTGCCTCGGCCTGCCGTCCGCTGTGATAGAGCGCGGTCATGAGCAGGGCCCGGAAGCGTTCGCGCAGTGGATGTTCCACGATGAGCGGTCCGAGTTCGGCGACCGCCTCGGCGCTGTACCCGGTATCGATATCGAGGGCGAGCCGATCCTCGAGAATGGTGAGCCGCCACTGTTCGAGCCGGGCGCGCTGGCGTTCGGCATACGGTCCGGGCAGTGCGCCCAGGGCCGCGCCCTGCCATCGGCCGAGCGCGTCGAGCAGGATCTCCCGGGCGGCGGACGGATCGTCATCGCGCAGTTGCGCGGCCGTCTCGACGCGTTCGCGCACATCGCCGATATCGGTGCGGCCGTCCGGAATCCGCAGCGCGTACCCGTCGCCGATGGAGATCAGCATGGCGGCCGGGGCGCGGGTGATGCGCTCGGGCTCCAGTTCCCGGCGCAGTTTGGCCACGTGGGTGCGCAGCGCGGAAACCGCGCGCGGCACCGGATCCTCGCCCCAGATGCCCTCGACGAGTTCGGCGGCCGTCACCGCCTTGCCCTCGCGCAGCAGCAGTGCCACCAGCACGGCCCGCCGCTGTGGCGGACCCAAGTCCAAGGGCGTGTCCGCGCGCCAGGCGCGGACCTCACCCAGGAGTGCGAACTTCAACAAACCGACCTCCCCGTTCGGGGGAGTCTAGAGGGAAACCCCGGCAACCGATCAGCGGCCTGCCAGCATCGATCCGCTCCTCCCACGATGGAATATCGAGGCATTCGCGGTTCGGTGATTCGTTCCGAGCCGCTATCGCGATCCTGCTTACGAGCACCGGCCACCGGCGGTGCACCGACCACGGGGAGGGACCATGCGCGGCAGGACCGCAACCATAGTGGCGATCGCGGCGCTGACCGCGAGCTTGGCGGCATGCCGAGACGATACGACCACCGCTCATCCGACCGGTGGTCCGGTCGGCAGTTCGGTCAGCACCGGACAGCCGGCGGATTCCATACCGCCCCGCGCCACCACCGTGCTGACCCCCGCCCAGGCTCAGGTGACCGGTTACCGGGGCTCGATGACCTTCGACGTCACACTCCCGCAGGTGTCGGGCGGAACCGGTCCGGCCGCAACGGAATTCAATACCGGCATGCATGCCCTGTTGCAGGCTCGCATCGATCAATATTTCTCCGCCGCCAAATCCCTCACCGATCCGAACAAGCTCAGCAAGCTCGACCATATCGGCGATCACGTGGTCAGCGGCCTGCTTTGGATCAGCGTGGACGGCGGCGGCGCGCATCCGTGGACCGAATTGGCAACGCACGTCACCGATATCGACACCGGGAAGGCCCTGGAGCTCCAGGATCTGTTCACCGATGAGCAGGCGGGTTTGCGGGTGCTCTCGGCCCAGGCCGAGACGCTCGGCCCGCAATCGCGGGCGGGCACGTATTTCGATGTCAAGGGCGTCACGCCCACCCGCGACCATTTCAAGACCTGGACCGCGACCCCCGCGGGCATGCACGTCTACTTCCAGATGGGTCAGGCCGGTCCGGCCGCGCTGGGACCGTTCGACATCACCATCCCCTGGTCGGCGCTGGGTTCGGTGCTCGAGCCCGGATTGTCCGGAGTGCTGGCGAGCTGAGCGCGCACACTGGAGGTATGGATCCTGTCGTAGCCCTGCGCCAGATCGCCTTCTACAAGGACCGCGCCCGCGAGGACACCCGGCGCGTGATGGCCTACCGCAATGCCGCCGACATCATCGAGGGACTCGATGCCGAGCGGCGCGAACAGCTGGGCAAAGCGAACGATTGGCAATCGTTGCCCGGCATCGGACCGAAGACCGCGGCCGTGATCGCGCAGGCATGGGCGGGGCGGGAGCCCGACGCGCTGGCGAAGCTGCGATCGGCGGCGAAAGACCTGGGCGGCGGCGAGCTGCGGGCGGCACTCAAAGGCGATCTGCACCTGCACTCGAATTGGTCCGACGGGGTCGCCCCGATCGCCGAAATGATGTCCGCCGCACAGGCATTGGGGCATGAGTACTGCGCGCTCACCGATCATTCGCCCCGGCTGACGGTGGCCAACGGCCTCTCACCCGATCGGTTGCGGCGGCAACTCGATGTCATCGACGAACTGCGCGAACAGTTCGCGCCCATGCGCATTCTCACCGGTATCGAGGTCGACATTCTCGATGACGGCTCCCTCGATCAGGAGCCCGAACTGCTGGATCGCCTCGATATCGTGGTCGCCAGCGTGCACTCCAAGCTCAAGATGGAATCCGCCGCCATGACCCGGCGCATGGTGCGCGCGGTATCCGGTGGTCAGGCCGATATCCTCGGCCACTGCACCGGCAGGCTGGTCGAGGGCAATCGCGGCACCCGCCCGGAATCGGCGTTCGACGCCGAAGCGGTCTTCACCGCCTGCCGCGATTACGGCACCGCCGTGGAGATCAACTCCCGGCCCGAACGCCGCGACCCGCCCACCCGGCTGCTGAAGCTCGCCCTGGACATCGGCTGCGACTTCTCCATCGACACCGATGCGCACGCCCCCGGACAACTCGATTTCCTCGGCTACGGGGCACAGCGCGCACTGGACAACGGCGTGCCCGCCGAGCGGATCATCAACACCTGGCCGGTGGACAAACTGCTGGCCTGGACGAGCTAGTCCGGTAATCCGCGTCACCCGGCCCGAAGCCCGCGCGAAAACCAGTGGCGCGCTTATCCGCTCATCGGGCATGGTGATCCCCATGTTCGCGTACCCCATCGCCGTCGCATCCGCAGTCGCGGGTGCGCCGAGCGCTGCGCAGGTTGTCGCGGCATTCGGCGGCGCACGAAGCTGACCTTCTCCGGGACGTCCCGGGACCTCAGACGGGGAAGGTCCGCTTCCTCTTGAGGTCCCTGTAATCACGGCTCCCAGACGGAGAATTCATCATGGCCAAGCAGGCCTTCGTGCGCACCAAGCCGCATCTGAACATCGGCACCATGGGTCATGTCGACCACGGCAAGACCACCCTGACCGCCGCCATCACCAAGGTGCTGGCCGAACAGGGTGGCGGCTCCTACATACCGTTCGATCGCATCGATCGCGCGCCGGAGGAGATCGCGCGCGGTATCACCATCAATATCGCGCACGTCGAATACGAAACGGCCACACGGCATTACGCGCACGTCGATATGCCGGGGCATGCCGACTTCGTGAAGAATATGATCACGGGGGCGGCCCAGCTCGACGGTGCCATCCTGGTGGTATCGGCGCTGGACGGCGTCATGCCGCAGACCGCCGAGCATGTGCTGCTGGCCCGGCAGGTCGGCGTCGAGCACATCGTGGTGGCGCTGAACAAGGCCGACGCCGGTGACGGCGAGCTGCTGGAGCTGGTTGAGCTCGAGGTGCGGGAGCTGTTGTCCGCCAACGGTTACGACGGTGACGGGCTGCCCGTGGTGCCGGTGTCGGGATTGCTCGCGCTGCAGGGTGATCCGGAGTGGTCGGCCGCGCTGCTGCGTCTGCTCGCGGCGATCGACGAGTACATCCCGATGCCGGTGCGCTACACCGACGCGCCGTTCCTGATGCCGGTGGAGAACGTGCTCACCATTACCGGTCGCGGCACCGTCGTGACCGGGGCCATCGAACGCGGCCGGGTGCGCATGGGCGACCGGGTGGCGGTGCTGGGTTATGGCGAGGGCCTGGAGTCCATCGTCACCGGCGTCGAAACCTTCGGCCGGACAATGGAATCGGCGGAGGCGGGCGACAATGTGGCGCTGCTGCTGCGCGGTGTGCAACGCGGTCAGGTCAGTCGCGGTCAGGTGGTCGCGGCGCCGGGCAGCATTGCCGTGCACACCGGGTTCACCGCCCGGGTGCAGCTGCTCAGCGCGGCGCAGGGCGGGCGGCGCACGTCCATCGTGAGCGGTTACCGGCCGCAGTTCTATCTGCGCACCGGTGACGTGGTGGGCGATGTGGTGCTGCCCGATGGCCGTGCGCATCCGGGGGACACCGTCGAGATGTCGGTGACCCTGGGCCGTCCGGTGCCGCTGGAGCCCGGTCTCGGCTTCGCGATCCGCGAGGGTAGCCGGACCGTCGCGGCGGGCACGGTCCTCGCGGTGAGCGAGTAGGCGGCACGCAGGGATCTCGGCCCCGGGTAATCATCCCGGGGCCGAGAATTCCACGCTCCCACCGTGTGTCGCGGAATTTGGACTGGTCGGTCTGTCGCATAGTCTGACGGCATGACCTCTCGTCGCCGGAAGTTTGCCGCTGTTCTAGGAGTGACCGCCCTCGGCGCGGTCGCGCTGACGGGCTGTTCGAGCGGATCGGACCGGGACGCCGATCGCATCGACGTCGGCGTGCTGGTCATCACCATGTTCGATCCCGAGAACGCGGTCTGGCTGCAACGCGAACAGCTGCCGACCACCGTCGAGGTCGCGGGCGCGTACAAACCGGTGCGCTGCAATAACGATCACCTGTGCGTGGCCGAAACCGGCCAGGGCAAGGCCAATGCCGCCGCCACCATGATGGCCATCCTCGGCAGCGATAAATTCAATTTCGACCGGGCGTATTTCCTCACCGCGGGTATCGCGGGCACCCCGCCGGATCGGGGCACCCTCGGCTCGGCCGTGTGGGCACGGCGCGTGGTCGATTTCGATCTCGGCAATCACCTGGATCCGGCCGAAGCACCCGGCGTCCCATATGGCTTTCGTCCGGTGGAGGACTACAACACCGCCGCCTATGACCTCGACACCGCGCTGGTGGACAAGGTCTACGACGCCACCCGCGAGGCGACCCTCGCCGATAGCCCGGAGGCGACCGCCGAACGCGCCATGTACCCCGGCCAGGAAGGTCGCAAGCCGTCGGTCATGAAGTGCGACACCATGACCGGTGACGATTTCTACTCCGGTAAACAGCTCTCGGATACCGCCCGCTACATCATGGGCCTGCGTACCAAGGGGCAGGGCGATTACTGCACCACCCAAATGGAAGACAACGCCACCGCCACTGCGCTCGAGGCGCACGGTTATCTCGACCGGTACCTCTCACTGCGTACCGTGAGCAATTTCGACCAGCCGTATCCGGGGCAGTCGGTCGTCGATCACATCGACCACTCCACCGCGGGGTTCCAGCTGGGCCTGGACAACGCGTACACGGTGGGCCGCGCCGCCGCCGACTACCTGTTGAAGAACCCGCCCGCGAAGTGAGGATTATCCGGCGGAAACGCCTGTGGGAGTGAGCAATCGGCGCGCGGGGGCCGGGTTCAGCACGCGGGCGGCCAGCGCTTCGGGCGCACCCGCGCGACCGCGCATACCCGGGAAGGCGTTGACGTCGATGATCACCGGTGAACCGTGCACCTCGAGCATGTCGACACCGTAGATATCGAGCCCGAATACCTCACCGACCGCCAGCGCCAGATCGGCCCACGGATGCGGAATCCGGGACGCCCGGTCCGGCAGCCGAGGTTCGGGTGCGAACTCCGATTGCCGCAGCGCGGCGAAGACCTGATCGTCGATCACCCAGAGTTTGTGATCCCAGCCGGTGCCGGGGGTGAAGTCCTGCACCACGATCGGCTCATCCGGCCAGCGCTGCGTCACCGCGCGCAGTTCCTCGGCATCGGCCACCCGGGTGACGAGATCACCGCGGCGGCTATGCCTGCTCTTGATCACCAGCGGTCGCTCGAAATCACCGAGATGACGCGGATTGGGCAGCACGGTGGTCGCGGCGAACGGAAATCCGGCCTCCACCGCCCGCCGCGCCATGAACGCCCGATCTTGGCAGAATTCGGTGCTCGCCGCCGAATTCAGCACCGGCACACCGCGGTCCTCCAGCGCCCGCGCCAATCGCAGAGCCGCGGGGGTACGGGCCTTGAGCAGGTAGATGTCCGCCGGATTCGCCGGTGGCACAGGGGTTTCCGGCGCGAGATGTTCGATGCGATGGCCGCGCGCGATGAGCAGCGCGGTGGTCTCGGCCAGCAGTGGATGACCCGGATCGCCGGTCAGCAGTCCGATGCGCATCACCGCACCCCCACCGCGAGCGGTTCGGCGAAACGGGTTTCGCGCATTCGCGGTTCGAAGCGCCAGGCCGAACCGCCGCGCGCCAGGTCCACGATGGCGCGGGCCACGGTCGGCACCGCCTGCGGCATCTGACCGAAGCTGGGAAAGTCATTGACGTCCACCACGATCGGGCCGTCCGGGCCGCGCACGATATCGAGACCGTACAGATCCAGGCCGAACACCTCACCGACTCGCGCCGCGATATCGGCGATCTCGGGTTCCAGGGTCACCGCGCGATCGGGTGCCTTGCGGCCACCGGTGCGCAGCGGAGAGACGCGCTCGGTGCCGTACACCTGCCCGCCCACGCAGTAAACCTTCAGATCCACACCGGAATTGGGGACGAACGGCTGTGCGATGAGCAGGCCCTGATCGGCGCGGTCGATGGCGGCCAGATGTTCGGGTCGCTCCACCACGCGCACATCGCGTCCGGAGCTGCCGTCGGCGGGTTTGACCACCAGCGGGAAGCGTGCGGCCGGAATCCGCGCCAGATCGCGTGGCCGGGCCGCCGCCCAGGTGGTGGGCACGGGCAGGCCGTGCGCGGCGGCCAGGGCCGCGGCGCGGGCCTTATCCCGCACGCCCCGAATGGATCTCGCGTCATTGATGGTGGTGAGCCCGGATGCCGCGGCGGCCTCGAGCAGTCCCAGTCCCGGTCCGCCGGAGACGGTCTTGAGCACCCACGCGTCATGGTGCCCGCGTTCGACCAGCGTATTCAGATCCAGCAGCTCACCGCCGGGCCGCACCACGTCCACCCGATGACCCCAGGCTCGCAGTTGGTGAATCACGCTGCGCGGCATGCCGTCCCGGCGGTACTGCTCCTCCACCAGAAAACACAGACTGACTCGCGCCGCCATTCGTTCCCGCTCCCACATTTTGCTGTTCCCGCCCCGAGCGGTCCAGAATTGATCGCCGATTGTTCACCAAGATCATCGCTCTGGCAACCGATAGCGCAACACCACGGCCGCAACGGATCTCGCCGGCGTGGCCGCGATTCTCTGGTCCAGCAGGGCATCTCGGCACGACCATGGAGTGATGGAACGAGGTCACTATGAAGACGATCACCGCGCTTTCGCCGAACTGGCCCGCGGTTTCGTGCGCAAAGAGGTTGCGCCGCACTATCTGGAGTGGGAGGACGCGAGCATCGTGCCCCGCGAGGTCTTCGCCCGTGCCGGGGAACTCGGCCTGATCGGATTCGCCGCACCCCGCGAATACGGCGGCCTCGGCGTCGCGGACTTCCGCTTCAATCAGATCCTCATCGAGGAATTCATGGATGCCGACTGCGCGGGCGTCGGCCTGAATTTCGCGCTGCACAACGATATCTGCACGCCGTATCTGACCGGGCTCACCACCGCCGCACAACGTGAGCGCTGGGTGCCCGGCTTCGTGGCGGGCACCTCGATCGCCGCCATCGGCATGACCGAACCCGGTGCCGGATCCGATGTCGCGGGCATTCGCACCGGCGCGGTGGATATGGGCGATCACTTCCTGGTGAACGGCGCGAAGACCTTCATCACCAATGGCATCAACGCCGATCTGGTCATCACCGCGGTCCGCACGTCCCCCGATCGCCATCGCGGTCTCACCCTGCTGGTCATCGAACGCGGTATGCCCGGCTTCGAGCGCGGCCGCAATCTCGACAAACTCGGTCTGCACTCGCAGGACACCGCCGAGTTGAACTTCACCGATGTGCGCGTCCCCAAGGAGAATCTGCTCGGCGAACCGGGTCGCGGCTTCGAATACCTGATGCGGAACCTGCCCCAGGAGCGCATGCAGATCGCCGTCGCCTGCCTGGCGCGCGCCCGCGCCGCCCTGCGTACCACCGTCGAATATGTCTCCGGCCGAACAGCTTTCGGGCAATCCATCGGCGCGTTCCAGAACACCAAATTCGTGCTCGCCGACGTCGCCACCGAGATCTCGGTCGCCGAGGCGTTCATCGATAAATGCGTCCTGGAGCTCAATGCCGCCCGGCTCACCCCGGCCGATGCCGCCAAAGCCAAACTCTGGGCCTCGGAAATGGAATTCCGCTGCCTGGACCGCTGCCAACAACTGTTCGGTGGCAACGGCTATATGCGCGAATACCCGATCGCCCGCGCCGCGGCCGACGCCCGCGTCACCCGCGTATACGGCGGCACCTCGGAAATCATGCGCGAAATCATCGGCCGCGACCTGAAACTCACCTGACCGCAGCCGAACCCATTCCACCCGCGATACGAACGACACCCCGAGCGCACCGGCAATAGCGGTGCGCTATCGGATTCCTGACGTAGGCTCGCCCGGCGTGTAGCCCGGTCTGTTCAAGTCGTCGTCCTCGGGAGAATGATTTGGCGTTTCTGCGTGCTCCAATGGCATTCGCGCTGTCGATAGCCTGTGTGACAGGGGCTTTCGTCGCCGCTCCCGCAGCGGCGGAACCACCGCAGATCGATGATTCGCTCGGCTCACGCCTGGTGCTCGGGGTGGCCGGGCTGCCGCCCATGCAGGGGCTGCTGCAGATCTCGCGGCAGCTGTTTCCGGAGCGCGGGCCGTACGTCCCGTGGACGTATCAGTTGCCGCCCGCGCCGGTTCCGCATACCCCGGCCCGGGGTGTGTGCCCGAGTGGGTCGGATCAATGCATCGACGACACCATCGCCGAGATGGAATCGCGGGCCACGGTGATGAAGGCCGACTGCGATGACAACGCGCCGCTGCTGCTGAGCTATCTGCACACCACCAAGGGTGAGCGGGAAATCGCGCGCGAGCGTGGGGGATTCGAGCATCCGGCACATGTCAACGATTGGTCGACCACCTACGCGCACCACTACTTCGACGCCATCGACAACTATTACGTGAACGGCCGGCCGGATCTGGTGCCGGAGTCGTGGAAGCAGAATTTCCGTGCCTCCGATGATCATTCGCTCACGGTGTTCGGCAATGTGGCGGTCGCCTACAACGCGCACATCACCCATGATCTGCCGATCGTCATCGCCGATATGGGCGTCACCGCGCCCGACGGCAGCTCCTACAAGCCCGACCACGAGAAGATCAACGAATTGCTCGCGGCGGCCGAGGAGGGAACCGTGGCCGAACTCGCCGCCCTCTACGGCGCGGTCGATCCGGCGATGGCGGCGCCCTATGAGATGGAGCCGCTCACCGCGATCGCCTTCGGCCAGGCGATTCAGATCTGGCGCGAATACGCCTGGCGCGGTGGGGAACAGCTGCTGCTGGCCCCGACGCCGGAGGCGAAGCGAGCGGTCGAACAGCAGATCGACAATCTCTCCAATCTGCTCGGTGAGGTCATCCTGCGGCTGTTCGCCCGCACCGATCCGGGACCGCATCGCTCGCACTGCCCGGCCGGATAGCTCCCGGGCGCTAGCGCTTCAAACCGTAGGAGGCGGCGATCATGCGCTCCATCACCGTGCGCGGCAGCAGGCGGCGGAGCGCGAACATGACCGGGGCATTGGAACCGACGGCGTAGAGCGGTTTCGGGCGGTCCGCCGCGACCGCGCCGAGGATGGTTGTCGCCACCCGTTCCGGGGTGATGCCCTGGCCCATCTTCTCGTCCATCTTGGCCATGAAACGGCCGAAATCTGCTGTGTGGGGCGAACCTTCGTCGATGTACTTGGTGCGGCGCTCACTCAGGCCGGTATCGATCTGGCCCGGTTCCAGGGTGGTGATCCACACCCCGAACGGGGATTCCTCGAAGCGGGCGGCGGTGGCGAAACCGCGCAGCGCGGCCTTGGTGGCGGCGTAGGAGGAGCGGTAGGGCATGGGGAAACTGCCCAGCATGGAGCCGACCATGACGATGCGGCCGTAACCGCGTTCGCGCATACCGGGCAGCACCGCCTGGGTCAGTGCGACCGGACCGAGCACATTGAGCTGGAACAGGCGCTCGATCGCGGCGGCCGGCAGTTCGGCCAGCGGTCCGGCCTGACTCTCCCCGGCATTGTTGATCAGCACGTCGACCGTGCCCAGCGCGGTGACGAAGGCCGCGATGGATTCGGCGTCGGTGAGGTCGAGCGCCCGATAGTCGACCCCAGGGACACGATCGGCCACCGCGATGGTGTCCGGATTGCGGCTGGTGCCGATCACCTTGTCGCCATTGGCCGTGAAGGCCGCGGCGGTCGCTTTACCGATACCGGACGATGCGCCGGTGACCACCACGGTGCGGCTGGAATGCGTGCTCATGAACCTGAACGTTAGCTGGTTCCTCGTCCGGGCGTCTGCGCCGATCCCCGTCACCCGCGCACGAGCGAATACCGAGCCACACTCCCACTCCGAAGGCCGAAAGGGCCAGAACAGGCAGTATCAGGATGGTGTGTGAGCTCATGATGCGGATTCCCTCGCGTCGTCACCGATCCGGCAAACCGGATGAGTGTCAATCGCGGTGGCGCGATTTCTGTTACGTGACGAAACGAGACCGCCGGGAAGGTATTGCGGCGCAGGAGTATAGGGAGATGTCCCAACCTTATGGGAAACTGACTCAGACACGGCGGATTCGGCATATCGTGTGACTGTCCGGGTCACCCCGGGCCGAGTGTGGATGGAATCGATGGGGACCCGGATACATGTTCGAGTGGGATCTATTGCGCGACAACGCTGAACGCACGCTATGGGCGCCCGCGCCGGGCATACCGCCTGCCGCCTGTCTGGCCGTACTGAGTAGTCGCACACTGCGCGATGCGGTCGAGGTGGCCATGCGATATTCGGAACCGCCCTATGCCACCGGACAATTGACCTTCGCCGAATCCGCGGGCGAGGCCCGGCTGATCTTCCACGATCACGAGATTCCGGAGGACGCGCGCGCCGCCCACACCGAGCGGGTCATGACCGCGATCCAGCTCTTCGGCCGGGAACTGCTCGCGGTCGGCATGCCCATGCACCGGGTCAGCTTCCGGCACGGCGGTCCGGCCGATACCTCCCGCTACCGGGCCATCTTCGGAATCGACCCGATCTTCGGCGCGCCCGCCAACGAGGCCGCCTTCGACAGCATGTACCTGGACCTGCCGCTACCGCAGCCCACCGCGTGGGTGCGCGGCACCCGCGAACAACTGTGCCGAAACCTGCTGACCCGCAGACACGCTCGGAAAGGCGTGTCCGGGACGGTGCGAGACCTGCTGGTGCGCAACCCCGATGCGGTACCGGATCAAGCCGCGGTGGCCGCCGAACTGTTCATGAGCCCGCGCACCCTGTCGCGCCGCCTCAACGCCGAATCCACCTCCTTCCGCGCACTGCTCGACGAAGTCCGGCAGATGCTCGCCGAAGAGCTGCTGTGCCACACCGAGATGACCACCGAACAGGTGGCGACCCGCCTGGGTTATGCCGAGGCGGCCTCGTTCATCCGGGCCTTCCGCCGCTGGAAGGGCTGCCCGCCCCAGGAGTTCCGCGCGCGGGTTCAGCACGCCAATCTCCCCGTGCCGCAACCGGTCTAGCGGAACCCGCGGCCCGGGCGCGCGGCCCGAGGAATCCGTCGCCATCGGATCCGCGAAATATCGGCGCGGGTAGGGCACGATCGCACCAACGCGATCCGCACCAGCCCTCAGGAGCACAGCCCGTGACCGAGCCGCAGAATCCCGCACAGCATCCAGCCGTCGTCAGTCTGCGCGAGCAGCGTGCGGCGAGTATGCAACTGCGCGTTGCCGATTGGATCACCAAATTCGCCGGATCCATGCGGTTCGTATACCTGCACGCGATCGGGTTCGCGGTGTGGATGATCTGGTTCGAGCGCAGTCCCTGGCCGACGCTGACACTGGTGGTATCGCTCGAGGCGATCTTCCTGTCCACCTTCGTCATGATCGGGCAGAACCGGCAGGCCGAGTTCCAGCAGCTCAAGGCCGATCACGACTTCAATCAGCAGGAGCTCGAGCTCAAGACCAATACCGAGCTCACCCGCGCCATCCATCAGATGACCACCGAACTGCATCGCCGACTCATCGACGATTCGGCCGACGGGCGCTGATACTGGAGATCGTGAGCGCATTCGAGGAGTCCATTCCGCATCGCGATCGAATCGAGCGGTTTCTCACCGAGCACGGGGCGGAGAGCATTCCGCATCCGGGCGGGACGCTGCTGGCGCATTTGAAACGGGTGGCGGATCTGCTCGCCGAATGGGACGCGGATTCGCATATTCAGGCGGCCGGGCTGTGTCATGCGGCGTATGGAACGGACGGGTTCGGGCAATCGCTGCTCGATCTCGGGGAGCGGGCGACGCTGGTGAATCTGCTGGGGGAGCAGGCCGAGGCGCTGGTGTACTTCTACGGCAGTTGCGATCGGGGCGAGACCTATCCGGGGCTCGACGGTTCGCCGGTGCGGTTCCGGGATCGGTTCACCGGGCAGGATCAGCACCCCGATCCGGCGACGCTGGCCGCGTTCATGGAGATCACCGCGGCGAACGAACTGGATGTCATGACACAGAATTCCGAGCTGGCGGCCGAACACGGTGCGGCGCTGCACGGATTCTTCGGGCGCACCGCGCATCTGCTGTCGCCCAAGGCCTGGCACGCGTGCCATACCTGCCTGCCGCCGATCAATCCCTGAGGTCGCCCGGCGGGAAGACCAGGGTGAAGCGCGCGCCCCGGCCCGGTTCGGAGCTGACGGTGATGCGGGCGGCATGCAGATCCGCGACCTGGGCCACGATCGCCAGGCCGAGTCCGTGTCCGGCGGTGGCGCGCGCGGTTTCGGCGCGGTAGAAGCGGTCGAAGATATGAGCCGCGTCCTCGGCGGTGATGCCCGGACCGTCATCGCGGACGATGAGTTCGCGACCGCGCACCGTGACCGCGACGGTGCCGTCCGGCGGACTGAACTTCGCGGCATTGTCGAGCAGATTGGTCACCGCGCGAGCCAGCCGGGCCGGGACGCCCGCGATGGTCACAGGTGTGAGGTCGGCCGCGAAGGTGATTGCGGGCCAATGCCTCCGGGCCAGCTCGAGTCGTTCGGCGACCAGGGTGTCCAGGCGCAGATCCTCCAGCGGTTCGCGGACCGACGCCGGATCGTCGGCGCGGGCCAGATCGATGACATCGGTGACCAGACCCGAAAGTTCCTCCGATTGCACGCGCAATGCGGCTGCGGTCGCATCGAGTTGGGCGGGGGACAAGCGGGCCGCCCGGCGCAGCAGATCGATATTGGTGCGCAATGCGGTGAGCGGGGTGCGCAGCTCATGGGAGGCGTCCGCGATCAATCGCTGTTGTGCCGCACGGGAATCGCGTTCACCGCGGAGGGCGGCGTCGAGTTCGTCGAGCATGATGTTGATGCTGGCGCCCAGGCGTGCCAGTTCATCGTGACCGGTAATGGTGATGTGCTGGTTGGGATCTCGGGTGCGCGCCACCCGCTCGGCGGCCGCGGTGAGCGTGGCGACCGGGGCCAGCGCGCGGCGGGCCAGCACCGCTCCGGCCGCTACCGCGAGCAGTGTGCCCGCGGCGGCCGCGATGAGCAGCGCCAAGCCGACGCGGCGCAAGCCGATATCGACCGTATCCGAACGCTGCGCCACCTGCACCGCGCTACCGGGCCGCAACGGTGCGGTGTACATGCGCATCGCATAGCCGCCCAGGGTGATATCGGTGAACCCGCCATCGGCCGAACCCGCTGCCACCGAGCGGGTTTCGGCGTCCACCGGCAGCGTATGCCCGGGCACATGTTCGGATTCGACGGTGCCGTCGGCCGCCACCACCTGCACGCAGCTCGGCGCGGCCAGATATTCACAGGAGCCGGACATGGCGGCCACCTCCGGTTCCACCGGGAACTGCCGCACGATTCGGGTGGCCTGGCGGCGCAACCCCAGATCCAGCTCACTGTTGAGCTGATGCCCGACCACCACGTACGCGGCCGCGCCCATCGCCGCCAGCGCGGAAGCCATTGCGAGCACGAAGAATACGGCGATCCGGCCGCGCAGTCCGAGCCGCCTCACGCCGCACCCAGTCGATAGCCGACCCCGCGCACGGTGTGGATCAGCGGAAGTTCTTCCGGCGCTTCGATTTTGCGCCGCAGATAGCGAATGTAGACCTCCAGCGAATTCGAGGACTGATGCCCCCAGACGCGATCGATGAGCGTCTCCCGGGTCAGGGCCTGTCCGGCATTGCGCAGCAGCACCTCCAGCAGCGCGAATTCCGTGCGGCTGAGCTCGATTTCGCGCGTACCGCGCTTGACGGTGTGCGCGCCGGTGTCCATGACCAGATCACCGGTCGCCAGCAGGACGCCGTCCTCGGGGTAGGTGCGCCGCACCAGTGCCCGCACCCGCGCCAGCAATTCGTCGAGATCGAACGGTTTCACGAGGTAGTCGTCGGCCCCGGCGTCCAGGCCCTCGATTCGATCGGCGACCGCGTCCCGGGCGGTGAGCATGAGAATCGGGGTGCGATCCCCGCGCCCGCGCAGTGTGCGGCACGCGGTCAGACCGTCCATGAACGGCATGAGCACATCCAGCACCACCACCTCGGGCTGCCAGCGGGCAATCTGTTCCAGTCCAGCGCCGCCATCGGCCGCGGCGTGCGTCTCGTACCCCTCGCTCTCCAGGGCGCGCACCAGCGCCTCCCGTACCGAGGCTTCATCGTCGACCACCAGAACCCGCACGCATCGGACTATACGTAATATCCTCACCTGCGCCTTTCTCATCGGACTCTCATCTGCGGGCGTGAGGGTGAGGCCCATGAGACTTCGGAGATCGCATCGGACACCCGCCGTGATCGCGCTGTTGAGCCTGGTCGCCGGTGGGCTCACCGCCTGCGGACATGAGCTCGCCCCGGTGGCACCTCGGGTTAGCGGCAATCAAGTGGTTATCCCCATTGCGGGTGGGTCGGCCGAGGTCGACACCACGTCGCTGGCGGTCAGTGCGCTAGCCGATGGGCAGCGATTCGAACTGTCCGCTCCGGCGGGTGATCCGCTCGGCGCACCCGGGCCGATTCAGCTCGAGGGCGGCGAGGCGCACTGGTCCTATCCGGACCGGGCGCTCGCGGTTACCGCGACCGCCGTCGACGGCCGTTTACGCGTCACGCTGCGCGGCAATCGCGATGGGCGGCTCACCTGGCCCGTCACCGGCGGTGACGGAACGGCCGCCGCCCTGCAACTCCCGCGCGGCGAGGGCTTGAATCTGCCCGTGCGCGACCGGTTCTGGAATGGACCCGACACCGGCCTGGTCGGCGAACCGCTGTCGCTCACCGCCGGCTTGACCATGCCGTTCTGGGGTTACACCCTGGGTGGTCATGGCGTGAGCTATTCCGTGCCCACCGATATCGGCGGCAGCCTCACCGTGATATCCGAGAACGGCGCGCTGCGGGCGCGGGCCGCACACGATTTCGATGAACGCGCGGGCACCCGGGACTACACCGTCAACTTCGCGCTCACCGATGGCTCACCGGTCGCCGCGGCCAAGGACTATCGCGAACAGCTCATTGGCACAGGCGAATTCGTCACGCTGAAGGATAAGATCGCGCGTAACCCGGAGACCGCGAAACTGCTGGGCGCATTCCACGCCTACCTGTGGGGTGACGGTCGTGATCCGGAGGCGATTCGCCAGATGCGCGATCTGGGTCTCACCCGAATGTGGCTCGGCTATGACGCTGACGACCACCCCATGACTGGTCAGGCCGTCGATGCGGCCAAGGCCGCCGGATACCTTGCCGGACCCTACGATTCGTGGGACAACGCCCAGGACCCCGCCACCGCCGACAATCCCGGCTCCCGCTGGCCCGGCGCGGTATGGCCGGACGGTTGCGTCCACGATGCCGACGGAACTCCGGAGAAGGGCTTCGGCGGTCGCGGTTGCTACCTGAGTTCCCAAGCGCTGAAACAGGATCCGAAGCTGTATCGGGATCGCTACGCCGACATGTCCGCCAATGGCGCGAACACCTACTTCCTCGATGTCGACGCCGCGGGCGAGTTCTTCGACGATCACACCGCCGCCCACCCGATGAATCAAGCACAGGATCGCGCCAATCGCCTGGAGCGCATGCGCTGGCTGGAGGATCGCGGCCAGGTTCTCGGCTCCGAGGCCGCCGGAGCCTGGGCCGCACCGGTGCTGGCGTTCGATCACGGTGCCCAGAACCCGATTTCGGACGGCCTGTGGAAGTTCCAGCGCAACCGCGAGGTCTGGGGCGCGTACTACCCCGATAACGCACCGAATATGTTCTTCAAACCGGTGGACCTCCCCGAACCTCTGGTCCGAGCCATGTTCGACCCTGCCTACCGCATACCGCTCTACGAGACCGTCCTGCACGACTCCCTCGTGAACACGGACCGCTGGGAACTCGCGTATTACAAACTGCCCCAACAGCAAACCATGCGCGCTCTCACCGCCATCCTCAACAACACCCCCTTGAACTTCGCCCTCGACCGCGCCACCCTCACCGCCCACGGCCTCGAAATCGCCCGCCTGCAACAGTTTTTCGCCCCGCTGCACGAGGCCGCGGCCACCCAGCCCATGACCGACTTCCGCTGGCTCACCGACGACCATCAGGTCCAGCGCACGGTCTTCGGCAATGGCACCCTGACGGTCACCGCCAACTTCGGCACCACCGACTACCGGGGCCTCCCCGGCGGATGCGCGGATGCCCAACTGGAGACCGACAAGACCCCGCGACGATTGTGCCCGGCCCAATGAGGGAGTCTCGCGCGATGGCAGGGTCCGGGCCCGTTGCGGCATCGGATGCGGGAGTCGCCGGGAGCCCGCGTGGTCGCGGACGATCGGTCGTATTCCTCGGTGCGGCAGCGCTACTCACCGTGATCATGCTCGGCCACACCTGGATTCCCGAGGCCGGGGGTCTGGGTGTGGCGCTGGATATCGCCGCGCCCTGGCTGGGCGCGCTCGTTCCGGTTCTGGCGGTCACCGCGGTGCTGTGCCGCTGCCCGGCCGGTGCGGTGGCGATGCTGGCCCCGTTACTGGCCTGGGCCTATCTCTTCGGTTCGTGGTGGGCTCCGGGTCCGGCTGTTCGCCCGGGTCCGGCAGCGACCCAATTGCGGGTGGTGTCGCAGAACCTGTTCGCCGCCAACGCGTCTCCGGGGGCCAGCGCTCGCGCCCTGGTCGCCGCCGAGGCGGATGTCCTGGCCGTGCAGGAGCTCGGCGGCACCAATCGGGAAGCGGTCGTGCGCGTATTGGACGACACCTACGCCTATCGCACCGAGGTGGGCACCGTCGGACTGTGGAGCCGGTATCCGATCTCCGATACGACCCCGGTCGATGTCGGCGTGGACTGGCATCGTGGACTGCGAACCCACATCGCCACTCCCGCAGGCGATCTCGTCGTGTATGTCGTGCACCTGCCGTCGATTCGGCCCGGTGCGATCACCGCCCGGGATCACGGCCTGACCCTGCTGTCGCGGGAACTGGCCGCCGATGACGCCGAACATATTGTCGTAGCGGGGGATTTCAATACCGCGACCACCGACCGGCGCTGGGCGGGGTTCGCCCCCGGTTTCCGCGACGTCCACTCCGGCGCGGCCTTCACCTGGCCCGCGTCCTTCCCGATCGCTCGCCTCGATCACATTCTGGTGCGCGGGATGGGTGCCGCGAACACCTCGGTGCTGAGTATCCCCGGCCCCGATCATCGGGCCATCTCGGCCGAGGTCCAGCCGGATCGAATGCGGTGACCTGCGTGTGATCGACCGCGATCGGAATCGCGCCTACACTGTCTGAGACGGGGTAATCCGCACGAAAGGATCGGCAACGTGGCCGGACTCAGGCGTAAAGGCATCACCCGCATGGCGAAGGTCGCGAGCATTCCCGCGACGCTGATGGCGCAGCAGGTGGCGGCCACCGGGCGGAACCTGTTCGCGGGCGCCGAACGCGGCGGCGTGACCGATGAGATGCTCGACAATGCGGCCGATCAGGTGTTCGCGGTGCTCGGGGAGCTCAAGGGCGGTGCGATGAAGCTCGGGCAGGCGCTGAGCGTAGCCGAGGCCGGGGTGCCGCCGCGGTTCGCGGATCATTTCCGCGAGGCGCTGGTGCGATTGCAGCAGGAGGCACCGCCCATGCCGGTGGCCGATACGCATCGCATGCTCGATATGCAGTTGGGCACGGGCTGGCGCAGGCGTTTCGCGCGATTCGACGATGAGCCGATCGCCGCCGCCAGTATCGGGCAGGTGCATCGGGCGATCTGGCATGACGGCCGCGAGGTCGCGGTGAAGGTGCAGTATCCCGAGGCCGAGGAATCGCTGCGCGCGGATCTGAAGCTGCTGCATATGGTTTCGGGCGCGTTCAACACCCTGCTCGCGGGCACCAATGCCCGCCAGCTCATCGAGGAATTCCTGGCCCGCACCGAGGACGAACTCGACTATCGGATCGAGGCCGCCTATCAACGCCGCTTCGCCAAGGCCTTCACCGGCGATCCGCAATTCTTCATACCGCGCGTGGTCGCAGCCGCACCCAAGGTGCTGGTGTCGGAGTGGATGACCGGCGTGCCGCTGGCCCGCATCATCGCCAATGGCGAACGCGCCGAACGCGATCGGGCCGGAATGCTGCTCGCCGAATTCGCGCTGTGCTCACCGTCGCGCGTGGGCCTGCTGCACAGCGATCCGCATCCGGGCAATTTCCAGCTGCGCCCCGATAACAGCCTCGGCATCATCGATTTCGGCGCCTGCGCGCACACCCCGCGCGGAATACCCCGCGCCGTAGGCCGTTTGGCCCGCACCGCCCTGGACGGTGACTACATCGCCATGGAGGCGGTGCTGCGCGAAGAGGGTTTCATCAAGCCCGGTGCAACCGTGGAAATGGCCCCGCTGGAGCGCCGCATCGCCCCGCTGGTCGCCCAGATCAACGGCGGCACAGTGCATATCACCCGCACCATGCTCCAGGAAGAGGTCGCCCGTGCCCTGGACCCGGCGAATATCTCCCTGACCAACGCCCGCGCCATGAAAGCCCCCGCCGACCAACCCGAATACGCCATGTTCGGCCGGGTGCTGGGCGGCGTGGTCGGCATCTGCGCCCAGCTCGACGCCGAGGGGCCGTTCCTATCCCTGGCCGAACGGTGGGTGCCGGGTTTCGGTGACGCTCAGGAGGCGGCCTCCTGAGCGTCACCCCGGATCACCGCGCTGATCCGGCCCTGGTGCGGCGGCCGTTCGCCTGCGCGAGTGCGGGCGGCCGAGCGGTGAACCGGTAGTCCTCCAGCGGGAAGTGCCGGTTCTCCCAATACATTTCGAGCTGGGTGGAGGGCCGGAAGGCCGCGCCGTCACCCTGGTAGTTGATGTAGTAGGTGTTCGAGGTGACGCATCCCTGGGAGAACAGGTGGGTGCGTTTGGCGCGCCTGTCCATACGGGCGAAATAGCGGTCGTGCGGATCCTGGCGTACCTCCACGCAGGTGGCCCGGCGGCGGCGCGCCTCGCCGATGACGCGCGCGGCATGTGCCGAGGTGGCCTCGATGAGTGGAATGTAGGAGCCCGGCGCGTAGGCGTACGGTCCCACGATGAGGAACGCGTTCGGGAACTTCGGCACCGAAACACCCTGATATGCCTGGAATCTATTGGCATCCCAGAATTCGCCGAGTTCGAGGCCGTCCCGGCCGTAGATGGGATAGGGCGGTGTATAGCCCTTCTCCATCACCTTGAATCCGGTGGCCAGCACCACCATATCGACATCGCGTTCCAGTCCGTCGGCGCTCACGATGCCGGTCGGGGTGAACCGTTCGATGGCATCGGTCACCAGATCGACATGCGGTTTGGTGAAGGTGCGGAAGTAGCTGTTGGACACCGAGGGTCGCTTGCAGCCGAGCCGGTAATCGGGGGTGAGCTTGCGCCGCAGTTCGGGATCCCGCACCTGCGCGAAAAGGTAGCTCTTGAGCGCGGTTTCACCGACCGTCAATCCGGCCGAGGTCACCCTCGGATAGTTCGACACCGCCAAACCCGCACCGAGACCGGCGTTCACGCCGACATTGCCCACGAACCGCACCGTCTGCTGGAGCGGTGGGAAGTTCAGCACCGAATTGAGCACCGGTCCCATGGCGAAATCCGGTTTGGGCGCGATCCAAATGGCCCGGCGCTGATAGACCGTGAGCCGCGAAACATCCTTGGCCAGTTCGGGAATCAGCTGCAGCGCGCTGGCCCCGGTGCCGATCACCGCGACCCGCTTACCGCGATAGTCGTAATCGTGATCCCAGCGCGAACTGTGCATGATCTTGCCGGTGTAATCCGCCAGACCGGGGATATCGGGATTGTGCGGCTGCTCCAGCCCGCCGACCGCGCCGATCACGAAGCGCGCGGTGAGCACCGAGCCGTTGTCCAGAGTGATCCGCCACAGATCGTTCGCCTCATCGAAAACACCCTTGCTCGCACCGGATCCGAGCAGCAGCTTGTCTCGCAGGCCCTGCTTGTCCACCACTTCCTCGGCGTAGCGCTGCAATTCGCTACCGGGTGCGAAGAATCGCGACCACCGGGAGCGCTGCTGGAAGCTGAAGTTGTAGACCGGCGATGGAACGTCAACGGCCACACCGGGATAGGTATTGGCCAGCCAGGTGCCGCCCACCTTCGGCCACTTGTCCACGATGATGAAATCCTCGATACCGGCCCGGCGCAGCGCCACGCCCGCGCCGATACCGCCGAGCCCCGCGCCGATAATGACGACCTCGTGGGCCGGGGTGACGGGAGAACCATTGCTGGAGTTCATGACCGATTCCTCGTGTGCTGCTGCGCGATGACCTCCGGCAGCTGCTGCCGCCGGAGTTTGCCCGCGGTGGTGCGCGGTAGTTCGGCCACGAAAACGATGTCCCGTGGCACCTTGAAGGTGGCGAGTGTGGTTTTGACATGCTGTTTCAGCTCATCGGCCGTGGCCTCCGCACCGTCTTTGAGCACCACGGCCGCCACCAGCCGCTGCCCGTACTCGGGATCGGCCGCGCCGACGGCCCCGGCATCGGCCACCGCCGCATGCGCGAGCAGCGCGGTCTCGACCTCCTGCGGGAAGACATTCTCTCCGCCGGAGACGATCATGTCGTCCGAACGGCCGTCGATGAACAACCGGCCCTGTGCGTCGATATGTCCGAGATCGCCGGTGTCCATGTACTTTCCGACCATATCCCGGCTCCGGCCGTCGCTGTATCCGCGGAACATGGCCGGATTGCGATTGATGATCCGGCCGGTGACCCCGGCCGGCAGTTCCCGATTGCGATCGTCGACGATGCGGATATCGACCAGCCCCGTCGGCGGTTTTCCGACCGTGCCCGGTGCGGCCCGCAGATCCGCGGGCGTCGCCAGCGCGCCCGCACCCGATTCGGTGGATCCGTAACCGTTGAAGAGCACCTCACCGAACTCGTCCATGAAGGTGAGCGCCAGCCAAGGCGGCAGGGGAGCGGCCCCGCAGGTCACCATCTGCAGGCTCGCGGTGTTGTAGTTGTGCCGAATATCGTTCGGCAGATCCATGATTCGCTTCAGCATGGTCGGCACCAGGCAGGCGATGCGGACGCTGTGCCGTTCGATATCGGCGAGCGTCTGCGCGGGATCGAAACGCTCGTGCACGATGACGGTGGAGCCGGTCAGGAAGGCCAGCAGGAGCGCGCCGAAACCGTAGGCGTGATGCAGCGGCGGGGCGATGACGATCGGATCACCGAGTCGCGGAATAGGTTTCAGCTCCGCGAGATCAGCCAGCGCCAGCAGCATGCGCGGATTCAGCCCCGCCAGCATGGGCAGTACCTCGCGCATTCCGGCCTGTCTCGGCGCGCCCTTGGGGACGCCGGTGGTACCGCCGGTGAGCAGCACCACCGCACCGCCGTAGGCGGGTTCCCGAATGGGCGGCCCACCCTCGGCGATGAGCTCCTCGACGGTGGGCAGCCCGCCCGCCGCGCCGCGCACCACCACCCGGTGCCCCTCGTACCCGGATTTCACTATCTCGCCGTGGAATTCGGCATCGTAGAGCAGCAGATCCACCCGCTCGCGCGCCAGCACCTCGCCGATCTGCGGTCCGGCGAAGCCGTAGTTGAGCGGGACGAGATCGGCCGAGAGACGCGCGGCCGCGAAGGCGGCCACCGCGAATCCGCTGTGATTACGGCACAGCACCCCGATTCGATTGCCGCGCCGCATATTCCAGCGGCCGCGCAGGGCCGAGGCCAGTCGCCGCACCCGCCGATGTAGTTCGGCGGCGGTCACCGATCCGCTGTCATCGATGATCGCGGGCTGATCCGGAAATCGCGCCGCGAAGCTCGCGAGCACCGTCGCGAGCCCGACCCCTTCGCGCAATGCCAGCGCGAGGTGCGGAATACGCTGCGGTGGAACCAGATCGAACGCCCCGGCGGCGGGAGCCCAGCCCGCGATCGTCACCGCGTCATCGAGCAGATTGACCGCCCGCTCCACCCGTCCGATCGGCCCGGCCCAATCCGTCGGACGATTGTTCCAGTTGCCCGCCTTGGCATAGAGCGCCATGGCCCGCTGCGCGGTGTGTGAACTGTCCAGGGCGTACAGCATCGGTGTACCCGCGCGTTCCCACCAGGGCCGAATCGCCAAGGGCCGGTCCACGATCGCGCGGCACACCATGCTCGCCGCTTCCTCCGGCGACATGCTCGGGGTGTACCGGTACATCCGGAACGGGCCGAGCATGTCCGAGCGCACCAATTGCAGATGCACCGCCGTACTGGTGATCCCGTCCGCGCGCAATTCCGGTGCGGCCCCGCGCATCCAGGCGTTGAAGGCCGCCTTGGTGGCGATGTACGCGGTCCAGCCGACAGCCGGGGTGTGCACCCCGGCGGTGCTGACATTGACGATATGCCCCGCGTGCCGCGCTCGCATGGACGGCAGCAGGCTCAGCACCAGGCGGACCGGTCCCAGGTAGTTGATCTTGGCGGTATCGTCGAAATTGTCCCAGCGGTCCAGTGAATCGGACAGCCAGCGCCGGATGGATTTCCCGGCATTGTTCACCAGTACATCGACCCGGCCGTGATCGGCGAGCACCCGGTCGATCAGCGCCGCGCACTCATCGGTATCGCTGAGATCGGCGGGATACGGGTAAACCGTTCCGGGACAACCGGATACCTCCGCCCGCAGCTCCTCCAGCAAATGCGCGCGGCGGGCCACCGCCAGCACTGTCGCGCCATTGGCGGCCAGCCGCACGGCGGTGGCCCGGCCGACCCCCGACGACGCGCCGGTCACCAGAATGACCTTGCCGGTGACCGCGGGTTCCAGCCGCCGGTCGCCGATGCCGTAACTGGCAGCGCCCAATGCGATTCGGACCGACTTCGGCAGTTCGATCATGGCTCAACTTCCTCGGTGAGCATTCCGGTCAGGCCGGGTTCTGGGTCTTGCGCCGTGTCCGTTTCGGCTTGGTGATCGCGGCGGTCGGTTGCGGTCGCCACACGTCGAATTCATAGTCCGAGAACGGGAATCGCCGATGGCCGCGCCGCGCCCGGAAGAATCCGGACGGCCGGATATAGGTGCTGTCGCCTTGCGAATTGCGATAGTAGGTCGGCACATGAGCGTTGAGTTCGGCCAGATAGAAGCGCATGGCCTCACCGTGCCGGTAGATATCCCGGTGGTAGGCGTCGTGCACGTCCTGCCGAACGGCGACGAACGTGGCCCCGCGCCGCCGCGCCTCCGAAATCGCCCGCACCGCATGGTCGGCCGTCATCTCCACGAAGGCGTGCCAGCCGCTGCCCGACCACGAATACGGGCCGACCAGCGTCCACCGATTCGGCAGGCTCGGCAGCGAAACACTCTCGTACGCCTGCAAACCGTGCTCGGTGTAGAACTTGCCCAGATCCATACCGTCGCGCCCGACCACCATGCCCGGGGTGTAGGTCTCCGGATCGGAGAACACGTGATATCCGGTGGCCAGCACGATCATGTCGAATTCGCGCTCGACGCCGTCGGAGGTGCGAATACCGCGCTCGGTGAAACGCTCGATGGAGGTGGTCACCAGCTCCACATTGTCGCGATTGAAACTGAGCAGATAGCCGGTATTGGCCGTGGGCCGTTTGGCGATCGGGCCGTAATCCGGGGTCAGCCCGGCGCGAGTCTGCGGATCGCGCACCATGATTCGCAACAGTCCGCGATAACCCGCGATGGCGGTGGCATCAACGGTGCGCATGGTCGGCCGCACCACCGACATGGGTGCGTTCGACATGGCCCGCAACAGCACATCGACGGCCACCAATACCGCGCCGTGCGTCGCGGCTTGCAGTCCGGGCGTGCGCAATACGAGTTGTACGGCTCGTGGAATCCTGGGATTGGGCTTGGGCACACACCACACCGGGGTGCGCTGGAATACCGCCAGACTGCCCACCTGTGTGGCTATGGAGGGCGTGATCTGTACCGAACTCGCTCCGGTGCCGACGATCGCGACCCGCTTACCCGCGAGGTCGTAATCGTCGTCCCAGTCCGAGGGGCGTTGCAGTTTGCCCCGGTAGTCCGCCAATCCCGCAATGCCCGGGTCCGTCTTGGGGGTGATGAACGCGCCCACCGCGCTCACCACGAAACGAGCGGTGATCACCTGCCCGCCATCGATATGCAGCTTCCAGCAATGCCGCTGCTCGTCCCATTCCTCGCTCAGCACATTGACGCCGAACCGCAGGTGCGGGTACAGCCCGAAGCGCCGGGCCACCTCCATGTGGTAGCGCTTGACCTCCGCGCCGGGGGCGAAAAGCCTGCTCCAGTCGGGGTTTCGGGCGAAGGAGTACTGATAGGCGATCGAGGGGATATCGACTTCCAGTCCGGGATAGTGATTCTCGTTCCAGCTGCCGCCGACTTCATCGGCCCGTTCGAGCATGACGAAGTCATCGATTCCGGCCTGCTTCAGCTTGACCCCGGCGGCGATACCGCCCGGTCCCGCGCCGATTACGACGACCTGATGGTCCGGTGCCGAAATGTTCGGCGTCGGCTTTCCGTTCGATGCTGCGACCACGATGTCAGCCTTCCGAAAGCGGGGCGTATCACTCCAGACTAGAGCTGTCTGGGACAGTGATCAAGGGCTGTCGCGGTGCCGGGCCGATTACCCCGCCGCGGCATCCCTATCCGCCGCGGCGGCCCGGCGCATGCGCGCCGCGGTCAGATCCGACGACCCCTCGGTGCGGGTGCGATGACGTGCCATCACCTGCGCCAATTCCGGTGACCAGCGCAGCATTTCATCGCGCAGCGGCCCGGTGGTGCCGAGCTGGCAGACCAGGCCGAGCAGCGTCAGGATGGAGCGCGCGAACGGGGTGTAGAACGCGGGCATGGTGAGCTGGCGATTGACATTGCTCAGGCGCGGGCTCATGCCCGCTCGGACGCGGCGGCGCAACCAGGTGCTGTCCGCGCGAAAGATGTCGTGCCGCAGCAGATCCGTATAGGGGAGCAGCTGTTCGGAGAGGGCCCGCATATCGACGGCGGTTCCGGCGGCGGCGAATCCGTGCCGCCGAATCGCGGCTTCGAGCTCGGCCGGACCGCCGTTGAACAGCGCATCGCCGATATCGTGCACCAGGATCGGGAACTCCGGCGGCGGCCACGGTACGCATGCGCCGAAATCGACCACGCCCAGGCGGCCATCGGGCAGTACCCGGAAGTTGCCCGGATGCGGATCGCAGTACAGCAGTCCGGAACGCTCCGGAGCCGACAGCACGAAACGCAGCGCCAGCATGCCCACCCGATCCCGTTCCGCCTGCGCGCCACCGCTTATCAGCCGGGTGAGGGGAATGCCGTCCAGCCATTCGCTGATCAGCACATCGCCGTGCTGCGCCACCACGCGCGGTACGCGGAATTCCGGATCGTCGGCGAAAGCGTTCGCGAAGACCTCCTGCTGTTGCGCCTCGGCCGCGAAATCCAGTTCGGCGGTGACGCATTCGGCGAGCTGTTCGGTCAGCGCTCGGATATCGGCATTGGGCACGATGATCGAGGCCAGCCCGGTCATGCGGCGCAATTGTTCGACATCGCTGTTAATCGCCTCGCGCGCACCGGGATACATGACCTTGACCGCCACGGTCCGCCCGTCGTGCCATACCGCGCGATGCACCTGGCCGATGGTGGCCGAGGCCGCGCGCCGATCCTCGAAGGAGCGGAAATTCTCGCGCCAGTCCGGTCCGAGCGATTCGGCCAGCACCGCGTGCACGGTGCGCGGGAGCATGGGCGGGGTCGCGTCCTGCAGGCGGCTCAACGCGATTCGATACGGTTCCGCCAGTTCCGGTGAGAGCCCGAACTCATACAGCGCGAGCACCTGACCGAGTTTGGCAGCCACGCCTTTGAGTTCGCCCAGCACCTCGAAGAAATGCTGTGCGGTACGCCGCTGAATCTCGGCATTGACCTCACTCGCCGGACGCCCCAGCGCCCGTTTGCCCACACCCGCGGCGCGGCGTCCCGCGAAAGCGATCGGCAATGCCGCCAGCTTCGCATTGCGAACCGCCCTGCGCGCGGGCGGATTTCCGCCGCCGTCCGCGTCCCCAGCGCGTCGAACCATCATTCCGTTCACCCCTCGCGCCTATTGACGATGCGCCAGGGGCAGTGTGCCACGGTGTGAAACCAGGCGGTCCGGATTGCCCGGATGCGCGCGCCGAATCTCGAATACTGAGACGAGAATCCGAGTCCGCAAAACCGTTGCGGAGGGTGCGGGAGAGATTGTGAGTGCGGTGCTCGACAGTTCAGTCCTGGCGTACGGCGAGCCGGGCCAGGTCGGCCAGCCGATGAGCGCGGGCGATTTCGGCGGGGGTGAATGGGTCTTCGGGACGGACGAATGTCATCGGTGCGATCTCCAGAATCGTTCCGTGCGGGGCGAATTCCGGATCGACCGTCGAAACATATTGCGCGCCCAGCAATTCCGCGATCACCAGCGGTAGCTCATCCGGGTCGTTGGCCACCCGCGCGGCCAGGCCCAGGGCGCGGGTCTGGCCGTCCACCAGAGTCAGGGCCGAGGCGGGCCAGATGCCGACGGCGGTGCCGCCCGCGCGGTTGATGGCAGTGGTGAGGCGGGGTGGGCCGACATCGGCGGGGGTCGAGACCACCAGTTCGTCCAGAACGCCGTCCTCCAGGTGGTGCACGTGCACGGTGAGGATATTGGCGTGCCGATAGGCGAGCTGTTTGGCGAGCAATTCCAGACGGCCGGGCTTGTTGTCCAGCCGCACGCGGATTCGCCACAGCCGTTCGGCGCTGTACAGCCGGTGGCGATGGCTGAGTTCGGGCCCGTGCAGCCAGCGGGCGAGGTAGCGCATGGCTCCGGGCTCCACCACCCAGATGACGAGAATGGTGGTGGTGACGGCCAATATGGCGACCGCGGCGAGGTAGGGGATCTCGAGGTGCAGCACGAGCGCGTGCAGCGCCAATTCGACGGGGAAGACCGCGGCCAGCTTGGCGAGCGTGAGCCGGGTGCGACGGGGATGGGGCAGGCGACCGCACACTTCGCAGGCCAGCGCATGCACTTCGGATTGCCTCATGTTCACCAGGGTGCGGTGCGGAGATTTCCGCACTGTGCCCCGGTGTAAAGAGGCGGTGACGTCACCCGGGGAAAACCCTTGCGCCACCGGCGAATTCAGTGAGGCCCGGCACACCGTTCCGGACGTGTGCCGCACCGCACATTATTTGCCGGTTTTCACCGGTAGTGATCCGGCGTACGCGATCGCGCGTTCCACCCATTCGATGAGCGTGTCATCGTCCTCGACCGTCTCGGCCGTCACCCGCAGCCAGCCCCGGGTCTCATTCCCGCCCATGATCATGGTCTCCACCGAACCGGGGACCAGCAGATCGGTGTAGTTCTCCGGCGACACCCGGACCAGCAGCCCGCCCTTACCGCTGGCCGCGATCGCCATATTGCCGCCGATCAGGAACGCGAGCCCGCCGAACATCTTCCGCTCGACCGCGTCGGGCAGGGCGGGACCGAGCGCGTCCCGAATGCGGTCGGCAAGTTTCTCGTCATATGCCATATCCGCATTGTGCTCCCGGTCACCGACAGCTTCGCGTGGAAATGCGGACAAAGAGACCATTCCGGCAGGTGTCAGGGCCGGGTTATTGAGGTACACAGGACAGGTGGACACCCTGCCGACTGTCGGTGTCGAAGAGGAGTTTCTCCTCGTGGATCCGCGCACCGGCGCGCCGGTCGGCAGAAATGCCGACGTCGCCCGGACCGCGGCCGATTCCGGTATCGAAATGCAACTGGAGATCATGCGGTGCCAGGTGGAGACCAGCACCCGCGTGCACTCGAATTCGTCCGAACTTCTCCAGGAATTGCGTGAACTGCGGCGCGGCGCCGCGGTCTGCGCGGAGAAGAACGACGCGATTCTGCTCGCCGTCGCCGTACCGCCCACCATCCCCGATGAACCGCTCGGCATCACCGCCACCCCGCGCTATCGCCGAATCGCCGACAGTTTCGGCAGATTGGCGCAGGAGCAGGGGCTGTGCGGCTGCCACGTACACGTCGCGGTGCCCGACCGCGAGGTCGCGCTGCACGTCAGCAATTTCCTGCGCCCTTGGCTCCCTTTGTTTTTGGCGCTGACGGCCAACTCCGCCATCTATCGCGGGGACGAAACCGGTTATGCCAGTTGGCGAAACATCCTGTGGCGGCGCTGGCCCAGTGCCGGACCGCCGCCGCACTTCGGCTCGGTGGGCGAATTCGACACCGCGGTCGAGGATATGCTCGCGCTCGGGGTGATCCTGGATCGCAAGATGGTGTATTGGGATGTGCGGCCGTCGGTTACGTTCCCGACGGTGGAGGTGCGGGTCAGCGATGTGCCCGCGACCGTGGAGGAATCCGCGCTGATCGCCACCCTGGTGCGTGCCGCGGTCATCACCGCCCAGCGCGGTAACGGTGCCGCGGTGGTCGCGGAACCCACACTGCGCGCGGCATATTGGCGTGCGGCGCACGGCGGTATGGACGGTCCGGCGGTTGACCCGTCGGACGGTCGCACCCTCCCGGTTCAGGATCTGCTGGCCAAACTCATCGATCTCATCGAACCCGCCCTGATCGAGCTCGGTGACCTGGGCTTCGTCACCGATGCGCTGACCGGTCTGCTGTCCCGCGGCAATGGGGCCCGCAGGCAGTTGGACGCATTCCGCGCCCGGGGCGAATTGGCCGATGTGATAGACGAATTGGCCGAGGCGACCCTGTACAGCTGTCGCTGATCGGCCGCGGCTATGAGGCCATCGGCTGATCGTCCCGAACCATGTTGTAGTTGACCGTATCGCCCTCGACATTGGTGGTCGTCACCGTGACGCCCCAGCGCGTGCCGTCGGCCTCGGTGACCACACAGCGAACGTTCGCACCGGTGGCGCCACGCAACAGGCCGTTGCAGGTGCTGGACTTGGGTGCGGTCCCGACCTGATCGGAGTAGAGCTTGGCGACATTGGTGGCGATATCGTCCGGGCTGACGAATTTGTCGAGGATCTCGATGTCGTAGTTGGCGGTATCGCCGTCGACCTTGGTGACCTTGGCCGTGGTCTTCCAGGTCTGACTGTCGGCGGAGGTGATCGTACAGCTCTGGGTGGCGTCCACCTCGGCCTTCAGATCCCCGTCGCACACAACCGATTTGGCGTCCTCATGGGACTTGTCGTGAAAGAGACCGCCCATCTTGGTCTCCACATCGCTCTTGCTCACCGAACCGGGTCCCGACGAACAGCTGATCATGAACAGCGGGATAGAGGCGGTGGCTATTACTGCAGCTAATCTACGCATGGCCGGAATTATCCGACCGCGTGATGGGTGTTAAGGGCGGTTTCGCCTGTAAAGAATGTGAAGCACGACCGGTTCCGGCGCGTCCGGTCCCGATCGTGCCCGTTTCGTACTGAAAGTTTGCCCTGATCTTGATCAGCCGACGCGCTGACGCCACTCCTCGAGCTGCGGGGCCTCGGCGCCGATCGTGGTGGATTCACCGTGCCCGGTGTGCACCAGCGTCTCCGGCGGCAGATTCAACAGCCGATCCGCGATGGAGGCCACGATGGTGCCGTAATCGGAGTACGAGCGCCCGGTCGCGCCCGGACCACCGTGGAACAGCGTGTCACCGGTGAACACCGCGCCCAGATCGGGCGAATGGAAGCAGACCGCGCCCGGTGCGTGCCCCGGGGTGTGCAGCACGTGCAATTCGGTGCCGCCGACCGCGATGATCTGCTCATCGGCGAGTTCGCCATCGGGTTCGATATCCGGATGGGTGAGCCGCCACAGCACCAGATCCGCCGGATGCAGCAGTACCGGCGCACCGGTGGCCGCGGCCAATTCCGGGGCGACCCGAATGTGATCGTCATGCGCGTGCGTGGCCAGAATGGCGCGCACCTTGCGGGTGCCCACCACATCCAGAATGGCCGGAACACTGTGCGGCGCATCGATGATCACGCATTCCAGATCATCGCCGACGACCCAGACATTGTTCTCGACGTCGAAGGTCTCACCGTCCAGGCTGAAAGTGCCGGAGGTGGTGGCGTGGTCGATATGCGCCATCAGAACACCACCACCGAGCGCAGCACTTCACCGTCGTGCATCTTGGTGAAGGCGGCCTCGATATCGGTCAGCGAAATCGTCTCGGTGACAAAGGCATCCAGATCGAAACGGCCCTGCTTGTACAGCTCGATCAGATACGGGAAATCACGCGAGGGCAGGCAATCGCCGTACCAGGAGGACTTCAAAGCGCCGCCGCGGGAGAAGAAGTCGATGAGCGGCATCTCCAGCTTCATATCCGGGGTCGGCACGCCGACCAGCACCACGGTGCCCGCCAGATCGCGCGCGTAGAACGCCTGCTTCCAGGTTTCCGGGCGGCCGACCGCGTCGATCACCACATCCGCGCCGAAACTGTCGGTGAGTTCCTGAACCCGTTCCACCGCATCCTCTTTGGACGCGTTCACGGTGTGGGTGGCGCCGAAACCCTTGGCCCACTCCAATTTGCGCTCATCGATATCGACGGCGATGACGGTGGTCGCGCCCGCCAGTTTCGCACCGGCGATGGCGGCATTACCCACACCGCCGCAACCGATTACGGCCACGCTGTCACCGCGGCTGACATTGCCGGTATTGATGGCCGCGCCCAGTCCGGCCATCACGCCGCAGCCCAGCAGGCCCGCCGCGACCGGTGAGGCGGTCGGATCCACCTTGGTGCACTGCCCCGCGTGGACCAGGGTCTTCTCCGCGAACGCGCCGATGCCCAGCGCGGGGGTGAGCGGGGTGCCGTCGGTCAGCGTCATCGGCTGCGCCGCATTATGAGTCGAGAAGCAGTACCACGGCTTGCCCTTACGACACGCACGGCAATTACCGCAGACCGCGCGCCAGTTCAGGATGACGAAATCGCCCGGCTGCACATCGGTGACGCCCTCGCCCACCGATTCCACGATGCCGGCGGCCTCATGGCCGAGCAGGAATGGGAATTCGTCATTGATGCCGCCCTCCCGATAGTGCAGATCGGTGTGGCACACCCCGCACGCCTGCACCTGGACCACCGCTTCGCCCGGACCGGGATCGGGGATGACGATGTCGGTGACTTCCACGGGGGCATTCTTCGAGCGTGCGATCACGCCGCGCACAACTTGGGACACGTAATGCCTTTCTCTACAATGCAAATCTCTTCCGACTATGACAGCCGAGTCCATTCGGCGCACAACGTCTTCAAAGCAGTACCGCGGCAGCGGCTTCGGCAATGGTAGCGGCGACCATACCGAGTGCGGGTGAGTCCAGCCGCCACTGCTGCCAGTACAGCGGGACATCGATGTATACCGTGCCATCCAGCGGGACGAGCTGATCATCCGGGCGGGTTTGCAGGTCCGGCATCATGCCCCAGCCCAGGCCCAGCCGCAGTGCGTCGGCGAACCCCGCCGAGGAGGGAATGTAGTGCCGGGGCGGGTCGACGGGCTTGCGGGTGTACCGGCGCATCAATCGGAATTGCAGATCGTCCTTGCGGTCGAACAGGATTACCGGGGCCTGCGCGAAGGCTTTCGCGGTCGGGCCGTCCGGAAACCAGGTGCGCACGAAATCCGGAGCGGCCAGCGGGCGATATCGCATCGCGCCCAGCCGCCGCACAATGCAACCCTGCACCGGTGCCGCGGTCGAGGTGATGGCGGCCATCACGGTGCCGTCGCGCAGCAGCCGGGTGGTGTGTTCCTCGTCCTCGCGATGGATTTCGAAGTTCACGCCCCGCGCGGCCCGGCCGAGTGCGGGCATGACCCAGCTCTGTAGCGAATCGGCATTGACGGCGATGGGGATATTCACCGGTTTCGCCGCGGGCTGCTCCGCATCCCCGAGTTCCTGCGCGGTATCGCTGGTGAGCAACTGGATCTGTTTGGCCAGCCGCCACACCGTGAGGCCGGATTCGGTGGGCTGCACGGGTTTGGTGCGCTGCACCAGAATCCGCCCGGCCGCGTCCTCGAGGGCCTTGATGCGCTGGCTGATAGCCGACGGTGTGACCGTGAGCCGGCGCGCGGCCGCCTCGAAGGTGCCCTCGGTGAGCACGGCGTCGAGCGCGCGAAGCTGATCCAGTTGCAGATCCATATTAAGCGATTCTAATCGTCCATCAGAAACATTAGCTGGCCTGGAGCTGGACGCCCGCTTAGCTTCGAAAGAGTGAACGGATCATCGGCGGCCCTGGCGGCCATTTCAGGACTCGGCTTCGGACTCTCGCTCATTGTGGCGATCGGCGCGCAAAATGCCTTCGTGTTGCGTCAGGGGATCCGTCGCGAGCATGTGCTGCCGGTGGTCGCGGTGTGCGCGGGATCCGATGTGGTGCTGATGACAGCGGGTGTCACCGGGTTCGGCGCGGTGATGAACGCCGCGCCGATGATCATGACCATCGCAAAGTTCGCAGGCGCGGCATTTCTGCTCGGGTACGCGTTCCTGGCCGCCAAGCGCGCGTTCTCCGCGACCGCGCTGACCGCGGGCGGGGGAGCGCCGATCGCGCTGGGCGCGGCCATCGCCACCTGTCTCGCGGTCACCTGGCTCAATCCGCACGCGTATCTCGACACCATGGTCTTGCTCGGCTCGTTCGCGAGCACCTACGCCACACCCGATCGCTGGTTTCTCACCGCGGGTGCGATCACCGGCAGCATTATCTGGTTCATCACCCTCGGATTCGGCGCGCGACTGCTCGCGCCGGTGTTCGCCAAGCCGCGGGCCTGGCAGATCCTGGATTCGGTGATCGCGCTCGTAATGACCGGTCTCGCAATCGGATTGGTGGTGAGCTGACCGCCCCCGCCCCGGTATGCGATGATCACCGGAAGTCTTAAGGGGGTTCGACGGTGGGCAAGGTAGAGGTTGAGATCGGCCAACTGCGGTCTGTTGGCGGTGCGCTGGAGGCGGTGGCCACGCGGATCGAGGCGCTGAAGGCGAAGATCTCCGGTGAGGCCGCGGCATACGACGGAGCCTGGGGCGGTGACGATTTCGGCACCCAGTTCAATGGCGGCGATAACGGCTACAAGGCGTCGCGGGAGAATCTCGACGCCGTGCTGGCCTCCAAGGTGACGCTGCTGAACGCGTATGGCAAGGGGTTGACCGACGCCGCGGATAGTCTGCAGGCGACCGAGGACGGCAATACCGAGTCCTTCCGCTGATGTCGAACGAGATGGCGCGGGCGCGCCTGGCCGATCTGGTGGAGTCGGTCAAGACCGGGATGGAATCGATCGCCCGGGCGCAGCAGGAGCAGGCCAAGCTGACCGCCACCGGTACCGCGGCCAATCGGCGCGTCACCGCGACGGTCAATGCCCACGGGGTGCTGGTGGATCTCAAATTCGCCGATTCCATCGACGAATTGAGTCCGGCCGAGCTCGCCCGCGAAGTGGTCGTGGCGACGCAGGCCGCCGCCGTCGAGGTGCAGCGCAAGACCGCCGAGGTGCTCGCCGGGCTACAGCAGGACAACGCCCGCATCCCGCGACTATCGGAGTTCATACCCGGCATTCCGGATGTGCACGACATGCTGCCCACCCCGCCGCCGGTCTCGATGGCTCCGCCGGGCGCGCGCGTCGACGAGGACGATGAGCTACCGCCCGCCATGGTCTTCACCGACGTCGAAACCGAGGATCCCGACGCACCACCGACCCTGGCCGATCGCGGACACTGGTGATCGAGGCGGGGTCTGGGGGGTCGACGGGTGTCGGGGATTACGTCGGCTTGGGAGTGGATTCCGCACTGGATCCTCACGCTGCTCAACTTCGGGATGGCCTATCCCGACGGTGACGAAGACGAGATGTGGTCCCTCGGCGATGCCTGGAAGGATGTCGCCAAGGATCTCGAGGCGCTGATCCCGGATGCCAAGGCCGCCACCGACTCCGCGCGGAAGTATTACGTGGGGGAGGGGTCGGAGCAGGCGCTCGCCGAATTCGCGAAACTCTTCGGCGGCGGCGATGAATCGCTGGACAGCCTGGTCAAGGGGCTCGAAGATCTGGGTACTCGGACTCGTGAAGCGGGGACCGAGATCGAGTACACCAAGATCATGGAGGCTGGTTTCGCGGCGATCACCGCGTACAGCATCTACGCGCTGATCGCGGCGTGGCCGTGGGGTTCGGCGGCCGTGCCCGCGGCGGCGGCGGCCGGGCACGAGGCCATCGCCTTGGCGGCGGAACAGGGGGCGCGGCAGCTCGCGGCGCAGATGGCCAAGGCGGGGCTGCGCAATGCGGTCAAGGTGTATCTGAAGGATATCGCGATCACCGGCGTAAAGACCGGATCCATGGGCCTGGCAATGGATCTCGGCATTCAGTCGTATCAGGTACTGGCCGATCATCGCGACCATATCGATCCGGCGCAGGCCGCGCGCACCGCGCTCGAATGGGGTGCGGGTGGGGCGGTCGCCAAGGGTGTCGCGCCTGGACTCACCAGAATGCTGGGCCATACACCGCTGTCCCCGGCCACCCGGGGCTTCCTCGGTGGCGGATTATCCGGTCTCGCAGGCGGTTTCGGCATGTACGGCACCGATATCGCGTGGCAGGTGGGGGATCAGCTCACGCACGGTGGACTCGACTGGAGCAAGGTCAACACCACTCTCAACCCCGCGATGCTGGCTGCCGGATTCGGCATGGGCGCGGCCCACGGGGTCCGCTCGGCCGCGAAACCCGTTGGTGCCAAGGGTCTTCCGGAAGGTACCTCGCCGCATCCCTCCGCCAAACCCGAGGGCGTCGAACGATCCGTGGTCCCCAGCGTGGACACGGCCAAACCGGCTGCCCTCACCAGCGAGGGTGCACCGGGCGCGCTGACGGGTGAGGGTGCGCCGGGCGCTCCGAAAGGGGATCCAACACAGTCGAACGGTGCGCGCGAGGAGCCCGGGCCAGCTCAGGTCAGCGACGGCGGATCACGTTCGCGTGCTGATGTTTCCGGGCCGCCGACCGAATCCCGGTCCGGTTCGCCGGAAACTCGTGCGGGCGGGTCCGAAATCCACGCCAGCACCCCTGAAACCCGAGCGGCGGTACCGGATTCGGTGACCCGCGCCGACACCCCCGACGGCAATCGACAGACCCCCGCGGACCGATCTCCGGCCCCGGCACCCATCGATAACGCGGCCCGCCTCGCCCCGTCCACCGACCGAATCCCCGGCCCCGCTACCTCCACACCGCGCGACGCCCCAGCCGGCACCCAACCCGCACCCGTTGACCGAACCCCTGCCCGCGCCAATGTGCCCACTGCCACTCCCGGCGGCGAACATGCCTCGAATATCACTGCCGCACAGCATGAAAAGCCCGCGCCCGTTGACCGTGCCGCGACTGGTGACCACGCCGTAACCGCCGATGGAGCCGCGACTAAAGACCGGGCCGGGGTTACAGATCGGGCCGGGGTTACAGATCGGGCCGCGACCATAGACCGGGCCGGGGCCGCAGATCGGGCCGCGACCACAGATCGGGGTGGGGCGAGCGAGCAGGCGGGAACGACCGATCGCGCCACTGCTGAGTCCGCGCCGTCCAAGCGGACCGAACCGGGGCCGGGGAATCCTCCCGAAGCGGTGCCCTCACCCGATACGCATTCCGCGGGCTCCGATGGCGCGGCGGATCATGGTGCGCCGCAGCGGGAGAACCCGAGTCTGCCCGAGCTGGCGAATGCCGATCGTGGGGTGCATCAGGAGACGGTGCACAAGGGGAGTGAGGTCGATCGGACTCCCGGGCAGGTGGAGGAATCGCCGGATCCGGTGGATATCGCGACCGGTGAATTCCTGCTTCCGCAAACGGATCTCAGTCTGCCCGGCGTATTGGCTCTGGTCCTGCGGCGAAGACATCGCTCCAGCTATCGGTTCGGGCGCTGGTTCGGACCGTCCTGGTCGGCCACTCTCGATATGCGCATCGTCGTCGATGCGGACGGGGTCACCTTCCTGGCCGAAGACGGCCTCATGCTCGCGTATCCGCACGCGGATGCGGAAGTGCCGGTCGAGCCGATAACCGGTGGTCAGCGCCTGACCCTCACGCGCTCGGAGTCCGGTGGTTATCGCGTGCGGGACCCGCGTCGAGAACTGCTCTGGCACTTCGACCCCGACCCGATCCTCAATGGCTTGGACGCGGCGCTGGGCAACTACGCCATCTCGGCGATCACCGACCGCCACCACAATCGGGTCACCTTCCGCTACGACTCCGATGGCGCGCCAACCGAAGTCACTCACTCCGGTGGTTACCGGGTGCTCGTCGACACCGCCGCCGGCCGGGTCACCGCCTTGACCGTCGCGTCCGCAGACGAGTCCGATACCCGAGTCCGCGAATTCGCCTACAGCGCAGGCAATCTGACCGCGATAACCACGGGCATCGGCGCGACGACCCGCTTCACCTACGATGATCGAGCCCGCATCACCTCGTGGACCGATTCCAACGGCACCACGATGCGCAACACCTACGACGCGGCGGGCCGGGTCATCCAGCAGCGCGGTACCGCCGGAATCCTCGACTGCGACTTCGAATACGAGACCTCGCGATCCGGATTCCACACCACCATCACCGATTCGCGGTCCGCGATCACCCGCCACGGGTTCGACCGCGACCTGCGCCTGCGCGACCTCACCGATCCGGAGGGCGGCACAACCCATTTCGATTACAGCCCGGACCGTAAACCGATACGCGTACTCGCCCCCGACGGTGCCGAGAGCCACTACCGCTACAGCGATCTGGGTGACCTCACCGGGCTCACGCGCCCCGACGGCGCAACCGTCAGCATCGAATACCTGGGCGCGAACCGGCCGACGACAATTGTCGATGTCGACGGCTCCGTCCGGCATCAAGAGTGGAGTGCCGCAGGCGATCTGATCGCGTCGGTCGACACGATGGGATCGCGAACCGAATACTCGTACCACCCCAATGGCGCGGCGGCGGAGGTGGTCTCGTCCACGGGTGCGCGATCGGTGATCGAGGTCGATCGAGCCGGACTGCCGGTTGTCGTCACCGACCCGCTCGGTGCGGTCACCCGTATGGAACGGGACAGCCTGGGTCGCGTCACACGCCTGACCGGCCCGCTCGGCGAAATCACCCACTACGAATGGGCCGCCGACGGAAAACCCTTGCGCCGCACCGATCCCGACGGACACTACGAGTCGTGGACCTGGGACGGCGAAGGCAATCTCCGCACTCACATCAACCGCGCCGGCGGAATCACCGACCACACCTACGGCCCCTTCGACCTGCTCGCCACCCGCACCGAGCCGGACGGTTCCGTCACCCGCTACACCTGGGACACCGAACGCCGACTGACGGCCGTCACCAACCCGCTATCCCAAACCTGGACTTACGAATACGACGGCGCGGGCCGCCTGACCGCTGAGATCGACTTCACCGGCGCGACCACCCGCTACACCCACGATGCCGCCGGTCGCGTCGCGACGGTCACCCCCGCCACGGGCGTGACCCGCACCCACGCTCGGGACGTCCTGGGACGAGTCACCGCCATCACGGCCGATACCGGCGAATGGCTCAGCTACGGCCATGATGTCGCCGGTCGCGTTCTCACCGCGCACTCCGGTATCGGTCGTAACCGGGTCCATGCTCTGGAGTTCACGTATTCCGCGGTTGGGCAACCGGTTTCGGAGCAATTGGACGATCAGGGTCCGATGCTGTTCGAGTTCGACGAGCATGGTCGCCGGGTCGGACGCACGACCCCGACCGGATCGCACACCGATTGGCAATGGGATATCACCGGCCGGGTGCGGGGCCTGTCGACCGGCAGCCACGAGATCGCCTTCACCCACGATGCCGTGGGCCGGCCGTCCGGCTGGCAGGTGGGAACGGTCACCGTCCAGCGCACTCTGTCCGAAGTGGGCCGTGTCATCGGGCAAGAGGTAACCGCTCGCCCGCGCCCACTCCTGAACCTCGGCCTGGAACCCGATCGTCCCGGCCCTCGAATGATCCGGCGCGACAACTACTCCTACCGTCCCGACGGCTATCTGACCGCGCAGTCGACCGTCCGTCCCGAAAGCCCCGATCGGCTGCGAGAATTCGCGCTCGACCCGATAGGTCGCATCGGCGCGATCAGCGACGGTCCCCAAACCGAGTCGTACACCTACGACTCGCTGAGCAACATCACCCGTGCTTCGCACGCGAATTCGGCTACGCCACAGCAGGACCCGTCGTCAGACCGGGAATACCGCAACAACCTGCTGATCAGAAACGGTCGCACCCGATACCACTACGACCCCGCCGGCCGTCTCATTCGCAAGACCCGAACCCGGCTCTCCCGCAAGCCATCCGTCTGGCACTACACCTACAACGCCTTCGATCAGTTGACCGAGGTCACCACCCCCGACGGTCACCGCTGGCTCTACACCTATGACGCCGCGGGCCGCCGCCGCACCAAACAGCACCGCACCCCGGACGGCGCGATCCAGGACCGCACCGACTACACCTGGGATGACACCTACCTGGTCGAACAGACCACCGCCACCGAAACCACCCGCTGGCACTACGACCCCACCTCCCGCACGCCCATTACCCAAACCTCCACCCGGCACGACTTCGACACCACCTGCCACGCGGTTCTCACCGACCCGGTCGGCACGCCAACCGACCTGATCGACCCAACCACCGGAACCCATTCCGCCACAGCGACTTCCACCCTCTGGGGCGAAACCACGTGGCATGGCACAGCCACCACCCCGCTCCGCCTCCCCGGCCAGATCCACGACCTGGAAACCGGCCTCCACTACAATCTGCACCGCGTCTACGACCCCGCCACCGCCCGCTACCTGACCCCCGACCCCCTCGGCCTGGCCCCCGCACCGAACCCGAACACCTACCCGCACAATCCAACCGGCTGGATCGACCCACTCGGCCTGTACCCGGCCGATTCACCGGGACGCGCCAGCCACGACCCCCATCCCGGTGAGGCTGTCGTGCACCTGGATCCCAGACATCAGGGTGGCGGTATGCACGCGTTGATCTCGGTCCGCGCCGCCGACGGCGAATTGCTGCGAACCGAACAATGGGGCGGTGTCAACTCGCTGACCAACGGAGTCGACAGGTTCGAACCAGGCATGCTTTCCCCGGAGACCATCCATGTCCGGGTTCTGCTCGATAATCCCGGGGCCGCAATGGCATACGCCGAAACCATGATGTCGAAAACCGAACGCGGATTGTATCCGAGATACCATCTGTTCACCCAGAGCTGTGTAACCTACTGCGCGCAGGTGCTTCGTGCCGGAGGTGTCGACATTCCTACGAACACCAGACCTGGAACAGCGTGGTTGATCAAACATCATGGATGATCGCGAACAAGGAAATGAGCGCGTCGATGAATTACGACTGGGACTGGATCAACGACCTACCGGACTGGGACGCGCCGGAAGAGCTCACTAAAAACGATGTGCCGCCCACCCACAACCTGGCCATCCTCCTACTGTCCAGCAACCTGGTGAGCAACGAGATACAAGCGCTGGTGGGCCGATATATCACTGAGGTCGCGAATTTGAACGTCTGGCTCTCGGCCGGAGGTCAACAACGCCTCGACGCCAGAGCCTTCGTCACCCTGACTTCCCATGTCGAGCAATACACCAGGAGAATCTACGAGTCCTGGAAAGAGCTTGAAGCAGCACTGAACTCGACACACGACATCGCCCCCGAAGAATCGCGTTCCAGAATCGCCGCCACAAGCCAATCCCTCCAATTCACCCTCATCGAAGCCATCGATTTCATGAGCAGTGTGCGTGAATGATCGAGGATCGGGTTACGTCACCGAGGGCAGCTGATCTGACTCTCGGTGCGTCGGTGTGCGATGATCACCGAAGGTTCGCAAGGGGGAGCGGGGGGATCGACAGTTGTCGCGGATTACCTCAGCTTGGGAGTGGATTCCGAGCTGGATTCTGACGCTACTGAACTTCGGGATGGCCTATCCCGACGGTGACGAGGACGACATGTGGTCCCTCGGCGATGCCTGGAAGGAGATTGCCAAAGACCTCGAGTCGCTGATTCCGGACGCGAAGGCCGCGACTGACTCCGCGCAGAAGTACTACGTGGGCGAAGGCTCCGAGAAGGCGCTAGCCGAATTCGCCAAACTTTATGGCAGCGGCGACGAATCGCTCTATGCCCTCGTCAAGGGGCTCGAAGATCTAGGTACTCGTACGCGCGAAGCTGGCACTGAGATCGAGTACACCAAGATCATGGAGGCGGGTTTCGCAGCTATGACCGCCTACAGCGTGTACGCTCTGTTCGCTGCCTGGCCCTGGGGTTCGGCTGCCGTACCGGCTGCCATAGCGGTTGGCCGCGAAGCTATTACGCTCGCCGCTGAACAGGGTGCGCGTCAGCTCGCGAAGCAAATGGCCGCGGCGGGTATGCGCAACGCCGCCAAGGTGTATTTGAAAGACATTGCCATCACCGGCCTGAAGATGGGTGCGGTCGGCGCGGGCCTGGACCTGGGCATTCAGTCCTATCAGGTGCTAGCCGATCATCGTGATCACATCGACCCGGCTCAGGCAGTGCGCACCGCCCTGGAATGGGGAGTGGGTGGGGCCGTTGCCAAAGGCGTCGCTCCCGGACTGACCAAGATGCTGGGCCATACGCCGCTGTCCCCGGCCACCCGGGGATTCCTCGGCGGTGGATTATCCGGTCTGGCAGGTGGTTTCGGTATGTACGGCACCGATATCGCCTGGCAGGTGGGCGATCAGCTCACGCACGGCGGTCTCGACTGGAGCAAGGTCAACACGACTCTGAACCCTGCGATGCTCGCTGCCGGATTCGGCATGGGTGCGGCTCACGGAGTCCGTTCCGCGGCGAAGCCGGGTGGAGCCAACCATCTCCCCGAAGGCACGTCGCCCCACCCATCCGCGACGCCGGAAGGCGTCAAACCCTCCGCCGCTCTCAACGGTGAGGGTGCGCCGAGCGGTCTCAAGAGCGGCGCTGCCGATGCGAATATCAATGGGGAGACGAAGCCGTCGCAGGCGACCGATGGAGGATCGCATTCTCGCTCCGATTCAAAGGTTTCTCCGGCTGATGAATCACGTTCGGGAACGACGGAATCCCGTGGGAGCGCCCCAGAGTCTCATGCGAGTACGCAGGAAGCGCGTGCGGCTGCTCCAGATCCGGTAACCCGTGCGGACAACGTGACGACCGCTGAAAACCGGCAAGCGCCGGTGGACCGAAACCCTGCTAGCCCTATCGACAATGGCTCGCGCACCGCCGCGCCGGTGGACCGAAGTTCCGGTGCGTCCCCGGTCGGTGCCCGGGAAGCACCCGTCTCCGGGCAACCGACGGCGGGTGAGAGAACGCCGTCGCGAGCCAGTGTGTCGACCGCCGGCACAGGAGGTGAGCGCACCTCGAATATCTCTGCCGCGCAACATGAAAGGCCCGCATCGGTTGACCGGTCCGCCGCTGATCGCGGATCTGCCGATGCCGTTCGCGCCACCACTTCACCACGCGCTGAAGCCCCGGCTGTGCCCGAGGCCGCGCCGATATCGGAGCCGCCGGCGCGGGGAAGCGAAACCAATGGCGGCACACCGGCGCCCGAACAGCCGAAACCGGGTGCGGCGAGTGCGCCCGAGTCGACGCACTCGCCTGAAACACATCCCACGAGCTCCGGGGGAGTGCCGGATCACGGTGCACCGCAACGGGAGAACCCAAGTCTGCCCGAGCTGGCGAATGCCGACCATGGCGTTCGGCAGGAGACCATCGGTAAAGGCAGTGAAGTCGACCGGACCCCCGGGCAGATCGAAGAATCGCCCGACCCGGTCGACATCGCCACCGGTGAATTTCTGCTCCCGCAAACTGATCTCAGCCTGCCCGGCGTCCTCGCTCTGGTGTTGCGCCGCCGCCACCGCTCGAGCTATCGATTTGGTCGCTGGTTCGGCCCGTCGTGGTCCGCGACCCTCGATATGCGTGTTGTCGTCGACGCGGAAGGCGTCACGTTATTGGCCGAAGACGGTTTGATGCTTGCCTATCCGCATGCGGATAGCGAAGTGCCGGTCGGTCCGATAGCGGGTGGTCAACGCTGGACACTGACACGCTCGGAGTCTGGCGGCTATCGCGTCCGGGACCCACATCGAGAATTGCTATGGCATTTCGCTCCCGACGCGGCACTCGACGGGCTCGATACGCTGCTGGGAAACTATGCCATCAGTGCGATCACCGATCGCCACCACAATCGTGTCACCTTCCGCTACGACGCGGACGGTGCACCGATCGAAGTGACTCACTCCGGTGGCTATCGGGTACGGATCGACACCGCTGCGGGCAGAGTCACCGCTCTGACCGTCCTTGGCTCCAATGTGTCCGAGGCGGACACGATCGTTCGTGAATTCGGTTACGAATCAGGCAATTTGGTGACGGTTAGGACTGGCACCGGGGCAACGACCAGGTTCACCTACGACACCCAGGCACGCATCACCTCGTGGACCGACTCCAACGGCACCGCGATGGTGAACACCTACGATTCGTCGGGTCGCGTCGTCCACCAGCGGGGATCTGCCGGAATCCTCAACTGCGGCTTCGTCTATGAAGCATCAACTGACGGATTCCGCACCAGCATCACCGACTCTCTGGCTGCGATCACCCATCATGGCTTCGACCACGACCTGCGTCTGCGCCGGTTGTCGGACCCGGAGGGCGGCAACACCTATTTCGATTACAACCCGGACCGCAAGCCGGTGCGCGTACTTGCGCCCGATGGTGCGGAAAGCCGATACAACTACAACGATTTCGGTGACCTGACCGAGCTCATCCGCCCTGATGGCGCAGCGGTCAGAATCAGGTACGCGGGCTTCAACCGTCCATCTGTGATTTTCGATGTCGATGGCGGTGTTCGATACCAAGAGTGGAGCGACACAGGTGATCTGATCGCGAGCATCGACGCCGCCGGATCCCGGACCGAATTCACCTACCATCCCAATGGTGCGGCATCCGGAGTGATCTCGCCGACCGGCGCGCAGACGGTCGTCGACGTGGACGGTGCAGGGTTACCGGTCGTCATCACCGACCCGCTCGGCTCTGTCACGTATATCGAACGGAACAGCCTCGGTCGCGTCACTCAGGTCACCGGTCCCCTCGGCGAGACCACCCGCTACGAATGGTCCGCCGACGGAAAGCCGTTGCGCCGCAGCGACGCCGATGGCCACTCCGAATCCTGGACGTGGGACGGCGAAGGCAACCTCCTTACCCATACCGACCGCGCCAACGGCATAACCCATCACACCTACGGCGCCTTCGACCTCCTCGCCTCCCGCACCGATCCTGACGGTTCCACCACCCGGTATTCGTGGGACACCGAACGCCGCCTGGTCGCGGTAACCAACCCGCTGGCCCAAACGTGGAGTTACGAATACGATCGGGCGGGCCGCATGATCGCGGAGACCGACTACAGCGGCGCCACCACCCGTTACACCCACGATGCCGTCGGTCGGGTTGCGACAGTGACCGCCGCGACCGGCGTCACCCGTACTCACGCCCGCGACATCCTGGGCCGGATTACGGCGATCACCGCGGATACCGGCGAATGGCTCAGCTATCGGCACGATGTCGCCGGTCGTGTTCTCACTGCCCAATCCGGTGTACGCCAGACGGTGATACACGCCCTCGAATACGGCTATTCGTCACTCGGGCAACTGATCTCCCAGCAGCTCGACAATCAAGCCCCTATGCGGTTCGAATACGACGAGTATGGCCGTCGGACCGGTCGGGTCTCACCTACCGGTGCCCGTACCGACTGGGACTGGGACAACACCGGCCGTGCCAGTGCGATGTCGGCTGACAGTCAGAGCGTCAGTTTTTCCTATGATGCGGTCGGCCGCCCAACGGGATGGCAGATCGGCGCGGTAACCGTCCACCGCGATCTATCCCCGGTCGGTCGCATCATCGACCAACAGGTCACCGCGGTGCCACGCCCACTCCTGAATCTAGGGTTGGAACCCGCGTCCGCTCCCGATCCCCGAATGATCCGGCGCGACAGCTACTCTTACCGTCCCGATGGCTTCCTGTCCGCTCACACTCTCGCCCGATCCGACGCCCAGACAAACCACCGAGACTTCGTTCTGGACTCTGTCGGTCGCATCGCGACCGTCGCCGAAAACGGCTCCCCCACAGAGTCCTACAGGTACGACTCCCTGAATAACATTACGGCAGCCCATAATGCGACCACCGGACTCTCGACCGAGCCGGATTCCCGCCGCGAGTACCACAACAACCTACTGGTCCGAGACGGCCGAACTCGGTACTACTACGACCGTGCTGGCCGCCTTATCCGCAAAACCAAATCCCGCCTGTCTCACAAGCCGGATATCTGGCACTACCACTACAACGCCTTCGATCAACTGACCGACGTCCAGACCCCCGATGCCCAGTGGTGGCATTACACCTACGATGCCACCGGCCGCCGCGTAACCAAGCAGCGCCGCGCCCCCGATGGCACCACCCTCGACCACACCGACTACACCTGGGACAGCACCTATCTCGTAGAACAATCCACCCCCGCGGCCACCACCCGCTGGCACTACCATCCCGGCACCCGCACCCCCATCACCCAATCCACAGATCAACACACCTACGACCGAGCCTTCTACGCGATCATTACCGACCTGGTAGGCACCCCAACCGACCTGATCGACCCGACAACCGGAACAACCGTTGCCACAGCGACTTCCGATCTATGGGGAACAACCCGCTGGCAAGGCTCGATCGACACACCCCTCCGCTTCCCCGGACAGATTTACGACCCAGAGACAAGCCTTCACTACAATCTGCATCGCTTCTATGATCCGGTGGCGGGCAGGTATCTAACGTCTGATCCTCTTGGTCTACATCCAGGCCCTAATTCGTACGCGTACCCTCATAATCCAACCGCGTGGATTGATCCGCTCGGGCTGACTCCGTGTCCGACACCGACATATGGCAATGGCGGCGATATCGACCACATATCGCCTTCTGAAGCCCGAAGAATTCAAAATGCTGCCAACTTTAGAGGTGTGACTATTCATGTCGTCGGTAGTCGTGCTGCGGGTACCGCAAACGCCTTCTCGGATTGGGACTATGTGATAACCGACATCAATTCTAGAACGAAGAGTCGTATCAAGGGGTCGCTGCCGATGGGGCCTGTTGAGCTTGGTTATGGTCGTAGAATAGACATAATGACTGGTCCCCTAGTTGAAGGGGAGCCATACATCACCTTCCATCCGAACTTAGGAGAATGACTATGGAATACGATGCTAGAATTTTCGACACGCAAGGTGGATATTCGCTGGTAAAATGGGAAGGGCGAAAATTCCCGGGCCTTTTGGTTCAGGGTGACACGCTTTGGACGGTCATGGAGACATTGAACGAGGCGGCATCTAGCGTAGAAGAGGGGAACCTCGACGATGTCGAGGCGGCCATTCAAGAGGCTCGCGAAGCACTGCAAAGTATGCTGGAATCATATGAATATATGATGTCCGCCGCCGGTCTGAAGCTGCCATATTTCAAGTAAAAATTCTGGTTGCTTCGATTGTAGACATTGAAAATATTCACGGGTTGGAGGATTATGTGTGAGTAGCGAATCGAGGCGAGTCGGCCGAATACTCGTCATTTATGCTGAAGACTACCATGTGGGGCCAGATCCGCAGGTGCGGCGATGGGCAGTGGGAGACAGTGTGGGGCGTGCAGTTTCAAGAGGCACCGGCTGTTGAGGAGGTCGTAGTTCTGTGCGACGACGCGAGCGGGTTTTCGGCGATACTGGTGGTCTCGGGGGATAGGGGTGAGCTTCGCGTTGTGACCAGCGCGGAGGCGATGTCTGCGGAGTACTACTCGCCGACGTTCGTATCTTTCGGGTTGGTCAACGATTCGGTTGGTGAAATTGTCATGATCGAAGGGCTGCCCAGGAATTGGTACTCGCCATTTCGGGATCGGGTTCGGGACCGAATGTCCGGGAGCTAGGCGGGGGTTTGGGGGCGTTCTTGGATTACCCAGGAGTTGCCGTCGGGGTCGTCGAAGAAGATGAAGTTGTTCCAGGGGTCGCCTCGGCCGGGGAGGCGGGTGCCCTGGTCGAAATGCATTATCTCGGTTACCTTTACGCCTCGGCCGGATAGTTCGGAGTGGGCTGTGTCGAGGTCGGGGACCACCAGTTGTAGGCCCGATACCGAGCCGGGGGGCATGGGGCCGGTGGAGAGGTGGATGGAGCAGGTGGAGCCGGGTGGGGTTAGTTGGATTATGCGGGTGTCGGGGGAGATTTGGATGTCCAGGTCGAGGGTGAAGCCGACCTGGGTGGAGTAGAAGTCTTTGGCGCGGTCCAGGTTCGAGACGGGGACGGGGACTACTTCGAGGATCCAATCCATTTCGGCTTCACCTTTTCGGGTGTTAGTGGCGGACTTCCGTGAGGCGGATGGGGCGGCCTTCGCGGCGGGATTGTTCGCAGGCTTCTGCGATGTAGAAGGCTTCCAGGGCTTCGGCGGGGGTGCAAGGGCTGGGGCGCTGGGCGGTGGCGACTTCCAGGAAGGTGGCCAGTTCTTCTACGTAGGCGGGGTGGAAGCGGTCCATGAAGCCGGGGTAGGCGGGGACGCCCGAGGCGGGGTAGCCGGGTTCCACCGAATGCAGGGGTGCGCGGTCGTCGAGGCCGACAATCGCATTGCCCTTGGAGCCCAAGACTTCGAGGCGGACGTCGTAGCCCGCGCCGTTGTAGCGGCTCAAGGAGACCGTGGCCAGTGCGCCGTCATCGAGGCGCAGGATTACCGCCGCGGTGTCGACGTCGCCCGCGTCGGCGAAGAATTGTTCGCCCCGGTTCGCGCCGGTGGCGTAGACCTCGGTGACTTCGCGGCCGGTGACCCAGCGGATGATGTCGAAATCGTGGACGCCGCAATCGCGGAAGACGCCGCCGGAGCGGGGGATGTAGTCGGCGGGCGGGGGTGCGGGATCGAGGGTGGTGGCGCGCAGGGTGTGGACCCAGCCGAGGTCGCCGGAGGTTACCGCCGCGCGGGCGGCTCGGTAACCGGCGTCGAAGCGGCGCTGGAAACCGATCTGGACCGGGACATCGGAGGATGCGACTCTTTCGACTACCGCGAGCGTGCCGAGAATGTCTGCGGCAATGGGCTTTTCGCAGAACACGGGGATGCCGCGATCCACGGCGGCGGTGATCAGCTCCGGATGCGAATCGGTGGCGGTGGTGATGATCAAAGCGGTGAGATCGGCGGCCAGCAGCGCGTCGATATCGGGGGCGAAGTCGATATCGAGTTTATCGGCGGTGGCGCGGGCTCGGTCCGCGTCCGCGTCCGCGACGATGACCGAATCCACGCCGGGCAGCGTGGTGAGGGTTTCGGCGTGGGAGCTGCCGATGCGGCCGGTGCCTGCGAGGCCCAGTCTGATCGTGGACATGGTTGCTCCTTCGAAATCGGTTGTGGCCCAGCTCAGTCGCGGGGCTTGGCGGTGGTCGAGCGGACCACGAGGGACGGCTCGAGATGCTGGCGCACCGGATCGGTGCGGCCGTCCTGCATGCGTTCGGTGAGTGCGCGCACCGCGAGGCGGCCGATGCTGTTGCGCGGCTGATCGATGGTGGTGAGAGCGACGTGCTGGAGCGCGGCCAGGGAGGTGTTGTCATAGCCGACCACCGAGACATCCTCGGGGACGCGCAGTCCCGCCTCGGCGAGCGCGGACATGGCACCGACCGCGTTGAAGTCGTTACCGCAGACCAGCGCGGTGGGAAAGTTACTGGGAGAGAACAGGTTCAGAAGACTGCGCACCGCCGCCGCACCTGCCTCGTCGGTGTGCTCGCTGGCAATGACCATCGGCTCCAGACCATGCCGGACCATGGCGGCGGTGTACCCCTTGCGCCGTGGCCCGGCCGCGAACGCCGCCCCGCCGTCCAGATGCACGATGCGCCGATGACCCAGTGCGACAAGGTGATCCACCGCCAGCGCGGCACCCACCTCGCCATCGTCATTGACCGTGTCCACTTCGGCGAAGTTCGACCCGCGCGATACCAGCACCACCGGACACCGTTGCGCCGCATCGCGAATGGACGCCGCGGGCAATACCGGTGACAGCAGAATGATCCCGCCCGGCCGGAAGGCGAGCAGGCTCGCCAGTGCCGTGCTTTCCCGGGAAGCGCTGCGCCGCCCGGTATTCAGGATGAGTTCGAGGCCCTCCTCCTGTGCCGCCTCGTCCATGCCCTCCACCACATCGGCGAAGAACGCATTGCGCAGATCGGACACCATGACCCCGACGATGTTCGAGGTCCGGCTCGCCAGCGAGCGAGCCATCAGATGCGGTTCGTAGCCGAGTTCATCGGCCGCCGCCAGCACCGCGGCCCGGCGATGCTCACTCACCTTGGGAGAGTTGCGCATGACCAGTGAGACCAGTGCGCGGGAAACGCCCGCTCGGGCGGCGACGTCTTCCATGGTCGGTCGGGTCATGCTGCACGACGGTACCGGTCCGGGCGATTGTCGGCAATAGAGCGCTCTAACGACATGTTTCGGACATTTGGATTCCTGCACAACGCCCCAGGTTGGAGCCGTATTGCATGGTCATGCACCACTTTTCGATCGCACCCGAGCTCTTGACACGCTTGTGATCGGGGTTACATTGTTGGAGCGCTCCAATAGAGGAAGCGTTTCACACGTTGGCTACCGACAGGTCTGGGAAGTGCCGATGACCGAATTGCGTATTGCCGCCGCGCCCATCTCCTGGGGCGTATGCGAAGTCCCCGCCTGGGGCTATGTCCTGGACGCGGACACCGTGCTGCCCGCCATGGCGGCCCTCGGGCTGACCGCCACCGAGTTCGGCCCGCCGGGCTATCTGCCCACCGCCCCAGCCGAATTGCGCGCGAAACTGGCCGCGCACGGACTCACCCCCGTCGGCGGATTCCTGGCCCTGGCCCTGCATCGAGAACCGAGCACGGCCCTGGCCACCGCCCGCGAAACCGCCGCCCTCTTCGCCGCGACCGGCGCGGAAGTGCTGGTCCTGGCCGCCGCCACCGGCGAAGACGGCTACGACGCCCGCGTCCCCCTCACCGATCACGAATGGCGCACGCTCATCGATACCGCGGCGAGCATCGCCGATATCGCCGCCGAACACGGCCTGCACACCACCCTGCACCCGCACGTGGGCACCCACGTCGAGACCGAAGCCGAGGTTCGGCGTTTCCTCGCCGATTCCGATCTGGACCTGTGCCTGGATACCGGCCATCTGGCCATCGGCGGCACCGATCCGGTGGCCCTGGCCCGGCAGTATCCGAACCGCATCGGGCACATCCATCTCAAGGATGTCCGGCTGGCCATCGCCGATGAAGTCCGCAGCGGCCGAATGGAATACAGCCGGGCCGTGCGCGAAGGCATGTACGTACCGCTCGGACAGGGCGATGTCGATATCGCCGCGCTGGTGCACGCCGTCCGTGCCGCGGGCTACACCGGCTGGTATGTGCTCGAACAGGACACCGCCCTCAATCCCGGCGATACCGCCGCCGGTCCCGACCGAGATACCGAAGTAAGTCTGCGACACCTGGCCGAAATCGGGGCTGAACAGGCCTCCACCCGGATTTAGTGGGTTATGTGATGACAATGAAGTCCCAAGTAGCGGCCCCTCCGGGCGCGAAACGCTCCGCTGCGAAGCGCTGGCGGCGACTATCGCCCTGGATCGCGGCCGCCGCCGTGCTCGCCGCGTGCAGCGGCCCGGGCACCGATCAGACCGCACCCGCCCAAGCGCCCGTCGCCGTCGGCAAGCTGAATTCCGTCGCGGTCGTCACGCACGGTTCGCCCGGTGACGCGTTCTGGAATGTGGTCAAGAACGGTGCGGAGGCCGCGGGCGATCAGCTCGGGGTGCGCGTGGAATACAACTCCTCGGGCGATCCGAGTCAGCAGGCCAAGCTCATCGACAATGCCGTCGCACAGGGCGTGGACGGGCTGGTCGTCTCCATGGCGAACCCGGACGCGCTGCGCACTTCCATCGAGAAGGCGGTCTCCTCGGGCATTCCCGTGGTGACCATCAACTCCGGTGAGGACAAGAGCGTCGCCTACGGCGCGATCGGCCACGTCGGCCAGAGTGAGCGCCAAGCGGGTGAAGCCGCCGGCAAACGCCTGCACGATGCCGGAAAACAGAAGATGCTCTGCGTAATTCACGAGGCCGGGAATATCGGCGCGAATGAACGCTGCGCGGGCGCGACCCAGGGCTTCGGCACCGCGGTCACCCTCCAGGTCGACATCAACAATCCGACCGACGCCCAGGCGCGCATTCGCGGTGCGCTGGAAGCGGATTCATCGATCGACGCCGTGCTGACGCTGAATTCGCAGATCGCCGCCCGCGCGGTGGACGCGGTCCGCGAATCCAAATCCAAGGCCGCCATCGCCACCTTCGATCTCAATGATGATGTGGTGGGCGCGATTCGGGCCGGATCGCTGCTCTTCGCGGTCGATCAGCAGCAGTACGAACAGGGCTATCTGCCGGTGGTCATGTTGAAGCTGTACCGGTCGAATCTCAATGGCGTCGGCGGCGGCCATCCGGTGCAGACCGGTCCGGCATTCGTGGACAAGAGCAATGTCGATGTCGTCGCCGGGCTCGTCGCCCAGGGCACGCGGTAGAGGGCCGGGAGTGAATGACATGAGTGTTGCCACAACGACTTCCGAGCCGACGGCGAGCCTGCGGTCATCGCTGGTGCAGCGCCTGGTGGTGCGGCCCGAACTGGGTGCGCTGATCGGCGCGCTGGTGGTGTTCCTGTTCTTCTCGATCATCACCGACAAGTTCCTGAGCGCACTGGGCGTTTCCAACTGGCTGGACGACGCGTCCACGCTCGGCATCATGGCGGTGGCGGTCGCACTGCTCATGATCGGCGGGGAATTCGATCTCTCCGCCGGTGTGATGACGGCGTCCACCGCACTGGTGACAGCCCTGCTCGCGGTGAACGCGGGCTGGAATATCTGGCTGGCCCTTGCGGTCTCGCTGCTCTTCGCCCTCGCGGTCGGCGCGCTGAACGGCTGGGTGGTGATGCGCACCGGCCTGCCGAGCTTCATCGTCACCCTGGGCACCTTCCTGGCGTTGCAGGGCCTGAATCTCGGTGTTACCCGGTGGGTTACCGGCACCGTGCAGGTCTCGGGCATTCGCGGGGCCGACGGCTATCAGTCCGCGGGCTGGGTCTTCGCCTCCACCACCGATATCGGCGACGCGCATATTCAAGCCTCGGTGGTCTGGTGGATCGTGCTCACCGCCATCGCGGCAATAGTGTTGATGCGCACCAGGTTCGGCAACTGGATCTTCGCGGTCGGCGGTTCACTGCCCAGCGCCCGCGCGGTCGGCGTCCCGGCCGCCCGCACCAAGATCATCCTCTTCATGACCACGGCCTTCGCGGGCTGGGTGGTGGGCGCGTGCAATCTGCTGCGCTTCTCCAGCGTGCAGGCCAATCAGGGTGTGGGACTGGAATTCCAGTACATCATCGCCGCGGTGGTCGGCGGCTGCCTGCTCACCGGCGGCTTCGGTTCGGTGGTCGGTGCGGCGCTGGGCGCGCTCACCTTCGGTATGGCGCGGCAGGGCATCGTCTTCGCGGGCTGGAACAGCGACTGGTTCATGCTCTTCCTCGGCGTGCTGCTGCTCTCGGCCGTACTGGTCAACAACGAGTTCAAGAAGCGAGCGGAAAGGGTACGCCGATGACTTCGCAGGCACCCCTCATCGAAACCGTCGATATCGGAAAGAGTTACGGCGGCGTGGTGGCGCTGCACGATGTGACCATGGTGGTCAATCCCGGCGAGGTCACCTGCGTGCTGGGCGACAATGGCGCTGGTAAATCCACCCTGATCAAGATTCTGGCGGGCGTGCATCAGCACGACACCGGCGAACTCCGGATCGAAGGCAAGCCGACCCGATTGTCCTCCCCGCGTGAGGCTTTGGATCTCGGCATCGCCACCGTGTACCAGGATCTGGCCGTGGTGCCGCTCATGAGCGTCTGGCGCAATTTCGTGCTGGGCTCCGAACCCACCAAGAAGCTGGGCCCGATCCAGCTGCTGGACCGGCGGCAGTCTCAGGACATCACCCGTAAAGCCCTGGAGGACATGGGAATCGAGATCCGTGATCTCGAACAGCCGGTCGGCACCCTGTCCGGCGGCCAGCGCCAATGCGTGGCCATCGCTCGCGCGGTGCACTACGGGGCGAAGGTGCTGATTCTCGATGAGCCAACGGCCGCACTGGGTGTGAAGCAGGCGGGCATCGTGCTTCGCTACGTCGTGCAGGCGCGTGACCGCGGCCTGGGCGTTGTCCTCATCACCCACAATCCGCATCACGCCTACCCGGTCGGTGATCGCTTCCTGCTGTTGCAGCGCGGTGGCCAGCTCGGCTCCTACGAGAAGTCCGAGATCGACCTCTCCGAATTGACCCGCCAGATGTCCGGCGGCGCGGAACTCGAAGCGCTGCAACACGAATTGCAGCGAGTGGTGTCGGAATGACCGACCTGGAAGTGCTGACCGTCGGCCGGGTCGGGGTCGACCTGTACCCCGAACAGAGCGGGGTGCCGCTGGCCAAGGTGCAGACCTTCGCCAAGTTCCTGGGCGGCACCGCCACCAATGTCGCGGTGGCGGCCGCCCGGCTGGGTCGTCGCACGGCGCTGCTCACCAAGGTCGGCCCGGACGGCTTCGGCGATTTCGTGCGAGACGCGCTAGCGGACTTCGGTGTCGAGAACCGCTATGTCGGCACCGCGCCGAATCTCCAGACACCGGTGGTGTTCTGCGAGCTGAACCCGCCCGCCGATCCGCCGCTGCTGTTCTATCGCGCGCCCATCGCACCGGATCTCACCCTCGTCGATGATGAGATCCCCTGGGATGTAGTCGATTCCGTACCCCTGCTGTGGGTCACCGGAACCGGCGTCAGCGCCGAACCCGGCCGCAGCACCCAGCGCGCCATGCTGGAGCGCCGCGACCGGCGCGGCCACACCGTCCTGGACCTGGACTACCGCCCCATGTTCTGGCCCGATGTCGACACCGCCCGCGCCGAGATCGGCTGGATGGTCGATCACGTGAATGTGGTGGTGGGCAATAGAACCGAGGTCCAGGTCGCCGTCGGCACCGCCGATCCGGATGAGGCCGCCGACCGGCTGCTCGCCCGGGGCGTCCGCCTGGCCGTGATCAAACGCGGCGCCGAAGGCGTCCTGGTCGCCACCGAATCCGAACGCTGGACCGTCCCACCCTGCCGCGTCGAGGTCGTCTGCGGCCTCGGCGCGGGCGACGGGTTCGGCGGTGCGCTCATCCACGGCCTGCTCGCGGGCTGGGATCCACACCGCCTGGGCACCTTCGCCAATGCCGCCGGGGCGCTGGTCGCCTCCCGCCTGGCCTGCGCCGACGCCATGCCGACCGAGGCCGAGATCGAGGAGTTACTGTGCACCTGACCGATGACCGCTGGTACCGGCTGCTGCGGGCCCGAGCCACCGAACCCGAAGCGGTGCAGCGCGCCTACGCCGACCGCATTCGCCGCCCTAATCTGCTGTCGGACAAGGGAACCCTGTTCCTGGTTGCCGCCGACCATCCGGCCCGCGGCGCGCTCGGCGTCGGTGCGGACAACACCGCCATGGCCGATCGCCGCACCCTGCTGGAGCGGCTGCTCATCGCGCTCGACAATCCCGCCGTCGACGGTGTGCTCGGCTCCCCGGACATCGTGGAGGAGTTGCTGCTGCTCGAGGCCGTGCACGACAAGATCGTCATCGGCTCCATGAACCGCGGCGGCCTCGCCGGAGCGGACTGGGAGATCGACGACCGCTTCACCGGATACGACGCCGAATCCCTGGTGAAATACCGCCTCGATGGCGGAAAGATGCTGTTGCGCATGGTGGATTCGGATGCGGGCACCATTCCGACGCTGGAAGCCTGCGCCCGGGCGGTCTCCGAACTCGCCGAACACGGACTCATGGCCATGGTGGAACCGCTGCCGTACGGGCGCGATCCGTCCGGGTCGCTGGTCATGCATCGCGATGCCGCCTCGCTGCAACGCGCCATCACCATCGCTTCCGGCCTGGGCGTCACCTCGGCCTACACCTGGCTCAAAATACCAGCGCCGCAGGATATTTCGGCGCTCGATGCCACCACGCTGCCCGTACTGGTGCTGGGCGGCGCGCCCTCGGGTGATCCGGCGGCGGACCTGGCGTCATGGGGTTCGGCCCTGACCCACGATGTGGTGCGCGGTCTGGTCGTCGGCCGCAGCCTGCTCTATCCGCCCGATGGCGATGTGGCGGGTGCGGTGGATGCCGCCGCGAGGGTGCTCGAGGCCGCGTCATGAGCAAATTGCACCGTCGCGCCGAAACCATCAGTGACAGAAACGATCCCGTCGCGCTGACGCCGGATGACGCGGGCTGGACCTACACCGGGCTGCGCGTACTCCGACTGGAGGCGGGCGAATCGCGCACCGTGCACACGGGTGAGTTCGAAGCGTTCATCCTGCCCCTGTCCGGATCCTGCACCGTCCGGGTGGACGGCCTCACTTTCGAACTGGAAGGCCGCGAAACGGTTTTCACCCGAGTCACCGATTTCGCCTATGTCCCGCGCGATGCCGAGGTCGAGCTGACGACGACGCACGGCATCGAGGTCGCGCTGCCCATGGCGCGCTGCACCCGCCGCCTCGAACCCAAATACGGTCCGGCGGACAAGGTTCCGGTGGAGGTACGCGGGGCGGGCGTCGCGACTCGTCAAGTCACCGGCTTCGGCGTCCCCGGAATATGGGACCATGCCGACAAACTCAATGCCTGCGAACTCATCACCCCCGGCGGCAACTGGTCGTCCTATCCGCCGCACAAGCATGACGAGGCGAGCGACTGCGAGGTCGTCAACGAGGAGATCTACTACTTCCGCATTGCCGACCGCGACGGAATCACACCCTCGCCAAGGGGTTTCGGCATGCACCGCACCTATACCGCCGATGGCGCACTCGACGAGAACGTCGCAGTCCGGGACGGCGATGTCTTCCTGGTCCCGCACGGCTACCACGGCCCGTGCATCGCCGCCCCCGGCTACGCCATGTACTACCTCAATGTCCTGGCAGGTCCCGCCCCCGACCGGTCCATGGCCTTCTGTGACGACCCGGACTACTCCTGGGTCCGATCGAATTGGGCCGATGAACCATTGGACCCGCGCTGCCCGGTCACCACGCACGAAGGACGCCGCGAATGAGACTCACGACCGCACAAGCCCTGGTGGCCTGGCTGGTCGCCCAGCGCTCGGAACTGCTCGACGGCACCGAGGTGCCGCTGTTCCCACATGTTTTCGCCATCTTCGGGCACGGCAATGTACTCGGGCTTGGCACCGCGCTCCAGGAACGCCGCGACGATATTCCGGTGTGGCGTGGACATACCGAACAGGGCATGGCACTGGCCGCGGTTGGTTTGGCCAAGGCAACGCATCGGCGTCAGGTCGGCATCGCCACCTCGTCCATCGGACCGGGCGCGCTCAATATGGTCACCGCCGCCGGTGTGGCACATGCCAATCGGCTGCCGCTACTGCTGCTCCCGGGTGACACCTTCACCAGCCGCGCACCCGATCCGGTGCTGCAGCAGGTCGAGAATTTCGGTGATCCCACCGTCACCGTGAACGACGCGTTCCGTTCGGTGAGCAGGTATTTCGATCGCATCACCCGCCCCGAACAGCTGATCGCGACGCTGCCGCAGGTGGCGCGGGTGCTCACCGATCCGGCAGAGGCGGGGCCTGTGACGCTCGCGCTGCCGCAGGACGTTCAGGTGGAGACCTACGATTTTCCGGACGCGCTGTTCGAGCCTGTGCTGCATCGCATCCCGCGTCCGCGCCCGGATCGGCGCAGCGTTTCGGAGGCGGCCGCCCGGCTGGTGGCCGCGCAACGTCCGCTGCTGATACTCGGCGGCGGCGTCCGCTACTCGGGTGCGGCCGACAGCGCCGTGAAATTCGCTGAGCGGCACGGTATTCCGATAACCGAGTCCACCGCCGGACGAACACTGGTTCCCCACGATCATCCGCTCTACGCGGGCCCGCTCGGCATTACCGGTGCGGCCTCGGCGAATACCCTCGCCGCGGAAGCCGATGTCGTCCTGGCCGTCGGCACCCGTCTCCAGGACTTCACCACCGCCTCCTGGACCGTTTTCGCCGACGATGTGCGACTCATCCATATCAATGCCGCGCGTTTCGACGCCGTCAAACACGGTGCGCTCGCGGTGGTCGGTGATGCGGATGCCGCACTGGCCGAACTCGCGCCCGAAACAGGGGAGTGGCACGCCGATCCGGCCTGGACCGCCCGCGCCGCGACCGTGCGCGCGGAATGGGACGCCCATATCGACAAACTCCGCACGCCCGCGCTCGGCGCGCCCACCTATGCCCAGATCGTCGGCATGGTCAATGACCTCAGCGGGCCCGATGATTACGTGATGACGGCGTCCGGCGGCCTTCCCGGCGAACTCATCGGCGGGTGGCGCGCCACCGGCGGTGCACCCACCATGGATGTCGAATACGGCTTCTCCTGTATGGGATACGAACTGTCGGGCGCGTGGGGCGCTGCCATCGCGCATCGCGGCCTGGTCACCACCATGCTCGGCGACGGCTCCTATCTGATGCTCAATTCCGAACTGTTCTCGGCGGCGTTCGCGGGTCATCCGCTGGTGGCGGTGGTGTGCGATAACGACGGCTATGCGGTGATCGCGCGGCTGCAGGAAGGCCAGGGCGCGGAGCCGTTCAATAACTTCTATGCCGATTGCCGCAGCAATCACGATATGCCGCCACGCGTCGATTTCGCCGCGCACGCCCGTGCGCTGGGCTGCGCGGTGTTCACCGCGGGCGAACCCGCGGAATTCCGCGATGCCTATGCCCGCGCCCGCGTCACCGCCGTCGCGGAGAAGCGTCCGGCCGTGCTCGTCGTGCACACCCAGCCGTCGTCGTGGACCGAATCCGGGGCGTGGTGGGAAGTCGGTGTGCCCCAGCACCTCTCGGGCCGTGCCGCCTATGAGCAGGAGAAACCGGGCCAACTCCGCTATACCCGCGCGGACTGATCCGGACCCCGCGCGCGGCGCACCCGAGCAATCCGGTCATACCGGGACTCGCGTGACCCGCGCGGGCAATCTATGGCAGACTCGGCGCAAACGCGCAGGGCGGTCGGCAAGGAGATCGCACGCGCACGGTTGATGCGGGAGTTTGAAGGTCGCAATGGATCTCAGCGCCATTGAGCGCCAGGTGGCTACGGATAGAGCGGCCGCCCGCGACCGTTCGCCCGAAGCCGAACTGGCCCTAGCCACCACCCTGTGCGAATTGGCCCGCGGCCTCATTGCCACCAAAAGCGATCCGGCACAGCGTGATCTGTCCGCCTCGGCACTCGAACCCGCGCAGGAGGCCGTACTGCTGCGGCTGCGCTGGCTCACCGCCGGACATGTGAACGCCGTCTTCGCGGGGCAGGTGCAGGACGCGCTGCGACTATTCGAGGAGGCCGCCCGCACCATCGGCCACCGTGAGCTGGCGACCTCCACGATTCGCAATGCGTGCAATGCGTATCGGCAGGTGGCGCACAACTATCCCAATGCCGCCGCCGTTTGCGCCGACGCGCTCGCCAAATGCGGTGTGTGGCTGCTGCGCCTGGATCCCAATGCCGCGGTCGCGGCCAGTTCGGACGCGGTCGCCATTCGCGCGCAGCTCTTCTCCGCCGATCCGGAACAGGCGGCGCGCTATCTCTCCAGTCTCAATACCCTGCTGCGCACCCTGATGGTGGGGCGTCAGCGTAAACCGGCGATCGCCATGTATCGCGAACGCTATGCCGCGGTCACCTCACCGGCCATGGCGCAGCGGCTGCGGGAGATCCGGGTCGAGGACATCGGGTTCACCAGCAAGACCGTCACCGCGCTGCGCAAGCTCGAGGTCGCCACGCTGGAGCGCGCCGGATATCTGACCCAGCAGCAGATCCTGTATCAAACCTCCGGTGACCTGGCGACCATCGAAGAGGTGAACTGGCAGCTCGCGCTGATCGGCCTCAAACCGCTCGCCGCCGGCGCCATGCCGGATCAGCCGTCCAAGCCGATGGAGATCAGCACCTCGTTCGGCGCGCTCGGCGTGCGGTGTTCCTCACGCAATGCCGTCACCCTGGTGCGCGCCGCCATTCTCGCGGCGTATTCGGCCGACGGCGCACAGGCCGTGCCCAGCACCGCGTATCTCGGCGTTGATGAAAAGCATTGGAGCACACCGGACCCCGAGGCCAATCGCGCCGAACGCCTCGGTGAGGATGTCGTACTCATCGAAAAGGTTTCCGAACACTGGGTTTCGGTGAAGAGCCTGAACTGGGAGATCGCCCCCGTCGGGAAACATCCACTGGCCCTGCGGCTTTCCCAGGAATGGCCGGTGGTCAGCGTCACCACCACCGAGAACATGTCCTACGAATTGTGCTGGTATGAGGGCGGTTCCGCCATCCAGTACGCCGCGCTCGGTCTCCCGGCGGGACAGATTCCGCTCGAAAAGCCGCTCGCCCCCTTGGATTTCAAGGCTCTCGCCGAATACGGCGCGGATTACGCCTCCGAAACCCAGGTGCGGTCCGCGTTCGGCAACACCACCATGTTCACCAAACTCACCAGCCTGCCCGGCAGCGGTATCCGCCAGGCCGCCGAAGCCGGACCGCTGGCCGAACACGGGTCCAACACCCTCTACTTCCGCTCCGGGACCGAATAAACACGTATTTCTATAACAGTGATGCCGATCACTTGTGGCCGTTACCCTGTGATCACCTCGGCAGCTCGTGGCGCATCTTGATGGGTCTTCCGGTCACACGAAATGCCGTGGTCAGAAAGGCATTTCGATCATGAGTTCGACTTCGACCGCCCCCGGTCCGATAGCACCGACGCTGTTGACCGGGCTGTGGCAGCGCAAGATTCCGCACTACCCGGACAACCGTACCCGGTCCTGGTATCTCTTCCTGGTGGTGATCGTCTCGGTCGCCCTCTACTACCAGCTCTTCGTCTCGGGCGCGGTGGGCAATGAGCTCATCGCCTATTTCCACCTGTCGTTCGCGTATTTCGTCGGCATCTTCATCGCCGGTGCGGCGTTCGGCGCGGTCGCCTCGGTCATCGCCGGACTGCTGGACAGGTGGGGGCGAGCCAATATCGTCGCCTACGGCACGGTCATCTGCTCGGTACTCACCCTGGTCGCGGTACCCGCCTGCACCACCAAAGAGGCGTACCTGATCGTCTACTGCGTGATCGGCATCGTGGAAGGCGCGGTGCTGGTGGCCACCCCGGCCCTGGTGCGCGACTTCTCACCGCAGCTGGGCCGCGCCTCGGCCATGGGCTTCTGGACGCTCGGACCCGTACTCGGCGCGCTGGTGACCACCGAGATCTCCACCCAGACGCTGTCCGCGCATCCGGATTGGCAGTTCCACTACCGGCTCTGCGGGGCCATCTGCGTGGTCATCTCCATTCTCGGCGTGGTCGGATTGCGCGAACTCAGCCCGGCGCTGCGCGATCAGATCATGGTGTCCATGCGCGATAAGGCGCTCATCGAGGCGCGCGCCCGCGGCCTGGATGTGGAGAGCCTCGAGCGCGATCAATGGAAACAGATGATGCGCTTCAATATCGTCGGATCGGCCTTCGCCATCTCGATATTCCTGGCGTTCTTCTACACCATCGTGTCGTTCCTGCCGGTGTATATGGCGACGAACTTCGGGTTCACCGCACAGCAGGCCAATGCGATGGGTAACTGGTATTGGATCGCCAATGCGCTATCGCTGGTGCTGACGGGCATCATCTCGGACTATCTGAAGGTCCGGAAACCGTTCATGCTCTTCGGTGCCGTCATCAGCATCATCGGGGTATTCATATTCCTCGGCTATACCGATAAACCCGGTACCGACTACTATACTTTCGCCGCGGTGCTCAGTCTGATCGCGGTGGGCAGCGGTATCTGCTACGCCACCTGGATGGCCTGCTACACCGAGACGGTGGAGAACCGGAATCCGGCGGCGACGGTCGCGGGACTCGCGGTATGGGGCGGCATTCTGCGCACGGTCGTCACCTTCGTACTGCTCGGGTTGCTGCTGGTGGTGACCGCGGCGGGCACGCTGGTGAATTACGGTCCACGGCTGCAAACGATTTCGGCCAAATACCATAATGAGCTGGCCACCATTCAGAAGGTCGGCACGGATACCATGGCTCAGTTGGGAGCCAATCCGAATGACGCTGCCGCACAGGTGAGCGCACTGGTGAAACTGACCGGCGCTTCGGCGGCCGATGTGCAGACCACGGTCGCGCTCAATGCCAAGTATCCGCAGGAGTTGGCCACCCTCCAGGCCATCGACCCGGCGGTGCTGACCAAGATGCTGATCAATCCGGCCGACCAGGCCAGTGCCGCCACCGCGGTCAGCCAGGTCGCGCAGAAGTTCAATATTCCGCCGGATCAGGCCATCGCCAGAATTCAAGCGGCACAGAAGGTTCCGGTGAACGATCTCGCCGTCGCCTCGCAGGTTGGTCCGCAATTGACCACGGCCAGTAATGAACTCAAGGCGGTCAGCGCTATTCCGGCCGACGATCTGACCTTCCTGTCCGACCATGCCAAGGATGCCCAGCAGGCGGCGATCGATTCGCCCAAGCAGTGGCGGACCTGGTGGTGGATCTGCCTGATCGCACAGATCGCGTTCCTGCCGTTCGTCTTCTTCATGTCCGGTTTCTGGAGCCCGAAGAAGGCCGCGGAAGCGGCGGCCGCGCACGATGAGGCCGTGTCCCGCGAGCTGGAAACACTATCCGTACGGTAATCCAGTACAGTTATTGAAGTGCAAACAAACTCCGTGGCCGCCACTTTCGACCTGCTCGGCGACCGCCTGACGCTCACCATCCTGCGTCTGGCCTTCGTCGAGCACGCCCGGCGGTTCAATCACTGGAGTGACAGGACGAACGCGCCGCCCGCAGTGCTCACCGCACGGCTGGCGGCGCTCGTCGATGCCGGGGTGCTGTACCGGGATCGGGGGGAATACCGGCTCACCGAATTGGGGCTGGGCACCTGGCAGATCCTGGTCTGCGTGTGGTCCTGGCAACGGGAGTGGACAGCTGAATGGGCGCTGCTGCCGGAGTTCGTGCACACCGAATGCGGGCATCGCGGGCCGCCGGTGGTCATGTGCAAGAGCTGCGGGCGCACCGTGACGCCGCATGACACCGATGTCGAATTGGATCGGGATGCGCTGTGGCACATCACCTCCGGTCGCAGACGCTCGGCGCGCGCGGCCGCGCCCGCCGGTGACGATGCGCGCTTCGACGAGATCATGGAGGCGATCGGCGATCGCTGGAGCGCCGCGGTCACCGGTCTCGCGCTGGCGGGGGTGCGGCGTTTCTCGGAATTCCGTGCGGCACTGCATATGTCGCCGACCACACTGACCGAGCGACTGACCCGCCTGGTCGAGGCGGGCGTTCTGCATCGGCCGGAAACCGATGCGCGCGAGTATCGGCTGACCCCGCGCGGGCGGGCGCTGTTCGGGGTGTTCGCCTTTCTGCTGGCTTGGGCCGATCAGGCGCATCCGGAGCCCGAGCCGGGTCTGCGAATTCACCATCGAGAGTGTGGCGCGGTATTGATTCCGGCGCTGCGCTGTCGTGGTTGCGAGGCCGAATTGGTCCGAACCGACGTGCGATTCGAGGCGGCTACCGGCCGGGTTTCGCAGGGCTGACGGCAGCCGCCGGGCCTTGACAGCTCTCGTTGAGACGCGTATCACTTCATTAACTGTAGTGAAATTTGCCGGGCCGTCCGAGCCCGGCTGCTGGAGGCGCCGCTCATGCCGCTCAATGAAGAACTCATCGCTCCCGCCGCCGAGGCGTTGACCAATCCGTACCTGGAAGGTCCGTACGCCGCGCAGTCCGACGAGATCACCGCCACCGACCTCACGGTGCTGGCCGGTGAACTGCCCGTCGACCTCGACGGGGTGTACGTGCGCAATGGTCCCAACCCGCAGTTCGCGCCGCTGGGCCGGTACCACTGGTTCGACGGGGACGGCATGCTGCACGCCGTGCATTTCGAGAACGGCCGGGCCACCTACCGAAATCGGTACATTCGCACCGCCGAATTCGATGCCGAGCGCTCGGCCGGAACCGCGCTGTGGCGCGGGGTGATCGAGCCCTGGGACGGGAATCCCGCAGGAGATCGCCGCGAACGCAATTCGGCCAATACCGATGTCATCTACCACCACGGGAATCTGCTCGCGCTCTGGTATCGCGCCGGCAAGCCGTACTCGATCGATCCGGTGAGCCTGGAGACGCGCGGGGTCGACGACTTCAACGGCACCCTGCCGGGCGAGGTTTCGGCGCACGCCAAGGTGGATGAGCGCACCGAGGAATTCCTGTTCTTCGACTACGGCATCAATGCCCCGTACCTGCGCTACGGCGTCGCCGATCCGACCGGCAAGGTCACCCATTTCACCGGGCTGGAACTGCCCGGGCCGCGGCTGCCGCACGATATGGCGATAACCGAGAACTACTCCATCCTGATGGATCTGCCGCTCTACAACGATCCGCGCGCGGCCGCTGCCGGGCGATTCAAGATCTTCTTCGATCGCGAGCTGCCGAGCCGCTTCGCGGTGCTGCCGCGCTATGGCGTTGGGGCGGAAGCGAAATGGTTCGAGGCCGCGCCCGGGTACATCTATCACACGGTCAACTCGTGGGAGGAGGGCGATGAGATCGTGCTCATCGTCTGCCGGGTCACCGAACCCAGTCCGGTGTCCGATCGCGCGCATCCGCTGGCGCAGTTGCTCGCATATCTGCGGCCCGAGGCGAAACTGCATCGGTACCGGTTCAACCTCCGCACCGGCGTCACCACCGAAACGCCCCTGGATGATGTGAACACCGAATTCCCGGCCATCGACCAGGGGATCACCGGACAGCGCGGGCGGTACTCGTATCAGATGCGCCTGTCGGTGGATCGCACCATGATCTTCGACGCGGTGATCAAATACGACTTGCTCACCGGCACAAAGGAAACCGCGCCCTTCGGGGACGGCATGTACGGCAGCGAACTCACCGTGGTCCCGCGTCCCGGCGCGAAATCCGAGGACGACGCCTATCTGACCATGTTCGCCCACAACAACCACACCGGACTGTCCGAAGTATGGATCTACCACGCCGCCGATCTGAGCAAGGGGCCGATCTGCCGGTTGGGTATCCCCACCCGTGTGCCCCTCGGCTTCCACGCCACCTGGGTCAGTGGTGACCGTATGCGCGCCGCTTCCCAGCCGATCGCCTGAAAAGGTCTGCGCCCGTGCCTGATCCACGATTGAGCGTGAGCCTGCCGTACTGGCAGGACCGCGACCCCATGGACGCCCTGCTGGTGGCCGAAGCCGCCGACAAACTCGGCTACGACCGCCTCTGGCTCGGAGAAATGGCGACCTTCGACGCCTTCGCCCTCGCCACGGCGGTTGGCCAAGCGCCAGGCCGAATCCCACTGTGCATTGGACCGCTCGCGGTCGATATTCGGACTCCGGCGACCATCGCCATCGGTGTCGCCAGTGTCGCCGCCCTCACCGGGCGGGCCGTCAGTATCGCCCTCGGTACCTCGAGCACGGTCGTGGTGAAGGACTGGCACGGTCGTGAAAGACGCCGCACCGCTGTGCATTTGGAAGAGTCGGCACGCATCGTGCGGCAGTTGCTCGACGGCGAGAAGGGCGACTTCGACGGAGAGATCGAACGTATTCGCGGCTACCGGCTGCGTCTGCCCGCTCCGGGCGGGCCGGAACTGATCGTGGCGGCCTTTGGTGATCGTGCGCTGGCTGCTGCCGCGCGCACTGCCGATCGTGTAGTCCTCAATCTGGTGACACCCGCGCAGGTTGCCCGATGTGTCACGCGCATAAGGGAATTCGCGGCTGAGGTCGGGCGCGCCACCCCGAACGTATCGGTGTGGGTGACTGCGGCCGCGGACCCGACGTCCGACATGCTCCACACGCTTCGGCGCGGGGTGGTCGGTTATCTGCGCGCGCCCGGATACGACGCCATGTTCGAGGAGGCGGGCTTCGGGGACGTGGTGCGGCTGGCACGCGGCGGTGCTCACCCGCGCGAGGTGCTGGCAGCCGTTCCCGACGAATTGCCCGCCACCGTAGGGATGTTCGGCGACTCCGGCACACTCGCGAACCGGCTCACCGCGTACCGGGACGCCGGGGCCGACGAGGTGGTCATCGTTCCGGTGTCCACCGCGGAGGATCCGGCCGCGCACCACACCCTCGAGACCCTCGCGAGGATCGCACATGGCTGACGCGCGGATCCGTGCCGCCTCAGGCGAGCCGCTGAGCATTGGAATTTCGAATGAGATCGGGGAGAGCTGCGGTGGGTGAAGCATTCATTTATGACGCGGTGCGGTTGCCTCGGGGCAGGGTGCGACGCAGCGGTGGGGCGCTGGCGGAGTTGCCGCCGTATGAGTTGCTGGGGCAGCTGCTTTCGGCGTTGAGCGAGCGAGGTTGTCCGGCTGAGACAGTGGGCGACATCGTGATCGGGGTCAGTACCGCGATGGGGGAGCAGGGCGGGGATATCGCTCGGGCCGCCGCGCTGTGGGCGGGGTGGCCGGATTCGGTTCCGGGCGGGGTGGTTTCGCGACTCTGTTGTTCGGGGCTCGACGCGGTGGAAGCCGGGGCGGCTCGGGTGGCTGCCGGGTACGCGGACATGGTCGTCGCCGGTGGGGTGGAGTCGATGTCGCGGGTGCCGATGCTTTCGGATCGGCCCGCCATCGCGCTGGACAATGACCTCGGGGAGCGGACCGGGTTCGTCACCATCGGGGTCTCGGCGGATCTGACTGCGGGCGCGTACGGGATCACTCGACCGGAGCTGGATTCCTATGCGGTGCAGTCGCATAGGAGAGCTCTCGGCGCGGAAGTCTCATCGGCGGTGATACCGGCTCGCAAGGGTGGAACGGTGGTGCTGGACGCCGATGAGGGGGCTCGCGCGGATGCGTCGGTCGAAGCCTTTGCCGAACTGCCCGCGCTGTTCGGGGATGACCCGTCGTGGGAGCGGCTGGCGCGCCGACTGCCGGATGCTCCGCGTCCCGTCGCCGGATTGCACACCATCGCCACCGCACCGCAGCTCGCGGATGGCGCGTCCGCGGTACTGATCGGCAATGTGGCGGCAGAACGAACACTTGGGCGAAAACCGTTGGCCGCCATAGTCGGTACGGCTCAGACGGCGGTGCGCTCGCCATTGCTCACCGCACCCGTGACCGCCGCGCGGGTGGCGTTGGAACGCGCGGGTATCGCCGCCGGAGACCTCGATGTTGTCGAGGTGAACGAATCCTTCGCTGTCACACCGCTGGTGCTGACACGTGAGCTGAATCTTGATCCTGTGCGGGTCAATCCCTCCGGTGGCGCAGTCGCCGTCGGGCATCCGCTCGGCGCGACCGGCGGCATCCTCATTGCCCAGGCACTCGACGCCCTGAATCGGTGCGACGGCGAATACGCGCTGGTGACTATTCCCGCCGCGCTCGGGCTGGGGTCCGCGGTCGTACTGCGGCGACTGTCATGAGCAAGAACTACGAGTACTAGGGAACTTCATGGCTGAATCACCCGCTCCCGCACCGCTGACCGGTGCGCGTCGGACAACCGGGACCAGACATCCGGTGCGACAGTGTCATCCGGACGATACGGTGCGCGACTACCTCGAACACGGCTGGTGGGAGAACGAGACGATTCCGGCGGTCTTCCGCCGTCGCGTCGCTGAGGCCCCGGATGCGCCCGCGCTGACCGATCCGGCCAATCTCGCGGAGCTGACCGGCGCTGTGCCACGCAGTCTGACCTGGCAGGGGCTCGATGATCACGTAATCGATATCGCCGCAGTGCTTTTCGCACAGGGTATCCGCCAGGGTGACACCGTCGCCGTGCTGCTGCCCAATTCCATCGCGCTCACCGCGACCTACCTGGCGCTGTGGCGACTGGGCGCGGTCGCCACACCCATGCCCGCGTCCTACCGGCGGCATGAGTTGTCCGGCATCGTCGCCGCGACCGCCGCCGATGCGATCATCACCGCCGGAACACTGTCCGGACGCGATCTCGCGGAGGAGGCGCTGTCCGTCGCGGACGGCACTGCGACGGTGTTCGCCTTCGGCCCCGAGATTCCGGATAAGGCTGTAGCGCTGGGTGATTCGGCCGACTCCCAGGCGCGTGACCGCGTCCGGGACTACGAAGCCGCATTGCAGGTCACCGTCAATGACCGCATTACCGTGTGCTGGACCAGCGGCACCGAGGCCGCGCCCAAAGGTATTCCGCGCTGCCACGGAGACTGGCTGGCAGTGGCGCAGGGCGTCCAGGACGGCCTCGGAATCACCCCGGATTCGGTGGTGCTCAATCCCTTTCCGATGGTGAACATGGCGGGATTCGCCGGAGCGTTCCTGCCCTGGCTACTGGCCGGCGGGCATCTGGTGCAGCATCATCCGCTGGATCTGCCGGTGTTCTTGCGGCAGATCGCCGACCATCGGGTGACACACACCAGCATGCCGCCCGCACTGCTGACCATGCTGTTGCAGAACGAGGGTCTGCGCGCGCACGCGGATCTGTCGTCTTTGCGCACCGTGGGGTCCGGTGGTGCGCCGCTGCCGCCGCCCGTGGTGCGGCGCTGGCAGGAGGAACTGGGCATTCACGTGCTCAATTTCTTCGGATCCAATGAGGGCGTGAGTCTGCTCGGCGCACCGGCCGATATCCCGGATCCGACCGTGCGAGCGCAGCATCTGCCGCACTACGGTGCGCCCGGTGTGGAATGGTCCACCCGGCTGGCGGCGCGCACCGCGGTGAAACTCGTCGACGTCGTCACCGGCGAGACCGTGACGGAGCTGGGTGGCCGAGGCGAACTTCGACTGCGTGGCCCGGCGGTATTCGGCGGATACCTGCCCGGCACCGCGAGCACCGAACCCTTCGATGACGAGGGGTTCCTGTGCAGCGGAGATGTTTTCGAGCTCTGCGGCCCGGACGGCCGCTACCTGCGCTTCGTCGATCGGGTGAAGGAGATCATCATTCGCGGCGGTATGAATATCGCGCCCGCGGAGATCGAGGGATTGCTCTCGGATCATCCCGGCATCACCGATGTGGCGATCGTCGGGTATCCGGATGAGGTTCTCGGCGAGAAGTGTTGCGCCTTCGTGGTTCCCGCGCCTGGAGCCACCGTCACGCTCGACGATCTGGTCGCGCACCTGCGCTCCCGCGAGGTCGCCTCGTTCAAGCTGCCCGAACGCCTGGAGGTCGTGGCATCGCTGCCGCGCAATCCCGTCGGCAAGCTGCTCCGCCGCGAGCTTCGCGACCAACTCTGAACCGGTACAACACAATCCAGGAGTCATAGTGTCCGTCCATATACTCGGCGGCAGCCAAACCGATTTCGCCGTCAATTGGCATCGCGCCGGACTCGGGTTCGATGCGCTCGTTCGATCGGTGACCGAAGCGACGTTGACCGAGACGGGGATCGATCCCGCGGATATCGAAGTCATCCATGTCGGCAACGCATTCGGGCAGCTCTTCACGGGGCAGGGGCAGTTGGGCGGTATGCCCGCCACCGTGTTTCCGGAGCTCTGGGGGATTCCGGCGAGCCGTCACGAAGCCGCTTGTGCCTCCGGCAGTATGGCGGTGCTGGCGGCGATGTCGGACCTGGAATCCGGGCGGTACGACTGTGCCCTGGTCATCGGTGCCGAGCTGGAGAAGACCGTTCCGGGTAATCAGGCTGCCGCCTACATGGGTGCGGCCGCCTGGAAGGGGCATGAAGCCCAGGATACGGATCTGGTGTGGCCGACCATGTTCGCCGCTGTCGCCGAAGAATACGATCGGCGATACGGATTGGACCCGGCGCATCTGCACGCCATCAGCGAGTTGAATATCGCCAATGCGCGGTTGAATCCGCTGGCGCAGACTCGTGAATGGTCGTACACGCCGGATAGTTTCACCGCCGATGACACCGCGAATCCGCCGGTGGCGGGGCCGTTGCGGCGTCAGGATTGCAGTCAGATGACTGACGGGGCGGCGGCGTTGATTCTCGTCTCCGATCGATTCCTGGAGCAGCACAGGGATTTGCGGGCTACGAAGCATGCGGTGATCACCGGGTGGGGGCATCGGACGGCTGGGTTGTCGCTTGCGCAGAAGTTCGAGGTCGCGGTGGCCGAACCGTATGTGTTCCCGCATGTGCGGCAGACGATGCTGGATGCGCTCGGGCGGGCTGGGCTGGCCGATATCACCGATGTGGATGCGGTGGAGGTGCATGACTGTTTCTCGATGTCCGAGTACATGGCGATTGATCATCTCGGGATCACGTCGCCGGGGGAGAGTTGGAAGGCGATCGAGTCGGGGGAGATCGGTAGGGGCGGAAGTCTTCCGGTTAATCCGGGAGGTGGGCTTATCGGGATCGGGCATCCGGTGGGGGCTACCGGGGCTCGGATGTTGTTTGATGCTTATAAGCAGGTGACTGATCAGGCGGGGGACTATCAGGTTGATGGGGCTCGGAGGATCGCTACGTTGAATATTGGGGGGAGTGCCACTACCGTGGCTGGATTTGTTGTTGAGGCTTGGGGTTTTTAAGAACAAAAGATAAAAAAAGATAAAAGACGCCTGGACAAGAAGAAAAGAAGGCCCGAAGGGCCTCGAGACACCGGCATGGAGCCGTACGGACTTGGCAAAAGCCGTGCGGGACATGCCTGTAGGACCGGCAGGAGGGTTCCTGACGGTGGAGGCAGGTGGGGTGGAGCTATTGCCGGGCTGGGCAAGCCGGGCGAGGCAATACCCAGGGTCGCTGACGCATCCGAGTCGGCACACAGGCCCGCGAGGGGCGTGCGGGCAACGGTGGTGCCGCCGGGGCGGTGGCCATCAACTCGTCGGGGTGGTGCAGGTGGTTCACCTTCGGTGTCCGGGTCGGGTCGATGTGCGCGGGCGCGATCCACGCGGTGCGGCCCGCAAAGGCCGAATCCTTACCGAGCTTGATCGTGGTCCACCCGGTCGGAGTGTCGTTCACCAGGGCGTGGCAGTGATCGCAAGCCAGGGTGAGGTTTTCGATGTCGGTGGGGCCGCCCTTGATGTACTCGGTGACATGGTGGACAGCGGCCATGCTTGCTGGTGCGGTGCAGCCGGGGCGGGTGCAGCCACGTTCGGTGGCGATCAACGCCATGCGCTGTGCCGGGTTGGCAAGGCGGGCTTCGCCGATGTGCAGGGGCATCGCGTTGGCGTCGGTGACGACGGAGAACGTCTTGCTCTTGCGTGCAGCCATTTCCAACGCGACCGCGACCGGCACGGTCCCGCCGGTGGCGGTGGTGGCCACTCCGGCAGCGCGCTCCACATCGGCGATGGACATGGTCAGGATCGTGGTCACCGGGAGCCCACGGTGAGAGCCCAGGTGGGCGGGGTTGAAGTCGGGGTGCAGGAGCGCGAACAGCGCATCGTGCTGACGCTGCACGGTCGTGCGCGTATCGCGCGCGGCTGCCGCCTTCACCACCTCAGGGTCGAGATTCTCATCGACCACGAACGGGCTTTCGGGATCGGCGGGGTTGCACAGGCCAGGCCGGGCGAGCTTGGCCAAGACCGCGTCCATCGCGGCGCGTGCTTCGGGGGTCAGCACCACGGTCATGGTGGACATCAGGTCGAACCCTTGCGGGCTCAACCGCATGCTGCGCATACGTGCACGGTCTGCATCATTGGTCAGCGTGCCATCGGGGTCGAGGTGGCCGAGGATCCGGTCACCAATCTTGGGGAGCTGGTTCGGGTTTAAGGCGCGCGCGTGGCGGGCCAGGTGCTCTTCGGCGAGTGCGCGGTCTTCCGCACTTACCTTGCTCGGCAGCCGGTCCATGACCTGCCGGATGACCCGCACATGGTCGAGTCCAATCGCGCCTTCCTCTTGCGCGAGTGCGGTATTGGGCAGTGCCGGTGCGGCGGGAATCTCGGCGGCATCGCCAACACGCGGCCAGATCGCGGCCTGCTCGGCACAGTGCCACCGGTTCAACGCGTCCCCGTGCGAAATACGCAGGGTGTCTTGCAAGAACAGAGCCACCGAGCCCGCTCCGGCGCGCTTGGGCAGTGACCGGGAGCAGGTCTGCACGACCAGGTCGAGTTTGAGCGCGTCGAGTTTGCGGGTGGCGGTTTCGATCTGCTGCATCAATTCGACGATGTCGTTGTCCGATACCGGAATAAGTGGCAGCGAGGCGAGGGAGTCCACCGCCGCGGACAGTGTGTTCACACTGTCCGCGATTGCGATTTTCTCCCCCGAGTTCATGCCTCTATTCTACTCGGGAAGGGTCGATACTGAAAGCGTAATTGTATTGTGATACAGAGCTATTCAGAATATCTCCCTTTCAACTTTTAGCGCATTCCTTCCAATGCTTCGAGCCTGGCCGAATCCCGAACTGCCCCACGATCGGCCGACGTCGCCATCAGCGCGTAGGTGCGCAAAGCCACCGAAACCTCGCGCGTCCGCGCGACTGGTCGATACCCACCACGGCTTTCCAGCTCCTGTCGCCGCGCATCGAGCTCGTCATCGCCGACATGCAGTGACATTGTTCGCGAGGGGATATCGATGGTGACTTCATCCCCGTCCCGCACCAGTGCGATCACGCCACCCGATGCCGCCTCGGGTGAGATGTGACCGATGGAGAGCCCCGAGGATCCGCCGGAGAATCGCCCGTCGGTGATCACGGCGCATTTGCCCGCCAGCCCGCGACCTTTGAGATACGAAGTGGGATAGAGCATTTCCTGCATTCCCGGTCCGCCGCGCGGTCCCTCGTATCGGATGACGAGCACGTCTCCCGGCTGCAAGCGTCCGGACAGGATGGCGTCGACCGCGTCTTCCTGGGACTCCGCCACGACAGCGGGGCCGGTGAAGGTGTGCATGTGTTCGGCCACCCCGGCGGATTTCACCACGGCCCCATCGGGGGAGAGGTTTCCGCGCAGCACCGCCAGTCCGCCGTCGCTTGAATAGGCGTGGGCGCGATCGCGAATGCAGCCTTCGGCGGCGTCGGTGTCGAGGGAGTCCCAGCGCTCCGACTGTGAGAATGCGGTCGCGGAACGCTTTCCGCCCGGAGCGGCGTAGAACATTTCCATCGCCTCGGGAGACGCCTTGCCGCCGCGCACATCCCATGCGCCGAGCCAGTCGTCCAGCGAATTCGAGTGCACCGCAATCACATCCCGGTGCAGCAGTCCGGCGCGATCCAGTTCGCCGAGGATCGCGGGGATGCCGCCCGCCCGGTGCACGTCCTCCATCAGGTAGTCCCCATTGGGTGCGACCTTGCACAGGCAGGGCACCTGCAATGACATCTTCTCGATGTCGGTGAGGCCGTAGTCCAGTCCGGCCTCCTGTGCGGCGGCCAGCAGATGCAGGACCGTGTTGGTCGATCCGCCCATGGCGAGGTCCAATGCCACCGCATTGTCGAATGCCCGGTGCGAAGCCAGGTTTCGGGGCAGCACGCGGTCGTCGTCTTCGTCGTAGTACCGCCGGGTGATGTCCATGACGGTGTGTCCGGCGGCTTCGTACAGTGCGCGCCGTGCGGTGTGGGTCGCGAGGACGGTGCCGTTTCCGGGCAGTGCCAGCCCCAGGGCCTCGGTGAGGCAGTTCATCGAGTTCGCGGTGAACATGCCCGCGCAGGAACCGCAAGTGGGACAGGCGTTTTCCTCGATCAGCGCCATATCCTCGTCCGAGACGAGGGGAGACACCGCCTCGGACATGGTGACGATCAGGTCCAGGCGGCTGCGCACCGTGCCGTCGACCAGAACGGCTTTGCCGCCCTCCATGGGACCGCCGGAGACGAAGACGGTCGGGATGTTCAGGCGCATGGCGGCCATCAGCATGCCCGGGGTGATCTTGTCGCAGTTCGAGATGCACACGAGCGCGTCGGCGCAGTGCGCGTTCACCATGTATTCGATCGAGTCCGCGATCAGGTCGCGGGACGGCAGCGAGTACAGCATGCCGCCGTGGCCCATGGCGATGCCGTCGTCGACGGCGATGGTGTTGAACTCGCGCGGGATACCTCCGGCTGCGCGGACCGCCTCGGAGACGATGCGCCCTACGGGCTGGAGGTGGGTGTGGCCGGGGACGAACTCGGTGAAGCTATTGGCGATCGCGATGATCGGCTTGCGGCCGATATCCGCGGAGGGGACTCCGCTGGCTCGCATGAGCGCGCGGGCTCCCGCCATATTCCGGCCGTGCGTGACCGTGCGTGAACGCAGATTCGGCACGATGCCACCTCCTTCAGAAACTGCAACCGTATGGTTGGAGTCTTGCACATCGGAGGGTCTAACTGCAACCGTGCGGTTGGAGATCGCGGAAATGGTTGGATATCAGGCATGGCGTGGGATACCGAGGGAACCAAGCGGCGGCTGCTGGAGGCCGCCGTGTACGAATTCGCCGAGCGCGGGCCGGACGGCGCTCGGGTGGCGGCCATCGCGGCCCGCGCCTGCATCAACAAAGAGCGCATCTACCAGTACTTCGGCGATAAGCAGGGGCTCTTCGAGGCCGTGCTGACCGATCAGTTGGCCCAGCTCGCGGCCGCCAGCCCGCTGGCCGCCGATAAGGCCGGGGACCTCGCCGAATACGCGGGGCACGTCTTCGACTACCACCGCACCCATCCGCAGTTCCTGCGCCTGCTGCACTGGGAAGGACTCCAGACCCAGGGCGGTGAGCTACCCGCCGAATCCGCGCGCGCCTCGCACTACGCGGAGAAGGTGGCTTCCGTCGCCGCCGCCCAGCGCGAGGGCAAACTCACCGACGATGTGCCGGCCGGATATCTCATGTACGCCGTGGCCGCGCTCGCCGCGTGGTGGTTCGCGGTGCCGCAGGTGGTGCGGATGGTGCTGGGGGCGGATGCCGAGGACCCCGAGGCGCTGCGCGCGGGCCTGGTGAATCTGGTGCGCCGACTGGAGATTCGCGACTAGGGCCGCACGGGAACGGCCGTGAGCCGGTCCGCCAGTGCGCCGAGCACCGTCGAGCAACTCGCCTCGATTTTCAGCTTGGCCAGGTCGTCGGCGCGGGTTTCGCCGCGGTTCACGATCACCACATCGCGGCCGGATTTTGCGGCGCGGCGGGCGAATCGGAGACCGGACATGACGGTCAGCGATGATCCGGCGACCAGCAGGACGTCGGCGTCCTCGACGATTGAGAAGGCTTGGGCCACCCGGGGTGCCGGGACGGATTCACCGAAATAGACGATGTCCGGTTTCAGCATGCCGCCGCATACCGCACAGTCGACCATGCGGAACCCGCTGGTGTCGGCGACCACGGCGTCGGCGTCGGGCGCGACCTCCAGACCGGTGAGCGGCAGGGTTTCGGCGAAGCCGGGATTGGCCTCCTCCAGCAATTCGGCCAGGCGCATGCGGGACAGCAGTGCGGAGCAGTTCAGGCAGCGCACCCGCGCGTACACCCCGTGCAGGTCGATGACCGCGCGCTGTCCGGCCTTGGTATGCAACAGGTCCACGTTCTGGGTGATCACCCCGCGCACGATTCCGGCGCGTTCCAATCGGGCCAATGCGCGATGTCCGGCATTGGGGCGGGCCGCGTCCATGAACCGCCAGCCGACGTGATTGCGCGCCCAATACCGTTGCCGGAAAACGGGATCCCCGGTGAATTGCTGATAGGTCATGGGATTGCGCGGCGGGGAATCGGGGCCGCGATAGTCCGGAATACCGCTGTCGGTGGAGACGCCCGCACCGGTCAGCACCGCGACCCGGCGGCCGGTGAGCAGATCGCACAGCTGCTCGATCGAGGTATCCGACATGCCGACCAGCCTACGAGGCGAGGGCCACCGTGCGCCCGGTCACACCGTGTCACACCGTCCCTGGCTGCTTCGTCGTATCGGTATGGGCGTCACCACGGGCAGCGCGGAACGACTACGAAGGAGTTGTCATGACGAAGACGGTTCTGGTCACCGGTGGTACGGGCACCCTGGGCAAGCTGGTCACCCCGCTGCTGCTGATGCGCGCTGGCGTCCGGGTGCGGGTGCTGAGCCGCACCGCCCGCACCGGCACGGACGGTATCGAATACGTGGCGGGCGATCTCCAGACCGGCGAAGGCGTCGCGGCGGCGGTCGCGGGCGTCGACACCATCCTGCATCTGGCGGGCACCCAGAAGGGTGACGGCGATAAGGCGCGCGCCCTGGTGACGGCCGCCGAGGCCGCGGGCGGCACCCCGCATCTGGTCTACATCTCGGTGGTCGGCGCGGAGCGGGTGGTCTGCGAAAGCGCGCTGGATCGCGCGATGCTCGGCTACATGGCCTCCAAGCGGGAGGCCGAGATCGTGGTGCAGGAGTCGGGTCTGCCCTGGACCACCTTGCGCGCCACCCAGTTCCACGAACTGCTGTTCACCATGGTGCAGGCACTGGGCAAGCTGCCGATCGCACCGGCGTTCGATTTCCGGTTCCAGCCGATCGCGGCGGCCGAGGTGGCGGCGGAACTGGTGCGCCTGACCCTGGGCGAGCCCGCCGGACTGGTGCCGGAGCTGGCCGGGCCCAAGGTGTACACGATGAAGGAGGTGGTGCGCGGCTATCAGGACGCCATCGGCAAGCGCCGTCCCATCCTGAGCCTGAAGGCTCCGGGCAAGGCCGCCAAGATCTACAAGGCGGGCGGCAACCTCAACCTCGATCGCGCCGTCGGTGAGCAGACCTGGGAGGAATTCCTGGCCGAGCGTCTCGGTGCTCCGGTCCGGGCGTGAAATCGCCTGTCAGCGTGGGCCGTTGGTATTGAGGAAGACGACGGTGCCGGTGCCGAACCGGCCCTGCCCGTTCATCTCCAGCAGGGCGGCCATGGCCTTGGCGGTGTAGACCGGCTCCAGGGTGAGATGTTCCAGATCGGCCGAAAGCGTCTGCGCGGTGGTGGCTTCCATGGTGGTGCGGCCGTAGCCCGGGCCCAGATAGTCGGTCACGATATCGAGATTGGTCAGGGCCGAGACGTTTTCGGGCAGTCGCGCCCCGCGCTCGCGCAGCACCTGCGCGGATCGATCGGCCAGCCGGTACAGGGTGGCCGCGTCCAAGCGCAAAGTGTCATTGACGACCACACCGACCACCCGGGTGGACAGGCCCGCGAGTCGTAGGCCGAGGGAGAGCCCGGCGACCGTGCCGCCGGACCCGACCGGGGCGACCAGATGGGTGGGTTCGGGCAGTTCCCCCGCCCGCACCTGCGCGGCGAGTTCGAGTGCGGCCTCGACATAGCCGAGCGCGCCCACCGGTGACGATCCGCCCGCGGGCAGGAAATACGGTGGCCGTCGGCCGGAGAAATTGCGGGCCAGAATGTAGGGAGCGCTCAGGATCGTGCGGGTCTTGTTCCGGGTGAAGTAAAGTTTCGCGCCCGAATGCCGCAGTCGCTCCAGCTGGCTGCGCACATGGTCGTCCACCGGCTGATCGATAAGTGCCAGTACGGTTTTCAGTCCCAGCTCGCGCCCGTACAGCGCGGTCGCCAGTCCCCAATTGGTGCCGAGCCCGCCGACGGTGACGATCGTGTGCCGCCCCAGCCGCAGGGCGTCCGGTAACAGCCATTCCAGTTTGCGGACCTTGTTGCCGCCCCAGCCGCCGTCGCCGAATTCGCTGTCGTCCTTGATCCACAGCTCCGCCGCGACCGAATCCAACGCGGACAACCGCCGCACCGAGGTCGGACTCTTACCGAGTTCGATATGCGGCAGCGTGCTCTCGAGTTCGGGGTACTGCTGATGCAGATGCGGCGTCACACACACCAACGTATCGACTGCCCAGTCCAGATACGAGCGTGGCGAGGCGCACATGAGTCATGCTGGAGCATGACCACCAATTCGGAGCCGCCCGGTCGACGCACCGGACCGCTGCTCGCGCTGGTGGTGGTCGGGGTGGCGCTCGTACTCGCCATTGCCGCCACCACATATTTCATTGCTCATCGCGACAGCGGCGGTGGCACGCCCGAATCCGTCACCCTGCCGCCGGGGACGACGGTCGTCCAGAACTCCGCGGGAGTGCCCCCTCCGCCCGGCGGCGTCACCGCCGGACAGCCCGTGCCCTCGACGATCGCCCCGCAGCCGGGTACCACCGCGCCCTCGACCGCCCCCGCCCCGGGCTTCGCCCATCAGGCGCTGTGGCCGTTCGCCGATGAGGCGGCGGCAGCCCTCTGGCAGCAGTCCTATCGCGACGGTGGGCATCAGCCCTGGCATCTGGATCCCGCCGCCACCGCACTGAATTTCACCCAGGGCTACCTCGGCTACGGCAATCTGAACAAGGCCGTACTGACTACGACCAAGGGCGAAGAGTCATGGGTGACAGTCGGTTTCGAAAATCCCAACGGTGTCGCCATCGTCGCCGCCATGCTGCATCTGGCCAGGATCGGCACCGGAGCGGACGCGCCCTGGGAGGTCATCGGCACCGATGACCGCACCCTGTCCCTGGACAATCCGGTGTACGGCGCGAAGGTGAATTCGCCGCTGGCGGTGGGCGGTCATGTCACCGGCGTCGACGAGAGTCTGCGGGTACAGGTCCGGCAACTCGACAAAGCGCAAGCGGTCGGAGAGATTCCCGGAATCCCCGCGGGCGGGCAGAACAGTCCGTGGTCCGGCAGTGTGCCGTTCACCGCGACCTGCCCGGGCACGCTGACCGTCGCGGTCGCGACCGGGGGCCACGTCGAGGCGGTGGAGCGTTTCGCGATCACCGGGGTGCACTGCTGATCCGCTCACCTGGGACGATGACGACACCGAAATGATTCGCGGCGCCGACGGCGGTTCGGCGCAGCGTATTCGGCCGCGCGCCGAAAAACCGGTGTTGTTCCCGGATGTCCCGCGTATCGGCGAAGTGCGGGACAATTGGGTCGTATCACCGATATGGCCGACGCTCAACCGGGGGAATCCCGTCGGCTGAGCTTTCCTAAGGAGCCTCGCCATGAGCGAGAACCATTGGGACGCACTGGTTGTCGGAGCGGGGGCGGGTGGGCTCTGCGCCGCCGCCCGGCTTTCACACCACGGCTACCGCACCCTCGTCGTCGAATGTCTGGATCGGGTCGGGGGGCGCGCCTCCACCGAGGACGTCTACGGCTTCAAGATAAACACCGGGGCCATCGGCGTCGAGTTGGGCGGTATCACCGAGCAGACCTTCACCGAGGTTGGCGCGAAATTCGAAGTGCGACCGGCGAATCCGCCGATCCTGTACCGGATCGGCGGGCGCACGGTCGATATCGCCACCGGCGGCTGGCAATTGCTTATCTCCCAGCTGATTCGCCAGGGCGCGCCGCTGATCCAGGACACGGCCGAGCGCGGCGGCGGTATGCCCGACCGCGAGCTCTGCACCGCGGACTGGGTGCGCGGGCACACCAAAAACGCTGCGGTACACGGGATCTTCCGCGCCATGTGCGGGACGGTGTTCGCGGCCGCGCCCGAGGAGCTGCCCGCGCGGGTCTTCCTCACGCACTTCTCCAGCACGGCGGCGTTCGACAATTTCGGGTTCTGCCCCGAGGGCACGATCGGATTGTGGAAGGCGCTCGCCGAGGTCGTGGAACGCAATGGGGGACAGGTGCTGCTGAGTACGCAGGCGCTGCGCCTGCACGTCGAGGACGGCCGGATCACCGGGGCGACCCTGCGGCAGGGCGGTGAAAGCCGGGAAATTACCTGCGATTTCGCGGTCAGCGATATCGGGCCGTCGGCAACGCTGGATCTGGTCGGCCCCGAACACTTCCCGTCGGAGTACATCGGCACCGTTCTACAGGGCGATCTGCCCAGCGCCATGATCTCGGTCAACTTCACCAGTCGCGACAAGCTGCTGGACGCGCCCGGTCTGCTCAGCTTCGTCAATACTCGAAGGCTCTGCTACGCAGCCGATTTCACCGCCACCTGCCCGGAGATGGCTCCCGAGGGCTGGCATCTGTACGTCGGCACGGGCGTGCCCAAACCCTCGGTCGGCGATTTCGATGTGGAGGCCGAGGCGGCACTGGTGCTGCAGGATCTGCGCCACGAGATCGACGGCTTCGACCAGGCCCGGCTGCTCTCCATCGCCGTCACCCGGGACGACTGGCCCACCCAGCGCACCGTCGCGGGTTACGACATGCCGCACGACACACCGATCCCCAATCTCTGGAATGTCGGTGACGCGGTGAAGGAATACGCGCACGGCGGCACCACCGCCTGTGCCGAAACCGCCAAGATCGTGGTGGACAAGATCCTGCTCAGCGCAGCTTCGCGGCCGTCCCCGGTAGTCGATCCACCATAGCCACCACATAGTCGGCCACGATCTCGATGAGCACGGGCCGCTCCACCTTCAGCCCGCCGTCCAGCCATACCAGGATGAGTTCGGCGGCCCCGCCGGTGATGAGCTGCGCCAGCGCGGTGAGCGCGGTGTCATCGCCCGCGGGGATATCGAGCAGCGTGCGGGTCTGCTCGATGATCGTGGCGGCCACCTTGCGCATACCGTCGAACCGCATGCGCATCAGCGCCTCGCTGCCATATGCCTGTGCGAAGGCGATATTGGCGCGCCGCGGATCATCGGTCATCGCGATGATGAGGGCGGCGACTCCCGCGCGGATCTTGGTCTCGGGATCGCCGGGGGTCTCGGCCATCGTGCTGCGGGCCTGATCGAGCGCGGCCGACTGCACCTCGTCCAGCAGCGCGGCCGCCAAAGCGTCCAGATCGCTGAAGGATTCGTAGAAGAAGCGCGGACCCACCTTGGCCTGTTCGCACACCCCGCGCACGGTCAGAGCGGCCAGGCCCTGGGTGCCGACGATCTCCAGGGCGGTGTCCAGGAGCCTGCGCCGCCGCTGTTCCCTGCGCTCATCGGTGGAGGTTCCGCGATAGGTCCCGTTGAAAGCTCGCGTCACCCACACAGCTTCGCACAGATATCGGGAAACAACCGTTTACGGAAACAATCGTTTCCGCTACCGTTGGAACATGGTGCCTCGAAAAGCCGTGCTGAACCACAGGATTCAAGCTCATGCGGCCGGGGTGCTGGAGCGATACCCCTCCGCACCGCGCGCCCTGGCCACCCCGCCGCCCGGGAGCGGCCTCAAACCTGTCATGGGTGATTTCGGGCCGCCGGGGGTCGGTCATATCGTCAGCCAGCTCGCGGATCCGATCGGCTTCTCGCGCCGGCGCATGCAACGCTTCGGCCCGGTGCAGTGGTCCGGGGCGTTCGGCCGCCCGATCGTCGGATTGCTCAGTCCGCAGGCGCTCGAGGAACTGGTGCTGGATCGGCAGCACGCGTGGTCGGCCCAGCGCGGCTACGACTTCCTGATCGGGCCGTTCTTCCGGGGCGGAATCCTGTTGCGGGACTTCGAGGAACACGCCTATCACCGCCGTATTCTGCAACAGGCGTTCACGCGCTCGCGGCTGATCGGATATCTCGATCTCACCACACCGCGCATCACCCGGGGCGTGGACGGCTGGCAGCCCGGGCCCCGATTCCCGCTCTACGATCACGTCAAGGCGCTGCTGCTGGAACAGGCCACCGCGGTCTTCGCCGGAGCCGAACTCGGCCCGGAGGCAACGCGTTTGGGGCATGCCTTCGAGGACGCCGTCAAGGGCGGACAGGCCATGCTGCGATTCCCCATGCCGGGCGGCATCTGGAATCGGGGTCTGCACGGGCGGCAGCTGCTGGAGGAGTACTTCCGCCGCGAACTCCCCGCCAAACGCGCGGGGGAGGGCGACGACCTGTTCAGCGTGCTGTGTCATGCCAGTACCGAGGAGGGGGAATCCTTCACCGACGCGGACATCGTCGATCACATGATCTTCGTGATGATGGCGGCGCACGACACCAGTACCAACGCCATCTCCATGCTGAGCTATGAGCTCGCGCGGAATCCGAAGTGGCAGGACCGATTACGCGAGGAGTCCCGCGCGCTGGGCAAACCGACCCTCGACTACGCGGATCTGGATCAGCTCACCGGTTTGGATCTGGCGTTCAAGGAGACGCTGCGGATGTACTCCCCGGTCGGGCAGGTGGTGCGCGAATCCGTTGCCGATACCGAGATCTCGGGCTACTACATTCCGCGCGGCACGGTGGCGATCTGCGGCGCGTACGTCATGATGCGCTCCGCCGAGTACTGGCATGATCCGGATGTCTTCGATCCCGAGCGGTTCGAACCCCAACGCGCGGAAGACAAATCGCACCGCTTCGCATGGCCACCGTTCGGCGGCGGCGCGCACAAGTGCATCGGGCGCTACTTCGGCGGGATGACCGTCAAGGCCGTCATGCATCGCATGCTGCTGAACTACCGCTGGAGCGTGCCGCAGGGGTACGAGGTGCCGCTGGTGGCGGGCACCGGTCCGCAACCGGCGGACGGGTTGCCCATCACCCTGGAACGGCTCTAGCGCACATCGCGCGGTACCCCGAGTTCCACATCGAGATAACGCAATTCGGGGTCCCGGCGCTTGCCGTTGCGGAACGCCCGGAACACCAGGTCCTGCGGATGCCGCACCGCGAACACCTCGCGGAAGGTGGTCACGGTGCGCCGGGGTGTGCCGAGCAGCCGTGGGTTGTACCCGGTCTGCGCGACCGGTCCCTCCCAGATGAGCGCCGCCCCGCCCGGTACGCTGTGCGGGGCGAAGCTCCAGCCCAGATCCCGCATGCGCCGGTCGAATTCGCCCGCGCCGAGTCCGGCCACATCCCAGCCGCTGGCCTCGTTGAACAGCTGCCGCCCGTGCAGGAATTGCACGAAGCACGGATCCGGTCCGGGATGTGGCGTGCTGAGATTGATCACGCCATCCCACGGCAGCGTGGTGAGCGACCAGGCCAGCCGGGTCTCGAAATCGTCCCAGTCCGAACAGAGTACGGGCGCGTCGCGCTCACTGGGACGCTCGGCCGCCAGGCCGTAATCGCCGACGGTATCGGGTGCGTCCAGACTCCAGGCGCTGAAGCGCAGCCGTTCCGGGCGCATGGTGAGGCCGCGCGAGAGCACCGCGACCACCGATTCGGCGACCTGTTTGCGCTGTGCCACGGTGGCGGTGCGCCGCCAGCCGGTGCTCCACTCCCGGGCCGTCTCGGGGCGCTCGCGCACCCGTTGCACGGCGCGCCACTGCGCATCCGGTGCGGCGCTATCGGATTCGAGCGGCAGCGGGCACGGATCCCAGACGCCCTCGGGCTGGGTGCGCAAGACCGCGAGCAGTCGTTCGGCCTCGGCCGGGTTCGGCGGCACCGCGACGACGACCTCGATATCGCTGCCCTGCTGCGCGAAATGTGCGTGCCGCCCGATACTTTCGTCGCGCACCTGGATGAAGCGCGGATTCCATTCCAGGCCGAATCGATCGGCCTCCTCGTCTTCCTCCTCCAGGAAGAACGGCATCCACTTCAGCAGTACATCCCAACCCTGTGTACCCATCCTCGCCTCCCTCCAGGCTGTCCGCCAACCTACCGGGCAGTAGAGATCGATGCCCCGTACGGGTATCGAACCGACCACCCCGCGTGGTAGAACCTGTTCTAGTTTTACTACGAAGGACCCTGAATGAACTGGTATACCGGTAACACCGTCTATGACACCGTCTTGACGATCGCGTTCGGATTCGCGGCATTCGTGCTGGTGGGCGGACTGTTCGGGCAGAGCCCGTACGGCCGCTTCGCCACCGCCAAGCTGGGGCTGAACCTCAATCCGAAGCTCGGCTGGTGGCTCATGGAGATTCCAGCCACCGTCGTCTTCGCGATCGCCTACCTCAGCGGTCCGAATCGATTCGAGCCGACTTCGCTGGTGCTGGCGGCCATCTGGATTCTGCACTACGCCAATCGCGGCTGGTTCTTCCCCCTTTCGATTCGTCAGGTGCCGGGCAAGACCAGCAGTTTCAATGTCTCGGTGCTCGGTATGGGCATGTTCGTCACGGCGCTGCACGGCTATCTCAATGGTGCGCTGTTCAGCCATGATTATCTGGGGCAGTACGGAACCGATTGGCTCACCGATCCGCGTTTCCTGATCGGGCTGGTCATCTATCTCAGCGGTTTCGCCCTGCTGACCAGCTCGGAGTGGATCGTGCGGAACCTGCGCGACAAGAACAATCCGGGCGCGACCGAATACAAGATTCCGTTCGGGCTGGGCTTCCGATTCGTCACCAGCCCAACATATCTCGGTGAGTTGGTCGCCTGGGCGGGCTTCGCCATCCTGACCTGGGCGCTGCCGGGCGTGGTCATCTTCCTGATCACCTTCGGGAACCTGGTGCCGCGCGCCTTCGCCACGCACAAGTGGTACCGGGAGAAGTTCGCGGACTACCCGGCCGAGCGAAAAGCCCTGGTGCCCTTCGCCATCTAGCGTCCCTGGCGCGCCGCCTTATCACGATACATGGCGGTGTCCACGGCATGCATGAGCTCGTCGATGGCGGTGGAGTGGGTATCCACCAGTGCGGTACCGATACTCGCGCCCACCGTCACCGAAAGCCCGGCCACATCGAAGGGTTCGCGCAGCGCCGCCAGAATGCGATCCGAGACGGCGGTCAATTCCGTTCTGCCCGTGCAGTCCTCGACCAGCACGATGAATTCGTCCCCGCCCAGCCGGGCCGCCACGGCATTGTCCGGCAGCGCGGCGCGCAGGCGCAGCGCCACATCGCACAGCACCCGATCCCCGGCGGTATGCCCGCGCCGATCGTTGATCTCCTTGAACCCGTCCAGATCCAGATAGCACACGCCCACTTGACCATTGGCCGCGGCGAGCCGGTCGAAGAAGAGCAGGCGATTGGGCAGTCCGGTCAGCGAATCATGGTGCGCGTCGTACCAGAGCTGATCGGCCAGCTGTTTGCGCTCGGTGACATCGACGGTGACCCCGATGAGGAAGCGCGGATTACCGTCGCTGTCGCGCACCACCGACATGGACAGGTCGATGATGGTGACGGAGCCATTGGGCCGGGTGTGCACGGTCTCGGTGCGGAAGCTGTCCACCGCGCCGCTGAGCAGCTGCTGGAACTGTTCGAAGGCATTGCCGATATTGACGGGCCCGAGGATATCGGCGACCGATCGGCCCGGCATGGATTCGGCTGGGACGCCGAGGACTTCGGCCATGGCGTTATTGACATCGACCACGCGGCCGGTGGTGATATCGATGGTGCCGATGCCCACCGACGCGCCCGCGAAAATGGCTTGGAAGCGCGCCTCGGACAGTTGCCGCCGGGCCTCGGCCTCGCGGGCCGCGATGAACGCCGCGGCCATGGTGGCTTCCTGTTCGGCCAGTGCGGCCCCGCGTAATCCGGCGGTGAACTCGGCGGCGAATTCGGCGGCCACATCGATGGCGCGTTCGCGCACCGGGCCGAAATCCGGGCAGTCCGGATCCGGGCAGACGGCGGCCACCAGATCCTTGCAGAGCACCAGTACCGACCGGTGCACGGCAAGGGGGTCACGGTAATTGGCGGCCACCAGCGCGGCGGCGGCCGCGCGCGCCACGTCCGAGTCGGCGGTGCCCCGCACGGCGGCGATGAGCCCCTCGGCGTACGGGGTCAGCAGTGCTTCGACCTGGTCGCGGTTCAGGGTCGGCGCGACCGCGCCGTCGAGCATGCTCGCCCAGCGCACCGCCAGTTCGTGTGCCGCTCCCATCGCTGACCCCCTGCCGCCCCGAAAGCCCTACTCGGACTCAGGCTTTCCGGGCGACGCCGGCCAAACCGAGTGAGCGCCCCGGGGTTTCATGCTGATCGCGCTCGGATTCCGGGCGCCACAGCGGTAGCTCCACCACGCCCGGCTCCAGTAGCTCCCAGCCGTCGAAGAAACCGGTGATGGCCTCGCGGGACCGGAAATGAATGCCGACCTTGCTCTCATTGGCGGCGTTCGCGCCGAGCTTGGCGGCGTCCTCGGGCCGGGTGGCGGTGGTGAGATGGGAGATGGCGACATAGCTGCCCGACGGAACGGCGGCGTGCAGTGCGGTGACCGTCTCGCCCGGCCGGTCCTCATCACCGAGCAGATGCAGCACCGCGAAGAGCAGCACGCCCACCGGCTGATCGAAATCGAGCAGGCCGACCTCGCGGGCGGCGGTGAGCAGATCCGCGGGTTTGCGCAGATCCGCCTCGATGGCGGCGGCATGGTCATTGCCGCCCAGGATGGCGCGCGCGTGTGCCACGGCCACCGGATCGATATCGGCGTACAGCACCCGGCAGGTCGGATCGATCTCCTGGGCGACCTCGTGCACATTGCCTGCGGTCGGAATGCCGGAACCGATATCGAGGAACTGGGTGACGCCGGAATCCACCAGGAATCGCACGGCGCGGCGCAGGAAGGCGCGATTGCTCAGGGCAACCCGGGGCAGGTCCGGTACGAGCGATTTGCCCAGTTCTGCGGCCCGGCGGTCGATCTCGAAATTATGTGAGCCGCCGAGCAGTGCGTCATACATGCGAGCGGGGCTCGCCTGCGACATATCCACGCCCTCCGGGGCCCATGCCGGTCTGTCCATCCTGCACCCTCCTGCAATCAAAGAACCCGGCCGCGGATCCCCGTGTTCGGCGATCACCCGGCCGGTGCACACCCGCGATGTTAGCCCGCGTTCTCCAGAAATCTTGTAGCGGTACCGATCTCAGGACAGCGGTACGCCCGCCAGCAGCAAACGCACGCCGACCACGAGCGCGCCCACCGCCACCGCACCGAACACCAGCACCCACACTAGTCCGGGCACATGCGTCAGGCGCGCCAGCTGATCGGCATCGGAATTCGGCTCGTGACGGCGATTACGCTGCAACTCGATCACCGGGCGCACCGCCGCCAGCAACAGGAACCACGCCGCCAGATAGGCCAATCCGGCCTGGGTGTCATCGGTGCCGAACCAGGACACCACCACGATGATGCCGCCGATCACCAGCACCGTCAGCAGGCCGTACCCGTTGCGCACCTTCACCAGCAGAATCAACAGCAGTACGACGGTGAGCCAGAGCATGAGCGTGATCCGATGCGCGCCGAGCAGGCCCGCGTAGGCCAGGCCCAGCAGTGCGGGCGCGGGATATCCGGCCGCGGTGGTCAGAATCATGCCCAGGCCGTACGGCTTTCCGCTGGACACCGTGAGTCCGGAGGTGTCCGAATGCAGGCGGATGCTGTTCAGCCGCCGTCCGGTCAGCAGGGCGGTGAAGGCGTGGCCGCCCTCGTGCGCGATGGTCACCACATTGCGCATCAGCCGCCAGCTCGGGCGGAACGCCACCAATAGCAGCGCGACCACTCCGGTTCCGATCACCAATTGCCAGGGCGGCGCGGACTGGGTGGTGGTCAGTCGATCCACGATCGAGCTGCCGTGTTCGACGAACTCTGCGCTGTACATCGCCGAACCATAGCGAGTGTGGCTGTGCCGGACCACCGAACAAGAGTGCCGGACCACTGAACGCGCGTGCCGGACCAATGCGCGCCGTTTCTCGCATACGACGGCGGGGTCGACGTGATAATCGGTGGGGGCTCGCAGGGGGTGCGCCCGCCGAGAGGAGACGGCCGTGCCGGACTCGCAGCAAGGCAAATCATTCGCGGTGGGCACGCTCGCCGGTGTCAATCCGCCCCTGGCGACCGCGCGCTTCATGGTGAAGGCGGCGCGCCTGGGACGGCTGGATTCGATTCTCGCGCCGGATCATCTGATCAGCGTCTTCCCGAAATCGGTGTGGGACACCGATTTCACCCCGCAGGCCAAGACGGTGCGCAGTCCCGATGAGCAATTCGACTACGCCCCGCTGCTGGCGCATCTCGCCGCTGGCGCTGGCAAGGTGCAGTTGGGGGTCGGCGTGACCGATCCGCACCGGCGGCATCCGGTGCTGCTGGCGCAGACCTTTCTCACCCTGGCGCATATGACCAAGACGCCGCCCATTCTCGGGATCGGCTCCGGTGAGACGGAGAATCTCGATCCGTACGGATTCACCTGGAACCGCCCGGTGGATCGGCTCGAAGAGGCATTGCAGGTGCTGCGCCTGGCGCTGACGTCGACCGAGCCCATCGAATTCACCGGTAAGTACTACCGGATCGACCACGCGCCAATGGATCTGGTCGCTCCGCCGGATCGCATGCCGCAGATCTGGATCGGCGCGCACGGTCCCCGCATGCTGGAACTGACCGGCCGCTACGCCGACGGCTGGTACCCGTGGGAGTCGATGCCGCCGGACGAATACGAACGCCGCTGGAAACTGGTGCGCAAATCCGCGAGCGCGGCGGGCCGGGATCCCGATGCGATCGTTCCCGCGGCCATGGTCCAAATCCTGCCCGCCCGCACCAGATCCGATATCAAGCGGCTGCTGCGTGCACCGGGCGTGCGCTACCTCGGTCTGTTCGCCTCCGCCGAGCTCTGGGCGCGGCACGGTGCGAAACATCCACTGGGAGAGAACTTCCGGGGGCTCATCGATTTGCTGCCGCATCGCCTCAGTCGCGCCGAGGTGCAGGCGGCCATCGCCGAGGTGCCCGATGCGGTGCTGTACGAATGGCTGATCATCGGCACCCCGGCCGAAATCCTGTCCCGGGTACGTGAACTCGCCGACGCCGGTCTACGGCACGCCATTATCTTCCCGTCGTCGGCGCTGGTCTCGAACGCGGACGCGGCTTTCGGCTACGGCGTCGTACTGTGGCTGGCCGCCCGCCTGCGCCGGTCCGTGCGGGAGAGCGCCACCGTTTGATCGTTCGGGGTCCGGGTACCGCCGGGGCATGGTTCATGTGGATGCGCGAGTGGGTCTGCCCGAGACGATCTCGGCGGTGCTGTTCGATCTGGACGGGGTGCTGACCAGTACCGCGGCGGTGCACGAGCGGGCCTGGAAACAGGTCTTCGACGAATTTCTGGTGCAGTGGTGCGGAGCGGGGACGCCGCTGTTCTCGGGTGCGGACTATCGCGATCACGTGGACGGGCTGCCGCGCTTGGACGGGGTGCGCGCGTTCCTGAAGTCCCGGAACATCACCGTGCCGGAGGGGGAAAGCGGTGATCCCGCCGACGGGTGGACGGTGCGCTCGATCGGGGACCGCAAGGATCGGGTGCTGCGCGGGCTGATCGACCGGGAAGGCGTACACGTCTATCCCGGATCGGCGGACTATCTGACCGCGGTGCGGGCGGCGGGACTGCGTATCGGGGTGGTGTCCTCCTCGGCGAACGCCGCCTCGGTGCTGACCGCTGCCGATCTGGCCGGTTTCGTCGAAATCCGCATCGACGGGAAGACTTTCGCGGAACGCGGTCTGGCGGGTAAGCCCGCACCGGATGGATTCCTCGCCGGTGCGGCCGAATTGGGTGTGCGACCGCAGGAGTGCGCCGTCTTCGAGGACGCCATTTCCGGAGTGGCGGCCGGGCATGCGGGTAAGTTCGGATTCGTGGTGGGGGTGGAGCGCACCGGCGAAGCCGAGCACGCCGAGGCGTTGCGCGCCGCCGGGGCGGATGTGGTCGTCGCCGATCTGTCCGAGCTGGTGCAGCGCTGATGGGGGAGAACGGGTTTCAAATCGCCCCGTGGGAATTGCGCTGGTGCGGACTCGATCTCGACGCGCTGCGCCGCACCGAGTCGATCTTCGCGCTCGCCAATGGGCATCTCGGTCTGCGCGGGAGTTTCGACGAAGGTGAGCCGGTGGGGCTGCCGGGAACCTATCTGAACGGTTTCTACGAATCCCGCCCGCTGCCCTACGCCGAGGCCGGATTCGGCTATCCGGAGCTGGGCCAGAGCGTGGTGAACGTGACCGACGGCAAGATCATTCGCCTGCTGGTGGGCGATGAGCCGATGGATTTGCGCTACGGGCGCACCGGGCCGCACGAGCGGGTGCTGGACTTCCGCTCCGGCACGCTGCGGCGCAGCACCGAATGGACCTCACCGACCGGGCGGCGGGTGCGCATCCACTCCGAACGCCTGGTGTCCTTCACCGATCGCGCGGTGGCCGCCATCCGCTATGAGGTGGAACCCCTCGACGGCGGGATCGAATTGGTCGTGCAATCGGATCTGCTTGCCAATGAACCGATTTCGGAGGCGCACGGCGATCCGCGGCTGGGCGCGGCGCTGGACCGGCCGCTGGTCGCCGAGGATGCGGTGGCGCACGATCTCGCCGCGGTGCTGGTGCATCGGACCCGCGATTCGGGATTGCGGGTGGCGGCCGCCATGAATCATGAGCTCGAGGTGAGCGAGTCCGCGCGCTGCGATGTGCACGCCGAGGAAGATCTGGCGCGGGTGACCATCGCGGTGGACGTCGCGGCGGGAAATCGCCTGCGGCTGACCAAATATCTCGCGTACGGCTGGTCCGCGCGGCGCTCCTCGCCCGCACTGCGCGCACAGGTCGATGCCGCACTGGCGTCCGCCATGGAGACCGGCTGGGACGAGTTGTGCGCGCGCCAGCGCGAGTACCTGGACGAGTTCTGGGCGCAGGCCGATATCGAGGTGGACGGTGATCCCGAGCTTCAGCAGGCCGTCCGCTTCGCGATGTTCCATGTCCTGCAGGCGGGTGCGCGCGGGGAGGCCCGCGCCATCCCCGCCAAGGGCCTGACCGGGCCCGGTTATGACGGGCACGCGTTCTGGGACACCGAAACCTATGTGCTGCCGATGCTCACATACACCGTGCCGCAGGCCGCGCGGGACGCATTGCGCTGGCGGCATTCCACGCTCGATCAGGCTCGCAAGCGCGCGGAGGAACTCGGCCAGTCCGGCGCCATGTTCCCCTGGCGCTCGATCAATGGCGAGGAGGCGTCCGGCTACTGGCCGACCGCCACCGCCGCCGTGCACGTCAATGCCGATATCGCCGACGCGACCGTGCGCTATCTGGCCGCCACCGGCGACGAGGAATTCGACATCGAGTGCGGCGTAGAGCTTCTGGTGGAGACCGCCCGGCTGTGGGCCAGCCTGGGGCATCTGGAATCGGACGGGTTCCGCATCGACGGCGTCAGCGGTCCCGATGAATACTCCGCGCTCGCGGACAACAACCTCTACACCAACCTGATGGCCCGGCGGAACTTGCGCGCCGCCGCCGACGCCTGCGAGCGCCGCCCGGAGGTCGCCGACAAGCTGGCCGTCGACGCCGAGGAGTACGGCCGCTGGCGGAAATACGCGGACGCCATGGTGCTGCCCTACAACCACGAACTCGGCGTGCACGAGCAGTCCGAGGGCTTCACCCGTTATGCCCGTTGGGATTTCGACGGCACACCGGAGAAGAAGTATCCGCTGCTGCTGCACTACCCCTATTTCGACCTGTACCGGCTACAGGTGGTCAAACAGGCGGACCTGGTGCTGGCGATGTACCTGTGCCCCGGCATCTTCGACCTGGAGCAGAAGACCCGGAACTTCGGCTACTACGAGCAACTGACCGTCCGGGACTCCTCGCTGTCCGCGTGTATGCAGGCTGTCATGGCCGCCGAGGTCGGACATCTGGACCTGGCCTTCGACCATTTCGCCGAGGCGGCCCTCACCGATCTGCACGATCTGCACCACAATGTCGGTGAGGGACTGCATATCGCGGCGCTCGCGGGCACCTGGATCAGCTGCGTCGGCGGTTTCGGCGGCCTGCGCGATCACGAGGGCGAACCCGCCTTCGCGCCCCGCCTGCCCGAACAGCTCGACCGGCTGGCCTTCCGAATTCGCTGGCGCGCCAGTCGAATAGCGGTCGAGATCCTGCCGCAGCACACCGCCTATCGCCTGCTGTCGGGTGATCCGGTCGGCCTGCGTCACCACGGCATCGCCCACACCCTCACCGATTCCGCACTGACCCTGTCGAATCCGCCCGCACCGGCCCCGCCCCCGGTCTCCGCACCCGCCGGGCGCGCACCGCGCCGCCGCGAGTGAGGCTCAGCCCGCCGATCGCAGCCGTTCCAGGCCGTCGAGGATGAGATCCAGGCCGAATTCGAATTCGGTCTGGTCATCGCACCAACCCAGCAGCGCACCGGTGTCGTCGTGCGTGTCGGCGGCCATCATGCCGACGATATTGGGGAAGCGGTCGGCCATGGCGGTGAGGGCGGCGACCGCGTCCGGTTCGCTCTGATCGGCAGGGGGGCCGAAGAGTTCCTGGGTGAAGCCGAGGGCGCGGCTGCCCAGGCTGTGCATGGCGTGGTGGGCGAGTTCGTAGGAGAAGCCGCCGCCGCGGAGCAGGCCGATGACGCCGTCGAAGTAGGCGACGATCGAGAGCGTCATGGGGGAGCGGGTGCCGATCAGCGCGGGGGCCCACGGATGGCCGAGCAGAATGTCGCGGGCGATGAGAATGCGCTTGCGCAGCAACGGTTTCCAGTCGGCCGGGTCGTGCACGACCGGTGTTCCGACGGCCGCGGTGATGCTGTCGAGCACGACTTCGGCCATGCCGTCGAGCAATTCGGCCTTATTGGCCACGTGGTGGTAGAGCGACATCGCCTCGACGCCGAGGTCGGTCGCGATATTGCGCATGGTGACCGCTTCGACGCCGTCCCGGTCGGCCCGCGCGACCGCGGTGCGGAAAATCTGCTCCCGGCTCAGGCGGGGACGTTGATCGGTGACCATGACAGACAAATTTACCGTACGTCGTAAGTCTCGCAGGTCTTGACAGCCTTACAACGTAATGTTTCCCTGGTTCCATCAGACTTACGTCGTAAGGGAGAGTGATGAGAACCATGTGGATCGTGATCGCGATAGGGGTGGGCACGCCGGTGGGCCTGGCCCTGGGAGCGCTGTTCTTCCTGCTGGCGGTGATGCAGACGGGATATGAACCCGGGCTCGCGCTGGTGCGCCGCTTCAACCGGCGGGTCACCAATCGGCGGGTCATGAAGACCGCCGGACAGCGCGGGTCGGACGCCTCGGTGGTCCGGCACACCGGCCGCTCCAGCGGGAAGGAGTACGCGACGCCGGTCGGCATCACCGAGGCGGGCGAGGATTTCCTGATCTCACTGCCCTACGGCACCACGCCGGACTGGCTCAAGAATGTGCTGGCGGCCGGTACCGCCGAGGTCGTGCACGAGGGCACGACCTACCGGATCACCGAGCCCGAACTGGTGCCGGTCGCCTCGGTGGCCCGGTACCAATCGCGCTCGGAGCGCTTGGGGCTGCGGCTGTTCGGGGTGGACCAGGTCCTGCGCCTGCGCAGGGCGGCGGCGCAGTGACCCGGTATTCGCAAGGGGTACGGGCTATTTCAGGTATCTGAGCAGTCCGAGGTTCGGCTCCAGCACGCCGTCCTGGCCCAGGGCCAGGAAATCGGATTCCACCGCCGCGCGCTCCAGCCTGCCCGCCCGCACCGCCTGATACCGCACATAGGACCAGACGAAGACGTCGAGGTTGTCGAAGCGCGTCCCGGCTTCGACAACCTCTTCCTCGTGAAACCACACGGCCACTTGACCATTGGTGAGTACGACGTAAAGGTTGCCGCCGCCGTCCGCGCCGATGGAGTAGAGATCGTCATCGGTGAGTTCGGTGGTGTAGTCCGAATCCAGGATGCCGCAGTCGTTCCCGGCGAAATCGAAGCCGTAGGACCAGTCGTAGATATCCAGGAACTGCGGCATGGCATCCGAGCGCACCCGCCGATCCAGGGCGGCGAGCGCCGCCGCGTCCGCGGGCTGCAAACGAGCGAGAAACGGTGCTACCGAACGGGTTTCCGCGGGAACGTGAACCGGGTCGTCAGCGGGGAACCAGCGCGCCAGATCGGCGTCGAGATCGCGATCGATATAGCCGGTGAGATCGGTGAGAGTGAGCGTCACGCGGCGATTGTAGAAGGACCGGGTGACAGTGGCCTCAGCTCGCGAGCGCAGCCCGGAAATGCGCGGCGAGATCCAGGGCCGCGGCCTGTTCCGGGGTGACCCAGGCGTGGTCGTCATGTTCCTCGGGGTTGAGAGTGACCGGGCCGGAACCGCTTTCGATCACCTCGTAGACGCGGGCGTGAATGCGCAGCGGGCGACCGGCCACATCCATCCAGGAATGTTCGGCGCGCTCACGGGTGACGGTCACCGTCAGCCCGGTCTCCTCGGACACTTCGCGGACCGCGGCCTGTTCGGGGCGCTCACCGGGTTCGATACCGCCACCGGGCAATTCCCAGCGGCCAGCCAGGAAGACGCCCGGGGCGCGACGGATCAGCAGGACCGCGCCGTCGCGCTCGATACGGCAGTACACCAGGTGCTTATCGCTCACCCCGATGATCATGCCACCGGCTCAGGCGATTTCGAGCTCAGGATACTTCCGCCGGTGCGGCCAGGGCGGCCTGCATGGCCACGCCGTCCACGTACGAATGCTTCTCCCGGACCAGGCCGTTCTCGACGAAGACCACATCCGCCAGATCCACCGCGACCGGCGATCCGGTGACCGAGGTGCCGCGCAGCACCCACTGCACGACCCAGAAATCTTCTCCGACACGGAGACTGACCTGTTCGAAGGTGAGATCCGGGACCAGGGCGAAGGTTCCGGCGGCGGAGGCGCGGATCTCATCGCGGCCGCGTGCGGGCGCACTGCCCGAATGCAGGTGGAATATCGAATCGGGAGTGTGCAATTCGACGATGCGGTCCGGATCGTGGTCGGCCCAGCAGGCGTGATAGCGCTCGAAAAGGTCTCTGGTGGCATCGGACATGATGCGAAATCCTTCTAAGATACAAACAGGATGACTGTATGTAACGGTAGCACCGGCGGGAGCGCGATATGCCTCGAATCGAAGACGCGGCGGTGCTGCCCTAGACTTCGACGTCGCCATGAACGCTGATCGCCGAACCCAAGCCGAACGCTCGGCCTCCACTCGCGGCGCGGTCATCCGCGCGGCGCGAGAGCTGTTCGGGCAGTACGGATATGGGGCGGTCAGCACGGTCGCGGTGGCCGCTGCCGCCGGGGTCAGCCGGGGTGCGCTCTACCACCAGTTCGGTGAGAAGCGCGAACTGTTCGAGGCGGCGTTCGAAGACCTGGAACGCGATCTGGTCCGGGTGATCGGGGCGGCCGTCGCGGGAGCCCGGGCCACCGACCCGCTGGCGAGCCTGACCGTGGGGTGCCTGGCCTGGCTGGACGCCTCCACCGCACCGGATGTCCGGCGCATCGCGCTGCTGGACGCGCCCGCGGTACTGGGGTGGAGCCGCTGGCGGGAGATCGAACTGCGGCACACCATCGGCCTGGTGGAGAACGCGCTGGCCGGTGCCATCGCGGCGGGACGGGTACGCGCGCAACCGGTTCGGCCGCTGGCGCTGATCATCGTCGGGGCACTGGACGAAGCGGCCCAATGCCTGGCCAACACCACCGATGCCGACGCCGAGACCCCGGCCATCCGAGCGGTGATCGAACAGCTGATCGCGGGCCTCGCCGTCGAATAGCCGTAGTCGAGCGGGTGATCGCCGACGCCGCGGCGAAATCGGTGTCAGGGCAGTCGGTTCCGGGCGGCTTTCGCTCGGCGTTCGGCGGCCTCGAGTTGCTGCTCGGCGTGGCGCAGGGATTCCTTGGCCGAACGTTCGGCGGCGGCGGTGAAACGGCGTTGTTCCTGGGCCTGGGCCAATTCGTCGCGGAGTTCGGTGATGCGCGAATCGAGGTCTGTCAGTTCGGCGGTGGCGGTGTCGTGTTCGGAACGCGTGGAAAGTACCGCGGCGCGGGCGGATTCGATCTCGGCGAGCGATTCCTTCAGTTCGCGGCGCGCCTCGGCCTGCGCTTTGGCCTGCGCTTCGGACGCTTTATCGCTGTGGCCTGAACCGGTCCGGGGCGCGGACTCGGTGGATTGTCTGCGGGGTGTACGACCGGTCCGCGTGTCGTGCGATGTGCTGTCAGGCGTCCCGGCCGCTCCGGAATCCTTTGCGGCACCGCTCGTATCGGGGACGGCGACGAGCCCGGCGGGACCGAATCCTTCGTAACTGGCTGCGGCGGTGAGTGTTCCGGCGCTGACTTGATCGCCGATCTCCGGATCGGCCAGCGCGGCCTGGAGGGTGCCGCCGATATCCCGCAGCACCGATTCGGTGAGCCGCTGTCCGTGCGAGGCGGCGAGGTCACCGGCCTTGCGGGTAAGTGCGCTGATCACCTGCTGCCGCTGAGTGCTGAGCGCGCGCAATTGCTCGGCCGAGAGCCGGCGCTGCGCCTCGCGCAGGGCCGCGCCCAGGTCCATTAGTGCGGCCACGTCCTCGGCGTCTTCGCGGGCCAGCAGATTCACCGCCCACGCCGCCACGGTCGGCCGCCGCAACTTCCCGATCTCCGCGGCCAGCGCCCTGTCCCCGTCGGCCCGCGCCTGACCGGCCCGTTCCGTGCGCAACGCCACGAAGTCCGCGGGCGCCGCCCCGTAGAGTTCGGCCGCAACCTCGTCCAGCGTCATGAGAGTCAAGCCTACGAGCCCGCCGGACCGGCCGGGCGCATGGTTCGCCCGGGTGTTGCCGGGGATCGAAAATCAGTTGCCGGTCGCCGCCGATGGTGGAAACGTGCTGGTGTCCGGTCCATTCACAGCGGGAGATGCCATGCGCCGATTCCTCGATACACCCCAAATCCCTTACCGGACGGTGACTTTCGAGGACTTCGACTCCCATGCATATTCGGCACACCCTCAATATCGGCATCCTGGCGCATGTTGACGCCGGTAAAACCAGCCTGACCGAACGCCTGCTGTTCGATACCGGCGTCATCGACGTGCTCGGTGCGGTCGACGCGGGCAATACCCGCACCGACACCGGGGTGATCGAACGTCAGCGCGGTATCACCGTGCGCTCCTCGGTGGTGTCCTTCACCGCTGACGACGTCCGGGTGAATCTGGTCGACACCCCCGGGCACTCCGATTTCATCGCGGAGGTGGATCGCGCGCTAGCGGTGCTCGACGGCGCGATCCTGGTGCTGTCCGCGGTGGAGGGCGTCCAGGCGCAGACCCGCCGCCTGATGCGCACGCTGCGCGAAATGCGCGTGCCGGTAGTACTTTTCGTCAACAAGATCGATCGGCGTGGTGCGCGCCGGGACGAACTGCTCGACGATATTCGGCGGTGGCTGACACCGCATCTGATCCCCATGACGGAGGTGTGCGACCTCGGCGCCCGATCGGCCCGCGCACTCGCGGTCTCACATGAGGCCCCGGAGTTCACCGCTCGCCTGTCGGAGTTGCTCGCCGACACCGATGACACCTGGCTGGATCGCCTGGTCGACGGGCCGGACCCCACCCCCGCCGAACTGTGGACCGCGTTCGCGGACAGCGTCGACGCGGGCCGCACCCATCCGGTGTACTTCGGTTCGGCCATCAGCGGCCAGGGCATCGGCGCGCTCATCGACGGCGTGACGGCGCTGCTGCGCCCGCACCCCGGCGATGAGACCGCCGATCCCGAGGGCATCGTGTTCGCGCTCGAACGCCGACCATCCGGTGCCAAAACCGCCTATCTGAGGCTGTTCGCGGGAACGGTGATCCCGCGTCAACAGGTGATCATGCGTCGCCGCGACCCGGATGGCACCGAGAGTTCGTACACCGGCCGGATCACCGCCGTCGAGGTCATCGGCGAGCCTGCCGCCGACCGATTGTGCGCGGGCGGCATCGCCAGAATCAGCGGCCCGGCCGAACTACGGGTGGGGGACCGGCTCGGGGCCGAGGGTTCGGAAAACAGTGCCGCACACCACTTTCCCGCACCAACATTCCGCACCGTGGTCAGGTCCGCCGATCCGAGCGCGGCGGCCCGCCTGCACCTGGCCCTACGGCAACTGTCCGAACAGGACCCTTTTATTCACGCGACCGCGGAATCCGGCGGCGGCACCGCACTACTGCTGTACGGCGAGATCCAGCAGGAGATCATCGCCGCGACCCTGGCACAGGAATTCGGCATAGCCGCGATCTTCGAACCCTTCCGCCCTGCCTATTTCGAACGACCGCGCCACAGCGGCGAATCATGCGAGGAAATGGGCAGACGCGCACCCAGCCCCGGCGGCTGGTGGGCCACCATCGGCCTGCGCGTCGATAAAGCACCCATAGGATCCGGCACCGCCTTTCACTACGAGACCGAACTGGGCGCGCTACCGCACGCCTTCCACTGCGCCATCGAGGAAACGGTGCACGCTACGCTCCGCACCGGACCACACAGCAGGCCCGTCACCGATTGCGTTGTCACCCTGACCCGTTCGGGTTTCGTCGGCCCGCTCAGCACCGCCGGTGACTTCCGCGCGCTGACACCGGTGGTGCTCGCCCGCGCCCTCGACGCCGCGGGAACCGAAATCTACGAGCCTTGCCACGCCTTCGAGGCCGAGATCCCCGCCGACACGATCGCACCGGTCCTGTCCTGTCTCACCGAACTCGGCGCGGATATCGAGGACACCGTGCCCGGCGCGACCGGCTGGCAGCTCACCGGAACCCTTCCCGCGCGCCGGGTCCGCTCTGCCGAACAGCGATTGCCGGGTCTGACCCGAGGCGAGGGCATGTGGTGGTCGCGTCCGTCCGGGGATCGGCCGCTTGGTGCACGGCCCGAATCGCGAACACGGTGGTGATCCGCGCGTCGATCGTCCGCCTCACCCGCCGAATCCGAGTTCCCGCTGGACAATCCGCTTTTCGAGGGGTATCAGAGTGGGTATGGCTACCGATATCAAGGTAGTGCGACGCCGTGGAGGAGGTGGTCCTGGTGTCGGAGAGTCCTCCCACGTCGGTGCGGGCCTGGCGGGTCCGGCCGTGGAATCCCAATCCGCTCATGCGGTTTTCGGATCGATTCGAGGTGGTGGTCCGGGCGCTGGCGGTGGCGGCCGTCGTGGTGGCGATACCGGTATCGGGTGCGATCGGGACCGTGAGCTACACCGGGGCGGCGGCTCGGATCGCGGCACAGGACGCGGGTAAGGAGCATGTGGACGCCACGCTCACCGGGGAGACGCTGCGGCTGCCGGCGGCCGATCGGTACGGGGTGCACCAGGACCGGTATCAGGCGCCCGCGACCTGGAATCACGACGGGCACACCGTGATCGCGACCATCGATGTGCCTGCACCGCAGACCGTGGGCAGTACGGTGCCGCTGTGGATCGGCAATGACGGCAACCCCACCATCGCACCCGCACGGCCGGGTGCGGCCGCGGCCGAGGGCGTCGGCACCGGGCTCGCCATACTGGTCGAAAGCTGGTGTGCCGCAGCGGCGACGGTGTGGATCACCGGGACCGTGCTGGAAACCCGGCGCAATTCGCGCTGGGACCGGGAATGGCGGTCGATGAACCGGCCGATCGGCAAGGACAGCCTCTGACCCGGCAGGACGGCCGCTGATCCGGCGGGGACGGTCGCTGAGCTGCCAGGGACAGCCGCTGATCGCGAGATACCCGGGCGCGGAGCGGTATTCGCCGTGCCCCGCGGTTCAGTATTCGCCGTGCACCAGGTGCTGAGGCGCCTCACCCGCGAGATATCTGCCGATCTGCTCGACCGCGATGGCCCAGCCGCGCTGCTGACTGCCCCGGCTGCTGCCGCCCACATGCGGGGTGATGAGCACACCCGGCGCATCCCAGAGCGGATGCCCCGCGGGCAGCGGCTCCGGATCGGTGACATCGAGAATCGCGCGCAGACGGCCTTTTTCGAGCTCGGCGAGCAGCGCGTCGGTGCGCACCACCGGACCGCGTGCCGCATTGACCAGGATCGCGCCGTCGGCCATGCGGGACAGGAATCGCGCGTCCACCATGCCGGTGGTCGCGGCGGTCACCGGCACCATCAGCACCACGACGTCGAAATCGCCCAGCAGCCCGGGCAATTCGTCCACCCCGTGCACGCCCGTCCGCGCCCGGGTGCCGACCTTGGCGACCGTGGCGTCGAACGCGAGCAGCTTGCGTTCCAGCTCATTGGCGAGATCGCCCGCGCCCACGATGAGAATCCGCTTGCCGGACAGGGTGTCGGTCTGATGCTGGGTCCACCGGTGCTCGCGCTGCGCCGCCGCGAACTCCACGAATTCCCGGTACACCGTGAGCAATCCGGTCATCGCCCATTCGGCGGTGCTCGCCCCGTGCGCACCGCGCGCGATCGAGAGCATGACCCCTTCGGGCACCTTCCCGACCCACGCCTCCGCACCGGCGGTGAGCAATTGCACCAGTCGCAGTTTCGGCAGCTCCCAGGTCATATGCACCGCTTCGGGGCCGACCAGGAACCCGGGCACCAGCACCTCGGCCTCCTCGGCCCCGGCGGGCAAGGGCTCCCCGAGCCGGAAACGCAACGCCCGCACGCCCTCCAGACGCGCGACCGCCGCGAGGCCGTAATCATCCGGAACGAGCACAGTCACACTCATGGTGGTGACGTTATCGGATGTGCCTCGCGGCGGTCGCGAGCTGTCAATGCTGTCAATGAGGGTTAGTAATACCAGCGCCTGCCGCCGACCGGACGGCCGACCGAGCCGAGCGCCCAGAGCACCAGACCGGCCACCAGCACGATGATGCCGAGCGTGGTCAGCAGCGGAATGCCGACGAGCCAGCCGATGACGAGCAGGACGAGTCCGAGAACAATCATGACGAATTCCTATTTGGAGGTTGTTGCGGGGTTGGCCGGAGTGTCGGCCGACGGCCGGCGCAGGAAGCGGTTCATCGACCACTGCGGCTGCTGCGCGGGAGCGGCGGCCGGCGCCGGCTTCGCCATCACGGGCTTCGCCGCGACCGGCCTGGCGGGCGCGGTATCCGGGATGGGTGTACCGAATTCCTTTCGCGCGGCGGCCATTTCGCGCCGCGACTGTCTCAGGTCCCGGCGTGCGGCGATACCGCGGCGGGAGGTGGTCCAGGTGCCCGCCAGCAGCATGATGAGCCCGCAGGTACCGACGGCGCCGATGAGGATGCCGTACGCGAAAAGTAGGCCCGAGGAGCCCGTGTAGTTATGACCGAAGACGGTGAAACCGCCGGAGAGCAGATGGCTTCCGCCGCTGTTGGCGACTATCCCCGCGACCCCTACGGCCACGGCCGCGACCAGCGCGATGAGCCCGATGATGGTGAACATACTGTCGCTATTCCCGCGGTACGGCACAACAAACCCGCAGGACGCGGGGTTGTCCGGGTTTGGCTGGGCGACGCGCCGGGGTTTGCCGGGCGGCTCGCCGGTCATTGCGGAAGTGTTCGCGAAATCCACCCGGAAGGCAGACAGTATGAGCGCCTACACATTCCAACTCCCGCATTTCTCCGCCGATGCCGATCAGGCCGAACGCGCACTGCGCGGGATGGACTCGACCAGTGCGGTGAACGCCGACAAGTCCTCGCAGACCCTCACCGTGAACTCCTCGCTGAGCTACGGCGAGGTGCTGGATGTGCTGCGTCAGCAGGGCATCTCGGCCCAGTAGCGCGGTGACGCGGTAACGAAGGGATCGCTCCCGGCGGGTCGCCCGCCCGGAATGGCAATCGAGCGGCAAACTCCGGGGCATGTCCCCATTGCCCGATTGTCTGCGCGGGTAGCGGCCCGCCGTGGTCTGGCCGCTGTCCGGTGTCCCGGCCCCCATGCTGGCGGTCGGCGGTACGCCGCCGGACGAGCCCGGGTGGGCGGTGGAGATGAAATGGGACGGGGTGCGGATCATCGCGGTGTGCGCGGCGCGGGAGTGCGCGCTCTACAGTCGCAACGGCAACTCCGTCGGCTCGTCCTATCCGGAGTTGGTGGCCGCGCTGAAGACCTTGGCGGGTAAGGGATCTCTGATCCTGGACGGCGAGATCGTGGCGCAGCGGCCGGACGGCGCGCCCTCCTTCGGGCTGCTGCAGCGGCGCATGCATGTGGCGCGGCCGGGTGAACAGCTCGTCGCGGAGGTTCCGGTGCGGTTCTTCGCCTTCGACATCCTCACGCTGGGGGATCGCGACACCATGCCCGAGCCGTATCTGACGCGCCGGGAAATACTGGCCGGACTGGAGTTCACCGACCCGCTCTCCGCCCCGCCGCACTGGCTCGATATGGATGCGGACAGTTTGCTGAATGCGGCTCGCGACCATCACCTCGAGGGCATCGTGTCCAAGCGCGTCGATTCGGTGTATCTGCCCGGCCGTCGATCGCCCGCCTGGATCAAGACACCGCTGCGGCGCACTACCGAAGTGGTGGTTGCCGGTTGGACGCCGGGGACCGGTGCGATGGCCCCCACGTTCGGTTCACTGGTCCTCGGCGCATACGACGAGACCGGTCGATTCGCCTACATCGGCAATGTCGGCACCGGCTTCACCCAGACCGCCCGGCGCATTATTCGCCGCACCCTCGATGAAATCGAGGTCGTCACAAGCCCTTTCGACCCGGCGCCGCCGGAAGCCGCGGCGGGCCGCTGGCACTGGGTGGATCCGATCCTGGTGGGCGATGTGCAGTATCGCGAATTCGCGGGCGCCCGGCTTCGTATGCCGAGTTGGAAAGGTCTGCGCACGGACAAGGCTCCGGCGCAGGTGGAAGTGCCTCCGGTGCACTGAGCCCGGCCTATGAACATTGCGTTGCGGCAACACAATTGGCCAAATTCCGAAGAAGCGACCACAATCGGAGGAATGGGCGGCGAAGGGTCACGAAAGCTGCGCGAACTCTCGGCTGCCGATTCACTCGAGCGGTTGGCAAGCGCACAATACGGCCGAATCGTTTTCTCGCGTCGCGGACTTCCGATCATCAGGCCCGTGAACCATATTGTCGAACCGGACGCTGTCGTAGTGCGGGCGAATCTGGGCGCAAGTCTGCTGCGAGGTGACGGGCAGATCGTCGCGTACGAGGCCGACGACTTCGATGAGCACACCCGGCGCGGCTGGAGCGTCATCGTCACCGGCGTGGCCCGGGTGGTGATGGATCCCGAACAGACCCAGCGCTACGAGACGCTGCTGGACCCGTGGATCAATATGCCGATGGACCATGTCATTCGGATCGAGACCGAGATCGTCACCGGACTCGAACTGGTCGACGATCTCGACGCCTGAGGTTACCGATCGGTAGATCCCGCACCTTCCTCACCAGCGCTGGCGGCCCGCCGCCTGTGACGCGCGATACCTCTGCGGTAGCGTGACACGCCGTTGGACCGAGTGCGGCAACCCGCCGGTTAGCTCGGCGCGGCCCACGTGACGCGGTGTGAACCACGCCGCTCAGCGGTGCGGCCGCTCGCTCGTGGAAGGAACGTATGACTGCATCGGACAGGCAGGCGCGGGTCACCGAGACCGGCGCGGCCACCACCGACGAGGGCTATTCGCGCGGACTATCCCCGCGCACCATCCAGATGATCGCGATCGGCGGGGCCATCGGGACCGGATTGTTCTACGGCGCGGGCGGCGCCATCGAACAGGCCGGTCCCGCACTCATTCTGGCCTACCTCGCGGCGGGCCTGGCCATCTTCGTCATCATGCGGGCACTGGGCGAACTGCTCACCTATCGCCCGGTCACCGGCAGCTTCGCCGAATACGCGAATGAATTCCTGGGCCGCTTCGCGGGCTTCGCCACCGGCTGGACCTACTGGGCGGTCTGGGTCGCCACCTGCATGGCCGAGATCACCGTGGCCGGTAAGTACGTGCAGTACTGGTTCGACATCCCGCAGTGGGTGACCGCGCTGGTGGTGCTCGGGGTCATGTTCGTGGCGAACCTGGTGTCGGTGAAGCTCTTCGGCGAGGGCGAGTTCTGGTTCTCCACCATCAAGGTCACCGCCATCATCGCCATGATCCTGATCGGCATCGGGGTGCTGCTGTTCGGGTTCGGCCACGCCGCCAACCCGACCGTGAGCAATCTGTGGAACGACGGCGGCGTCTTCCCGAACGGGTTCAGTCAGGCCCTGCTGGCGCTGCAGATCGTGCTGTTCGCCTACGTCGGTGTGGAACTGGTGGGCGTGACCGCCGGTGAGGCCCGCGATCCGAAGAAGACGCTGCGCAAGGCGATCAATACGCTGCCGTTCCGCATCGGCCTGTTCTACATCGGCGCGCTCATCGTCATCATGTCGGTGTCCAGTTGGCGCACCTTCCATTCGGGTCGCAGTCCGTTCGTGGAGGTGTTCGAGCAGATCGGCATTCCGGGCGCGGCGGCCATCATCAATTTCGTGCTGTTGACGGCGGCGCTGTCCTCCTGCAATTCGGGCATCTACTCGACCGGGCGCATGCTGCGCAGTCTGGCCCAGCGCGATGAGGCCCCGAAGGGGCTGGGCGAGTTGAGCTCTCGTTCGGTGCCCGCGACCGGAATCGCGGTATCGGCGGCGGTCATGGTGATCGGCGTCGGCGTGAACTACTTCTCGCCGGAGAAGGCGTTCGGGTATGTCACCTCGGTGTCCACCATCGGCATCATCTTCGTCTGGGGCGTGATCCTGGTGTGCCACATGATCTATCGCGCTCGCGTGCGCGCCGGAGCGCTCCCCGCCAGTGACTACCGGCTGCCCGGTGCGCCGTTCACCTCAGCGGTGGCCCTGGCCTTCCTGGCGCTGGTCGTGGTGCTGCTGTTCTTCACCGAATCGGGTCGCACCGCGGTGGTGGTCGGAGTGGTCTGGGGCGTGCTGGTGTGCGCCGCGTATCCGCTGCTGACCCGGCGTAACGCCCAGCCTGAAAGCGTTTAACAGCAACACGTTTCAGCCGAACACGGCATGTCGGCGCTCCCGGAGGACTACCTTGCCAGTGAAGGCAATGGCTCCGGGAGCACGCATGAACGATCCGCGACAGTATGTGGTGATCGGAGGCGGGCTCGCGGGCCTGGCCTCCGCGGTGTGGCTGGCCGAGGCCGGTAAACAGGTCACACTGCTGGAGCGGCGCGGCCGGCTCGGCGGGCGCACCCATGCGCTCGAAGTGCCCGCGCTGCACGATATTCCGGATAACGGGCAGCATGTCATCGCCAGCGGCTATGACCACCTGTTCCGGTACCTGACCAGCGTCGGCACCCGCGATTACGTGGAATTCCCGCATCGGGGCGTGCTGCGCTGGCCGGGTGGGCGCACCACGACCATGGGCACCAAGGGTTTTCAGGCCCTGCGTTCACTACTCGGCGCGCACCCCGATGCGAGCGCGGGCGATCGGGCCCGGGCCGCGATGGCCACCATGCGCATGGGCTGGCAGAGTCTGCGTCAGCCCGCCGATCTGGCCGATCTCACCACCGATCAATGGTTCCGGCGGCTCGGCATGCCCGCCACCGCGCGTGAGGCGCTGTGGGATTGGCTGGCGCTCGGCATCGCCGCGGAACCGGTGCGACAGGAATCTGCCAAGGTCTTCGCCGATGTGCTCGCCACCGGAATTCGACTGGGCGTCAAGCATCGCCGGGCGGTCAGCATCGGCTATCCGACCACCGATCTCGATACGCTCTTCGTCACCGGGGCGCGCCGGGTCTTCGACCGGTACGGCGTGCAGGTGCGCTATCGCGCTGTGGCCCGGCGGATTCGGATCTCGAAGGGTGCAGTCACCGGCGTGACGCTCGCCGATGGCGATGTCATCGCGGCCGATGCGGTGGTGTGCGCGGTACCCAACTCCTATCTCGGCGGACTGCTGGACGAACTGCCCGAACACGATGAGATCTATTCGGCCGCCGATAAATTGGGGTACACCCCGATCGTCAGCACCAACCTGTACCTGGATCGCCCGCTGGGCACCGAAGCCGCGATGGAGGCGCTGATCGGCGGCGCGGATGTCATCGACCAGGTCTTCGACCGGCAGCGCATGCACGGGCGCCGCACCGAACACGGCTGGCTGTACTGCCTCACCACCAGCGGGGCCTACGGACAGGTGCACAAACCCAGCCACGAGGTGGTGGACGAGCAGATGGCACTGCTGCGCCGCTACTATCCGGCCGCCGCGGACGCCGAAGTGCTGTACGCGCAGGTGGTTCCGATGCCGCGCGCCACCTTCTCCCAGGTGGTCGGCACCGACGGATTGCGACCGGGCCAGCGCACCTCGATCCCGACGCTCGTGCTCGCGGGTGACTGGACCAGCACCGACTGGTCCGCCACCATGGAGAGCGCGGCACAGAGCGCAGCCCGCGCGGTGGACCTGCTGCTCGCGCTGTAGTGCCGCCGGATTACTCGCGTTCGGCTCGCGGTCGCGGCTCGCGAAAGTAATTGAGCACCAGGCGGGTGATATCGGCCAGGAAGCGTTCGCGCGGGATCGGCGGATCATCGAGCAGATACCGAATGGTGAGATGTTCCACCGCACGCACGAGCATCCAGGCGGCCGCGTCGAAATCGACATCGGGCGGAACCGCGCGTGAGCGCATAGACAATCCCAGCCGCGCCAATTCGCCGATCTGCTGTTCGAACGCCAGCACCGTCGCGCCGGAGGACAGTCGCGGGGTCTGCTCCACCACCGCGCGCAGCAGTTCGCGATGGGTGCCCAGGGCGTCCAGGAGTTCGGAAATGGTCTCGGGCACCGCGATTTCCGGATCCCGTGTCATATTCGCCACCACCCTGGCGCGCACCCGCTCGGCGACCACACCGGTGTACCGCTCGATGACCGCCGCCACCACCGCGTCCTTGTTCGGGAAGTACTGATACAGCGATCCGGGACTGATACCCGCCGCCTCGGCGACCCGATTGGTGGAACAGCCGTCGTAGCCGTGCGCGATGAGCACCAGCTCACCTGCGTCCACGATGCGCCCGACCATGGCGCGCGAGCGATCCTGCCGCGGTGTTTTCCGGGGTGCGGCAGGCGATTTCGGGACTTGTCGTTTCGGTGGCATGTCATTTCCACTGCGGTTCGGAATGCGAATTGAATGCGAGTAAATATTCGTGTCAGCCTGTGGCCATGGTGACACACGCCGAGGTCGGAAGCGACCCGCGCCCCGAACCGGAACCGCTGGGACCGGACTCGCTGACATGGCGAATCTTCGGGTCGCTGTATTACGCGCCGACCGGATTCTTCATGGGCATGGTGCAGAACATGCACCCCGGACTCGGTGCGGGCGTGGAATTCCATTCCGATATCGCGAGCGAGCCGTATCAGCGCGTATTGCGTTCGGCCTATCCGATTCTCGGGGTGGTCTTCGACGGACCGCACGCCCGGCGCACCGCACGAGAGATCGTCGGATACCACCGCGAGATCAAAGGCATCGACGCACAGGGCCGCCGCTATCACGCGCTGGATCCGGAGACCTTCTACTGGGCGCACGCGGTGTTCTTCGTGCAGACCCTGCGCACGGCCGAACTCTTCATGGGCGGGCTGAGCGCCCCGGAACGCGAACAACTCTGGCGAGAGCACTACCGCTGGTACGAGCTGTACGGCATGAGCATGCGGGTGGTGCCGGAATCCTGGCCCGCCTTCCAGCGGTACTGGCGCGATATGTGCCGGGACACCCTCGAACCCACCAGGGCCGCCTGGGATGTGTTCAACCTGATCGATCACGCACCCGTCCCGCCGTTCCCGGTGCTGCGGCGGCTTCCGGAACCACTGTGGGAGAAGCTGATTCGCCCCGGCGGCGGGCGACTGGTCAAATTCGTCACCGTCGGGCTGTGCGATCCCGCCATCCGCCGCACCATGGGCTTCACCTGGACCGCACGCGATCAATGGCTCTTCGATCGGCTGTGCCGGGCCCTGTCGGCGGCCAATCGGATCACCCCGGCCGAGGTGAACTACGCGTTCCCGCGCATTCGCGCCGCACGCCGCCGCGCCGCCGGGAAACGGCCGGGCGGGTTACCGCCGCCGGAAGCGCCCCGGGCGCTCTGGCCCGCACCCGAACATCGCGCCGATCCCAAGCACTACTGCCCGGTCCACGCCGATTCCGGTGCGGACGCGGTCACCACATTCCGTCAGCTGACAGGGTTTTGAGCAATGCGGCCACAGACCGATCCCCAGCCCGCGACCACGCACCCCTACGACTACTACTACCGCGCGGGCATGCCGCTGCGGCCGCCGCCGCGACGCGCGGTGGCCTCGGACCTCTGGTACGAACCGCGTAGGGCCATGCTCTCACCGTGGATGCCGGTATTCCGCGAGCCCCGCGAGACACCGCGCACCCGGCTCATGGCCGATCACCTCTGGCAGGGCGATGAACCCATGGACGAGGTGGTGGCGGCCTTCCGCCGACTGGGTACCGCGGGCGGGCGGCGCATGCTGAATCGGGCGCTGGCGCACGGCATCGACAGCGTCGACGATCCGCCGGCCGAACTCGTGAATCTCTTCGCGAGCGTGGACAATCCGCCGGACTGGTACGACCCGGACCTGTGGGAATACGGACGGCGGCTTTGGGTCAACGTATCCACCGCCGGGAAAATGGCCATGGGCGTCCAGGACTTCATGGGCACCTTCGTCGGCGCGGAAGTCGCCTCGGCGGTGGGGGAGACGGGGCGCTTCGTACGAGATCCCTACCGCCGCAATCTCGAAACCTCGGTGTGGTTCGGCAGCGTCACCGAACCCGGTGCCCTGGAACGCCGCTCACCGATCCTGCACGACACCGTGCGGGTGCGGCTCATGCACGCCCAGGTCCGGGCCATGCTGCGCCGCCGCTGGGGCGCGGAGCATTTCGCACTGCACGGCAATCCGATCTCCAATGCCACCACGATGGGCGCGGCCGTCACCTTCGGCCTGACCCCGATCTGCTTCGATCACGTGCACGGGAGGCGCTGCAGCACAGCGCAACTCGATGCCGTCATGCACTACTGGGCCTATATCGCGCACTGTTTCGGCGTTGCCGACGAGCTCATCCCGCGCTCGGCCGCCGAAGGTATGGAAATGGTCGACTATATGGTCGCCACCGCCGGTGTCGCCCCCGAGCGCACCGCCGCCATGGCAGGCGCGGCGACCCGCGTCTTCGCCGATCGATCGCTGCCGGGCCGGGCGCGCATCGCGGCCACCGCGCCGATGGTGGGGGCGCTGGCGTTCTACAGCAGCGAACCGCTGGTGCGAACCCTGTTGGCGGACACCCCGCTTCGTGATGTCCCGGTCCGGCCGTGGATGGACGCGACGGCGGTCGCGACCACCGTTGCCGTACGCCTGCGCGCACTCGATGATCGGCTACCCGGTGCCCGCCGCCGCATGACGCGCCGCACGGCGGGTTCGGATCCGTTCTGGGAGCGCAATATCAAGGTCGCGAAATTCCTGGCCGCTCGGGTCGGTATTCACGGCACCCCGTTCGACCATCACGATGTCTCCGCGGACAGCACGGCGCGCTGTCCCCTCTGAGCGGTCAGGCGGACCCACCCGCGATGGCCAGATACGCGACCATCAGCGTGAAAAGGAACCATCCGGCTCCCTGCCAGATCGGCCAGGCCCCACCGGCCCGCCACTCCCGCAGGGTCAGCACGAACGCCCCGATGCCGCCGAACAGCAACACCAGCCCCGGACCCAGCCCGACGGCCAATTTCGACGCGCTGTCACAGAGCATCGTGTCCGCGTCCAGACACCGCTCCCGCGCGGCGGCCCAGACCGTGGCCCCCGCACCCACCACCGCCGCCAGCGCCAGCACGATCAGTACATAGCGTGCCGCCCGCCGAAGGGTTCGCGGATGCCGCCATCGCTTCTCCACGTCATCCACCACCGCGCACCTCCTCCGCTCCACCTATCCCAACCCGAACGTACTCCCGCCCGGCCGTCGAAACGGGTGGCGGCGTGCGGGCGCACCTGTCAGCATCGGCTGATGCCGCACTGGGTCCAGGTCCTTCCCGCCTTCATGCTCGCCTGTCTGATTCTGGCCGCCCTGCCGGGTCCGGCCACCGCGTTGTTCCTGCAGCGCTCGGTGCGCGACGGCCGTAAGGCCGGGCTGGCGGCGGTGGCGGGAAACGAGATCGGCGTATTCGGCTGGACGCTGGCCGGTGGGGCCGGGTTGTCTGCGCTGCTGGTCGCGAACCGGGTGCTCAGCGTGGGAATTCATATTCTCGGCGCGGCCATGCTGATCTGGTTGGGGATTCAAGCCTGGCGCAGTGCCCGCAGCGCGCGGAGTTCGAAGGCCGAGCAGGCGTTCGGCACCGCGCTCACCTCGGTATTGCCGGGCGGGCACACCCCGGCGGCGGCTTTCCGCGCGTCACTGGTCTCGATCGCCGCCAACCCGAAAGCCGCGGTGTTCGGGCTGACGATCCTGCCGCAATTCCTGCCCAGCACCGGCCCGGTCCTGCCGACCGTCATCATTCTGGCCGCCATCCAGCTGGTGATCGACACACTGTGGTGCGTCGGCATCGTCCTGGCCGCCGATCGGGCGGGAACCTGGTTGCGGCGCACCGAGATCCGGCAGCGCGTCGAACGAGCGCTGGCCGCCGTGTTGATCGGCCTCGGGATCGGACTGGCGGCCGACGCCCGCTGACACCTCCGCCACGCCGCACCGCGGGGTCAGGGTGCCGGGGTCAGCAGTGGGAAGTCCTGGCCGCCGACGTAGACGGTGTGGTTGTCCGGCGCCGGAGCGATGGTCGCGTCGGCTATCGCGGTCGCGAAATCCTCGATGGTGGGGAGCGCGCCCTGATCGCGGCGGGCAGTGACGGCGTCGGGATCACGGCGTTCCAGCAGCCGGACGATAATGGTGCCGTCGATCATGTCACCGGACACCACGGTGAAAGTGATTCCGCGACTGTCGAATTCGGGGACCATGGCGCGCAGGGCGTCTTCACCCGCGCGCTTGCTGGCGGCGATGGGTTCATAACCGGTGGGAACCGGGCGGGTGGCGGAGAAGTGGGCCTGGTGACTGGTGACGAAGACCAGGCGACCGCCTCGCGGTAGATGGGGTAGTGCCGTGCGGGTCAGGTGGGCTTGGGCGTCCCGGTTGAGTGCCATGGCGTAATCGGGTGCGGCATCGCGTTCCAAACCGCCCGAGGCGTTCAGGACCAGCACATCCAGCCGCCCGAATTCGGCTACGACGCCGTCGATGAGCGCGGTCGCGCTGCCCGGGTCCGCGATATCCGCGCCCGCGGTGGACGCGCTGCCACCGGCGGCCCGGATCTCCGCCGCGATGGTTTCGGCCCGCTTGCGCTTCTCCCGGTAGTTGACCACGACGTGGTCGCCGCGCGCCGCCAGCACCCGGGCCGTCTCCGCGCCGATGCCGCGAGATGAACCGGTGATCAACACGATTCGCTTCATATCCGTTCCTCCAACCCCCGACGAGTGCTTCTGATTTAGAATCAATATGGTGGTTCTGAATGAGAAGCGCAAGCGAACCGCCCGCCCCCGCACTGGCCGCCATGGAACTGTTCGGCCAGCGCTGGATGCTGCGCGTGGTCTGGGAACTCGAACCCGGCCCGCTCGGATTCCTGGAGCTGCGCCGCCGCATGGGCAATTGCTCGTCGAGCATGCTCTCGGTGCGCATGCAGCGCCTGACCGAAGCCGGCGTGGTGGTCAAGAAGGCGGATAAGTCATACGAATTGACCACCGCCGGTAAGGAACTCGGGACGGCGCTGAAACCGTTGTGGCAGTGGGCCGGACACTGGGGCGCGAACCTGGAGCGGACCGTCACCGATCACGACGCGTAAGGATTTCGCATGCGCCGCAAGCTGTTCCTCGGTTCCGCCCTGGGCGCGGTCGTCCTATTGCTCACCGCGGCCGGGCTCTATGTACTGATGAATTCGCGCACCTATCAGGTGGCGGGGCGAATCGTCCCCCGGGTGGACACCGATCAGCCCGTGGTCGCGCTGACCCTGGACGACGGGCCGACCGAACGCACGCCGCAGCTGCTGAAAGCCCTGGCGGACGCCGGAATTCCGGCCACCTTCTATCTCATCGGCTCCGAACTCGCCGCGCATCCGGACCAGGGTGCGGCAATCGCGCGGGCGGGCAATGAGATCGGTAATCACACCTATACGCATCGGCGGATGATTCTGGTCGGGCCGGGCACCGTGCGTGATGAAATCGAGCGCACCGACGCCGAAATCGCGAAGACCGGTTACCGCGGGACCGTCACGGTGCGTCCGCCCAATGGCAAGAAGCTCTTCGGACTGCCCATGTACCTGTCCGACCACGACCGCACCACGGTCATGTGGGATGTGGAACCCGACTCCGGGAAGCGGCCGACCACCGAGCAGATCGTGACCGAGACGCTGGCGAAGGTGCGGCCGGGGTCGATCATCCTGTTGCACGCCATGTACGAATCCGGGGCCGCGTCCCTGGCCGCCATCCCGCTGATCGCCGCCGGATTGAAGGCGCGCGGCTACACCTTTGTCACTATTTCGGACCTATTGGCGAAATCCGGCAGTACCTAGACCGACAAGATTGTGTCACTGGCTGATATGGGCAGTGCGAACACTTGTGCAGTTGTCCGACTGAACACATACACTGTCTGGGACGTGAATCAGAATGTGGAGAGGTGACACGATGGGAGACCGGACGGTCGTCGCCGACGTCGCCGACGAATTGGCACGGCGGGTGGCATCCGGGCAGTACACGCCCGGTGGACTCATGCCGTCCGTTCGACAGGTGGCCGACGAGTTCGATCTGAATCGTGCGACGGCGCAACTGATTCTGGGACGGCTCGAGTCGTACGGCTTCGTGGACGCGCATCGCGGTAAGGGATTCGTGATCCGCGATGTGCGCGCCGAGGGCGGTGTGGATGTGTACCGGCGACTGTTCCGGCTCTCCATGCCCGAGCCCGAGGTGGCCGCGGAGATGTTCGGCAATATCGTCGAGGAGGAGCGCGGTATCGCCCTGGAGGCGCTGCTCGCCTACACCGGCAGTGAACGCGCGGTCGATCCGAGCGAACTCAAGGCCGATATCGACGAATTGGAAACCCTTGCGCGCGGCGCGGATCCGGATCCGCACCGCATGCTGCGCATCGAGTTGAACCTGCTGCGGCGACTGCTCACCGCGCTCGGGCACGGTATGCAGCGCGCGGTGCTCAATTCCATCGGCGAGATGATTCTCGAGGTGCCCGAGGCGGTGGACGCCTACTTCGCGGTATCGCCGGACCTGCATGTGCTGGTCTGGCGCGCGCTGGTCGCGGTCTGGGAATCGGACAGTGGGCCGAGCGAAGCGCAGCTGGCGCTGTTCGAGGATCTGTTCGGCCTCTACCACCAGAAGGTGATCGCCCGGTTCGAAGAACTGTCCGGTGCGATTCCGGAGGTGGAGGAGACCGTGCACGCCGCGACGGCGTAGGTCCGGGCGGATAGACGAACGCCGGGCCGGTCTTGTCTGAGACGACAGGACCGGCCCGGCGTTGTGCTGTGCGGAGGTTCCGGGAGCCGCGCTACTGCCCGATGACGGCGTTCATGATGGTGCCCGCGCTGGTCGCGATGACGCCGCCGACCAGTGCCCCGGCAATCTGCTTCGGTGCGGTGAGCGCACCGCCGCTCCACTTCTCCCAGGCGAATCGGCCGCCCGCGTAGATGATGGCGAGCACCCCGGCCAATAGGACGAACCAGGTGAAATACCGAACCAGGCGCAGCAATTTGTCTGCGACAGGCGGGGTTTCGGGCGTGGGGTTGAAGACTTGGGCCAGATAGTCCTGGGTCAACAGGTCGTGCGCGGTAGTAAGAATCATCTCGGCGCTCTCCACGTGACGGCGGTTTCCTATCCGGAGTACCCGCCGGAGCCCGTATTGCGCAAGAGAATTCAGTTGTTCCGCGTCACCCGGGCAAGCATTCAGTCCACGTCATTGTCCGCGGAGAGATAGGCGATGGCCGCTAGATACTGCCGGCACGCGAAGTGTTGATCATGTGCGCGCAGGATGGTCCGGGCCCGGCGATAATTCAGACCGCGCGGTTCGTAATCGCAGTCGTCACCGGAGAGATCGGTGCTGTGGGCGAGCATCTGTGTCATTGGATGCCTCTGGCCGAGGGTGAATGGTTGTTCCGAAGTCTATGAGGGTGCAAGGAGCAGATGCAAGTACATCTGTACGTTCGAGCACGCGTGTCGGTGGGATTGGTCCGGTTCGGTGTTGTTGTGGCGTATGGGATTACGCGTTATCCGCCACTGTGACGAAATGTCCGGAATGGTGGCGGGGACCTTGCGGCCACCCTGCCATACCGCGCGGGGGCGGCCGCGGGCGACCGGCAACTGTTCGCTATTCCGCCCGTCAGTGGATGGGTGCTGTCGATTCGAGCATCCGCTTTGCCTGACTCGGGGGATGTCCGGGGTGTTCGCCAGAGATTGCCCTGCACGAGTTCCATGACGTCACAAGCGTTTACGACGCAGACCGTACGGTATGAAATGTCTGAATTTCTTCACAACTTCGCATCGCCACGCCGTTGACCAAGATCAAAGGTGTTGTGTTGCAAAGGATTCACGGAAATCAAGGGATCGATGGCGGGCTACCCGCGTGCTATCGTTCTACTTGCGGTTGCAACTGTAAGAACATTTGACCGAACATTTGCAAGTACTGGGACACCACTCACGGGTGGTACTGGCAAGGAGTCTGAAATGATGGACAATCCGGCAACCCGTATCGACATGGACGTCGCTCAACTCGCTTGGCGCAAGAGCACTTTCAGCAACCCGAGCGGTAACTGCGTGGAACTCGCGAAACTGGCGAACGGCGAGGTGGCCATGCGAAACTCTCGTGATCCGGAAGGATCGGTACTGGTCTACACCCGCCCCGAGATCGAATGCTTCCTGTTGGGCGCCAAGAGCGGAGAGTTCGACGATCTCGCTCTCTGAGCGGTAGCATTGGCAATCGGCGCGGTGGAACGCGACGTTGCGGTTGCGGTTGTGGCCCACTGCCGGAAAACCCGAGCATCGGAGTGGACCCCATGATCGCAGAACCCGTTCCTCACGGTCGGGCGAATTCCGCTGTCGTAGACCGTGGCCCGACCGCTTTGCGTATCGCAGTGGGCGGGCAGCTACGAAAGTTGAGGGAAGAGAACGGCATCACCAGGGAGGCCGCCGGTGAACACATCCGCGGCTCCCATGCCAAGATCAGTCGCCTCGAGCTCGGGCGGACTGGATTCAAGGAGCGCGATATCCGAGACCTGTTGACCCTTTACAAGGTCGACGATCTCGGAGAGCGTGAACAGTTCCTGGATCTGGTGCGCAAGGCGAATGAGCCTGGGTGGTGGCACCGCTACAGCGACCTGCTGCCGCAGTGGTTCGAGACCTACCTCGGCCTGGAGTATGCGGCCAAGTCCATCAGAACCTATGAGGGACAGCTGATTCCGGGCCTCCTGCAGACCCCCGATTACGCCCGCTCCATCGTCGCACTCGGCCATGACGAAGACGGTGAGCGGCGCGTATCGCTGCGCCGGCACCGTCAGGAACTGCTGACCCGCCCGAGCGCGCCCAGCTTCTGGGCCGTGCTCGACGAGGCGGTGCTGCATCGTCCGGTGGGTGGCGCGGCCGTGCTGCGCGATCAGATCCATCAGTTGATCGAACTGTCGAAGCTGCCGAATGTGACCATTCAAATCCTGCCGTACACGGCCGGAGGTCATGCGGCAGCGGGCAGTTCGTTCACAATGCTCCGCTTCGCGGAGATGGAGTTGCCCGATATCGTCTACCTGGAGCAGCTGACCAGCGCGCTCTATCTGGACCGCCGGGCGGATCTGGAGCTCTACCGCCAGGTCATGGATCAACTGAGTGTGCAGGCCGAAGCGCCGGAGCGTTCCCGCAAACTGCTGGCGGAGATCGCCGACGCGCTCTGATCGGAGAATAGGAACTTACGGATACAGGCTGCGGGGCCCCTTTTGGGGGCCCCTGCCTGCGTATGCCGAATGTTCTCTTGTTCGTCCCGGAACTACTGCCTGATAAAGCTGGAAGCGATACGCCAGAACGCTTCCGGCTGCATCATGTGCAGATCCCAGTCGTTCACCATCGCGTGCGCGGTGGTGACTATTCGCTCGATATCAAAATCATACCGAGTGGCCGCTCCAGTGGATTCGACCTGATGAATGACGAAAGCGGTTGCCGTCTCATGTGAGCATGATTGCTCCGGCCGGGTTCTATCGGCAAACCCGAGTCGGCTGAGGTTGATTGGCTGATTCATTAGAACGCCCCTGATGCCAAGCCGAGGGTTAAACCGATGGCGCGGAATCGCCGGTGATCCACCGCTCGGCTCCCTGGTTGTCCCCTACGGTGCCTTGCCACTCGAGTCTATGACCGTGCTGCGCGCAGATGCAAGTACATCTGCAACCTCGAATATGTACGGCCACCAGGGATTTCGGGATGCTAAAAGTTTGCGAGCTAACTTTTCCGGGCGATCGTCAGGAACGATTGTGATCGTCGCGCGAGTGCGCCCGATGCCGTTGTTCAGCGATAATCATCGCTATTCCGGTCCATAGGCAGAGCCCGCCCGCCAGCCCGCTGAGAATCGCCCAGCCGGTGAAACCGTATCCGGCGACCATCATGGTCAGCGCGACCGCCACGATTCCGGCGGTGGCCAGGGCGAGTCCGGGGCCGTCGTGAATCTCGTCCCCCGAATTCCCCCGGTCTCCCGTCATGGTCGCAACCCTTTCCGTGGCGACGCGGCCGCCGATTACAGCGGGATACCCGCGGTGGCACGGGCCAATCACGGCCCGTGCGGTGACAATCGACACGAGTCACCTTGCGGCGCCCGGTGTTTCGGCCTCCGGGGCCCGGGTACCGCCGCATTGTCAGGTAATACCGACACTGTGGAGGTGTTTCTCTTGTCCGAGCACGAAAAGGGCGGTTTCCAGGAAGGCGTCGAAGGAGTCGTAGAGGGGGCCAAGGGCAAAGTCAAAGAGGCCGCCGGCACCGTCTTCGGCAATGACGCACTGCGCGGCGAAGGCCAGGCCCAGCAGGACAAGGCCGAATCCCAGCGGGAGGCGGCCGCCCACGAAGCCGAGGCCGAGAAGGCCCGCGCCCAGGCCGAAGTCGACAAGCAGCGCGAGCGCGCGCATCAGCGCGACTAGTGCGCCCGCGTACACAATGACGTGATCGATAACCGAAATCGCCCGGCGGATACCACCGCCGGGCGATTTTCATGATCGCGTGCGTAGCGTGCGTCCTTGCGGCACACTGGAATTCATGACCGATCCGCGCAGTCTGGAGAGCCGCCGCGCACAATTGCTGCGCGAGTTGACCACGCTGCGCGAACGCGTCGCGGAACTGCGCGCCGACTGCGCCGCCCTCGGCGAGTCCGGCATGCTCGTCGACACCGACGGCATCGCCGCGCTGCTCACCCCCGGCCGCTGTATCGCCGGTGCACGCGAGGTCTTCGAGGAGGCGGAAATCGAACTCACCGCCGCGACCGACGCCCTCGACCGCGCGGGCGTCTACACCACCCGGCTGCGCCCGGTCCTGCTCGATTGAGCCCGGCCGATCCGGGCCGGTTGTGGGAAATGCCACCGGCCGCCGGTGGGCCGTCGTATTGAAACCGGTTCCATCCCTGTGTTAGGTCTGGGAACAGTGGTTTGATCAACGGAACTGGACAGGTGGACCCGTGGTGGATGTGCCGGCGTATTTCGACGAGGTGGACGGCGGGTTCGTACCTACACCGATCGCGGCCAGTCAATGGTCCGCGGCCCAGGTGGTCGGCCCGGCGCTGTGCGGTCTGATGGCCCGGGAGCTGGAGCGCGAGCACGCCACCGACGGTTTCGTACCGGTGCGCCTGACCGTGGATATGTTCAGTGCCGCGCGTTTCGAGCACACCACCACCCCGATGGTCCGGGTGCGCGACGGTAAACGCATTCGCGTCGCGGACGTCGCGGTCATGCAGGGTGGCAAGATGGCCGCGCGCGCCTCGGTGGTGCTGCTGCAACCCTCCGAACAGCCCGCGGGATCCCTCTGGCATCGCGAATTCGAGCCGCTGCCACCGGCATTAGATATCGCGCCCGCCACCGACCTGCCGCAGATCCCACTGTTCAGCAGTGATGCCGAACCGGGCTACTGGTCCTCGGTGCCCACCGAGCACGAGAACACCGCGCGCAAGCGCACCTGGCAGAGCCCCATGCGCGTGATCACCGGCGAGGAACTCTCCCCGTTCACCCGCGCCGCCCTGGTCGGCGAGGCCACCAGCATGATGACCAATTGGGGCGATGCCGGCATCGGCTTCATCAATACCGATATGACCCTGGCGCTGTCTCGCATGCCGGACGGCGCGCAGATCGGCGTCGAGGCCGACAGTCACTTCAGCGAACGCGGTATGGCGGTCGGGGTGGCCACGCTGTTCGATCGGCGCGGTGCGTTCGGCAGCTGCATGGTCACCTCGGTGTCGAACGCGGCGCGGCAGATCAGCAGTGCGCAACTCGACGCGGTGATGACCTCGCGCAGCTGAATCGGCAAGCGGCGCAGCGATTCCGGTTCCGCTGTCGCCGATCCGCTCCGCGCGCACACCCGGCGGCCGATAATCATCTGGTGATCCCGGGTGGTGAACACCGCAGCGCGGCGCCGGCGCTGGAACAGGTGGTGGGCGGCCACCGGCAGCATGTCGGCAGCTTTCGCTTCTGGTCCGCGGATCAGCGCTGGGAATGGTCCGATGAGGTGGCCGCCATGCACGGCTATCCGCCCGGAACCGTCGTGCCGACTACCGAATTGCTGCTCATGCATAAACACCCCGAGGATCGTGAGCAGGTCGCCACCTCGCTGGACCGCGCGGTGCGGAATCAGGAGCCGTTCTGCAGCCGCCACCGCATTCTCGATACCGGCGGCGCGGAACATCATGTGATCGTGGTGGGCGACCATATGGTCGATGAGCGCGGCCGGGTGATCGGCACCGCGGGCTACTACATCGATGTCACCGGCACACTGGCCGAACACCGGCAGGAAACCCTCGACGACGCGCTGCCCGAACTCTATCGCGCCCGGGCGGTCATCGAACAGGCCAAGGGTGCGCTCATGCTGGTGTACGGCATCAATGCCGAACAGGCTTTCCGGGTGCTCACCTGGCGATCCCAGGAGACCAACACCAAACTCCGCACGCTCTCCGAGCGGCTGATCGCCGATGCGACGGAAATGGGCGGCGCGGCGGTGGAGTTGCGTACCCGCTTCGATCATCTGCTGCTGACCGTGCATGAACGGCTGCCATCGGATTGATCTGCCACGCAGACGTTTCGGCAGATCTCGACCGGGTATCGCACCGGATGACGATGACGGACGCGGTTATCCGGTGGAAATTCATGCGATCGACGTTTCGCCGATGAAGTGCTTGTTCGGAGCGGACGGAGACAGGTATGGGCGATCCGATCACCCGGTCATCGGCGGATACCGGCACGGTGGGCGTTCGGGTGCCCGCCGAACTCGACCAGCTGATCATGCTGCGCGCCCTCGCCGAAACGGTCGCTCTCATCGGTGATTTCGCCCTCGACGAACTGACCGATATTCGCGTGGCCGTGGACGAGGTGGCGACCGCGCTGATTATCGGCGCGATACCGGACAGCTGTGTCGATTGCGAATTCGAATTCGATGCCGAGCGCATGCGAGTTCGAATGGCCGCGGTGGCCCTCGGGAGCGATGCGTTCGACGAAAACGGATTCAGTTGGCAGGTATTGCACACCATCACCGAGAATCTCGCCGCGCAATCGAGTCCGTTCGACGCCGCGAGCGGGGGATACCCGGTTTCGGTCGAATTCTGCCGTCCGCGCGGCCCGGGCGCCTGACAGCGGATTCCACGCTCAGAGCCACATTTTGTAGTCGTTTCGGCGACACGCACGAGTCGATCGACACAGTGTGGTATCGATGCGGCTTCGAACAGACCACCCCGGAGTGTCGCCACCCGGACCGGGTTTACGCTCGCCAGGTCCGCCGAGCCCACGAATTCCGCTGGGGGTGTCTTGCTCTCCGTTCTGCGAATTGTCGCTGCCGTCTTGATATTCGGCGGATTCGCGGGAGTCGCGCACGCCCAACCGGCCGATGCACCCCCATCCGCTTCCCCGGTTTCCGGGTTGCTCCCCGCATTTCAACAATGGGTCGATTCGGTGGTGCCGCCGCCCGCACTGCCCATCGCGCCCGCCACACCGCTGGTGGACTCGGGCGGGCTCGCCCCCGAACTGGCGGCTCTGCGCGCCGCCACCATGCCCTCACCCATCGGCGACGGATTCGTTGACGAATGGCCCGCTCGGCTGGAGGATTTCGGCTCCGGGCAATTGATCGCCTGGCGGGATGTCACCAACACCGGCGGCCCCGCGCTGTTCATGCCGGTGCGCCAGGTGGTGCAGCTCAAATACCGGACCACCGACGCGCACGGCGCGGCCTCGTACGCCATCGCCTCGCTGGTGCTCCCGCTCGGACAGTGGGGCGGCGACGGTGAGCGGCCGGTGGTGGTGAACAATCTGCCGATCAATTCGCTGGGCCGCGACTGCAATCCGAGTTACACACTGGCGCACGGCTATTCGAATCTGACCAATCTGGCCGAATATCTGCCGCCGACCACCCAGTTGGCGCTGCTGCGCGGCTACGCGGTGCTGATCACCGACCACGAGGGTCCGCGCATGGCCTATGCCGAACCGTATGTGGCCGGGCACGCGATATTGGACGCGATTCGCGCGGTGCGCGGTTCCATGCCGAATGAGTTCGGCGCCAGTCGATTCGGAATGATCGGCTATTCCGGCGGTGCGATCGCCACCAAGGGCGCGGTCAAATTGATGGCCGACTACGCGCCCGAACTGGCCGATGTGGTGGTGGGTGCGGCCATGGGCGGCGTGCCCGCCGATTACGAGATCCTGGCGCGCAGCATGAACGCGAATCTGGCGTCGGGGGTGTTCATGGCCGCCACCTTCGCCATCGGCCGGGAGCGGCCGGAGATTCTGGCGCATATGAACAAACTGGCGCAGTGGGTGGCGCTGGTCATGAAGGACTCCTGTATGGATTCCTTCGGCGTGCCCGGACTATTGCAGCTGCCCATGGACGCCGCCGCCGATTTCCCGGATCCGCTGCACAGTCCGCTGGCGCAGCAGATCTATTCGATCACCCGTATGGACGGTATGAAATCGGCTGTGCCGCTGTACATCTACAACGGTGAGCAGGAATTCTGGGTGCCCGCGGAAGGGGCGAAGAACCTCTACGCCGAACAGTGCGCGCTGGGGGCGACCGCGATCTATCGCAGTGTGATCGGCGAGCACATCATCGCCGCCTTCACCGGGTATCCGGAATCCCTGGCTTGGCTCGGCGCGAGACTCGGCGGCGAACCCGCGCCCAACGAATGCTGAAACGAGAACCGCCCCGATCGTGATGACCGGGGCGGTTCGGCTCGTCACTCCCGGATCACATCGGGAACAGGTTGTGCTTGCGCGGGTTGGGCTTGCGCACCGCATCCTTATCGCGCAGCAGCTGCAATGCCTTGCGGATCTCCAGCCGCGTGGCCGAGGGTTCGATGACCGCGTCGATATAGCCGCGCTCGGCCGCCGTCCACGGGGTCGCCACGGTGGCGTTGTAGAAGTCGATCATGCCCTGCCGCACGGCTTCCCGATCCTGCTCCGGGGTCGCCTCGAGCTGACGCTTGCCCACGATCGGGATCATGGACTCCGCGCCCATGACCGCCAGGCGCGCGGTCGGCCAGGCCAGGCTGATATCGGCGCCGAGCTGCTTGCAGCCCATGACCGCGTACCCGCCGCCGTACGCCTTACGGGTCACGATGGTCACGATCGGCACGGTGGCCTCGATGAGCGCGCGGAACATGCGCCCGCCGCGCTTGATGACGTGATTGCGCTCCTCGTCCACGCCCGGCAACACGCCCGGGGTGTCGACGACATAAACCAGCGGAATATGGAACGCGTCGCAGAGCCGGATGAAATGCGCGGCCTTATCCGAGCACGCGGCATCGAGCGCGCCGCCGAGCACCAGCGGCTGATTGGCGATCACGCCGACCGGACGGCCGTCGACACGCGCGAACCCGGTAATGAGATTCGCCGAGGTTTTCGCGCTGATCTCGTGGAATTCGCCGTCGTCGAAAATGCGCAGCAGCACCTCGTGCATGTCATAGCCGGTCTTGTCCAGATCCGGCATGAGCTTGTCGAGCTGGCGATCGGTATCGGTGAGCTCGGGCTCCAGACCCGGGTTGACCACCGGCGGCTGCTCCAGGCAGCTGGTGGGCAGATAGCTCAGGTAGTCGCGGACCCACTGGAAGGCCTCGGATTCGGTCTTGGCGACGTGGTGCACGGTGCCGTTCTGCTCCAGCGCACGCGCTCCGCCCAGCTCCTCGGCGGTGACGACCGAACCGGTGACGGCCTTGATGACCTCCGGGCCGGTGACGAACATGTACGAATCCTCGGTCGCGACAAGCACATCCATATTGATGGGCCCGTACACCGAACCGGCCGCGCATTTGCCGAGCATGACCGCGACCATCGGCACATAGCCGGACAGGTCCTCCTGCAGGCGGCACATGATGGCGTACCAGGCCAGCGAGGCCACGCCGTCCTGAATGCGGGCGCCGCCGGAGTCGTTGATGCAGACCACCGGGCAGGCGTTGTTATAGGCGAAGTCCATCACCGCGCGCACGCGGCGGCCGAACATCTCGCTGACCGAGCCGCCGTACACGGTCTGATCGTGCGAGATCACCACGACCGGGCGGCCGTCGATATAGCCGCGCCCGGTGACCACGCCGTCGCCGTAATAGGCGTTGGGGTTGCCGGGCTGGCGGATGAGCGCGCCCATTTCGACGAAGGTGCCCGGGTCCAGCAGCATCTGCGCACGTTCTCGGGCACTGGGGATACCTTTGGCGCGGCGCTTCTGGATGCCCTTCTCACCCGAAGGTTCTTCGGCGATTTCCAGGAGCTTGCGCAGTTCCGCCAGCTTCTCCGCTGTACCCGTCATTACTTCGGTCTTGCCTTTCGCCTTCATCAGTGTCGAGCCGGATCGCGGCCCAGCCAGCCACGGTACCCGGCATAGCGGGGTCCTAACCACCGAACGGGTGTGTCGACTGTGCCGGGCACCACAGCGGACCGACCGGGTGGCACAGAGATACACTGCGCCCCGTGAGCTCACCGATGACTGTGCGGGCGGGGGCGCCCGAGGTGATCCGGCCGGATCTGGACACCTTCGGGTTCTCCGAAGTGCGCCGAACCGCGATCGTGGGTGCGGTACTGGGCGGATCGGTTACCCGCAGCGTGCTACGCGGCGGCCTGCGCAAGGCCAAGCGCAGACAGGCCGTGGCCGAGGGCGTGGTGAACGGTTTCGAATCGCTGGGCCCGATGTTCGTCAAACTCGGTCAGCTGATCGCCTCGTCACCGGGCGCTTTCCCGCGCGAACTCGCCGACGCCTGCCTGCGCTGCCTGGACGATATGAGCCCGTTCCCGTCCGCGGACGCGCGCGCCATCGTGGAAGCCGATCTGGGCAAACCGATTTCGGAGCTGTTCCGGTCCTTCGACGATGAACCGCTCTCGGCGGCGTCCATCGCCCAGGTGCACGCGTGCGTGCTGACCGACGGCCGCCCCGCGGTGGTGAAGGTGCAGCGGCCCGAGATCGCCAAGCGCATGATCGTGGATCTGCGCGCGGCCATGAAACTGGCTCGCGCACTGGAGAAGCGGTCCGAGAACGCGCGAGTGGCCAACGCGCAGGCCGTGGTTCGCGATCTGTACGAGGCGACCGTCGCCGAACTCAACTTCCTTATCGAGGCCGATAACCAGACCCGGGCGCGGCAGAATCTGGCCGCGTTCGGCGACAACACCAGTGTCGCCATCCCCGAGGTCTATTGGGAGCACTGCGGACCGCGCGTGCTGTGCATGGAACGCATGCGCGGTATGCCGCTCGATCGCTTCGACGATATCCGCGCCGTGCATCCGGATTCGGAACTGCTGATCCGCCGCCTGGTCAAAGCCTGGATGGAATCGGTCGCGGTGCACGGGCTCTTCCACGGCGATGTGCACGCGGGCAATCTCTGGCTGCTCGACGACGGCCGGGTCGCCATGCTGGACTTCGGCATTGTCGGGCGCATGGAAACCGAATGGCGCGAATTCGTGCGGGCGCTGTTCTACGCCAGCGCCATCGACAACGATTTCCGCCCGGTGGCCCGGGCGCTGCGCAAATTGGATCTGGTCGCCGATGACAGCGGTGACGACGCCACCATCGGGCGACAGCTCGCGGTGGCGCTGGGACCGGTGCTCTCGGGCAGCCTGGACAAGCTGGATTTGGGTGTGGTCGCCGCCCGTCTTCTCGAATTCGGGAAGCGGCGTGGCGCATCCGGCCCGGAACAGCTAATTCTTATGGGGAAACAACTCGGCTATTTCGAACGATATGCGGTAGCGCTGGCTCCCGGATGGAAGCTCGGCCGAGACCTGTTCCTGTTCCGCAACGTTTTTCCAACTGAAGTAGCCGCCAAGATCGCCGAAGAAGGCACCGAACTCCCCGTCGACTGACGGGCGCCGGTGTCCACTGGATTGGATTTGACTGTTCGATGAAGCTCTCCGCACTACGCAGCGCGACCGCCCTCCGGGTTTCCGCCGTGGCCCTCGCCGCTGCGCTGTCCACGACCATGCTCGGGGCGACCGCCTCGGCGGAACCGGCGGCCAAGCCCTCCGCGATCAGCTCGATCGTCAAGGAGGGCCGTACCTGGCATTTCAAGGTGTACTCGCAGGCCATGGGCCGCGATATCACCGTCGATGTGCAGCGTCCGGCCGATGAGTCCACGCCCGCGCCGAACCTGTACATGCTCAATGGCCTGGACGGCGGCGAGGGCACCGCGAACTGGAAGGCGCAGACCAAGGCGCTGGACTGGCTGGCCGATAAGCCGGTCAATGTCATCCAGCCCATCGGCGGCCTGGGTAGCTACTACACCGACTGGATCAAGGAAGATCCGCGTCTGGGCCTGAACAAGTGGAAGACCTTCTTCACCGAGGAGCTGCCGCCGCTGCTGGACGACGCGCTGCACTCCACCGGTCTGAACGCGCTCGCGGGTCTGTCCACCTCCGGCACCTCGGTGCTGCAGCTGGCCGAGGCCAAGCCGGGCCTGTGGAAGTCCGTGGCGGCGTACAGCGGTTGCGCCCAGATCGCGGATCCGGCCGGTAAGCAGTTCGTCAAGCTGGCCACCGAAACCTGGGCCGGCGGCGACGTCACCAATATGTACGGTCCGGACGACAGCCCGCTGTGGGCCGCCAACGATCCGGTCATCAATGCCGAGAAGCTGCGCGGCACACTGCTTTACGTCTCCAGCGGCAGCGGTATCCCGGTCGCGGCGGACGTGCAGTACTACCTGAGCAACGCCCCCGGCGTCATGGGCGGGGTCAATCTCGGCCTCGGCATGATCATCGAGGGCGCGGTGAACGCCTGCACCGTGAACCTCAAGGGCCGCCTCGAGGGCCTGAACATCCCGGCCACCTACCAGTTCACCCCGGTCGGCACCCACTACTGGCCGTACTGGGATGACGCCCTGCACAACTCCTGGCCGATCCTGGCCCAGGGCATGGGCATCCCGGCCTGATTCTCTCCACGTGCGTGTAGTCCGCGCGGGCACTCCGCCCGCGGGATTGCACGCACGTTTCGTTTCCCGGCTGCGAGGATGGCGGCATGTACGTCGTCGTGGCCAATCGTGGTGAGATCGCTGTCCGGATCGTTCGCAGTGCGCGGGAACAGGGGTATTCCGCGCTCGCCCTGCATACCGGGGACGAGGCCGATGCGATGGCGGCGCGGCTCGCCGATGAGGCGGTGCGGCTGCCCGGAAGCGGGGTGGCGGCCTACCTCGATGTGGACGAGGTGGTGCGGGCGGCGCATAAGGCGGGGGATGGGGCGCTGGTGCACCCCGGCTACGGGTTCCTCAGTGAGAGCGCGGAATTCGCCGCCGCGTGTGCCGCGGCGGGGCTGACCTTCGTGGGGCCCTCTCCCGAGGTGCTGAGGTTGTTCGGGGATAAGGTCGCGGCGCGAGCGGCGGCCGAACGTGCCGGGCTGCCGGTGATTCCGGCGACCGCGGGTGACGCGACGGTGGAACAGGTCGCGGAATTGCTTGCCGCGCGGCCCGGCGGGGTCATGGTCAAGGCCGCCGCCGGTGGGGGTGGCCGGGGGATGCGGGTGGTGCGTGAAGTCGGTGAACTCGCCGACGCGTATGAGCGCTGTCGTGCGGAAGCGTTGGCGGGGTTCGGGAATGACGCCGTGTACGCCGAGGCGTTGATCACCGAGGCCCGGCATATCGAGGTGCAGATCATCGCCGACGGCGAGCGGGCGATCGCGGTGGGGGATCGCGATTGCAGTGTGCAGCGGCGGCAGCAGAAGCTGATCGAGATCGCACCCGCGCCGAATCTGGATGCGGGACTGCGGGACTCATTGCACGGGTATGCGGTGCGGCTGGCCGAGTCGGTGGGCTGCCGGGGTGTGATCACGGTGGAGTTCCTGGTCAGCGGGTCGGAATGCTGGTTCCTCGAGGTGAATCCGAGGTTGCAGGTGGAGCACACCGTCACCGAGGAGGTGACCGGCCTGGATGTGGTCGCGATTCAATTCGAGTTGGCGCGCGGCCGGAGTCTGGCCGATCTGGAGCTGACCGCGAGCGCGCCGCGCGGATACGCCGTGCAGGTGCGGGTGAACGCCGAAATCGTCACGGCCGGTGGGGAAGTGCTGCCGAGTACCGGGACGCTCACGCAGTTCGCCGCGCCGACCGGGGTGGGGGTGCGGGTGGATACGGCCGCCGGGATCGGTATGCGGCAGGACCCGCGCTTCGATTCGCTGCTGGCCAAGATCATCGCGCGCGGACCGTCGTATCCCGCTGCCCTGCGCCGGGCCGCGGACGCGCTCGCGGAGACGGTGATCGCGGGTGTCGAGACGAATCTGGCCGTGCAGCGCGCAGTACTGGACGAACTCATTGGCGCGGGTGCGGTCTCGACATCCTGGTACGAGCGCCTGGTGGGCGAATTCGTCTCCAGAGCAGCGGATTTCGCCCCGCCGCCGCACGCCGGACCAGAGGTCGCCGTCGTAACCGGCGCGGTCGACCTGGCCGGGGACGAACAGGCGCTGCGCTCCCCGATGGGCGGCACCGTAGTCTCGCTGGCCGAGCCCGGCACGGTGGTGCCCGCCGGTGCGGAAATCGTTGTGCTGGAGGCGATGAAGATGCAGCATGTGCTGCGCGCCGAACAGCCGCTGCGGGTGGTCCGGCAACTGACCGCACCCGGCGCGGTGATCGATCCGCACGCACCCCTGCTGGTGTGGGTCGAAGCCGATCACGACGGCGAGCACGCCGATGCCGTTGCGGTGGACCTGGATTCGATCCGCCCCGATCTGGCCGAGGTGCTCGCCCGGCATCTGGTGGGGCAAGACGAATCCCGCCCCGAGGCGGTCGCCAAACGACATCGCCTGGGCCGCAGGACCGCTCGCGAGAACATCGCCGATCTGGTGGACGCGGACAGCTTCCTCGAATACGGCGCATTGGCGGTCGCGGCGCAGCGCCTGCGCCGCAGCCCGGAGGATTTGATCGCCAATACCCCCGCCGACGGTCTCATCGGCGGCGTGGCGACCATCAACGCCGACCGCTTCGGCGTCGACCGCACCCGCACGATGGTGATGTCCTACGACTACACCGTGCTCGCGGGCACCCAGGGCATGCGCAATCACGCCAAGACCGATCGCATGCTGGAACTCGCTCGCGCCCAGCGTCTTCCGGTGGTCTTCTTCACCGAAGGAGGCGGCGGCCGCCCCGGCGATACCGATTACCCGGGCATCTCCGGCCTCGATGTCACCACCTTCCGCGCCATGGGCGCGCTGTCCGGTCAGGCCCCGCTCATCGGGGTGGTGTCGGGTCGCTGTTTCGCCGGAAACGCCGCGCTGCTGGGCATGTGCGATGTGGTGATCGCGACCCCGGACGCGAATATCGGCATGGGCGGTCCCGCCATGATCGAGGGCGGCGGCCTGGGCGTCTACGCTCCCGAGGACATCGGCCCGATCGAGGTGCAGCGCCGAAACGGTGTGGTGCACTTGGTCGCCGCCGATGAGGCCGAAGCCGTCGACTTGGCCCGGCGCTATCTGTCGTACTTCCAGGGTGCCGAATCGGAGTGGACCGCACCGGATCCCCGGCTCGCCCGCCATGTGATCCCGGAGGATCGCCTGCGCGCCTTCGATATCCGGGCCGCCATCGAATCCGTCGCCGATCTGGATTCGGTGCTGGAACTGCGCCGGGACTGGGGTACCGGCATCATCACCGCCCTGGTCCGGGTCGAAGGCCGCCCCTACGGCCTGATCGCCAACGATTGCCACCATCTCGGCGGTGCGATCGACGCCCCCGCCGCCGATAAGCTCAGCGCCTTCCTGCGACTCTGTGACGCCCATCGACTGCCGGTCGTATCCCTGTGCGATACACCGGGATTCATGGTCGGCCCGGAGGCCGAGACGCACGCCACCGTCACCAAGTTCAGTCGCCTGTTCATCGGCGCCGCCGCCCTGTCCGTGCCCTGGGGCACCATCATCCTGCGCAAGGGCTACGGTCTCGGCGCACAGGCCATGGCGGCGGGCTCGTTCCGCGCCCCCAATTTCGTGATCGCCTGGCCCACCGGCGAAATCGGCGGTATGGGCCTGGAAGGCGCTGTGCGCCTGGGCTTCGCGAAGGAACTGGCCGCCATCGAGGACCCGGCCGCCCGTCAGACCGCCTTCGACAATCTGGTCCAGATGGCTTACGCCAGTGGCAAAGCCCTCACCGCGGCGACCGTGCTGGAACTCGACGATGTGATCGATCCGGCCGACACCCGCCGCTGGATCTCCTCGCTGCGGTAGCGGTCAGCCCGCCAGCACCGGACCCAGCACGCTCGCGATCACCACGATGATCTGATCGACGGCCTTGTCGATGGGTCCGGTCGGCTGGAACAAATGGCTCAGGGCCAGTCGGACAAGGGTTTCGGTCAGCGAGGCCAGTTCGGTGTCCGAGAGCGCGGTCAGCCCGTACTGGCTCCGCACCAGTGCGGTGACCGCCTCGATGGCGCGCCCCAGCACGGGTTCGGGCTCGGTCATCAGGACCGGCAGCAGTGCGGTGTCCGGTGCGGTGCGCCCCGCGAGCACGGCCTTGAGCAGGGTGTTGTCCGCACCGGTGCGCAGCGTGTAGTCGACCGCTTCGCGTAAACCCGCCAGAACGTCCTCGGGGTGCACGGCCACGGCCTCGGCGATGCCGACCAGGAAGCCGTCGACCTCGCGCCGGATCACCACTTCGGCCAGTTCGTGCTTGTTGCCGAACTCCTTGTACATGACCGGTCGGCTGACCCCGACCTCCTTGGCCAGCCGGGACATGTTCACCGCGCCCCAGCCTTCGGCGCAGACGATGCCGCGGGTGCTGTCGATGATGCGTTCGCGCAACAGCTGGCGCATCTCGGTCTGGAAGTTCGGCGTTTCTGCCACGTCGTGATGGTACATGAGCACGTCTTTCGTCTCGCTCGTTGACATTCTCACGAAGAGTGTATCTACTGAATACACTTCTTCAAGAAGTGTAAATGCAAGGAGATCGACAATGACGACGTCTCGAATCGACGAGTCGACGCCCGTGGCCCCGTCCCCGCAATGGCGGGACCGCAAGCGCTACCTGTGGCTGTTCGGCCTGATCGCGCCCACCGCGCTCTTCCTCACCACCGGTCTGGTGGCGGCCTTCAACCAATTCGGCTGGGACGCGGTCGCGCCCGTCTGGTGGTGGATCGGCCCGCTGCTGGTCTACGTGCTGCTCCCCATCCTGGACCGGTTCTTCGGCCCGGACGGCCAGAATCCGCCCGATGAGGTGATGGAGTATCTGGAGAACGATCGCTACTACCGCTACTGCGTCTACGCCTACATCCCGTTCCAGCTGCTGAGCCTGGCGTACGCCTGCTACCTGTGGACCGCGAGTGATCTGTCCTGGCTCGGCATCGACGGCGGTCTGAGCCTGATCTCCAAGATCGGCCTGGCGCTGAGCATCGGTGTGGTGGGCGGCGTCGGCATCAATACCGCGCATGAACTCGGCCATAAGAAGGCCGAATTGGAGCGCTGGCTCTCCAAGATCACCCTGGCGCAGACGTTCTACGGGCACTTCTACATCGAGCACAATCGCGGCCATCACGTGCGGGTGGCGACCCCGGAGGATCCCGCGAGTTCGCGCTTCGGCGAATCGTTCTGGACCTTCCTGCCCCGCAGCGTCTGGGGGAGCCTGCGCTCGTCCTGGGAGTTGGAGGCGGCGCGACTGCACCGTCTGGGCAAGCGCCCGTGGACGATTCACAATGACGTGCTCAATGCCTGGCTCATGTCGGTGGTGCTGTGGGGCGTGCTGGCCGCGGTCTTCGGCCCGATCGTGCTCCCGTTCCTGGTCCTGCAGGCCGTCTACGGTTTCGCGCTGCTGGAGACGGTGAACTACCTCGAGCATTACGGTCTGCTGCGCCAGCGCACCGCGAGCGGCCGCTATGAGCGCTGCACCCCCGAGCACAGCTGGAATTCGGACCATATCGTCACCAATATCTTCCTGTACCACCTGCAGCGGCACAGCGATCATCACGCGAACCCGACCCGTCGGTATCAGACGCTGCGCAGTATGGACGGTGCGCCGAATCTGCCCAGCGGTTACGCGAGCATGATCACCCTGGCTTACTTCCCGCCACTGTGGCGGCGGGTGATGGATCGCCGGGTGCTGAACCACTACGACGGCGATATCACCCTGGTGAACATCCAGCCCGGCAAGCGTGATCGCGTGCTCGCCCGCTACGGGACCCGGTGATGGCCGCCTACCGTTGCCCCGTCTGCGATTACGTGTACGACGAGGCCAAAGGCGCACCCCGCGAGGGTTTTCCGGCGGGCACACCCTGGTCGTCGGTGCCCGATGACTGGTGCTGTCCGGACTGCGGCGTGCGGGAAAAGCTCGACTTCGAATCCGTCACCGCGACAACAGGAGCTGATCATGAGCACTGATTACAAACTCTTCCGCTGCCTGGTCTGCGGTTTCGAATACGACGAAGCCCTGGGCTGGCCCGAGGACGGCATCGGTCCCGGCACCCGCTGGGCCGATATCCCCGAGGACTGGTCCTGCCCCGATTGCGGTGCGGCCAAGGCGGATTTCGAGATGGTCGAGGTCAGCCGGTCGTGACCGAGCGCATGGTGATCATCGGCGGCGGCGTCGCGGGCGCCACCGCCGCCAAGACCCTGCGGAGCTCGGGCTTCGACGGTGAGATCGTGCTGCTCGGCACCGAACGCGGGCTGCCGTACCGGCGGCCCATGGTGTCCAAGGAACTGCTGGCCGGGACGGCGCTGGAACGGCGCACCCTGCTGGAGACCGCCGAGTTCTGGCCGGAACAGCGGATCGAGGTGCGCCTCGGCGTCACCGCCGCGAGCATCGACGCCGAGCACAGGCTGGTGCGCCTGACCGATGGCGGCGAAATCGGTTACGACGCACTGCTGCTCGCCACCGGCGCGCGGGCCCGGCGCTTACCGGGAGCCGAGACCGGTGTGCACACCCTGCGCGGGCACGCCGATATCGCGGCCCTGCGCCGCGCCATCGACAGCGGATCGCTGCTGATCATCGGGGCCGGGCTGATCGGTTGCGAGGTCGCCGCGACCGCAGCGAAACTCGGTGCGCGCGTAACGATCCTGGATGCCGGTGCGGCTCCGCTGGATCGCATCGCACCGCCGATCATCGGCGACTACGTCCGGAAGCTGCACGCGGACAACGGCGTCGAGATCCACTCCGATGTCGTGCTGACCGGTGTGGAGCGCACGACCGCCGGGGTGCTGGCCACCTCGGCCGAGGGTCGCCACTGGAGTGCGGGGGCGGCGCTGGTCGCCATCGGCTCGCTGCCCGATACCGCACTGGCCGAATCCGCCGGGGTGAAGATCGACGACGGCATCCTGGTCGACGAGGCGTATCGCACCTCGATTCCGGGCGTCTTCGCCGCCGGTGATGTCGCCGCGCGTTTCGCACCGAAGCTCAACGCGTATGTGCGCGAAGAACATTGGAACAGCGCCCTGGAGCAGGGCGCGGCCGCGGCGAAGTCCATGCTCGGCCTGCCGGTCGGCCCGGCGGGGGTGTCCTGGGGCTGGTCCTCGCAATACGGGGTGAACATCCAGTTCGCGGGACGGATCGCGCCGGAGGACGAGCTGGAGATCCAGGGCACGCCGGGTACGCCGGATATCACCGTGCTCGCCTCCCGCGACGGCTGTCTCAGAGGCGCTGTCTCCATTGGTCGTCCGGCCGATATTCGCGCTGCCCGAGCGCGGATCGCGGCTGAGAGCTAACCGCGCGCAAAGAGTGAAATGCCCCTGATCAACCGTGTTGATCAGGGGCATTTCGCATTTGCCGATACCTTGCTGAAATCTCCCTGACCAGGCGGCATCCGCTCGCGCGCGGGTATTTTTCACCCGAACCGCGCGGTTGGTCAAGCCCTCGGACGAAACCAGTGAAGACTGACACGTCAGTCCGAAATCTGTATTACTGTCCGTCTGGGTCGGTACGGACCCATTGGGGCAACGGGGTGGTAAGCATTGGTCGACAAGGTCATTCGGGGGCCTGAGCCGTTGATTCGGCAGGCGGTCGAGTTCGTTCTCTCGGGGTTGCGCACATTCGGGCGCACCATTCAACTCGCGGTGGCGGCCTTCCGCTACCTGGTCACCGATATCGTGGCCCTCAAACATCCGTGGCGCGACACCCTGCAGCAGGGCTGGTTCATCGTCAGCGTCACCGCCATTCCCGCTGTGCTGGTGGCGATTCCATTCGGCGTCATCGTCGCGGTGCAGGTCGGCAGCCTGACCCAGCAGGTCGGCGCGAGTTCGGTCTCCGGTGCGGCGGGCGGCCTCGGCGTCATTCGGCAGGGCGCGCCCATGGTGACCGCGCTGCTGCTGGGCGGTGCGGCGGGTTCGGCCATTGCCGCCGATCTCGGCGCGCGCACCATCCGCGATGAGGTGGATGCGTTGCGCACCATGGGAATCGATCCGATCCGCCGGCTGGTCGCCCCGCGATTGGCGGCGATGATCGCGCTCACGCCGCTGCTGTGCATGCTGATTATCTTCATGGGCGTGTTCACCGGCTATGTGATCGCGGTGGGCTTCCAGGGTGTGACGCCCGGCAGCTATCTGTCCGCCTTCGCGGCCTTCGCCAAGATGAGCGATCTGGTGGTGGCCATCGTGAAATCGGTGCTCTTCGGCATCATCGTGCTGGTGGTGTCCTGTCAGCGCGGGCTGGAGGCCATGCACGGTCCCAAGGGCGTGGCCAATGCGGTGAACGCGGCCGTGGTGATCGGCGTCATCGCCGCCTTCGGCGTGAATCTCGTTATCACCCAGCTGGTTTCGATGTTCATTCCGACGCAGGTGGGCTGATGACCCAGGTTCCCGCCAACTATCACGCCTTCGGCGCGGTCGGCCGGGCCGCCGAACGCGGCGCGCAGGCCCCGCTGGGGATCTTCGAATCCCTCGGGCACCAAGCGACTTTCGTCTACGAGGTACTCGCCGCCATCCCGCATACGCTGCGGGTGTACCGGCGGCAGACCATGCTCATCCTGTCCGATATCACCTGGGGCTCCGGGGCGATCATCGTCGGCGGCGGCACCGTGGCGGTGCTGGCCTTCCTCGGTATCGCGGTCGGCGGTTCCATCGGCGTGGAGGGTTTCACCGCGCTGAACATGGTCGGTATGGGCCCGCTCACCGGGTTCGTCTCGGCCTACGCCAATACCCGGGAGATGGCTCCCATGGTGGCCGCCATCGGTTTCGCCGCCCAGGCGGGCTGCCGCATGACCGCCGAGATCGGGGCCATGCGCATCTCCGAGGAGATCGACGCGCTGGAGGCCATCGGGATCCGGCCGATGCCGTTCGTGGTGACCACCCGCGTCATCGCGGGCGTGATCACCATCGTGCCGCTGCATCTGCTCACGCTGATCCTGTCGTACCTGTCCTGCGCGACGGTGGTGAATGTGCTGCACGGGCAGTCCTCGGGCACCTACTACCACTATTTCGACGCGTTCCTGCAACCCGCCGATGTGGTCGCATCCCTGATCAAGGCAACGATTTTCGTCATCGCCATCATTCTCATCCACGGCTACCAGGGCTTCTACGCCTCGGGTGGACCGGAGGGCGTGGGCCGGGCCTCGGGCCGCGCGATTCGCGCCAGCCTGGTGCTGGTGGTCATCCTGGACATGATCCTCACCATCGTGATCTGGGGCCTGGACGTCGGCATCAGGATTTCGGGGTGATGTGATGAGCGTATTCAAGGATCACTCCGGACGGAGTGCCGGACCGTGGATGCTGCGCCTGCGCGGGGTACTGCTGGCGATCGTGCTGGTCGTGGTGACGGTGCTCGTAACCTCCTATGCCCGTGGCTCTTTCGCGGATCGCTTCCAGATCACCATCGATGCGGCCACCCTCGGCGAGGGTCTCGCGCCGGGCGCGGAGGTGAAGTTCCGCGGCTATGCCATCGGGACCGTGCGCGAGGTCGAGACGGTGGGTTACGGCCATCAGCGCATTCAGGTGCAGATCGACCGTTCCCAGGCCGCCGCCCTCACCGATGATGTGACCGCGCGCTTCACCTCGTCGAACGTCTTCGGTTCCAGCGCAATCGAATTGGTCGCCGGTAAGAACGGCGCGCCCCTGCGCGAGAACGCCGTGCTGCAGATCGGCGAGAACGCAACCAATGCCACCGTCGCGGGCGTATTCCGGCGTGCGGCCCGGCTTACCCAGGTGCTCGACTCCGATACCGTGCGCAGGCTTTTCGATCTGCTGCTGGACAATGCCGACAGTCTGGGGCCGGTGCTGCAATCGTTCTTCGAGACCGCGCGCATGCTGGCCGACGGTCAGAAGGCCCCGATCGGGCACTACATCGATATCGGCGCGGATATGACCGGTGCGTTCGCCGCGCTGACGCCCTCGGCCGGGCACGCCATCCTGGCGGTGTTGGAGCAGTCCGCGTACTTCGGTGACCCGGACAATCGCGCGCGCACCGATAAGGCCACCGACGGGGTGGATCAGGCTGTGCTGATCGGTATTTCGAATCTGTTGCAGCGCAATAATCCCGAGCTGGAGAAGGTGCTCAGCGGGGTGCTGGATGTGGCGGTGCCGGTGAGCGTTTCGCTCGGCACGGTGGCCCCGGCCTACAACCGGATTCCGAATCTGCTGCGCGCCATGAACGAAGCCTTCCCGGAGGTGGACGGTCACGTGCAGCTGCAACTCGAGCTGATCGTGAAAACCATGCCCTACCTGGCTGATTCGCTGGGAGCTCCGGCGCTGGGGGCTCCGGCGCAGGGAGGTCCGCAGAAATGAACGATATCGCCAAATCCTCCGTCAAACTGGTGATCTTCCTGCTCATCGTCTCGGCCTGTTCGGTCTTCATCGTGACCGCGCTGCGCACCCCGATCCCGGGGGACAAGGTCGGCTACGACGCCGTATTCACCGATGTGTCGGGGCTTTTCGCCGGTGACTCGGTGCGCATGTCCGGTGTCGCGGTCGGCAAGGTGGAGACGGTGGAACTGGACGGCGCACAGGCGCGGGTGCATTTCACCGTCGACACCAACCGGCCCATCTTCGACAACACCAAGGCGGCGGTGCGCTATCAGAATCTGATCGGCCAGCGCTATGTGGAACTGCTGACCGAGGGCACTGGCGGCGCGAAACTGAAAGCGGGCGCGACCATCCCGGTACAGCGCACCATCGCCAGCTTCGACGTCTCCAAACTGTTCAACGGGTTCAAACCGATGTTCGACACCTTGGATCCGGCGCAGCTCAATCAGTTCGGTGACAATCTGCTGCGGGTGATCCAGGGCGACGGTTCGGGTATCGGCCCGGTGCTCTCGGATCTGGATACGCTCACCAAACACGCCCGCAACAGCGAGGCGGTGATCGTGCTGCTCATCCGCAATCTGGGTCTGGTCTCCGATGAGATCGGCGGCAAATCCCAGGCGGTCGGCGATCTGGTGGCGCAGCTGGCCGGGATTCTGCGCCAGTTCACCAGTAAGACCCAGACCATCCTGTCCGCGATCGATTCGGCGAAAGGCGCGCTCGCCCCGCTGATTCCGCTGCTGGAGCAGACCCGGGACGCCTATGACATCGGTTACGGCCCGATCGACGGTCTGCTGCGGCGCTTGGTTCCGCAGACCGACCAGCTCACCCAGATCCTGGCGCTCACACCGCAATTGGTGACCGGTCTGAACGAGAACGTGCCCGGTAACGGGGTGAAACCGCGGATCACCTGTTCCAACGGTGAGGCGGCGCTGCCCGCCCTCGCGGGCGTCATCCTGTCCAATCAGAACCTGGTGGTGTGCAATTGAAGGCGCTGATCCAATACTTCGGGGCGCTGATCCGCGACACCCTGACCGGGCGCGGTGATCAGCAGAAGCAATTGCGCTGGGGCATAGCCGGTGTCGCGGTCTGCGCGGTGGCGCTGTTGATCGCGGGCACCCTGTACGTGGTGCCGTTCGGGCAGCACACCTATATCGCGGACTTCAAGATCTCCGGCGGTGCCCGGGCGGGCGATGAGGTCCGGGTGGCGGGCATCAATGTGGGCAAGATCCGTTCGGTGGACCTGGTCGGCGATCATGTCGAGGTCAGCTTCACCGTGAAATCCGATGTGCGGGTGGGGGATCGGGCCTCGGTCGAGGTCAAGATGCTCACCCCGATCGGCGGGCACTATCTGGCGCTGGTCCCGACCGGGGACAAGACGCTGGGAGCCAAGCACATTCCGCCCGAGCGCACCGGAACCCCGTTCGAGCTCAGCGATATCCTGGACAAGGGCACGCCGATCTTCGGCAAGGTCGACGCGGGCACGATGCGCGATACCGTCGGTGAGCTGAACAAGGCGCTGGCCGGGCAGCCGGACGCACTGCGCGGAATCATCAACAACGCCAATGAATTGACCGGCATCCTGGCCGATCGCACCCGGCAGCTCAACACCACCCTGCAGATCTCGGACGAATACATCGCCGCCATCGCCGATGACAAAGCGCTCGTGGCCGATTTCGTGCGCCAGCTCGGCGAGGTCGCCGATCAACTCGGAAATCGCAAGGACGATATCGTCACCGTCTTCAACCTGGTGAAGCGGCTGCTGGTGGTACTGGACCGGCCGATCATGGCGTACGGCGATTCCATCGAACCGTCGGTGACGCAGCTGGAGCAGCTGTTCTCGAAGGTATTCGCCGATCCGAATCGGCTGGACACCGTGGTGAACGGTTTGCGCGATGTGATCGCCAAACTCAATGGCCTGCTCGGGGTTCAGGTCAAGGCGAACACACCGGCCGATGGAATTCAGGTGTGCATTCCCTACGAAGGCAAGGCGTGCTGATGCAGTGGACGCGAGGAAGAACAGCGCTCGCCACCGGTGCGGCGGTCGTGGTCGCCGTGGTGGTGGCCGCGGGCGTGACCTGGGCGGGGACGGTACGCGAAACCAAACAGAGCGTATGCGCCGAATTCACCGATACCGTCGGGCTCTATCAGGGCAATAGCGTGACCATGCTCGGGGTCGAGATCGGCACCGTATCGAAGATCGAATCGCTCGGTGACCGTATGCGGGTCACCATGAGCATCGGCGACAAGGTGAAACTGCCCGCCGATATCGAGGCGGTCACCATGTCGAGTTCCATTGTGACCGACCGGCATGTGGAGCTGACCAAGCCGTATACCGCCGGACCGAGGTTCGACACCTCGAAATGCATTGCGCTGGACCACACCAAGACCCCCATCGGCATCAGCGAAGCGCTCGATGCCATGGGCAAATTGGCCGGGGATCTGACCGGCGGCGGGAAGGCCGATGACACCCTGCTCAATGACACGCTGACCGCCGCCGACGCGGCGATCAGCGGTACCGGGCCGCAGTGGAATCAACTGCTGCAACGGCTTTCGGCCGTGGTCGGCGATCCATCGCAGCGCGATGTGGTGTTCCGGCGACTGGTCGACAACCTGGACACCCTCACCACCATGTTCGTCAGCAATTGGCCGGATATGGCGCTGGTACTGGACAATCTGCGCGCCGGACTACAATTGATCGGCGACTTCTCCACCGAATTCGCCGGTGCGGTGGATATCGCGGTGGAATTCCTGCCGGTGCTGGCGCGCAATGTCGGCAAATACGATCAGCAGGTCTACGGCTTCCTGGATCTGTATCTGCCGCAGGCGCACGACTTCCTGCAGCAGCATCAGGGCGATATCGCCGCCCTGCTCGCCCAGCTGCCGCCGCTGGCGGCGCAACTACCGGGGGCGGGTGCGAAATGAGGCGTATCGCATCGCGGGTCGTTCCGGCCCTGACCGCGGTCACCCTGCTGCTCAGCGGCTGCGGGGTGCGGGCCACCGATATCCCCATTCCGGGGACCTATCCCAGCGGTGACACCTACACCGTGCGAATCGAATTCGGCTCGGTATTGAATCTGCCCGATCGCGCCAAGGTGATCGCCGACGGCGTCGAGATCGGCATGCTCGATCACATCGATCTGATCGGCAATACCGCGGTCGCCACGGTCAAGGTGCACGCGGACGCCAAACTGCCCAAGACCACCACGGCGGAATTGCGGCAGAGCACCATCCTCGGCGATATCCATATCGCGCTGGAAGCGCCGAAGAACGCACCGGCCGTATTCCTGCGCGACGGTGATGTCATCCCGGTCTCGCAGACCGTGCCCGCCACCAATGTGGAGGACATTCTGCGGGCGCTGTCCAATATCATCACCGGTGGACGCTGGGCGGATATCGAACAGCTGGTCACCGATGTGAACGCGGCCTTCCCGAGCGATCCGGCCGAATTGGATCGCATCAACCGGGCCGGGCGCGCGGCGCTGAGCGATATGGCTTCGCACAGCGCCGATCTGGATCGCATCCTGATCTCGGCGCAGCAGATCACCGGCAAGCTGGAGTCCGGGCGCGATGCGGTGGACCGCATTCTCACCTACGGTCCGGAGCGGGCGGCGGGCCTGTCGGCCGTGCTGTTCAACGTGGTGAAGCTGATCATCAGCGGTGGCCAGCTGGCGGGCAATGTCAGCACGCTGGTGCTGCCGCACGTCGGCGATATCCGCTCCATCGTGCAGATTCTGGCACCGGCGGCGGTGACCATCGGATACTCCGACATCACCCTGTCCCAGAACCTGGACGCCTTCCATAATCTATTGCGGGACAAGCTGATTCCCTTCCTGGAGTCCCCGGATGTGCGGGTGGACCGGGTGTCGGCGGATGTGCAGGCCGATCAGCTGATCACGACCATGCGAGCGCTGGGGATGGTGCCGTGAAACTCTCACTCTCCGGGCCGGTGTCACTGGTCCTGCTCATGGTGCTGACGCTGATCTGCGGCAGCTATATGGCGGTCGGCGTGCTGAAACTGGATCCGCGCCGCGATAACAACAGCGTCACCGTCCTGCTGGACTCCTCCGGCGGGTTGATGAAGACCTCCGAGGTGACCCTGCGCGGTATGCCGATCGGCCGGGTGCACAGTATCGGCGCGACGACCCGCGGACTGGCCGTCACGCTGGAATACGATGCCAAATACCGGATTCCGGTGGACAGCGTGGTGCAGATCGCCAACCTGTCGGCGGCGGGGGAGCAGTTCATCGACTTCCGGCCCACCGGCACCGCCGGACCGTATCTGCACGACGGCAGCGTCGTACCGCAGCGGCAGGTGAAGGTCGCCAGCACCGTCGGTGACGCGCTCGCCAAGCTGGACGCGCTCACCGCGCAATTGGATCCGGTCAAACTCCAACATCTGGCCACCACGGTCGCGGCCGGTTTCGAGGGCCGCGACGCCGATATCGCGAACCTCACCAAGGCCCTGACCGGGACCGCGAATCTGCTGCGGGACAAGCGCGATGCCATCGCGCGGCTGTACTCGAACGTGCAGACCCTCGGCGATCGATTCGACGGCCGCGCGCCCTCGCTCACCGCCGCCGCCGGTGATATCGATTCGGCGCTGCCCGAACTGCTGCACATCATCGCCGCGTTCCAGAACTACTCCTATGTCGGCGAGCATATTTTCGACGATCCGCTGGGGCCGCTGGTCACCCGGATCGATCAGTACCTGTCCATGATCGGCCCGGATCTGGGGTTCATCGCCACCGCGCTGGAACCCTCGACCCGCGCGACCAAACCGTTGCGAGTGGACGCCGGATCGATTGTGGATCTGCTGGCCACGGTATTCCCCGGCGATGGCAAAGCCCATGTCGGCGTTGATTTTCCTCGATAGAGAGAGCAGGCGATCATGAGTGTGAACGAGAACAGCGAAGCCCCCGTGGTGCTGGAGAAGACGACCGTGGTGGATGCGCCGGTGACCGCGGCCGAACCTGACCGGCCGGTGCGGTTGGCCGCGATCGGCCGTCGCAAGGACACGATCGTGCTGTCCGCCGCCGCGCTGCTCGCCGTGCTGGCGCTGGCGCTCGGGGTGCTCTGGTACGGCGCCACCGGCGATCTGAATGCCTTGCGCGCCAACAACTCCGATCGGGATCGGGCCGCCGAGATCGCGACCGACTACGCGACCCGCTCGCTGACCTACGATTACAAGAATCTGCCCGCCTTCTTCGACGGCGTGCAGCGCGATACCTCACAGCCGTTGCGCGATAAGTTCACCCAGACGCACGACGCCCTCACCAAGATCATGACCGGGGCCCAGGTGACCGCCACCGGCAAGGTGATGGGCACCTCGGTGGAGGCCAAGGGCAACGATCAGTACGCGGTCACCGTCTACGCCCTGCAGCGCACCCAGAGCATCCAGCAGACCGATCCGGCCACCAAGCCGAATCTGCTGCTGGTCACGGTCGCCAAGAGCGGCGGCGACTGGCTGGTCGTGGACTTCGGTCCCAAGGACGGGCTCAGCACGGACGGCGTCGCCAAGGACGCGGCCAAGGACGGGGCCGCGAAATAGCCCCGCGCACAGGGCGGCCGCCGCAGCCCGGGCTTCCACTGCGGCGGCGCCGGCAGATCATCGAAGCCGCGTTCGAGGTGTTCACCGCTCAGGGGTACGAGGCCACCGCCATATCGGCGGTGGCCGCGCGCGCCGGAATCGGCCAGGGCACGGTCTACCGGTATTTCGGCAGTAAGCGCGAAATCCTGGACCATGTCATCGATTTCGGGGTCGAGAAGGTGATCGACTCGGTGCGGATCCCGGATCTGGTCGGCACCGCCAAGAGCCTGGACGACCTCATGGAAGCGTTGCGCATGGCCATACACGGCATGTACGACCTGCTCGAGCGGGAACCGCGGGTGCTGCGACTGCTGCTGGTCGAGGCCGGGGCCATCGATCCCGAACTGGCGCAACGGTTGTTCGGCCTGGAGGCGGTCACCGCATCGCTGGTCGCCGGTGAGCTGGCGCGCGGGGTGCGCGAGGGCTGGATTCGCGCCGATATCGATCCGCCGGTGATCGCGCACGCCATCCTGACGCTGGTGGTGCCGGTGCTGCTGCGCGAACTGCACGGCATTTCCGATCCGCGGGCCCGGGAGCGCACCGCCACCATGATGCTGCAATTGCTGGAGAAGACGCTGCGCGCGCGGCGGGCGGCTTCGTGAGCGATCCGGTCCGGACCGCTCGCCATGCCGTGCGCGCGGAGCAGCGGCGCACCGAATTGGTGAGCGCCGCATACGAATTGGTGATGACGCGGGGTTTCCGCGGTATCGGCGTCGACGATATCGCCACCGCCGCGGGCGTCAGCCACGGCACCTTCTACAACTACTTCGAGAACAAGCGGGACATCCTCGACGCGGTCATCGACCACTGCTTCGACCATATCCGTGAGCGTCTGCTCGGACCCGAGGCCGATACGCCGCCCACCTCGATGGCGGACTTCCGGGCCCGCTACGAACGCGTCATCGACCGCTGTTACGACCTGGTCGAGACCGAACCCGGACTGGTGAATTTCCTACTGCTGGAAGCGTCGTCGATCGATGATCGGGTGATCGAGCGCTGTATGCACAATGCCCGGCTCTACGGCGTGCAGGCGGTCGAGCAGGTGAGCCGCGGGATGGAACGCGGCTTCCTGGACTCCCGGCTGGACGCCGATATCGCGGGCGAGGTGCTGCTCTCGGTGCTGGTCTCCGCGCTCTTCTCGGCCCTGCGCGGCGGTGCGGACGGACTCACCCGCGAGCGCGTGCGCGGTCAGCTCACCACCTTCCTGATCACCGCGATCGGCGCGGCGGATCAGTGCACGGAGAATCCGCCGTCCACGTGAATGGCCTGCCCGGTGACATACGCCGACGCCGCACTCGCGAGAAATACCGCCGCACCCGCGAAATCGTCCGGAATCCCATTGCGGCCGACCATGGTTCGCGCGGCCAGCGCCCGCACCCGCTCCGGATCGTCCTGCAACCGCCGATTCAACGGCGTCAGCACGAAACCCGGCACCAGCGTATTGCAGGTCACCCCGTGCGGTGACCAGGTCTCGGCCTGCGATCGGGCCAGTGATTCCAGCGCCCCCTTGGATACCCCGTACGCGCCGCTGTTCACGAACGCCCGATGCGCCTGCTGCGAGGTGATGTGAATGATGCGCCCGAAACCGCGCGCCGCCATACCCGGTCCGAAGCGCTGCCCGAGCAGAAACGGCGCGTCCAGATTCACCGCCATGGTCTGATCCCACACGTCCTCACCGAGTTCGGCGAATGGCGGCCGCAGATTGATCCCCGCGCAATTGACCAGGATATCGGGCTCACCGTAGACCCCCACCGCCTCCTCGGCGGCCGCTCGCACCCCGGCCCGCGTCCCGAGATCCGCACTCACCCAGCTCATTTCACATCCGTCCACCGCGAACTCGGCGACGGTCTCGGCCAGTTCCGCTTTCCGGCGCGCCACGATGACGACCTTCGCCCCGGCCTGCGCGAGCGCCCCGGCGATACCGCGCCCGATGCCCGAACTGCCCCCGGTGACGAGCGCGACCCGCCCTTCCAGCGAAAACAGCCCTGCGAGGAAATTTTCCGTAGTCACCGCTTGAGTCTCCATCAGGGGGAGACAGCAAGCTATATCACATGGACGACGAAGCGCTCTTCACCATCGGGGCCCTGGCCGAACGGACCGGGCTCACGGTCAAGACCATCCGGTTCTACGCGGATCGCGGAATCGTGCCGCCCACCGAATTCACCCCCGCCGGCTACCGGCTCTACGACGCCGCGGCGGTGGCCAAGCTCGAACTGGTCCGGACGCTGCGCGATCTGGGGGTTGATCTGGCCACCGTTCGCCGGGTGCTGGCCGATGAGATCACCGTGGCGCAGGTGGCGGCCGTCCATGCGCAGGCCCTGGATTTGCAGATCCGGGTGCTGCGACTGCGGCGCGCGGTGCTGCGCGCCGTTGCCAAACGAGAATCCGACCCACGGGAGATGACCCTCATGCACAAGCTCGTTCAGCTCTCCGATGCCGAACGCCAACGCCTCATCCACGATTTCATCGATGACACCTTCGGCTCGGCCGACGGCAATCCCGAGATGGCGGAACTGGTGCGCACCGCCATGCCGGAGTTGCCCGAGGATCCCGAGCCGCATCAGGTCGAGGCGTGGATCGAGCTGGCCGATCTGGTGCAGGACCCCGATTTCCGTGCGGCCGTGCGACATATGGTCGAGTACCAGGCCAGGGAGCGCGCCGGCGGTGAGACCACCGGACTGCATCACGATCTCACCGAGGCGGTGCGCACCGAGGTCGGCGCGGCGCTCGCGGCGGGCCTCGACCCCGAATCCGGCGCGGCGGCAACGGTTCTCGACGATCTCACCGCCCGCTACGCCGAGACTTTCGGCAAGCCGGACGACACCGAGCTGCGCCGCTGGATGCTGGAGCGGCTCGGTATCGCCAATGACCCGCGCGTGGAACGCTATTGGCGACTGCTCGGCGCCATCAACGGCTGGCCGCCGCTGCCGGATATGTCGCCGATCTTCACCTGGTTCGCCGCCGTGCTGCGGGCGCACCCGGCCGGATCAGGAGAACCAGTGCAGCGGTGAGACTTCGCGAACGTGGATCAGCACGTCGAAGGCGGCGGACAGCGATGCCACCGCGATGAACGCCGCGGTGTCCTGGGCCGGGTTGTAGACGCCGCTGATGACCCGCAGCTTGGCCGGGCCGATGGGATCGGCGGCGCGCAGATCGGACCAGTGCACCGGCAGTTCGGACGATCCGAGCACGGAATCCGCGAAATCCGGTGCGGGGGAGGGGATATCGACTATGCCCACATCGCCGTGGTGGAAGCCGATGGCGATGGAGACGTAGTCGTCGCCGTAATGCCCGCGCAGCACGCTGCCGACGGTCGGCGGGGTGTCCGCGGTGGGTTGCTCACCCAGCGTGGTGGCGGCGCTGTGCGCGATGCCATCCCAGTACACGATGCGCTGTCCGGTGGCGATCCGGTGGTCGATGATCGTGGTCGCCCAGATCGCGTCATCGCCGACGAAGCTGCCGCGCCCGGCCACACTATTGCGGTGGAAATCCACGATCGCCCGCATCGCGGCCCGCGCCTCATCGGAGATCTTCAGTGAATTGACCAGGGTGGCAGCGTCTTCGGCGCGTTCCCGGAAGGCGCGGCCGGGATGGATGCCCTGGGCGCGCTGCACATGCTCATCGGTATCGTGCGCGGTGCGGATCGGGTCCAGATGTGCGGCGAGTTCGGCGAGCAGTTCCGGTGCGGCCTGCCGGACGGCTGCCAGCACCAGGTCGTAATCCGCCGGTTTCGCCTGTGCCGGTTTGACGGCGATGATCCGCACCGGATCGGCGGGATGCTCGCGATTGAAATCCCGAATCCAGTCCAGCGCGGTCGCCATCTCCGCGTGCCGCCAAGGCCCCCAGGCATTTTCGAGCGCCGTGGTGGCCGACCCCGCACCGGTCACCACGTAGTCGTCGAGCACGGCGGCCACATCCGCGCTGTCCTGGAGCGCCACCGTGCGAAACCCGTACTGCTGCACCAGCAGATGGAACAGCGCATCGCGAATGGCGAAGGTCTCGGGTGCGAACCGGGTCGATTCGCCGATGCCGACCACCTGGGCGGTGGCCACCGAGCGCGCGATTTCCGCCAGCCCGGCCGCATCCAGCGGCCGGATCGGCAGATCGGACAGGGTGAAACCGGCCGAAGGCAGTGCCGGAGTGGAGGTCGCGTTCATACCGCCACTCTCGTACCTGAACAAAGGTTCAGGTCAAGGGGCTTGTGACCGGCGCTACTTCAGCTCCGAACCCTTGGCCACGACCACCGCGTACACGTCGCCGATGGTGGCGAGCGCGGCATTGTGCAACTGCTCGGCCGAGACCTCGGCCACGGCGGTGGACAGCGGGCGGGTGGCGCAGGCATCGGCGACCACGGTCGGCGCATTACCGCGCAGGAACGCGCCCTCGGCGGTGAACTGCACGCACATGTGGGTCATGAAGCCGATGAGGATGACGTTCTTATTGCCCGCCGCGTCGATTCGCTCGCCGAGATCGGTGTCGATGAAACTGTTCGGCGCGGTCTTCACCACCACCGCCTCGCCCTCGAGGGCCGCGACGCGGGGGTGGATCTGCCCGATCTCGGCGGTGATGTCGTAGGGCGTGCCCTCGCCGCCGTCATTGATGACGTGGATGATCGTCGATCCGGCCGCGCGGGCCCGGGCCAGCAGATCGGCCGCGGCGTCGAGCGCGGCTTCCCAGCCGGTGAGTTCCATGACACCGCGCGTGTAGGTGTTCTGGTAGTCGATCAGGACGAGGGTCGAATCGGCGAGCGAAGCCGGAGTCTGATCGAGACCGTCGAGCTCACGCAGCGTGGTGGAAGCCATGGAACATCCTTTCGGGAAGTGAATGTCTATCACGCTAGGCCCGAATCGGCGTGTCGGAAATGTCATGTAACCTGCAAATCCGGACATCACCCGAATCGCAGCGGAGCGGCCATGCGCACCAAGGAACGCCTGATCGTCGTCGTCCTGTTCGAGGGCGTGGACCTACTCGATGTCACCGGTCCGCCGGAGGTGTTCGCGCTGCTGGAGCGCGAGGTGGATGCGCCGACCGGATATCGGGTGCTGCTCGCGGCCGAGACGATGGACCCGATCACCACCTCGGCGGGGGTGCGGGTATTGCCGGACAGCACTTTCGAGGACATCGCGGCGCGTGCCATCGATACGCTCATCGTGCCGGGCGCGGTCGAGGTCGACGCCGACCGCCGGGTGCGCGCGGTCTGCGATCCGATGGTGGTGGGCTGGGTGAAAGCCCTGTCCGCCCATGCCCGTCGGATCGCTTCGGTCTGCGTCGGCGCGCATATCCTCGCCGATGCCGGACTGCTGGACGGTAAGCGCGCCACCACGCACTGGTCCACCGCACAGCAGTTGGCCGCCGACCATCCGGCCGTGGAGGTCGACGCCGATCCGATCTACATTCGCTCCGGCGATGTCTGGACCGGTGCGGGTTTGACGGCCTGCCTGGACCTTTCGCTGGCGCTGGTCGCCGATGACTTCGGCGACGCGGCCGCGCTGCGGGTGGCGCGTCAGCTCGTCATGTATCTCAAAAGGCCAAGCGGCCAAAGCCAATTCAGCGTTTCGCTGGAGCCGCTGTCCACGACGCGGCGGATAGAGGAGTTGCGGCTCTACATTTCCCGGCATATCAGCGAACCGCTGACCGTCACCGATCTGGCCGCGCAGGCGCATGTGAGCGAACGGCAGTTGAGCCGGGTCTTCAAAACCGATCTCGGTATGACCCCGGCCGCGTACATCGAATCCGCACGCGTGGAGGCGGCCCGGAATCATTTGGAAACCAGTGATCACACCCTGGCGCGCATTGCCACGCTGAGCGGCTTCAACACCACCGATACGCTCACCCGCGCCTTTCGCCGCATCCTCGATACGACGCCCACCGAATATCGAAACCGCTTCCGGATCAACTGAGTCCGGTAACCGAGTAGCTATTTGACCAATGTGAATTGCATGACGTCCAGGTGCCCGGCGTGGAAGTAGTGCGCGCAGCCGGTCAGATATTTCATGTAGCGCTCGTACACCTCTTCGGAGGTGAGACGGATCGCCTGCTCACGATGGGTTTCCAGGGCCTGCGCCCACAGTTCGAGGGTGCGCGCGTAATGCGGTTGCAGCGAATGAATGCGCTGGGTGTGGAATCCGGCCGCCCCGGCGAGTCCGGTCACCACCGGTGGCTGCGGTAACTGCCCGCCGGGGAAGATCTCCCGCTTCATGAAGATGTGGAACAGCGCGTCCTCCCGGGTGACCGGAATCTGCCGCTCCCGCAATTCGGCCAGCGTGCGCCCGATAATGCTGTGCAGCAGCATGCGCCCGTCGGTCGGCAGCATGGCGTGGCAGCGCGCGAAGAACTCCGGATAGCGTTCCTTGCGGAAATGCTCGAACGCGCCGATGCTGACAATGCGATCGGCGCCGCCGGTGTATTCCTCCCAACCCTGCAGCAGCACTTGCGCATCGGTGAGTCCGAGCCGGTCGATACGGGCGCGCGCGTACTCGAATTGATTGCGGCTCAAGGTGAGTCCGATGACCCGCACGCCGTACTCCTGGGCGGCGCGGATCATGGTCGCGCCCCAGCCGCAGCCGATATCGAGCAGGGTCATCCCGGGTTGCAGCTTCAGCTTGCCGAGCGCGAGATCGATCTTGGCGAGTTGGGCCCGCTCCAAAGTCATTGCGGGATCGGCGAAGTAGGCGCAGCTGTAGGTCATGGAGGGGTCGAGGAAGAGTTCGTAGAACTCGTCGGACAGGTCGTAGTGCGACTGCACCTGCTGATAGAACGGCGCGAGATCGGCGGCCATGAGGCGCTCCTGTGGTCGATGGACACCAGGACATACGGGGGCGATGCGCGATGCGTTCTAGATCCATGACACACCGGCGACACTCCGTGCTTTTCACTCCGAGTTTCCGATTCGAGCCCTGTACGACCGGCCAGGCTGCTTTCCTGAAGAGGGTTCAGCATCGCTACAGCAAACACAATTCGGAGGTTGGGGAACAGCCATGCACCGCACAGGACACGAAGAGGTCCGGTCCGGCAGACCGTGGCTGTGGACGGCGCTCGCCGCGCTGGTCGTGGTCGGCACCGCCACCTGGGTGATGCGCCCCGAACCGGTGGCCTGCCGCAGCGCCGCGCCCATCACCACCGTCATTACGCTGCCCCCCGCCGCCACCGCGAATTCGGTTACCACGCAGCAGCTTCCGCCGCCGCAGCCCGCGCCCGCCCCAGAGGCGGCCGAGGCGCGCTATTACGCGTTCGGCCCCGGCGTCGCCTGTTCACTGCCGGACCTGCCCCTGGACGGCTATTACGTCGGCGTCTCGACCAGCGAATACGACGGTTCCACCCCGTGCGGCTCCTATATCGATATCGACGGCCCGCTCGGCAGCGTCCGCGCCCAGATCGTGGATCGCTGTCCGGGCTGCGCCCCGCACCAATACGATCTCAGCAGAGCGGCTTTCGAAGCCATCGCGCACACCATCGACGGCGTCGCCCAGATTCGGATCAATCGCGTGCGCGATCCAAATCCGGCCCCCGAACTCTTCTACCGCGTGCAGCAGAGCTCCTCGGTCAGCTGGATCGGCCTGCTCTTCTCCGGCGGCGGAAATCCATTGCGCGAGGTGGCATTACGGCCGGAATCCGGCGGTGACTTCCGTCCGCTGCGGCGCGGCTACGACAACTACTGGTCCATTTCCGGCCTGGGTGCGGGCCCGTTCACCGCCCGCGTCACCGATATCTACGATCACGTCGTCGAGGTGCCGGGCGTGGTCATCGCCCCGGGTCAGTTGCGCTACACCGGAATTCGGCTCTACGACCTCCCCGATCCGGCGGCCGCCGTCACCACGACGCCCGCACCCGCGCCACCGCCGGTGGTGGTCACGACCGTCGTCGCCGCGCCGCAGCACTGCGCGAAGTAGCGCGGCGCTCGAATCCCGGGCCTATGACGCCGCGGGACGTGGCTTACGAGTGCGCGCCGCCTCGATGCGCGCCGCCAATTCCACCAAATCCGCGGCGGGGCCGTTCGGCGGCGTGCGCCGGTGCCAGATGGCACGAAACTTTCTGGTCAGCACCGTCGAATCGGCGAGGCGCACCTCGCACAGGGTTCCGGCGCGCAGTTCGTGCGCCACGATCAGGCGGCTGACCACCGCGGGTGCGTCACCGTTCCGCGCGGTGGTGAGAATCGCTGCGGCGGAACCGAGTTCGGCCGCGGGCGGGGCCGGTGTGCCATGCATCTCCAGTGTCTCCCACACCGTATCGCGGGTGCCGGAGCCCCGTTCCCGCCACAGCAGCGGGGTCTCGGCGAGCTCGCGCGAGGTCAGCGCTCGCCGCCGGGACGCCCAGGGATGCGTCGGCGCGACGATGACGACCAGCTCATCGGCGGCGAGCACCCGACTGCCCAATCCCGGTGGCGCGTGCGGTCCTTCGACGAATCCGAGATCGGCCTCGCGCGCGCCGACGGCCGCCGCCACCTGCCGGGAATTGGCCACATCCAGCACCACCGCCAGCTCCGGGCGGATCTTGCGCAGCGCGGTCAGCCAGTGCGGAATGCGGTGGTCGGCAATGGTTGTGGAGGCGACCACGCGCAGTCCGGGTCGACCGGCGCTGTGCAATGCCGCGATCCCGTCATTGAGGGACAGCGCCGCCACCAGCACCGGCCGGGCGAGTTCGACCACGGCGTGCCCGGCATCGGTGAGCATCGATCCGGTTCGCCCGCGATCCAGCAGCCGCAGATTCAACCGCCGCTCCAGCGCGGTGATCCGCATGCTCGCGGCGGGCTGACTGATGCCGTGCCGCCGCGCGGCGGCACCGAGACTCCCCAGTTCGGCCACCGAGACGAGCAGGTCCAGGACCTCCAGATCGGGTGTCCCCGGCGGCAATGACATAAGCACAGCTTATGACGTGGGCGACTGCTGCCCGCTACCCGCGAGCGCGGATGCGCAGCACGATCATGCATATCCGCAGTACGCGGCCCCGAAGTTCGACCGAGGAGCACACCATGACCTTCGTGATAGGCGCCGCCTGCGTAGACGTCCTGGACAAAGCCTGCATCGAGGAATGCCCCGTCGACTGCATCGCCATCGGTGATCGCATGGCCTACATCGATCCGGATCAGTGCATCGACTGCAGCGGTTGCGAACCGGTCTGCCCGGTCGAGGCCATCTACCACGAGGACGATTTGCCTTCCGGCCAAGAGCATTTCATCGCCGAGAACGCCCGCTACTTCGCCGAACGGCGGTAACTCACGGCCGGTACAGCGTGATGGTGTGCTCGATGCAGCGGTCGATCAGATCGTCGTCGATCGCCTCCCCGGTCACCAGCAGCCGGAAATACAGTGGTGCGGTGAGGGTTTCCAGGACCGCTCGCGGTTCGGCGTCGGTGCGCAGGGTTCCGGCGGCCCGGGCGCGGTCGATGACCGGAGCGATCTGTGCGAATCGATTGTCCCAGAACGCCGTTCGAGCGGCAGTGAGCTCCGGATCGCCGTCCAGCGCGGCCGCGGTGCCCAGTAGCCGGGCCACTCCGGGGCGGGTGATTAGATCACCGATCTGTTCGAGCACCTGACGCAGATCACCCCGCAGTGCGCCGGTGTGCGGCGGTGGATTGCCGATCTCGGCGAGCTGGGTCACCGCATCGGCGATCAGGGCGGTGCGCGAACCCCAGCGGCGATAGAGCGTGGTCTCGGCGACTCCGGCGCGCACCGCCACACTGCCCAGGCTGAGTCCCTCGATGCCGTGGTCGAGGACCTGCTGCAAAGTCGCGGCGAGCACCGCGTCCCGCACTCGGGCGCTGCGGCCACCGGTGCGTTTGCGCGGCGGTGTCACGGGCTCCGGACTCATTGCGCCGCACCGGTGGTCGTGGCCTCGGTCCAATTGGAGAATTCGCAGGCCAGATGCCATCGATGCGCGGCGACCATGGTGGGCAGGGTCGGCAGTGGGAATTCGACCGTCAACCGAGCGTGGAAACCGTTCGAGGTATCGCGGAACTGGTGCCGCACACCGCCGATCGGACTGCCGTTGCGCGACCGCGCCACCCCCGCGACCTGATGGGGAAATGCGGTGTCCGCGACGGTGACCAGGCTGGATACATCGTCGTAGTCGACGAGGAAGCTCGATGCGAGCGGACTGCCGCCGGTGGTCTCGAGCACCTCCTGACCGCGTTCGCCCACACCGAAATCGAAATGATCCGGACAGGCGCGCAGCATCGCGACGGGATCGCCGGAGCCCGCGGCCGCCTCGAACCAGGCGGCGAATTGCGCGGCGGTTCCGGCGGATACCCGGAGGTCGACCACGCTCGTGCGCCGCCGCGGACTCATCCGCGCCTGCGTCCGCGCGATGCGATCGGCCCACCGCACGTTCCGTGCCAGGCGCGCCCGCACCTCGGCCGCACCCAGGTCGAGCTTGGTTCGCAACAGTTCTTCCCGGCGCTCATCGACGCTCCCGCTTCCCGGCGCGGGTACCCCCAATTTCTTCGCCGCCGCATCGATGCGGCGGTCCTCCCATGCGAGCACCTCGTCCCGTTCGACGCGCCGCCCGCCGATATCGGCCACGATCCCGACCGCACGCGATTCGCTCACGCCGACTCCTTAAAGCTAGGAAAACCACTCTTAAGGGAGGTTAGCACTCCGGCCGCCCGTTAGAATTGCCGAATGCCGACGCTGCTCTCCCGTATCAGCACTCAGCCCGAGATAGCTGAATTCCTTCGCTGGCCCGGCGATTTCGAGCTCGATCGGGCGGACCACGTCGAACCGGTGCACCTCGCTTCGGGCGCTCGGCTGGAGGGATTCGCCGGGGACGGGAGCGGCGGCACCTTCTTCTTCTGCGGGGAGGGCGGCGACGAACGGGCGGTGCTGTACGCCGATTCGGAGGGGAGTGCGGGGCTCATCGCGGTCGGTCTGCGGGAGCTGTTGCAGCTGCTGTTCGTCGTGCCCTGGTGGCGGGACTGTCCATCGTTCACCGAGGCGGAGAGTCGCGCGGCCGCGTCGGAATTTCTGGAGGATATGCCCGATTTGGCGGATCTCCGAGATCGAGCGGCTGCCGCGCTGGGGCTCGATCTGCCGACCGAATCCGAAGCGCTGCAACGACTTCGGCAGCGTTCGTCGCAGGCGTCGCAGGACTACATCCTCATCCTGACCTCGGAAGGTACGCCCTACGAGCCGCTGTTCGGCGAGTAGCCATTCGCGCCACGGGGCCGGTTACCGGCTCTACCATCGACAGCTGTGACGTCCCCAGTGAATCAACCGAATTCCGTGGTCATCATTGTCGACGCGCAGAATGGCGTCGTCGCCGACGCCTATCGGCGTGACGAGGTCGTCGGCGCGATCGGCCGCCTCGTCGACAAGGCGCGTGCCGCCAAGGTGCCCGTGCTCTGGATTCAGGACGTGGGGGAGAACCGCGCGCACGGGACCGAACCGTGGCAGGTTGTCCCGGAACTGGTTCCGGCCGACGATGAACTCCGCGTAGACAAGAGCTACGGCGACTCCTTCGAGGACACCGAACTCGAGATGCTCCTCACCCAACTCGAGGCCAGTCGCCTGTACATCGCCGGTGCGCAGACCGACGCCTGCATCCGCTCGACATTGCACGGCTCGTTCGTCCGCGGCTACGACACCGTCCTGGTGGCGGATGCCCACACCACCGAGGACCTGTCCGAATGGGGCGCGCCTTCCCCGGAGGCCGTGATTCGCCACACCAACCTCTACTGGCAGCACACCTCCGCCCCCGGTCGCATCGCGGCGGTAATCCCCACGGACGACATCGAATTCGCCGAATAGCCCGTCCGCTGGGCGGCCGCCGATCCGCCGGTGGGGCGGGATTATGGCATCATCGAGTGAAACGTGTTCTATTTTCGGTAGTTGACGCGGCTCGCAGGGAGGCCCTCGATGACGAACTCCGGTGTGGATTACCAGGCGCAGGACGTGGCGGGTGACAAGCGTGGGCGGCGGCGGTTGTCACCGCGGATCGCCAGGTTGACCGAGGTGCCGCAGGGCTCGATGGTGGAACTGCCGGGGCGCGGGAGCACCTACGTGGTGGATCTGCCGGGGCCGTCCGCGGATTCGCCGACCGTGGTGCTGCTGCACGGGATGGCCACCACCGCCATGCTGAACTGGTTCCCGTCGCTGCGCGAGCTCAATGAGCGGTATCGCGTGGTGCTGTTCGATCAGCGCTGGCACGGGCACGGAATCCGTTCGGAGCGTTTCATTCTCGATGATCTGGCCGATGACGCCATTGCCGTGTGCGAGGTGCTCGGGGTGGAGCGCCCGATTCTGGCCGGGTATTCCATGGGCGGCGTGGTGGCGCAGCTGGCCGCGCATCGACAGCCGGACAAGGTGGGCGGAGTAGTGCTGGCCGCCACCACCTATCGGTTCCAGGAGACCCGCCGGGAGCGGGCGTTTCACAAGAGCTGGGGCGTGCTGGCCGCGTCCTTCGCCGAATTGTCCCTGCGGCGTGCGGAATTGCATAAGCAGAAGCTGCCGTTGCTGCCTGAGTCGTCCTGGCCGGTGGGCCGGATGGATCGCTGGGCCATGTCGGAGATGCGCAGCACGAGTGGCTGGGCGCTGGCGCAGGCGCTGGCGGTGCTGGGGCAGTTCGATTCGAGCGAATGGCTGCCGACCTTGAAAGTGCCGACGGCGGTGGTCATTACGACCAGGGATCGGGCGCTGCCGGTATTCCGGCAGTTGGAGATGGCGAAAGCCATTCCGGGAGCGGAGATCTTCCTCGCCAAGGCCGGTCATGCGGCCTGTGCACTCGAGGCGGACGTCTTTGTCCCGGTATTCCTCGAGGCCGTGCAATCGGTGGCCGGTCGGTTGTAGGCCGAAGCGGGCCGGGCTGTAAGCCGTTACGGCTCAGCTGTTTTCGCGGGCCGCCTTGAGCAGCTCGGTGATCACCTCGGGGACGGCGTCGGCGATCTTCTCGATATCGGGTACCAGCTCCTTGGCGGCGATGAAGCCGAAGTCCAGGTTGCCGTTATTGGAGATGACGGTGGCGGTCAATCCCGCACCGTGGAAGACCGGCCCGAACGGATACATCGAGGCCACTCGCACGCCCAGGAAGTACATGGGGAAGTTGGGTCCGGGCACATTCGAGACCACCAGATTGTGCACCACCGGATGATGCTCGGCCAGCTTCAGTGACGAATAGGCGCGCGCGGCGAGCTGAAAGGTGTTGGGCGGGGCGTACTTCGCCCAATCCTGGAGGAAGTCGGCGCCGATGAGATTGTGCTCCTCCTTGGCCCCCTGGTTGTCCGCGGCGATGGCCCGCACCCGCTCCACCGGATCGGCGATATCGGTGTAGAGCCGGGAGAAGATGGTCGACACCTTATTGGTGCCCTCGTCATGCCGCGAGGACTCGTGCGTGGACACCGGAACCGATGCGATCAACGAGGTTTCGGGCAGTTCCTCGTGCAGTTCCAGATAACTGCGCAGCGCGCCGCCGACCACGGCCAGCACCACATCGTTGACCTTGACCCCGAACGCGGTCTTTATCTCCTTGATATCGCTCAGTTCCGAGGCCACGAAGGCGGTGGAGCGATGCGGGGTGATTGCGCGATTGAACGGGGTGCGCGGTGCGGTGAACGGCAGTGGCATACCCCGGGTTCCGTCACCATTGCGCCGCCGCTGCACCAGCCCGCTCAGGATTCCGACGGTCTGCGGCACCATACCGAATATGCCGAGCTTGCTCGGGAATTTGGCCAGCGCTTCGATCCCGAGCGCGAGATCATTGGGTTCGCTTTCGGCGGCGGGTGTTTCGGCGGGTGGGTTGTAGGTGACCCCCGGCTGCACATCGCACAGGTGCATCATCATATTGGTGCCGGTGATGCCGTCCACGATGGCGTGGTGGTACTTGGAGATGATCGCCACCTTGCCCTCGGGCAGGCCCTCCACCACCCACATCTCCCACAGCGGCCGGGACCGGTCCAGCGGCCGACCTGCGATATCGCCGGTGACTTCGGCCAATTCGCGTTTCCCGCCCGGTGCGGGCAGCCCCATGCGCCGCACGTGATAGTCGAGATCGAAGCGGGTGTCGCGCACCCACACCGGATGATCGAGGTTGAACGGCACCGCGTGCAGCCGCCGCGTCATGGCGGGGATGAGGTGCAGCCGCCTGCCGAGTTCGGCTTTGAAGTCGTCATAGCTGAATTCGACGCCGTCGGCGCCGGGATCAACTATCAGCAGTGCGCAGACGTGCAGGAGTTGGGTGTCGGTTTCGAGATAGAGGAAGCTCGCATCGAGCCCGGTAAGTCGTTCCATACCAACACCCTATGAGAACTGGTTCTATTTTGCGCACCGATTGCGGTAGCCTCCCGTACCCGTTCGAGGCCGGTTCGTTGCCTCAAAGTAGCTTGTAGATAACAAGTTTCGCAGTGATACGGTTGCGCACCGATTGGGTATCTCTCCAGTGGAATGCGTTGCCGCTGTTAACGCCCCTCCCTACCTTGGGTCACATAGCCCGGTGAATTGTCACTTGTCACTGACAAGAGTCACCGGGCTGCTCACAATGGCGTGAGAGGGTGAGAGCAATGGCCGACCGGAAGGTTCTGCTATCTGAGAAATGGCGTATCGCTTGGGTTTTCGCCGCCGCGCTGGTGGTGGCGAGCGTGTTCTTCCCACTACCGCGAGCCCATGCCGACGGATGTTCGGATGTGGACGTGGTAGTGGCGCGGGGCACGGGTGAACCCGGTTGGCTCGGCGATGTGGTGGGCAATCAGCTGTACGGTCTGCTACAGGATCGATTGCCGGCGTCGACCACGGCATACCCGGTCGCCTATCCGGCGGACTACAGCTTCAATGTCGGCGCGGGTACCGCGGATCTGGTGGGGCATATGGCATCTCAGGCCGCGTCCTGCCCCGGCCAGCGCTTCGTCCTGGTCGGCTACTCACAGGGCGCGGCGGTCGTGCACGCGGCGCTCGGCACCGGAGCGATGGCCGGGTATCCGGGCCGGGTGCAGCTGCCCGCCTATCTCGGCGACCGGATCGCGGCGGTACTGCTGTTCGGCGATCCCATGCGCGCCATCGGCTGGACCGTACCCGGTGAGTACGCCGGACGGACCGGAGACTGGTGCACCGGAGGCGATCCCGTCTGCGGCGCCGGATGGAACGCCCCCGCCCATGTGTCCTACAGCAATAGCTTCGTAGCCGCGGCGAACTTTGCCGCAGTGCGCATCTGAGGCCCGGGGGATAAAAGGTCCGGCCCGGTGGGATGATCCCACCGGGCCGGACCGCTGTGTGCGGGCAGCGATTACCAGTGCAGTCCCGGAATCTTGTTGGTGAAGCGCGCGGCCGGACCGGGCAGGCCCATGAGCGGCTGCACGATCGGCGCGAGCAGCAGCAGCGGGCTGCGCGATTCCGGCTTGTCCGAAGCGTTTTCGGCCACCGCGGCGGGATCGGGCTTGGCCGCCTTGGACTCCCCGAACATCTTGAAGCCCTGCGACAGGATGGCCTTCTTCACCGACGGCATCACGGTGTCCACCAGCTGCGCGAAAGTGCCGATGGGCGTATCGATCCGGCTGGGCCGGTGTTCGAGGGCCCGCACCACCAGATCGGCCGCCTGCTCCGGCGAGTGCACCGGAATGGACTTGTACAGATCGGTCGGCGCGATCATCGGCGTGCGCACCAGCGGCATCCGCACCGAGGTGAAAGTGATTCCGGCATCGGCGTTCTCGACCGCCGCGATCTCGCTGAAATTATCCAGCGCCGACTTGCTCGCCACGTACGCGGCGAACCGCGGCACCTTGGTCTGCACCGCGATGGAGGAGATATTGACGAAGTGCCCGAACCGGCGCTCGCGCATGGACGGCAGCAGCGCGAGGATCAGCCGCACCGCGCCGAAGTAGTTGACCGCCATGGTGCGCTCGAAATCGTGCATGCGGTCGGTGGAATTGGCCACCGCGCGGCGAATGGAGCGCCCCGCGTTGTTCACCACGAAATCGACATGTCCGTGATCGGCGAGCACCTGCTTGACCAGCAGCTCCACCGACTTCTCATCGGTGATATCGCAGGTGTACGCCTGTGCCGCACCGCTTTCCGCGCGCACCGCGACGGCCGCGGCCTCCAAATCCTCCGGCGTGCGCGCCACCATCAGCACGGTGGCCCCGCGCTTGGCGACCGCGTGCGCGGTGGCCAGGCCGATACCGGAGGACGCGCCGGTGACCAGCACGATGCGCCCGGACAGCTTCTCCCGGCCGCGGCGGGCGCGATCGGGATCCAGATTGTGCTCCCAGTAGCTCCACAGCTTGGCCGCGTAGCTGTCGAAGGCGGGCACCGCGATGCCGCTGCCGCGCAACTGCGCCCGGGTGAAGTCGGAGGAGAAGTTCGATTCGAACGCGGTATGCGGTGCGACCTCGGCGGGAATACCCAGCCGCTCCAGTACGAAATCGCGCACCGCGGGCACGCCCGGCAGTTCGCCGAGCGCGTGCAGGGCGGCATGGCTGCCGGGCACCGGCCCGATCCCGGCGGGTGCTCCGGCCGCGCGGGCCAGCGCCGCGTAGATCTTGCCGAACGGCTGCGGTTCGGGATTGGTGAGGTGGAAAGTGCGCCCGATCAGGCCGGGCTTGTTGATCAACTCGACCATCGCCGCGGCGACATAATCCACCGGCACGATATTGGTCGCGCCCAGATCCGGCAGCGGCACCGGCAGTTCCGAGGGCAGTGCGGCGAGTCCGGCAATGGCGGGGAAGAAGTAGTACGGACCGTCGATCTTATCCATTTCGCCGGTGCGGGAATCGCCGACCACAATTGCGGGTCGATAAACGCGCCAGCGCAGGTCGCGGGACTCCCGGACCAGTTTCTCGGCTTCGAATTTGGTGCGGTGATAAGGCGACTCGAGGCGCTGCCCGAGATCGAAATCGTCTTCGAAGAATTTGCCCTGATGATCACCGGCGACCGCGACCGAGGAAACGTGATGCATTACCGCACCGATGGCGGTGGCGAGTGCGACGACCGAACGCGTACCGCTCACATTGGCGGCGTAGGTGCTGTCCTCGTCGGCGGTCATGTCGTAGACCGCGCCGAGGTGGATGACGTGATCGGCCTGCGGCGCCTCGAACGCGCCGTCGATGTCCAGCAGCCCGAGGCCGGGTGCGGTGAGGTCACCGACCAGCGGGAACACTCGATCTTCGGCATCCCAGCCCTGAGCCATCTCGCGCAGCTTGGCGACCGACGCCTCGCGAACCAGTGCGTGGATGACAGCCTGGGGGTCGCGCTCCAGCAGTCCGGCGATCACTCGCCGGCCGAGGAATCCGGTGCCGCCCGTCACGATGTAGGAAACCATCGCCCCTCCTAAATACGAACTTGTTGGTGCTCAACGTTGTTCGTCCGACATGCGTCGGTGGATGTGGACGAGAGAATGCGGCCCCGTAGCAGAATGTCGGGCCGAGGTAGGAACACCATCGTGCCTAACTGATGGGTAACTTTACGGCCCGCACATAGACGCTTCAACCAAAACGGGGTTTTCCGGCGTGTGGGACTGGTCACCCGGTGGCAATTCGAGTTTTTGTGTGTGACAACGGGTTTGGTGTAACTCTCGGATGCACTTGGCAATTCGACCGCAACTGGTCGAGTGTCCTGTGTGGCTGGTCACTCGAATCCGATCGGTGCAGAATACGAGTCAGCCGATCGATGGGGGCGGATATGCGATCAATGCGGGCGGTATGGGGGAGTCTGCTCTTCACCGTGCTGGTGCCGGGCACGGTGGCGGGTTTCCTGCCGCTGTGGATCAGCGGCAGGCAGTTCGAGAACGCGCTACCGCCGACCGCGCTGTGGCGGGTGCTCGGCGTACTGCTGATCGCGGCCGGACTACCCGTCCTGCTGGGCGCGATCTACCGTTTCGCGGTCGAGGGCCTCGGCACGCCCGCGCCGGTGGCCCCGACCGCGCACCTGGTGGTCGGCGGCCCGAATCGCTTCGTGCGCAATCCGATGTACCTGGCCGTGGTGTCGATGGTGCTGGGCCAGGCGCTGCTGTTCGGCCGCGTCGATCTGCTCTGGTACGCGGTGATCATCGCCGTCGGGCAGGCGCTGTTCGTGCGCTTCTACGAGGAGCCGACGCTGCTGCGCCAGTTCGGCGCGGAGTACGAGCGGTATCGCGCCGCGGTGCCCGCCTGGCTTCCCCGGCGCACACCGTGGACGCCGCAGTCGCTCGCCTAGCCCAGCCGATAGGTGTCGAAGGCGTTGGCGCGGTAGAAGAATTCGGCTTCCTGTTCGGTGGCGTCGGTGCCGACCAGATGGTCGACGGTGGCCAGCAGATTGTCGAAGCTCCCGGCCATGGTGTCGATCGGCATATTCGAGCCGAACATGAGCCGTCGCCAGCCCCACAGCTGCACGCTCGATTCGAGCCAGTACTCCAGGGTCTCCCAGGACAGGTCCGGGCAGATCATGCCGAGTCCGGAGAGTTTGCACAGCCACTGGGTTTCCTTGGCGGCCAGCGAGAGCGCGTTATGCCAGGCGGCGCGGTCGTCCTCGGTGGTGCCCTGGGGCAGGCCGAGATGTTCCAGCACGACGCGCAGCTGCGGATAGCCCGCGAGGAAATCGATCCAGTCGAGCATATCGTGCGGATGCGCGACCAGATCGAAGACGCCGTCGCGATCCTGGAGCCAGGCGGCGATGGTCTCGGCGGCCGGGGTATTGGGGTGCAGGCCGCCGAATACCCGCAGCCCGCGAAAGTTCGGGCTCTGCGCCTGCCGGTCCAGATGTGCCAGCAACTCCGTCTCGGGCAGGGCCGGATCCGCCGATCCGATGATCGCCACGGGCTGCCCGGCGGTGGCGGCGATTGCGTCGATCCAGCGGCCCTCGTCGAGGTAGGCGTGCGGTGCGGTGGTCGCCGAGATGTGCACCAGCCCCGCGATCTCGACCCCGGCCGCGCGTTCGTAGTCGGCGAGTAGGAAATCGTTCGCCAGCTCGGGTGCGCCTGCGGCCGTGCCGAATTCACGCAACTGCGGATACCAGTCGTTGGCCGTGGGGTGCCACAGGTGCAGGTGCGCGTCGACTATCGGGATGGTGGGCATGGTGGCGTCTCCTTCACTGCATGGTGATGCCGCCGCTGACGCTGATCAGCTGGCCGGTGAGATAACTGGCTTCCGGGCTCGCCAGCCAGGCGATGAGGGCGGCGACCTCATCCGGGCGGCCCAGACGTTTGAGGGGGATGGCCTTGCGCAGGGCTTCGAGGTGGCCGGGGTGATCGGCCATGGCGCGGTCGACCATATGGCCCTCGATGGGGCCGGGACAGACCACGTTCACGGTGACCTGGTGCCGTGCCACTTCGCGGGCGAGCGATTTGGCGAAGCCGAAGAGTCCGGACTTGGATGCGGCGTAGGCGGATTCACCCGCAGCGCCCGCCCGCGCGCCATCGGAGGAGACGAAGACTATGCGCGCCCCGTCCGCGTCCTGGAGCGCCGGGAGCAGGTGCTGGGTGAGCTGCATGGGACCGCGCAGGTTGACCTGGTGCATGAGATCCCAGTGCGCGACGGCGCTGTCCAGAAAGCGCTCCACAATGGCCGCGCCCGCACACTGCACCAGCGCCGAGACGCTGCCGCGCACCGCCCGCGCCGCCGCCTCGATACTGTCCGGATCGGTCAGATCGAGGTGCAGCGCAACGGCTTTCGGGCCGAGTTCGGCGGCGAGCGCGGTGGCGGCGTCCAGATCGATATCGGCGATGACCACCTCGCGCCCGGACGCGGCGAGCCGGCGCGCGACCGCGCCGCCGATATCGCCCGCACCGCCCGTCACGAGCGCGCCGGTAGCGCTGTCGCCGTCACCCACTGCCTCACCCGTCCGTCCATGAATGCTTCGCAATCCATGAATAGTCGTTCAGCGACTGATTTGCGACACAACTCCGGCAATCGGCTGTGGAATTCCTGTGCGCGAGGGCCTACCGACGCGTCGGTATGTCCGGCAGTCGGCGGGGCGCGGCCTGCCTGCGCAGGGCCGGGGCGACCGGGCGGCCGGTGAGGAATCCGTCGACGCTGCCGTGTTCCAACGCTTTTCGGTAGACGATGGCGGCTTCGCGGCAGGCGTCGACGGTGTGATCGATATCGGCGTCGGTATGCGCGGCGGAGGTGACGAAGGACTGGCCGAGCACACCGCGTTCCAGGAGTTCCTGGAGGAAGAGTGTGCGATAGGGCTGGGAGGGATTGCCCTCGGGATCCTTGGTGAGGAAGACCAGGCAGGAGGCCCGGCCGCGCACCTGAAGGTGGTCGGCGATACCGATTTCGGAGGCGACCGCGTTCACGCCCTCGGCGAGGCGGCGGCCCGCGTGCTCCATGCGGCCGATGGGATCGGTGCTGCGGTACGCCTCGACCACGGCGCGAAAAGCCGCCAGGGAGGCCGTTTCCGGGCCGTGCGTGGTGGAGAGCAGGAAGACGCGATCGGCGTCGGTGCGCAGCCCGCCCAGTTCCATATATTCGCGTTTGCCCGCGAGCGCGGACAGCGGGAAGCCGTTGGCCATGGCCTTACCCCAGCAGGACAGATCCGGCCGGACGCCGTAGAGCTGTTGTCCGCCACCGGGAGACCAGCGGAAGCCGGTGATCATCTCATCGAAGATGAGCAGCGCGCCGTGCCGATCGCACAGTGCCCGAACGCCTTCCAGGAAGCCCAGCGCGGGTTCGGCCAGGGCCGTGGCCTGTTCGAGGATGACGCAGGCGATATCCTCGGATTCGAGCACCTCGGCGAGTGATCCGAGGTCGTTGTAGCGGAACTTCACCGTCGGGGAAGCCGGTATGCCCGCGGACATTTCGGTGATGCCGATGAACCAGTCGTCCACCGAGAAGAACGGCTGATCGCAGACCGCCACGGTCTCGCGGCCGGTGACCGCGCGCGCCAATCGCACCGCCGCGGTGGTGGTGTCGGAGCCGTTCTTGGCGAACTTCACCATGTCGGCGTGCGGTACCAGACTCAGGAAGTCCTGTGCCGCAAGCAATTCCAGCTCGGTGGGGCGGGAGAAGTTGACACCGTGCGCGATGGTGCGGGTCACCGCCTCCACCACCGGCGGATAGCCGTGCCCGAGGGTGACCGACCGCAATCCCATGCCGTACTCGACGTATTCGTTCCCGTCGCAGTCCCAGACCCGAGCCCCGTACCCGCGCACCAGAATCGGGGCTTTGCCCTCCGGATACTGATCGGCCCCGCGCGCGTAGGTATGCGCCCCGCCCGGCACCAGCCGATGTAGCCGCTCCTGGATGTCGTTGCTGCGAGTGAATTCAGGCATACGTTCCTCCTGCGGCGCGCCAACGGGTTTCGCTCAGTGTGGCCGCGAACGTGGGGGTCGCGCGGGCGGATGCGGTGATCTCGAACTCGGCCGCGCGCACCCGGGCGGCATCGGCGTACTTACCGCGCAGCTCCTGATCGGTGATGAGAGTGTCCAGGGCGCGGGTCAATTGGGCACGACTACCCGGATCCACCAGCAGCCCGTTCCGGCCGGGCTCGATGAGCTGTTCGGTTCCGGCCGGGCGGGTGGCGATCACCGCGCATCCCGCCCGCATCGCCTCCCACACCACGCGGCGGAACGGTTCCGGGCGCAATGAGCACTGCACGAGGATATCGGCATGGCGCAGATAGGGTTCCAGATCCTCGACCCGTTCGGTGAAGGTCACCGGTAGATCCAGCGCCGTGGCGTGCACCTCGAGTTCGGCGAGATAGGTCTCGTCCCCGGGATACATACCGCCGATCAAAAAGACCTCGCGCGGTAGTACCCGGGTTCCGGCGAGCGCGCGCAGGAACAGATCCTGCCCCTTCTCCGGTGCGAGCCGCCCGACCACGGCGATGACGGTCTGCGCGGCAGGCCGCTGTTCACTGCTGAAGGATTCATCCATGGTCGCCTCACCCCCGGGCTTGTCCCTGAATTGCGCGGTACAGGCCCCGACGCCCGTGCAGCGCAAGTCTAAATGCTGTCGGCCGGGAGCGCGCCGCACGCGTGGGTTACGGTGAGCGGCAGAAGGTAGCCGGTCGGAGGTAGTGGGTCGTGGCGAGGACACTCGCGCAGGGGCAGACATTCGCGGGCTATGTGATCGAGCGGCAGCTCGGCGCCGGCGGAATGGGCGAGGTGTATCTGGCCCGGGATCGGGACCTGCCGCGCCTGGTCGCCTTGAAACTACTCAGCCCGCATGTGGCGGACGATCCCGAGGTGCGGGCGAGATTCCTGCGCGAGGCCGATACCGCTGCGCGCCTGGCACATCCGAATATCGTCGCGGTGTACGCGCGCGGGCGCACCGAGGACCGGCTCTGGATGGCCATGCAGTACGTCGATGGCACCGATGTGGCGGCGGTACTGCGGGACGGGCCGCTGCGGCCGGATCACGCGGTGCGGATTCTGGGGGAGACGGCACGGGCGCTGGATCACGCGCACCGGGCCGGAGTGCTGCATCGCGATGTCAAACCCGCCAATATCCTGCTCGCCTGGGGACCGGATCAGCGAGTGTTCCTGGCGGACTTCGGAATCGCGAAGGCCCTGGATCAGACCAGTGCGCTGACGCGGACGGGGGAGATGTACGCGAGTTTCCAGTACGCGTCGCCGGAACAGTTCGAACTGCGCACGGATATGGATCAGCGTTCGGATGTGTACGCGCTCGGGTGCACGCTCTATCACATGCTCACGGGGGAGCTGCCGTATCCGGGCGGCAGCACCGCGCAGTTGGTGAACGGTCACCTGAACGGGCGAATTCCGCGGCCGAGTGAGCGAAATCCCGGTGTGCCAATGGCTTTCGATCAGGTGATCGCGCGGGCGCTGGCCAAGAATCGGGACGATCGATACGCGAGCTGCGGTGAATTCGCGGCGGCGGCCGCCCAGGCATCGACCGCCACGAACCAGGGCGGCGCGCCTTGGACTCCGCCGGTCATGGCGACTCCGCCCTCGGCATATCCGGCCGTGAGTTTCGGAACCACCCGGACGGGAGTGGAAGTGACGCAATTGCGGGACGCCTCGTCGTTCCCGATTCCGGTACCTCCGATGAGTCCGGCACCTGCTCCGCGGCGGCGGATTCGGAAGCGCCTGATCCTCGCGGGTGTCGCCGGATTGATCGTCGCGGCGGGACTGGGGCTCGGATTGGGCAGTGGCGCATTGCATTTCACCATCGGCGCGGGATCGACACCCGGTGCCTCGGATCCGGGCGGCGTGCCCACCGACGCCACCCGTGAAGGTGCGATCAAGGCGGCATGCGACTACGGAATTCTCATGTCGACCTACGACTACAGCGACGGTGAAGGCTGGCAGACGAAGGTCGTGAACGGCGCTACGGGGGCATGGAAGTCCCAGGCGCAGTCATTGCTCCCGACCGTTCGGCTGCTGTTGGAAGCGGATTCCGAGCACACTCGTGGCACGGACGCCAAGTGCACGGTTACGTCGGGGGGTGCCACGCACTATGAGTTGGCGGCGGATATCACGCAGATCAACTCGACCAAAGGCAAAGCCGATACCACCAATCATCAGAACATCACGCTGTCTATGGATTACGTGGATGGGAAATGGTTGTGTGGCAGGTTGGTTAGCCCGCTGTTCCCCTCGTGAGGGAAATGGTGGCAATTCTGAATAACCTTATATCACAACGGAATTAGGCTCTCTGGGTCTGTTTTTCGGGAGTAGAATAGGGGTATGAATTCAAGGGAGAACATCGCAATCACGGAGAGTGCAAGCGCACTCTCCGCTGCGATCGATTCCCTTGTTTCTCAGCCGCTCATTCCGGTGTCGGACAACGACATTGTCGAATTGATGCAGCAGGTCGAAACCGCTACCCGCAAACTCGACGCGCTCAAGCTCGACCTTGTTGTGCAGACCTGTTCACGGTCACTGCCCAAGCGCGCAGGCGCGGGCTCGGTGGCGCTGTTTCTGCAAGACACCCTGCGGATCTCACACGGGGACGCGATGAACCGCTGGCACTGCGCCGAGCAGGCCGCGATCTGGCCGCGCGTAGGAGACAACGCCGAAGTATCGACGCCTGCCCCGGTGCTGCCGAACACCGCGCTCGCACAGGAAGAAGGCGCGATCGGACTCGACCATGTGCGGGTTATCCGGCAGGTCATGGACCGGCTCCCCAACAAGGTCACCGCGGAAGACCGGGCGCTGGCCGAAGAGCACCTCGCGCGGCACGCTCGCGCATTGAACCCGAACCAGCTCCCCAAGATCGGTGACCGCATCCTGGGACACCTGGATCCCGATGGCACCCTCACCGACGACACCGACCGCGCTCGTATGCGCAGTATGCGGTTGAGCCCACAGGGCTTCGATCTGATGTCCACCATGACCGTGGTGTTGACCCCCGAAGCACGCGCCGCCATGGACGCGGTGCTGGCCAAGCTCGCGCGGCCCGGCCTGTGCAACCCCGCTGATCCTGAAAGCCCGTTCGTGGTCGATGAGAATCTCGACCCCGAGGTGGTGAAGGCTGCGGCCGCACGGGATACGCGCACCACGGTGCAGCGTCAGCACGATGCGTTGTTCGCGCTCCTGCACCCCGACTTCAACCCCGCCCACCTCGGCTCACACCGGGGCCTGCCCGTCACCACCATCCTGACCATGAGCATCACCGATGTGGAACGCGCTGCCGGAGTGGCCACCACGGCTACCGGCGGGACCGTGCCGGTCGCGGTCGCGTTGGAAATGGCTGCGCGCAAGAGCAAGACGTTCTCCGTCGTCACCGACGCCAACGCGATGCCCCTGCACATCGGTGAGGCCCGTTTGGCGAACCCGGCCCAGCGCATGGCGTTGATCGCCACCGAACGGGGGTGCACCCGCCCGGGCTGCACCGCACCCGCGAGCATGGCCGCCGTGCACCACGTGACCGAGTACGTCAAAGGCGGCCCGACCGACATCGAGAACCTCACGCTGGCTTGCGATCACTGCCACGCTCTGGTGAACGACACCCCGACCGGGTGGACCACAATCAAGCTCGGTAAGGATTCGGCCTTCGCGGGCCGCACCGCGTGGATTGCGCCCGCGCACATCGACCCGACACGGACACCGAAGGTGAATCATCTTCATCACCCGGACGAGTTGATGGCCACCGCCCCGGCGGCACAACCGTTGCCTGCTCGCCCCTCTCGGGCATGTGTGCCGAATCGGATGCGTCAGCGACCGTGGGTTTTGCCTCGCCCGGCTTGCCCAGCGCGGCAATAGGTTCCACCACCACCTGTATCCACCGTCAGGAACCCTCCTGCCGGTGCTACAGGCATGTCCGCATCCAAATAGGGTGCCCGCGCCTACCCTGACACGTCTGCGGTTCCAGCCCTGCCGCAGTCCAGACAAAGACGCAGTGCTGGGCACGTCGCCTGCCGTACCCGACTTGCTCTCCCGCAACCCAGGCCCGCACCTCACGCACCCGACGGGGTGACTGACTGTGGTCACCTTCCAAGACCAAAGAACCAAGCCGCCCAAGTGTTTTGGTTCTTGTTGTTGGTCTTTATCTTTGTTCTTGTTCTTTCTTGTCCGGGCGTCTTTTTCTTTTGTTCTTTTAGTCTTTGTCTTTAACCGTGTTGTCCTCGAACCAACTTGGGCTCGGAGGTGTATGGCTCTCCCGGGGGACAGACTGGAGGCCCAATGCCCGCCGTACCGAGAGCGCTAGCGCTCCTGGCCGTATCCGCCACAGCGGTCGCCTTGGCGGCCGGTATTACCGCCGCTGATCCGACCTCGCTGCAGGAGCGTTTGCAGATCGGTCTCAACGAGACCGTGGCGGGCGGAAGCGTCCCGGGCGCTCAGCTGGTGCTGACCGACGGCGACCGGGTGCTCCAGATCAACAGCGGCGTAGGCGATCTCGGCGCCAACGCACCATTTCCGGACAACGCGCAGGTGCGGATCGCCAGTAACACAAAAGTTTTCGTATCGTCGGTGCTGCTGCAACTCGTCGGCGAGGGAAAGGTCGATCTGGATGCCCCGGTGGAGCGCTACCTACCCGGTGTGGTGCACGCCCCCGGTGGTGACGGAAATGTCATTACCATTCGAAACCTGTTGCAGCACACCAGTGGTATTCCGGACTACCTGACCGATCTGGATCTGTCGTCGGTGGCGGCGCTGCAACAGCCCAAACCGATCGGCGATCTGATCGCCATGGGCATGGCGAAGGAGAAGGATTTCGAGCCGGGAGCCCGCTCCGAGTACTCGAATACGAATTATCTGATCGCGGGACAGGTGGTGGAGCGCGTCACCGGACTGCCGGTAGGAGTGGAGGTGACGCGGCGGATTCTGATTCCCCTCGGGCTGACCAGTACCTACTGGCCGCTGTATCCGGCGGAACAGGTGATTCGCGGCCCGCACGCGCGCGCCTATGACGACTTCGGCGGCGGCCTCGTCGATATCACCGACATCGACCCGGGCTGGGGCCTGCCCGACGGCGCGATGGTCTCCAGCGGCGCGGATTTGAATCGTTTCTTCATGGCCTTGCTCCAGGCGCGAGTGGTCGGCGCGAACGAACTGGCGCAGATGCAACGCACTGTCCCGAGCGGGGATTGGCGCAGGTCCGAGGATTTCGGCCTGGGACTTTTCCATTGGACCACCTCGTGCGGGATCCAAGCCTGGGGCCACGGCGGCACCATCAACGGCACCTTCGTGTACGGCGGTGCGACCGCGGACCGTTCGGTCACCGTGAGCATGAATCAGATTCCCGATATTCTCGGCGCGCGGGAGCGGAATATCGATCTCGACGAGGTCGTCGACGCCGGACTGTGTGCTCCGATGTGATCTCTGTGTGCCCTCCGAGGTGAAATCGAGCGGATGACAGGTACATACGATAGATTCGCTCCGTTCATGTGCTTGGCAGGGCGAGCAGAGCGAGTGCGGGGAATTGAAGATACTGGTCGAGAACGGCGAGTATGGGTTACACAATCGCGGTGACATAGCCACGATGGTCATGACGGTGCATCGGTTGCGGGAGCTCTGGCCGCACGCCCGAATCGGCATGCTCACCGAGCAACCGCGAGTGCTGCGAACGGTGCTTCCGGAGGCCGAACCCGTACACGCCGGTGGCGGATGGCAGTGGGGCAGAAGCGGTTTCGCCGGACAGCTGGAGCAGCTGGCCGGTGCGAAGCTGACCGGGCCCGCGACCTTGAAATGGCGGGACGCCACCGAAGCCCCGATGCGGCAGCTTCGCGGTGTGGGCAGCCGATTGCGCGCCGAGACGCAGGCGTTCATCGGCAGGGATCGCACCGCCTCGGCCGGAATGCCGCCGTTGCCACCGGTTCCGGCCGCGGTCGGCGAGGCGGATCTGGTGATCGCGCAGGGTGGCGGGTATATCGCCGACGCCGATCCCTATCAGGCGCATCGCACCCTCAATCTGCTGGAATACGCGCAGGCCCTGGGCATTCCGAATGTGCTGCTCGGTCAGGGACTCGGGCCGATCCGCGATCCCGAACTGCTGCGCCGGGCGGCCGCGGTACTGCCGGGCGCGGATTTCATCGGCCTGCGCGAAGGCGTGCGCGGCCCGAAGCTGCTGGCCGAGCTCGGTGTCTCCGCCGATCGTTTCGAGGTCACCGGCGACGACGCCATCGAATTCTCCTATCGCATGCGGCGCGCGGAGATCGGCGCGGATCTGGGCCTGTGCCTGCGCAATTCCGAGCACGACCGGATCGGGTACGCGGTGCGTAGCGCGGTGGAGCGGGCAAGAGTTGTCCGGTTCGGTGCTACGGTCGCCCGCCCCGGCGCGGCGGAGGAGGCGGCGCGCCAGGTTTCGCGCTGTCGCGTGCTGGTCACCAGCGCGTATCACCTGGCGGTCTTCGCGCTGTCCCAGGGTATTCCGGCGGTTGCTGTAACGGCTTCGGACCATTACGACGACAAGTTCATCGGATTGGCTGATATGTTCGGCTCCGGCCTGCGGGTCGTGCGGCTGGGCGTGGACGACCCCGAATCCGCACTGCCGCAGGCGGTCCGGGAGTTGTGGGAGTTCGCGCCCGAACTGCGCGATACCCTGCAGCAGCGGGCGGTCGAACAGATCGACGCCGTTGGCGCGGGCCTGGACCGAGTGTCCGGGCTGATGCGGAAGCGGCCGGCGCCGATCCGTTAACCCGCCGCCTCAGCTCAGGGGGAACGATGGTCAACCTCTCGATCTGCGTCCCGGTCCGGAACTCCGGACGCACACTGGCCGCCACGCTGACTTCGATTCTGGAGCAGGACAGTGCCTTCCAGGTGATCGTGCTGGACAACGCCAGCACCGACGACACCTTCCGGGTGGCGAATCTGCACCGGGACAGCAGAGTGCGGGTGGTCCGGAATCGGGAGCCGCTACCCATGGGCGAGAACTGGAACAAGGCGGTCTCGCTGGCCACCGGCCGCCTGGTGAAGGTGGTGTGCGCGGGCGATATCCTGCTGCCGGGCGCGCTGGACAAACAGCTCGAGGTGATGGGCGATCACGGTATCGCGGTGTGCGCGTCCAAGTTCCAGGTGGTCGACGCGGCCGGTCAGGTGGAGCGCGATGGGCTCGGACTCGCGAATCTGCTGGGGCAGCGCGATTCCCGCAGCCTGATGCGCAGCATCGTGCGGCGCGGGCCATCGGAATTCGGGCCGACCGCCACGGCCATGTTCCGCCGCGCGGACTTCTCGCGAGTTGGCGGATTCCGCGGTGATCTGGTGCTGCCCATGGACGTGGATCTGCTGGCCCGGGTCAGCGCCCTCGGGCATTTCTACGGTATGGCGGAAAGCCTTGCCGCTTGGCGTGATTCGCGCTTCAACCGTTGCGGTGACATCGCCACCGCGGCGAAACTCGGTGAGCTGCTGCGGTTTCAGCATCGCCTGCGGCGGGAGTATCCGCAGCTGATCGGACCCGCGACGATACTGGGCGGCGACCTGCGCCTGGCCCGCATCGCGCTGGATCGATTGCGGGCTCGGGCGGCCGCCGCCCTGCTGCGCCGGCCGGAGCTGCTGCGATGAAGTTCCGGTCGGGAAGATCGAATCAGATGGTCCAGAGCGGACCGTAGGTGGTCACGCTGTCCCCATTGCTGGTGACGATCTTGACCCACGGGCGAATGGTGGTCTGGCCGAGCACACCGGTCACGGTGGCGTGGAAGCCCGACATCTGAATGAAGCCGTCCGCGCCGGAGATATCGCCGCCGGCCGCCTCGACGGTCTGGATGCCCGGGCCGAAGCCGACCGCCAATTCCACGCCCAACTGCGGAATCAGGCTGTTGACATCGACTTTCGGGTCATTGCCCAGTTCCAGACCGAGGCTGGGGGTCCACCACTGGAAGCGGATCTTGCCGTCCAGGGTGGCGGGATAACCGACCTGGTAGCCGATGGTGATGTGCCCGTTCCAGTTATCGGCGTTGGGACCGCTGATATGGAAGCCCGCTTTACCGTCGTGGAACCACTCACGACTGAGCGGGTTGCCGTCCAGGGGCGGCACGAAGCTGATGTGCGTATCGGATTGGATGGCCTCGACCGTGCGCTGCTGGCGGTCGAGGATGGAACTGCTGCTGTCGATGCCGGCGACCGAGGTGCTGGTCTCCATGGCCAGCCCGACGGTGAACGCGGCCGCTACGGCCAGGGTGCGCGCGATGGCGCGCTGTTTGGAGCGCTTCATTGATGTTCCCACTTTTCCCTCATCAGGTATTGCTCATCTCAGCCGCCGACCCTCATCAGCGGCTGTTCCTCTCGATCACAGGTCGACCACCCACCTCCCCTCCAGCTCCGGCCACTGCGCGCGCACTTCCGGCAGTAGGTCGGGAAGGGTGAGCAGGATCCGATCCGGCCGGGCCGCGACGAGTTCGGCCGGGGAGATGATCGGAATATCGGTGCCGGGCATGCGGCGGCCCTGCTTTCCGGGCGAGGCATCGGCCACGGCGGTGAGCAGGCCCCGGTGCGCGCCCGCGAGATGTAGCAGCGCGACGGCTCGGGAGGCGGCGCCGTAGGCGAAAACCGTGTGCCCGGCGGCGTTTTCGCGCTCCAGCCAGGAGCTCAGCGCGTGCGCCTGTTCATCGGCCGCGCGCTGGAGATCGCGGACCGCGTCGGGTCCGGCGTCCAATACCTCGGATTCGGCATCGAGTATCCGTGTCACGTCCGAATCCACCGGCGCACTGTCGGTTCCGTGCACCGCCGCGACGAGAATCGTTCCGCCGTAAAGACTGAACTCCCATGCGGCGGCCACCCGCATCCCCGCCGCCGCGAGCAACAGTCGCAGCGTTCGCAGGCTGTAGTACGCGAAGTGCCCGTGCCGCAGTGCATTCCACTGACCCTGCGCGACAATCGCACGCAGCGTGTGGAATTGGAGCAGTAGCACGCCGTCATCGGCCGTCGCCGCCGCCCGCTGCGCGAAGGCCGCCCGCTGATCGGGTTCGTGCATGATGCCGAAGCAGTCGATCACCACATCGGCCGGTGCCTCGGTCACGGTGAACCCGCGCGACTCCAGCAGCGGCAGCCAGCTGCCACCGTGCGGACTGCCGAATTCCCGGACGGTGCCGCCGTTCAGCCATCCGGCGGCCTGCACGCCGGAGACGGCCGCGGCGGCCTGATCGCGCAGGGCCTGCGGTTCCACGCCGCGCGGTTCGGCGGTGACGGTGTCATCCTCGGCGAGCTGGGCCAGCCCGCAGTCCGGGCACTGATCCATGGCCAGCGGATGCATGGAAACACTATGCGCCGTCGGCGCGTCCAGCGCTGGAAAGTCGTCTGCCGCAGGCATTTTGCCGAGATCGAGCACCCGCTCCAGTGCGGCCGCCCCGCAGCCGCGGCATCCCCGCGTCGATGCCGCGGTCATGGCACGATGGCCTGATGCGCATCGAAACCACCGAGCTCGCCGACGTGCTGGTGCTCACCCCGGACCCGTTCCGGGACGACCGCGGCCTGTTCACCCGCACTTTCGACGCCGAGGAGTTCGACGAGTACCTGGAGCGACCGGGTTTCGCGGCGAGCTTCATCCAGGATTCGCAATCGCGCTCCCATCGCGGTGTGGTGCGCGGAATGCACGGCCGGGCGGGCCGGGGTGAGGCCAAGCTGGTGCGGTGTGCGCACGGCGCGGTGCACGACGTGCTGGTGGACATTCGCCCGAACTCGCCGACCTTCGGCCGCCAGCAGGCTTTCCTGTTGGACGACAATGACTTCCGGAACCTGTTCGTACCGCCCGGGTTCCTGCACGGTTTCCAGGCCGTGAGCCCGGTCGCCGATGTCTGCTACCGTATCAACCGGCCGCACGATCCGGCCGAGGATATCGGCATCGCGTACAACGATCCGGATCTGGCGATCGAGTGGCCGCAGCCGGTCACCGTGGTCTCGGACCGCGATGCCGCCGCGAACTCCTGGCGGGACCTGCTCACCGCCTTCGGAATGTAGTCGCACTCAGGCTCCGATCCGCCGCAGTTCGTCATCGAGCACTCCGGCCTCCTTGAGGGAGGTCAGGTGTGCCAGGCGGGTGAAGCGCTGGAAGAAGGCATCGCTGGTGAGTCCGCGCGCGGTGTATTCGCGGTACAGCTCGGCCGCGCCGTCCGGAATGCTCCAGGCCGCCTCGAAGCCGAGTTCCTTTCTGGCATAGGAGAAGTCGACCCGGTACGAGCGCGGATCGGCCCCGCTCTCACCGGTGATCAGCAGCTTGGAGTCCGGCACCGCCTCGACGACCGATTGCGCGATCTCGGCGACGGTGAGGTTATTGGCCTCGGTGCCGACGTTGTAGGCGCGGCAGTGAATCGCCTCCAGCGGGGCCTCCAGGCAGGTGGCGAACGCGCGCGCGATGTCCTGCGCGTGCACCAGCGGCCGCCACGGCGTGCCGTCGGAGAGCACCTTCACCTCACCGGTGAGCACCGCGTAGCCGACCAGGTTGTTGAGCACGATATCGGCGCGCAGCCGGGGCGAGAATCCGAAAGCCGTGGCATTGCGTAGGAATACGGGCGAGAACCCGGAATCCGCGATCGCCGCCACATCGTCCTCGACCCGCACCTTGGATTCGGCGTACGGGGTCAGCGGGCGCAGCGGTGCGTCCTCGGTGACCAGTCCGGCCCCGGCCGCACCGTAGACCGAACACGTGGAGGCGTACAGGAACCGCCGCACCCCGGCCGCTTTGGCCAGCCGGGCCAGCCGCACCGAGGCGTGATGGTTGATGTCGTAGGTGATCTGCGGAGCCAGCGCCCCGAGCGGGTCATTGGACAGCGCCGCCAGATGTACGACCGCGTCGAATCCGGCCAGCTGTTCGACGGTCACATCGCGCAGGTCCACCGCGATCCCGGGCGGCGGCTCCGGGGCGTCACCCAGGACGCATTCGGCGAAATAGCCGGTGTCCAAACCGGTTACCTCATGTCCGGCCGCCTGGAGCTCCGGCACCATGACCGTCCCCAGATACCCCTGATGCCCGGTGACGAGTACCCGCATGCTCATTGCCCTCCGAAAGTGATGATCGCCTTGTCCAGCAGGAATGCCTCCGCGTGCCGGGCCCGGCACTGCACACCGCGCAGCCGGGTCAGCCCGAGAAAGGACTGTGCGTCGAACCAGTCCCGATCCCGTTGCGAGGGATAGTGTTCGAGCAGCAGTTCGGCCTTGCGCTCCGCGTAGCCCTCGGGCAGCGGATGGAAGATCGAGGGCTGCGGGGTGTCGGTCTCCCACTTGAGGATCTCGTAGCCCAGTACCAGCTGATCCCGGAATTCGGTGGGCGCGAGTTCGGCCAGCAGCCGGTGATCCTGGTGCGCGTCACCGCGATGCGGCGCGAACACCAGATCTGGGTTGCCGTCCCGGCGCAGCTCGGCCACCGCCCGCTTGGCGCGCTCCCAGTGCGCGGGTGCGTAGCCGTCCGGGATATCCAGAATCCGCAGATCCACCTCCGCGCCCGGGCAGAAGGCCTCCAAGGCTTGCTTCTCCTCGACCGCGCGCTCGGTGCCCGCGCCGGTCAGCACCAGCGCCCGGACGCGCAGTCCGGGAACGGTATCGGCGAGTGTCAGCAGGGTGCCGCCGAGCCCGATGGCCAGATCATCGCAGTGCGCGGCCAGCAGTGCGATCTCCCGGACGGCCCCGGTATCGAGTCGGATCATGCTCTGGCTTGCTCCCACACCATCCACGGGCGATCACCCGAGTGATAGCCGGAATCGAGTTCCGCGCGTTCCTTGAAGGTGTCCGCGGGCTTCCAGAAGCCGTGGTGCTGATAGCCGTACAGCCGTCCCTGCGCCGCCAGCGCACCGCAGGCGTCCTCTACCAGATCCCCGCCGGGCGGTAGATGGTCGAAGATGTCCTGGGTGAGCACGAAATAGCCGCCGTTCTCCCAGATGGGCAGCTGCGAGACCGGGGTGATGTTCTTGACCTCACCCGCCGCGTTCACGTCCACGCAGTGGAAGGAGGACTGCGGCGGCACGATCATCATCGACGCCGCGGCCCCGGACGCCTGGAAATCACCGATCACCTTGTCCAGCGGGGCGTCGGTGAGCACATCGGCGTAGTTGGCCAGGAAGTACCGTTCACCCTCGAGGTGATCGCGCACCCGGCGCAGTCGTTCTCCGATCGGCGATTCGACCCCGGTGTCCACGAAGGTGATGGTCCAGTCGCTGATGTCGGATTGCAGCAGTTCGACTTTCCCGCCGCGGATCACGAAATCGTTGGATACCGACTCCTGATAGGTCAGGAAGAAGTTCTTGATGTGCGCGGCCCCGTACCCGAGGCACAGGATGAAGTCCTTATGCCCGAAGTGCGCGTAGTACCGCATGACATGCCAGATCAGCGGGCGCGGCCCGACCATCTGCATGGGTTTGGGGATGGCGTCCTCGGAGCCGTTGCGCATGCGCATGCCGTAGCCGCCGCAGAACAGTACAACCTTCATTTCGCCGGCCTCTCAGCGTGATGCAGGGTGGGGAGCGGATACACGATCTCGCCGCCCCAGTCGGTCACCCGGCTCAACTGCGCGGTGATCTCGGTTTCCAGATTCCAGGGCAGTACCAGCACGACATCGGGCTTGTCCGCGTCGATGACCTCGGGCGGATGAATGGGAATGCGGGTGCCGGGCGTGAATCGCCCGTGCTTGTAAGGGTTTCGGTCCACCGTGTACGCGAGCAGGTCCGGGCGGATACCGCAGTAGTTGAGCAGGGTGTTGCCCTTACCGGGCGCTCCGTAGCCGACCACGCGCTTACCGTCGGCCCGCGCCTCGAGCAGGAAGCGCAGCAGCTCCTGGCGCACGGCCTCGGTACGCGGGCGCAGCGCGAGATAGCCTGCCACATCGTGCAATCCGGCCTCGGCCTCGAGCGCGAGCACCTCGGCGACCCGCTCGCCGGGTTCGGCGATCGCATCGGGCCGGGCCCACAGGCGCAGCGAACCGCCATGGGTGGGAAGCAGTTCCACATCCACTACCGTGAGCCCCGCGGTGGCCAGCGCCCGCTGCGCCGCCAGCACCGTGTAGTACTGGAAGTGTTCGTGATAGATGGTGTCGAACTGGCCCAGCGCCACCAGGTTCAGCGCGTGGTGCACCTCGATGGAGAGCCAGCCGTCATCGGCCAGCAGCGCCCGCAGCGACCGGGTGAAACCCAGCAGGTCCGGGATATGCGCATAAACATTGTTGGCCACAACGAGATTCGCGGGTCCGCGTTCGGCCCGCACCCGGGCTGCGAGCTCCTCGTCGAGGAAGGCGGTCTCGGTGGGCACGCCCTTCTCGCGCGCCGCCGCACCCACATTCACCGAGGGTTCGATGCCCAGGCACGGGATGCCCGCGGCCACGGCGTGCTGCAGCAGGTAGCCGTCATTGCTGGCGACCTCGACCACGAACGAATCACCGTTCAGCCCGAGCCGCTGGGTGGCCTCCTCGACGAAGAGCTTGGCGTGCTGCACCCAGCTGTCGGAATACGAAGAGTAGTAGGCGTATTCGGTGAAGGTCTCGGCCGGGGTGACCAGCGCCGGGATCTGCAGCAGCAGACAGTCCGCGCAGACCCGCAGGTGCAGCGGATAGGTGGGTTCCGGCTGATCCAGCTCCGCGGCGGTCAGGAATTTCTCGCAGGGCGGTGTCGCCCCCAGATCGAGAACGCTCACCAAATTGCTGGAAGAGCACAGACGGCAGTGCACGCGAAATCCCCACCTTTCACCGATACCGACCCGGCGGCAAAGGCCGGCTGAACTGTGGTCGGCTCGATCCGGCCTTACGTTACAACAGGTTTGGCCGCCACCGCCGGGTCTGCGGGTGACCTCCCGGCATCCGGGAAGTGGATTTCTGCGACTCGCAGAAGTCGGTAGTCGATCGGCTACCTCGCGAGTCTTGCAATTCAAGGGTTACGCGTATCTAATGTGCTCGAAACCATATGCGGCGGCCTGCGATTACGCGTTCGGGGGAGGGATGGGGGAAACAAACGGGAAACCGGTTGCGACGCTTACCGCAATCCTCCGGAAACATTGGTAGCCCGCAGTTTTCGCCGTCGCGCGAGTGCGGGGTGTGTAACATTCGGGCTCTTACCACCGAAAGAGTCGGCGGCCCCAGCGGTATGCCACGCGGGGACCGGCATCAGCCCGTTTGAGGAACTGATCAGTGGGGATCGGAACCCAGTTCTCCCGTGGGGGAGGTGCGTTCGTACATGAGTTTCGAGATGTCCGCCGGTCGCATCGTGCGCTCGACCCGTTTCACCCGAGCCGTGCCGCGCTCGGATCGTGAACGGCGGCAAGCGGATTACGCCCGCCGGGTGGGTGTGAGCGAACTGGCGATCCTCACCGTCACCGTCATCGCGGCACAGTGCGCCTGTGCCCCGCGGCCACTGCCGATCGGTATTCCCTACGCCGCGATATCGGTGCTGCTGGTGGCGGCCTGGAGCACCGTGCTCGCCCTCACCGGCACCCGGGTATCGCGCGCGATCGGCAGTGGCACAGACGAATACCGGCATGTGGTGTCGGTCTCGCTCAAGCTCTTCGGCGGCCTGGCCATCGCGTCCATGCTGCTCGGCCTGGGCCTTTCCCGGTCCTACCTGATAGCGGCACTGCTGCTCGGCGGCGCCGGACTGCTGGCGGGGCGGTGGTGCTGGCGTGGCTGGGCGGCCAGGCAGGGTGTGCACCGCGGCGATCTGCTGATCGTCGGCAATCCCGATGCGGCACAGGAGATGGCGGCGGTATTCGCTCGCGATCCGCACAGCGCGTACCAGGTCATCGGCGTGTGCACCGGTGCGGACGGACCGGGCGCGGTGCTGGCCGCGGCCCGCGGTACCGGCGCGGAAGCGGTGGCTGTCACCGTCACCGACACCCTGAATCTCGCCGACTTCCGTGGTCTGGCCTGGGAATTGGATGCGCACGGCATCGAGCTGCTGGTCGCGCCCGGGCTGATCGGCATCTCCGGAACTCAGCTCACCCATCGCATCGTCGCCGATATGCCGGTGCTCCAGGTGACGAAACCGCGGTACGGCCACTCCAAATCGATTCGCAAGAGCGCCTTCGACTTCTGCTTCGCGCTGGTGGTGCTGATCGCCATCGCGCCCATGCTGCTGGGTATCGCGGCCGCCATCAAGGCCACCAGTCGCGGGCCGGTCTTCTATCGGTCCGAGCGCGTCGGCCGGGACGGCCGCCCGTTCCGCATGCTGAAATTCCGCAGTATGTACGCCGAGCCGGAAGTGCATATCGACGCACTGCTCGGCACCGGGGCCGATCCGCGAATGACGCCGGTGGGCAGGGTGATTCGCCGTCACCGGCTGGACGAGCTGCCGCAGTTCCTCAATGTGCTGCGCGGTGAGATGAGCATTGTCGGACCGCGCCCGCAGGTGCGGCTGCACGCCGATCCGGACGATGACGTGACCCTGCGCGGTCTGCTGATGCGGCCCGGTGTGACCGGGCTCTGGCAGGTCAGCGGTCGTTCGTATCTCACGCCCGAGGACGCCATGCGGCTGGACCTGTCCTATGTCGAGAACTGGTCCGCGGTATTGGATCTGGTGATGATCGCCAAATCCATCGGCGCGGTGACCAGGGGACAGGCGCTATAGCCGGGCCCTATAGCGGAGCCAGTGCCGCCTCGTTCTTCGCGGCGGTGAATCCGTCGTGGAACACCACGCCGGGGCCGCCGATGGTGGGATCGCGATAGTAGCCCTGCTTGAAATAGGTGCCGCCGCCGTGCGGCATGAGCGTGCGGACCATACAGCGCGTCTGTCCCGCACAGGGTTCGGCGTCGAACACCTGCCGCACGCCGCCGATCCACAGTTCGATGAAACCCACGTCATCGCGGGTCGACCAGAGCACATGCAGTTTGATGTCGAGCCAGGTATCGGTGATCAGCGGAGTGCTCCACGGCGTATACGTCGCGCCCGGATGCCCGGGGGCGTCATAGGTGGAAACCACCACGCCCCAGCGGTTCACGCCCACATTGGTGGGTCCGGACGCCACCGCCAGCGGCGGCGGACCGTCCTCATTGGCGTGCCACTGCGACAGCACGGTCCAGCCGTGATCGGCCGGGAAGCCGTTCTCGAAGCGGGTGCTCCACTGGTACCAGCGGTCATCGCCCTCATCGGAGCGGGTGGCCTCCTCGCCGCTCACCTCGGCGCGATCACCGCAGCACAGTTTGCCGGGCGTATCGCCCTGGTGCACTTCGAATCTGGCGGCATAGCGGCCCTGGCGCACCACCGAGGTCTCCACCTGCATGCGATCGGACTGATCGTGATAGCTGGTGCACGGTTCACTGCGGACCGCGATGTTCTGGCAGTCGGCCCACTGATCGAAATTACCGGTCTCGAAATCGCCGACGAACCGATCCGCCACGAAGGGTTCGGCGGCGGTGGTGACATCGGGGGTCGGTGAGACCACGGTGACATCCGGCGCTCCGCAGCCCGTCAGCACGGCGAGCAGCAGGACCCCGAAGGCGCGGGCGAACCGCAACGAGCTACTCCTGTGGTGAATGGCGCCAACTCGCGCCGGTGAGCGACTCGTACCACGCTACAGTCGTGGTCAAGCCCTGATCGAAGTCGGTATGCGGCTGGTAGCCAATGGCATTGAGCCGGGAGATGTCCACCACCAGCTGTTCCGGATCACCGGGCCGATTACTGCCACTGTAATCGAAATCCGGATGCAATCCGGTGATGGAGCACAGCGATTTCGCCAGCTGGTCGATGGTGTACTCGCGTCCCGCGCCCACGTTGTAGACCTCACCGCGCAACGGGGCATTGGCGGCCACGATCATCACCGAGCGCGCGGCATCGCCGACGAACAGGAAATCGCGCACCTGGGTGCCGTCGCCATGGATGAACAGCCGTTCGTGATCGCGATCCAGTTTGGCCAGCAGATCGAACACCACCTGTTTGCGCTGGCGCGGCCCGAACGCCGAGAAGAACCGCACCGAGGCCATATTCAGGCCGTACAGGTTCGCGAACACCGCCAGATACCGTTCGGCCGCCAGCTTGCCCACCCCGTACGGGGAGATGGGCACGGTGGGATCGTCCTCGCTGATCGGGATGCGCACCGAATTGCCGTAGACCGCGGCGCTGGAGGCGAAGACCAGGCGGCCCGGCCATTTCAGCCCGCGCAGCGCTTCCAGTAGTCGGAAGGTGGTCTGGAAATTGAGTTCGAGATCGAAGGCCGGATCCTCCACCGAGGGCGGTACATAGGCGTTGGCGGCCAGGTGGAAGATGAAATCGGCCGGATGATCGGTGAGGTACTCCGGCCAGTCCAGCTGCCGAATATCGGTCTCCCGCAGCGTGATCGCGTCCGCCACGGCCGCGAGGTTGTCCCGGCTGCCCGAGGTGAAGTTGTCCAGCACGGTGACCCGTGCCCCGGCGGCGACGAGCAGTTCGACCAGGTGCGATCCGATGAATCCGGCTCCGCCGGTCACCAGTACGGCGGCCCCGGTCCAGTTGAAATCTTGCTGCGATGCGGTCACGGTCTCTCCCCGTTGCGGTCTCGACGTCCACTACATCCCGGCGACCCGGCGATATGTTTCTACCGTGCGGCGCGCGACCGCGTCCGGTTCGAATTTCTCCAGGGCCATCTCATGGCCGCGCCGGCCGAGATCCAGTGCCAGTTCCTGATTTTCGAGCAGTTCCACCATGCGCGCGGCCAGTGCGGTGACATCGTCGGGCGCGACCAGATAACCGTTCTCGCCGTCGGTCACCATCTCTCCGATACCGCCGACGCGCGAGGACAGCACCGGTTTCCCGGCGGCCATGGCCTGGGCCAGGATGGTGGGCGAGGTCTCCTCCTGGGAGAACAGCACCACGGCGCGGGCGGCCGAAATCTCTTCGCGCAGCCGGTCATTGTCGACCATGCCGGTGAATTCGAGGTTGTCGTCCAGCCCCAGCGCGGTGGCGTGCGCGCGAATGGCGCGCGCGTACTCGGCATCGGGCTGCGGGCCGACAACGGTGAGCCGGGCTTTCGGAACCCGCTGTACCGCAAGGGAGAACGCGGTCAGCAGACCCTCCGGATTCTTGCGCGGCGACAGCACACCTGCGAACAGCAGTCGCGGCTCGGTCGTCGCCGAGGGCGCGAGCGCGAAGAATTCCGGCGCGGTGGGATTGGGAATGCTGATGTGCTCCCCGCGCACCATGCCCGCCAGCGCCTTCGCGTCATAGTCGGAGATGGAGATGACGACCTTCGCCCGGCGCAGCACCCGGCGCACCATGGCGGCCACCAGGTGATAGCGCACCCGTTCCTTGATGCTCGCGCGCGCTTGCAGTTTCGTCTCCAGATGCACCAGGCCGTGCACGGTGACAATGGTGTTCAGGCTGATCTGGGTGGCGATATCGCCGCGCAGGCCGATCTCCTGCGCGTGCACCACATCGGGATTCAGCTCGGCGATGATCCGGCGGGCTTGGCGCACATCGAGATACGAGCCCGTCGCCACCCCGAGCCGGGATTGTCCGCGCAGATAGCGGATCTCGACCTTGGGACCTTCCTGCCGGGTGTGCACGGGCACCTCGCCGGTGTGGAAGCGCAGCACGGTGAGCCTGTCGATCTCGTCGCGAGCCGCGAGGGCGGGCACCAGGGTGCTCGTCACCGATTCGATCCCGCCCACGATCTTTCCGGGTTCGAACGGATAGGTCGCGATCATGACAACGTTCAGGCCCAACGTGTGCTCCTCGATGCGTCACCGCCACAGCCGTCCCCCGCAGACCTGGGCTACGCGGCACTCTACCTATCCGGGAGCGCTTGTGCGCGACTGATTCTCGGTGATCGCGGCCCAGAGTTCGACATTGTGGAAGCGGCCGTCCGGGCCGAGCCGGGCTCCGGTGAGGACGCCCTCGCGCTGGAATCCGGCGGCCGCGGCGATACCGGGCAGATGGGTCGCGGCCGGATCGATGAGCGCCTCCATCCGATCCAGGGCGAGTTCATCGCGGGTGTAGTCGAGCAGCAGGGCCAGCCCGGCCGCGGCGGCCTTGGTATGCGCGGGATCCGGATCGAGTTCGAGGGTGAGCCGGGGGTGCGCGTCCGAGGTGCCGACGATGAGATTGCCGATGGGGCGGCCCGCCGCGGTGACCTCGTAGCGGATGCGCGGACTGCGGCGAGATGGCAGGCGGGACTGGTGTTTCCGCAGCGAGATGCGCTGATCCGCGCTGTCGTGGGTGTATAGGGCATCCGGCAGCGCCGGGCCGCCGGTGACATTCCGGCGCAGTCGCGCGCCCAGGTAGTACCGCGCGGCGATGAGCAGCACCGTCGGCGAGACCGTGCCGAGGGTGCGCCGATGATCGGTGAGCCGGGTCAGCACGGCCGCCGGACGCGGTGAAATGCGTTCGGCGGCAACGCCGGTGGATATGAGTGCGGTCACATACCCGCCGGTTGGTGCCCTATCCGCGGTGACCGCCCACAGCTCATGGTCGCGGGGCTGTCCGCCCACGCTCATACCGCGCGCCATGGTGGCCTCGAGCCACATCCCGCCCCGAATCGCGGACCGGCGTGCCGGATGGTTGCCGACGCATACCGGCGCGGTGATGCGATGCAGGCCCAGATCGCCGAAACCGTGATCGGTGACGAGCGCGCCCGCGACCGTCCCCACCCCGTGCCCCGCCCGTCGCGAATCCAGCCAAATACCCAGTTCGGCGGCATGATTGGCGTGATCGATGGGCGCGAGCGTGCACTGCCCGGCGAATTCGCCGTCCACCAGCACACTCAATTGCACCGCGTACCCGGCCGCCCGCGCCCGGCGCTGGCGCAGGTATTCGCGTACCCACCAGGCCCGCGAATGCCGCTGCTCCCAGCTCAGCGCCGAGGTGGTCCAGAACGGTTCGATGAATTCGCGATCCCGGGCGCGCAGCCGTCGCCACGGTTCGAAATCCGATAGCCGGGTCTCGCGCAGTGCTACCCGATGTCCGGCGACGAGCACCGGTCCGAGCTCGATTCGGCGGCGGGCGGACCCGGTGACCGCGGCGCGTTGCGGCATGCGATCGACGTTACCGGAAATCCGCTGCGCACCGCTGCGTAGCTGTGTGCCAAGAGTTGCAAAGCGGTTGTGGGTGTGGCTAATTGAGTTACTGTTGCGAGTGCAGTCGAAGCCGAACGCAAGCTACGGCACGGGTGTGGCCGGGGGAGGTCGAAGATGGGAACCGGACTGCCGTGCGGGGGATCTGGGCATCGGGTGCTCATCGAGAACAGTGAGTATTGGCTGCGCAATTACGGCGATGTGGCCATGCTCGAGGTGACGGTGCGCCGGGTGCGCGCCCGCTGGCCGCTGGCGCGCATCGGCATCATGACCGAATCGCCCGCCCTGGTGGCGGCATACTTTCCGGGCGCGGTCGGAATCACCGTCGGCGATCGCGATCCCTGGGGCGAGCCCCGGCTGAATGAACGTGTGGCGGCGGCGCTGGGTCCGGCGGTCGTCGGGCCGGTGGCCATCGCATGGCTGCGGGCGCGAGCCTGGTTGCTGCCCAAGGCGATTCGGTTGCGCGATCAGCTGCGTGATCGTGGTGCGAGCCCGGCGGCGGAGCCCGATGTGCCCGGCTCCGAGAACGCCGTGCCGCTATCCGATGACACAGCGCCGCTTCCTGATGGCGCAGCGCCGCTTTCCGATGACGCAGCACCGCGGATCGAGCGCCGCCATCCGGGGGCGGCTCGGGCCGTGCGCGAGGCGTCGCTGGTCATCGGACTGGGCGGCGGCTATCTCACCGATGCCGATATCCCGCAGGCCGGGCGGGTGCTCGATCTGCTCGAATACGCAAGTGACGCGGGCATTCCGGTGGCGCTGGTGGGGCAGGGGATCGGGCCGCTGCGCGATCCGGAGCTCACCGCACAGGCGTCGCGGGCGCTGACCAAGCTGCCGCTCATCGCCCTGCGCGAGCGCAGGCGCGGACCGGAACTGCTGGAATCGCTCGGGGTTTCGCCGGGAGCGGTGACCGTCACGGGGGATGATGCCATCGAACTCGCGCGCGATGCGCGCGCGGGCGAACTCGGCGGCGATATCGGCGTGTGCCTGCGGGTCGCCAAATACTCACCGGTGGCCCGGCTGGCACAGGACGGCGTCGGCATCGCCGTGCGCGCCGCCGCCGCCGAATTCGGCGCGCGACTGGTGCCGCTCATCATCGCCGAGACCCCGGGCTCACCGGACCGCGCCACCACCGTCCCGCTGGTGCGCGGCAGCGCGAATCCGGTAGCGCCCCTGGACCGATTCGTGCGCCCGGACGATGTGGCCGCACAGCTGTCGCGGTGCCGGGTACTGGTCACGGGGGCTTACCATCTCGCGGTCTTCGCGCTGAGCCAGGGCATTCCGGTGGTCGCGCTCACCTCCACCGAGTACTACGACGACAAGTTCCTCGGTCTGGACGATATGTTCAAAGGCGGTGTGCGCCTGATCCACTTCGACGATCCCGAATTCGGTGAGCGGCTGCGCGCCGCCATCGCCGATGCCTGGGAGGATGCCCCCGCACTGCGGGACACCCTGTGCGCCAGGGCCGATGAACAGGTGGCGAGCAGCCAGCAGGTCTACGACCGACTATTCGAATTGCTCGAACGAACGCATATCGAGCATGCATAGACACGACGGCGACGTTCCGGGCCGGGGCTCCATCCGAGCCTACGACCTGATCCTGCGGCACGTGCACGATGCCGATACCGTTCAGATCTACCTGCCCACCGCGCTGACCCGCATCGAACCCGGTGCGCCGCCCACGGTCGAATCGGTGGCGGTGACCGCCGAAACCGGTGCGCCCGCGGGCGATTCCACCCTCACCAAACAGGTCGGCCGGGTGGCGCTGGCCTCGGCGGCGGCGCTGGCCTTCAGCGAGGTGGTGTCCTTCGGGCAGACCATCGCGCTGGCGCGGCTGCTCAGTCCCGCCGAGGTGGGCATCTTCGCGGCGGGCACCGTGCTCACCATGCTGTTGACCACCTTTGTCGAGGGCGGGCTCAGATCCGGTCTGGTACAGCGGGAATCACAGGTCGAGGATGCGGCCGAGACGGTGTTCCGGGCCTCGTTCCTGAACGGTCTGGCCATGACGCTGGGCGCTTTGGCGGCCGCGCCGATCATCGGCATGGTCTTCCACAATCACACCATCGGCCTGATCGCCGCGACCACCTCCGGCTACCTGCTCATCTTCGCGCTCACCAATGTGCCGGAAGCGCTGCTACAGCGCGATTTCAGCGTCAAACGCCGGATCATCGTCGGACCGGCGGTATCGATCAGTTTCGCCGTCGTATCGGTGGTGCTGGCCATCTTCGGCTTCGGCGTGTGGAGCATGGTCATCGGCAGCTACGCCTCCTATGTGGTCTGGGTGATCACGGTGTGGTGGCTGGCGCGCTGGCGGCCCGGACGCGGGCGCGCGTCCATCAAGCTGTGGCGCGAGCTCGCGCGCTACGGCTCACCGGTGGTGGTGAACATGCTCGGCTCGCGCATACAGAGCACCGTCGAATCCGCGGTGGTCGGGCGCGGGCTCAGTTCCGCCGCGCTCGGGCACTACCGGTACGGGCAGCGCATCGCGCAGATTCCGGTGCGGTTCATCGTGGAAGTCGGTGCCTTCTCACTGTTTCCGGCCTTCGCGCGCATTGCCGAGGAAGGCGACCGGGCCCGTCTGCAAGCCGCGTACCTGCGTGCCATCCGGCTCGCCACCATCGGTGCGGCCGCGCTGACCGGATTGATCATCGCGCTCGGTGAACCGGCGGTGGTGGTGGTCTTCGGTGAGCGCTGGCGCGCGGCCGGTGTGCTCGTGGTCGCCATGGCCGGACTCGGACTCGGCAAAGCCTGGATGAGTGTGAGCGAGGAAGCCATCAAGGGCGCGGGGCACACCAAATTGCTGAACTGGCAGACCGCGATCGAGATATTCCTCGGCATCGGCCTGCTGCTGGTGCTGGTGAAGTTCTACGGTCTGACCGGTGTCGGACTCGCGACCTCGGGCACCGCGATGGTGGTCGCGGTGGTGGTGACCACGCTGGCGCGCTCCGCGCTCGGCGTGCCGCTGTTCGCCTTGATTCGCGCGATCGGACCCCCGCTGCCCGCCGCGGCGCTGGCCCTGGCGGCCACCTGGTATCTGGAACATCAGGTGCTGCACTCGGATTCGCGATCACTGCTGATCGCGGTCGGGCTGCTCATCCTGGACACGCTCGCCTTCACCGCGATCTACTTGCTCGTGCTGGCCGTCCTGGCCCCGGATGTGGTCCGCGGATTCGCCAGGCTGGCAGCGCGATTGAAGCCCAGACGTAACGACGACTCCCGGACGGCGATATCCGGGAACGCGGAGCCCCGCTCTTCGAGGGAGAAGAATTGAACAGCGCCGCACGAGTTCACCTACTACGAATCTGGCGCGGCAAATGGCTGGTGCTGGTGGCTGTCGCACTGGCGGTGGCGCTGGGATTCCTGAGCACCCGCGATGCGCAGCCGACGTATACGGGCCGGGTCGCCATGACCGTCGGCTCGCCCAACCGCGCCCCGGATCAGGACGCGGTGCTCTCGGTGGGCTATGCCCAGTACTTCGGTGATCCGGCGTATCAGGCCAAGCTCAAATCCACCGCGGGGCTGCCGAAATCGGTGACCCTCGCGGCCCGGACCGTGGCATCGAGCCCGATCCTCTACATCGAGGCCACCGCGAGCACACCGCAGCTCGCCCAGGACGCCGCGGCCAAGGCGGGCAACGCTTTCCGCGATGAGATCAATGCCCGGCTGCGCGCCGCCCAGGACGCCGCCATCGCGGCGGTGCGCAAACCGTTCGACGATATTCGCGCCGCCAACGGCGTGGTCAGCGATGTCTCGCTGACCCAGATGCAGGATCAGATCAACCGCATCAACGCCGACACCTCGAACAAGCTCATCGATCTGCAACTGGCCTCGGATGTGGTGCGCACGAATCCGACGACGTGGCCGACACTGATGGCGTACGGGGTCGGCGGACTGCTCATCGGCTGTGCGATCGCACTGGTGGTGGGCACGGTGTCGCGCCGGCTGCGCACGGCCGACGATATCGAGCGCAAGGCCGGAATGACCGCGCTGGCCGTGGTGCCGCCGGATACCGAAAAGACTGCCGCCGAACGGGATCGGGCGCTCAAACAGGTGGTCACCGCGGTCGGCCTGGCCGCTCCCGCGACCCGGGCGGCGGTGACGGTGGCCGCGCCCGGACCCGGCACCGGAGCCGATATCGTGGCGCGCGCCATCGCCGACGAACGCGCCCGCCAGGGCGTGCGCACCATTCTGGTGCACGCCGATCTGCGCCGCACCCGCGGCGTCGGCGTCGCCGAATTGCTCGCGGGCCGAGCTGATCTCGGCAAGGCGCTGCTGCAGACGCGCAATCCGTACCTGACCGAACTGCCGCCCGGCAGCACCGGTGCGGACCCGTTCACCGCGCTGAGCCGCGAGCGCTTCTCCCGGCTGCTGACGCAACTGCACGATCGCGCGGACTTCGTGGTGGTGATCGCACCACCGCTGCTGGACGCCGTCGAATCGCAGGTGATCGCGGCCACCACCGGACTGACCGTCGTCGTGCTGGAACAGAACACAACCGTGGCCGCCGCGGCCCGGCGTGCGCACCGCCTACTCGCGGCGCTGGACACCACCGTGCTCGGCGCGGTGCTGATCGATGCGCCGCAGGAGGCGAGCGGCGATGTGGCCGCCCGTCCCCCGGCGCAGCAGGCAGTGCCGGGCGAGCGGGTCTTCACCCCCTCGCGCGGTCCCGAATAACCACGGACGGGCTATGAAACGGCAACGGGCCCTGTGGGTGTCGACGAGCATGTCCACGCGCGGCGGGGTAGCGACCTTCGTGCGGGAGATGCGCGAGACGCCCATCTGGATGGAATGGGACATCAGACATGTCGCCACCCATCGCGACGGTGGCATCGCCACCAAACTGGCCGCCTATACGCAGGCGGTCTTCGTCTACCTCTATCGGCTGGCGGTGCACCGGCCCTCGATCGTGCACCTGCACCTGTCGTCCTACGGCAGCTTCCCGCGCAAATACCTGTTCGAGCTGATCGCGCGCTTGGTCCGCAAACCCGTTGTGCTGCATGTGCACGGCTCGGACTTCAGCGTCTTCTACGATCGCTCGCCGCGCCTGCTCCAGACCGCCATTCGCGATGCGCTGCGCGGGGCCGCGGTGGTGGTGGCGCTCGGCGAACCGTGGGCGGTGGCGCTGCGCGCTATCGCGCCGCAATCGCGGATCATCGTGGTGTCCAATGCCATTCGGCCCGCGCAGCAGGTGGAACAGCATTCCGGCGCACCGGTGCAGGTGCTGTTCCTGGGTGAGATCGGGGAACGCAAGGGCACCTTCACCCTGCTCGAAGCCTGGCGGCGAATGCTGCCTGCCGATCCGGAATCGCCCGCCCGGCTGATCGTCGCCGGTGACGGCGCGGTCGAGCGAGCGCGAGAAATGGTTACCGAACTCGGTATCGGAGCCAGCGTCGAGATCACCGGATGGATAGGCCCGCAGGAGATTCCGGCGCTCATCACGGCCTCGCAGGTGCTCGTGCTGCCCTCGCACCGCGAGGGTCAGCCGATGGCGATTCTGGAGGCCATGGCGCGCGGACTGTGCGTGGTCACCTGCCCGGTCGGCGGTATTCCGGATCTCATCGACGAGACCTGCGGGCTCATGGTGCCGCCTGGCGAAGTGGAACCGCTGGCCGAGGCGCTCGGTCAGGTGGTGCGCGATACCGAACTGCGCGCACGCCTGGGCGCGGCCGCCCTGCAACGCGTGCGCGACGAATTCGATATCGAGGTCGTCTGCCGCCGCTTCGACGGCATCTATCGGGAGATCGCACGATGAACAGCACCGCGCGACAGCCGATTCGAGTGCTCTACGTGGTACCAGACCTGCGTGTGGGCGGGGCCGAACGGCATGTGACGACATTGCTGCCGAACCTGGACCGCACTCGCTTCGAGCCTTCGGTCATCTGTATCGGCGAGGAAGGCGAGTTGCTCGCCGACCTCGCCGCGGGTGGTGTGCCCGCGAAAGCGTTGCGCTACACCAAGCGGCAGGCGGCCCCCGCGCTGCGGGATCTCATCCGGGCCATGCGCGAACAGCGTCCGGATGTGGTGATCACGCGCGGTTACAACGCCGAGGCGCTCGGCCGGATCGCCGCCTGGCGCGCGGGAGTGCCGAATTCGGTGGTGTGGGTGCACAACTACGGCGATGTGGAACCGCGCGGGCGATTCCGGACCGTGGTGGATCGCGTCCTGGATCGGCGCACCAGCGCGTACTTCGGGGTAGCCCGCGCGCAGATCCGCTATATGGCGGACGATCTCGGCTATCCCGAATCCAAGATCAAGATCATCTACAACGGTGTCGAACCCGCGCTGTTCGAAATCGCCGACGATCGCACGGCGGCGGCGACCCTCGGCATCGGCCCCGATGATCTCGTCGTCGGCATCGTGGCGGCGCTGCGGCCGGAGAAGGACCACGTCGCCTTTCTGACGGCGGCCCGCCTGGTCGCCGAGCAGCTCCCGGCGGCACGGTTTCTCATTGTCGGCGACGGTCCCGAACGCGCCGCCGTCGAAGCCCGCATCGAGGCGTTCGGCCTGACCGGACGCGTCATCCTGGCGGGCAACCGCCCCGATATTCCGGATCTGTTGCGCGCCATGGACGTCGTGGTCCTGAGCAGCTACAGCGTCGAATGCTTCCCCATGGCACTGCTCGAGGCCATGGCCGCGGCCCGGCCCGCCGTCTGCACGGCCGTCGGCGGCGTCCCGGAGATGATCGCCGACGGCGAGACGGGATACCTTGTCCCGCCGCGTGATCCGGAACAACTGGCCGCGCGCCTGCTCGAGGTGCTCGGCGATCCCCAGGCCCGCAAACGCATGGGCTTGGCGGCGCGTGATCGCGTCGAAGCGAATTTCACCCTGAAATCAAGCATCGCGGCCGCGGAGCAGGCCCTGGAAGAAGTCGTGAATCGGTGAGCGAACACAGCGGACACATTCTGATACTGGTCGAAAACCTCTCGGTGCCCTTCGACCGCCGGGTCTGGCAGGAGAGCCGGGCCCTGGTCGAGGCCGGATACCGGGTCACCGTCATCTGCCCGATGGGCGCCAAACAGGATCGCGAACCCGAGGCGACCCTGGAAGGCGTGCGCATCCTGCGCTATCCGCTGCGCGCCGCCACCGGCGGACCGGCCGGATATCTGCGCGAATACTCCCTCGCGCTCTGGCACACCCTGCGCCTGGCCTGGAAGGTGCGACGGGAGGGGCCGATCGATGTGGTGCAGGCGTGCAATCCGCCGGATCTGCTGTTCCTGATCGCACTGGTGCTGCGGGTCGGCGGCACCCGATTCGTCTTCGACCACCACGATCTGGTGCCCGAGCTGTTCCTGTCCCGCTTCGGCGGCGGCGGGGGACCGCTGTACCGGGTGTCGAAACTGCTGGAGCGCATCACCTTCGCCTGCGCGGACGCGGTGATCTCCACCAATGAGAGCTATCGGCAGGTCGCCATCCGGCGCGGGCATATGGCCCCCGAACTGGTGACGGTGGTGCGCAGCGCACCCGATCTGAGCAGATTCGTACCGCGCGAACCGGATCCGTCGCTCAAGCGCGGAAAGACCTATCTCGGCGCGTATCTCGGGGTGATGGGCCCGCAGGACGGCGTGGACTACGCGCTGCGCGCGATCGCGCTGCTGCGGGACAAGCTGGGGCGCACCGATACCCACTTCCTGTTCATGGGCGGCGGCGACGCCTTCGACGATCTGGTCGCGCTGTCCAAGGAACTGGGCCTGGAGGATCTGGTCGAATTCACCGGGCGGGTGCCGGACGAGTTCGTGCAGACCGGACTCTCCACCGCGGATATCTGCCTCTCACCCGATCCGCACAATCCGCTCAATGACGTGTCGACCATGAACAAGGTGGTCGAATACATGGCGATGTCGCGGCCGCTGGTGTCGTTCGAGCTCACCGAGGCGCGGGTCTCGGCCGGTGCGGCGGCGGTCTATGTCGCGGGCAATGACGAACTCGGCTTCGCCGAGGCCATCGCCGAACTCCTCGATGATCCCGCCCGCCGCGAACGCATGGGCGCGTTCGGGCGGGCCCGGGTCGAACGCGAATTGTCCTGGGACACTTCGCGACAGAACCTGATCGAGTTCTACGCGCGGGTCTTCCGCGCGCGCAAAGCCGCGCGCTGATCCGCACCGGCGGCGAGCGGATCGGCGAGCGTGCGCTTCGACGCCCGATCCGCCGCTCCGACCGCCGCGCCCACCAGGGCGAACACCATGGTGCTCGGATAGTCGAAGAGTCGCAGATCCACGAACAGGCCGCCGAGCACCAGGCACATGAGCGCGGTCAGCGCGATGAACGCCAGCGGGCGGCCCATCAGGCCGTCCGCCGGTAGCCGCACGAACGCCAGTATCAGCCGGCGGGTCAGCAGCACCAGCACGGTCAGCCACAGCAGCAGGCCGATGATGCCGAGTTCGGCGAGGATGCCGAGTTCGGTCTCGTGGGCCGGAATGCCGAGCCCGCGCTCCCAGGGTGTGGTCGGCGAATACTGCTGGTGCCGATAGGTATTCACCGAGACGAAGCGGCCCAGGCCCCAGCCGCTCCAGGGTTTTTGCAGGAACGCCCACACCGCGGTGGCATCGGCGTTGAGCCGGTCGTACACCTCATTGGTGGAGGCCACGCCGCCCGCTTTACGGTCGGAGCTGGTGAAGGTGCTCCAGTTCATGCCGATGATGGCCAGGGTGCCCAGCGCGGTCGCGACGAACCCGGTCCGATACCCCCTGCCCAGGACGATTCCGGCCACCACCACGGCCGCGAAATCCAGCCAGATGGAACGGGTATGGGTGAGGAACACCGAATACGCGCAGGCGGCCGCGATCACCGCGAGCAGGATCTTATGCCAGCGCGGCCGCTGTTCGGCCCCGAGCAGCACCAGCGCCAGCACATAGCCCACGATCAGAATCAGCCCGTTGACCTCCGGCTGATTGGGCAGTCCCACCGCGCGATCGGACCAGGCCGGTGCCAGCACAATGTATTTCGGCCACACCAGCGCCTTCGGACCGTGGAACTGCATGATGCTGACCCACGCCGAATACGCGCTACAGGACAGCAGCGTGGTGATAAGGAAGCCGACGGCGCGCCGGGTATCGAAGATCATCCGCGACATCAGATAGGTGGCGAACGGGATACCGGTGCCGATGATCAGATACCGCCACAGATCCAGCATCACCCCGGTCAGCGGATACAGGATCGGCTTGTACTCGTGCGGTTGCAGAATCGAATCGATATTCCACAGCAGGTACAGCGCCATCGCGCATTCCAGCGCACCGAGCGAGACCCGGCGCTCGGGATGTCCGCGCACCCAGGCCAGCGTGGCGATGAGCAGACCGCCGAAAGCCAGGATGAACGGGTCCGTGGTCGGCAGGATCTTGGGGATCGCCGGGCGCAGGAAGGTGGCGACCATCAGAAAGACGAAGGCCCACCGGGGATCTCGCAGGCCGATCACGACGAGTACCGCGGCGATGCCGCCCGCCGCCGCGACCGTGCCGATACCGCCGGGGGCCTTCGGGGATACCGCCAGCATGGCCCCGAGCCCGACGATCATGGCGGCCGCGATGACCGCGAGCTGACCCAGCCGATCCACCGAGGGCGTCCGGAAGGGCAGCGGGCCGTCCGGGGTGTGGCCGAGCCGGGTCAGCCGGTCCAGCACGGTCGTCACGGGGCGGCCCGCAATCGCTTCGGGCGCAGTCGATTCCATACCGTCGGGCGGTATTCGGTGGTGTCCACGAACAGCGCGCCCACCACCTGTGCGCCCACCTGATTCACCGCCCGCACCGCCTCGGTCACCTCGGGCACCCTGGTGGTGCCGCGCTCGATGACCAGCACCGTCAGATCCGCGAGATCGGCGACGATCTGCGATTCGGGCGCACTACCGATCGGCGGCAAGGCCACGATCACCAGATCGGAACTGGCCCCGGCACTTCGGAGCAACTCGCGCACCCGATCCCGATCGAACAGCGGATACGGATCCGAGGTCGCCTCACCCGCGGCGATCTCGGCGAAGCCCTCCTCGGTGCGATTCTTCACCAGATCCCGCACATCGCCGACCAGTCCCCGCAGATACTCCGCCACACCCCACTGGCGTGGACCGTAATCGGCGGTCCGCAGATCGGCATTGACGAATACGGTGCGCGAGCCCTGCGCCGCGCGCTGTTCGGCGATGGCGCGCGCGATCTGATCCGCACTGCGACCCGCCGAAACCGGCACCACCGCAATCGAAGTGGGTGAGTGCGTGGCCGCGCGTGCCACCAGGTTGGCCACATGCCGCAGCGCCACCTCGCGGCGCGCGTCCAGGGCGGGTGAGCCGCCCGGCGGGATCACATCGAACGGCCGGATACCGGTCTTCTCCACCACGTCGTAGTCGAAATACAGTCTGCGCGTGGACGCCCCGGCCATCAGCGCCACCACCACGCCGAGCAGGACTCCGCCGACCATGCCGGTGCCCAGCGTGCGGGTCTTACCCGGCCCGATGGCCATCGCGCCCGCACCGTTCTGCAGGACCGTGAGCCGGTTGGCCGCATTGGCATTGAGCTGATCGATCTGCTGCTGCAATTGGATCTGCGCGCTGAAGGCGCTGGGATCATTGGCCGTGAGCCGGTCACCCCACACCCGCAGCATGGCCGCGGTCATATCGGCGGCGGTGGCATTGCGGCTGGCGTCCAGGCGGCCGTTGATGTCCTCGATGAACAATTGCGCCACCTGCGGGGCGGCGGTGGTGGCCGCCTGCGGTGTTGCCGCGATGACCTGAACGTAGAAAAGTGGGCTGGCCGTGACGAATTCGGCCGAGAAGCCGCTGATATCGGCCGGGAAGCCCTGCTTCTGGCGCAGGCTGGACTGATAGGTCGGATCGTTGAGGTAGTAGGTGTAGCCCTGCGCCAGGATGGCGTCCTGGGTCGGCGGCCGGGTCGAGGCCGCCGAGACCAGCACCCGGCTGGTGTAGACGGTGGCCTTGCCGTGCGCGGACAGATACGCCCCGCACGTCACCACGAGCGCGATCGCCAGCACCAGCCAGCGGCGCTGCCAGACGCGATCGCGGATGACCTGCAACGCATTCGGCGTAACCGTTTCGGTGACGGGTGCGCTCATTTGTGGTCCACCTCCACCACGATGCGGACCGGATCGGTCTGCGCGGTCACCCGGAACGAGCGCTGCGGGGTCGACAGGCCGATGAATGCCTGCGTCACCCCGCGCAGTGCGCTGGCGTAGCGCACCTCGCCGACCGTGCCCAGGGTGGGATCGGTCAGGACCGGCGGGCCCGCGTATGGCGGCACGCCCGTCTCGAACGGATTGGCCGCCTCACGAATGAGCACCTCGATTATCGATTGCCCGGTCACCGGAAACACCGCCTGCGTATTGGTATTGGAGACCGCCTGTGTCACATAGTGCACCGCCCAGCCGGGTACCGCGGTCCCGGTGAACCCGAAGGTCACTCGATCGGACTTATCGGTGCGGGAGAGCGAAATATTAGTCAGCCCGATGCCGACCGCTCCCGGATCCGGGGTTCTGGTCTTGGCGACGAACTCGTCGATGGGGGCCGCCGAGGTCGTGGTCGGCGCGTGCCCGGGCGCCGCGCCACCGCCCCCGCAGGCCGCCGCCAGCAGCATGATCGCCACCAGCACAACCGTTCTCGCCATTCGCACGGCCACTATCCCTTTCGTCATGACTGCCCATCCGTCATGGCTGTAGCCGTTTCGCGCGCTCGCGTTCCACCACCGCTGTCTTGAGCTTGCCGCTGGGCGGCCGGGGTAGTCGGTCGAAAACCCGCAACCCGACCTCCTGTCCCGGCCCGAACTGCTGCGCCACATTGCGCCGCACATGCGCGATGGTCCGCGATTCGCAGAATCCGGTGCCGGGTACCACTCTCAGTTCGAAGACGCCCGGCCGCAACTGGGCGATCTGCGCCTCCCGCAAACCGCTCAGATCGTCGACCACACTGGACGGCAGCGGCAGCGGTCTGCCATCGGCCGCGACGAAGGTGTCCTCCACCCGGCCGTCCACCACGCCGAGCAGCGGAAACGCCCGCCCGCACGGGCACGGGCCGGGCGCGGCCGGGCGCACCTCATCACCGGTGCGATACCGGAACAGCGGAAAACCCTTGTTCTGCAAGGAGGTTCCGACGATCTCCCAGCGTGAGTCCGAACCCGCCACCGGCAGCAACTCGACCACGCCGTAGTGCGGGAAGACGTGATAGCCGCCCGCCTCGCAGGTGCCTGCCATGGCCACCCGCTCGGTCTGGCCGTAGTGATCGACGATCGGACCCCCGAACACCTCGCGCATGAGGGCGCGCTGGCCCGGGGCCATCAGTTCCGAGGAGGTGATGATGGCGCGCATGGGAATCGGGGTGCGCCGATCGCGCAGCAGTGCGGCCAGCAACGCGATGCTGGACGGCCAGCCCTCGATGGCATCGGGCCGGAAGCGGCGAATATCATTGGCTATCACATCGATTCGATCCGGGGTGAGGTGATAGCTGGACACCAGCAGCTGGCGCGCGCCGGGCACCGCCAAAGTGGGCCCGCGGGTGCCGTCGCTGGCGAACCCGCTACCGCGCAGCACAATTCGCCGGGCGTCCGCGGGCAGGCCGAACCAGCTCCACTGGCGCTCCATGGCCGCCATTTCGAATACCGAGGAATTCACCGTGCGATAGCACGCGATGGGCACGCCGGAGGTGCCGCTGGAGCGCACCGACCACATCATGCGGCGCGGCGCGGTGCGGAAGTCCTCGGACCGCTCGGCCAGTTCGCTGCGCGAGATCAGCGGCAGTAAGGCCAGGTCATCCAAGGTTCTAATATCCTGGGGCGCTATGTCATTGGCGGCGAAGTACTCGCGGTAGAACGGTGAGCGGCGCGCGGCGATATGCACCAGGGCCCGCAACCGCCGCTCCTGGAACAGCCTGATCTGCTCCGCATCGGCCCCCTCCAAACCCGCCAGCATCCGCCCGATCGCACCGCGACGCGGGTGAGCGCGCCGGAGCCGATATTTCATGCTCAAGCCCGCGCTCGACAATCTCATCTACTCAGCAACCCCCCAGCCGACCCCGCGAGCTCACCGGCCTCGACTTCCTCACCCCCGACCGCGACGTACACGGGGACCCGCCGCGCGTTCCACCGCACGATCCTAACTCGAACGAATCACGGAATACATTGGTATAAAGCTAAATAGCGGTAGCGACGATCCCTGATGGGGTACAGATGGACGAGCACGACCGGCTGATGGCAAACGAACAGGAACCGCGCAGGGGGAGCGCACTGGGGGTGAGTGTATTCGGGCTCGGCTACGTCGGGTGTGTGTCCGCGGCCTGCCTGGCCGCGCGCGGTAACGCGGTCATCGGGGTGGATGTGAACCCGCAGAAGACCGACTTCATCCGGCAGGGGCGCACCCCCGTGGTGGAGGAGCGGATCGGCGAGGTGATCGCCGAGGTGGTCGCCTCCGGGCGGCTGACGGTCACCGAGAAGGTCGCCGAAGCCGTTGTGGCGAGCGATATCTCGATCGTCTGCGTGGGCACGCCGTCCGCGCCGGGCGGTGCGCTGTCCACCGACTACCTGGAGCGGGTGAGCCGGGAGATCGGTGAGGCGCTGGCGGTCAAGGACGCCTGGCACGTGGTGGCCTATCGCAGCACCATGGTGCCCGGCACCTGTGCCGGAAAGCTCATTCCGATATTGGAGCAGGCGTCCGGCAAAAAGGCCGGGGTGGATTTCGGGGTGTGCGTGAACCCGGAATTCCTGCGCGAGGGCAGCAGCGTGCGCGATTTCGAGAATCCGCCCAAAACCGTTGTCGGCGAGACCGATGAGCGCACCGGCGCGGAAATGATGAGCCTGTACGACGAACTGCCCGGACCGCGCTTCCGGGTGCCCATTCCGGTCGCCGAGATGACGAAATACGTGGACAACAGTTTCCACGCGCTCAAGGTCACCTTCGGCAATGAGATCGGCGCGCTCTGCGCCGAACTCGGCCTCGACTCGCACGCGGTGATGGATATCTTCCTGGCCGACACCAAACTCAATATCAGCCCCGCCTATCTGCGGCCCGGGTTCGCCTTCGGCGGCTCCTGCCTGCCCAAGGATGTCCGGGCGCTCACCCATACCGCGCGCCAGCACGATCTGGAACTGCCGGTGCTGTCGAATGTGCTGGCCTCCAATGAGTCCCAGCTGCGGCGGGCGGTAGACCTGGTGATCGGGCTGGGCCGCCGCCGAGTCGGCATCTTCGGGCTCTCGTTCAAATCCGGCACCGACGATCTGCGCGAGAGCCCCATGGTGGAGTTCGCCGAACGGCTCCTCGGTAAGGGCTATGACGTGCGCATCTACGATGCCAATGTGGCGCTGTCCCGGCTGATGGGCGCGAACCGCGCCTTCATCGAGGAGCGGCTGCCGCATATCGGCGAACTGCTCACCGATGACATTGCAACGGTTCTCGCACACGGGGAGATATTCATCGCGGGCAGCGCCGATCCCGAGGTGGTCTCCGCCATCGACGGGCTCGGCCCCGAGCACACCGTCATCGATCTGGTGCGGTTGCCGGGGGCCGCACAGCGGCGGCAGCAGCCGGGATATCTGGGCATCGGGTGGTAGCGGTAAGGGGTACTTCATGGGGACTTCCGTTCCCGCGTTCAGCTTTCTGACAACGGCGTACAAGACCGAGGACTATCTGGGCGACACCATCGATTCGGTGGTGGCGCAGACGTTTTCGGACTGGGAACTGATCGTCGTCGACAATGGGATGTCCGATGAGATCGCCGCGATAGTCGAATCGCGCTCGAATGACGAGCGCATTCGGCTGGTGCGACAGGAGAACAAGGGTTATGACGGCGGTGTGATGGCCGCGTCTGAAATCGCGACCGGTCGGTACATTGTGGTGCTGGATAGCGACGATCAGATCATGCCCGCCTTCTGCGACACCATTTCCCGGGCTTTCGACGCCGACCCGCATATCGACGCCATCGGTTGCGACGCTTACCGTTTCGACGATTCCGGCGCGGATCTGCCCACCGGGTACTACCGGTCGACCAATGTGAAGCAGAAGCCGGATCCGGCCAGTCCGCTCACCCTGACCGATCTGCTCGGCGGGCTGGTGCCCTACTACACCGCCGCCATCCGCCGCGAGGCCTGGGAAGCGGTCGGCGGTTACGACCGCGGCGGTGAGGAACTGCACGAATCGGTCGCCATCTGGATTCGCATGGTCGGCAAGTACGACATTCGCGTACTGCCGCAACGCCTCGCGCGCTTCCGGCTGCGCGGGGACTCCATGACCCGTGATCCCGCCAAGGTCGAATCCTTCATGGCCGAGCTGGAACGCTCCTTCGCCTGGGCCGCCCCCAGCGATCCGAAGGAGAAGGCGGCACTGGACAAGACGCTGCGCACCTTCCGCTACTGGGTCTTGCTGCACCGGGCGCAACAGGCGCTGCTCGCGGGCCGGGATCAGGACGCGCGGACATCCGCGCGGGAAGCGTTCGGCCAGCGCCGCACGGTCCGCGCGGCGGCGATCATCGTGTCCGTCAATACGATTCCCGGCGTCCTGCGCCGGATCCACCCGCTCAAACAGCGCGTCACCGAGCGCGTCGCGCATACGGCAGGCCGGGTCGTCACCGCCGTCAAACGGTGACCGCCGAGGACGTGGGCGAACAGCCCGGGGCGGGTGGGCTGTTCGCCATCCTCAAGCGCGGTGCCGCGCTTTCGGCTGCGGGGGTCGCCTCGGTGCAGGTGATCGCGCTGGTGCAGACGCTGGTGCTCGCACATCTGTTGTCGCCCAGCGAAGTCGGCGTGTTCACCGCGGGAACGGTGCTGACCGGGTTCGTGGTGGTGTTCTCGCACAGTTCGCTGAGTCATGCGCTGATTCAGCGCCGGGATCAGCTGGCGGACGCGGCCGAGACGGTGTTCTGGGCGACGCTCGTCTCCGGCGCGGTGCTGGCGGGACTGCTACTGGCCACCGCCCCGGTGCTCTCACACATCTTCGGGAACTCGCAGGTCGGTCGGGTGGCCGCGATCTCCTCCGGGACCGTGCTGTTCACCTCGCTGCTGGCGGTGCCGGATGCGCTGATGCAGCGCGATTTCCAGTTCAAGCGGCGGGTGATCGTCGATCCGCTCAATGCCGCCACGTTCGCCATCGTCGCGATCGGGTTGGCGGCGGCCGGATTCGGGGTCTGGGCGCTGGTCACCGGGTACTACGTCTCGGTCGCGGTATCGGTGATCGCCGCGTGGTGGCTGTCGGGCTGGCGGCCCGGGCGTGGGCGCTTCCGGGTCGGATTGTGGCGGGAGCTGGCGGTTTTCGCGTTTCCGCTGCTGCTGGAGAGCGTGGTGGAACGGGCCATCGAGGCGGGTGAGGTGGTGCTGGTCGGGCATCGGCTGCACACCTCGGCGCTCGGCAACTATCGCAATGGGCGGCGACTGGCGTTCCTGCCGGTGATGGCCATCATCCAAATCTGTTCGTACGTCTTGTTTCCGGCCTTCGCGCGGATCGCGGGGGAGCGGGAGCGCTTCCGGCGCGGCTTCCTCACCGCGCTCGGCTGGATGTGGCTGGCGGTGATTCCGGCATCCGCGCTGCTCGCCGCGCTCGGTGAGCCTGCGGTGACGCTGTTGCTCGGTGCGCAGTGGCGCGGTGCGGGGCAACTGGTCGAGGCCATGTGCGGGGTGGGGGCGGGCTATGCGCTCATGTCGGTGTGCGCCGAGGCGCTGAAGGGCGCGGGGCGACCGCAGCTGATCAACTGGATGACCGGCGTCGGAGCGGTGTCGGCGATACCCCTGATACTGCTGCTGCTACCGCACGGATTGACCGGAGTCGGTGTGGCACTGTCGATTTCGGCGCTGGCCACCGGACTCACCGGTCTGATCTTGGCGGGTAAGGTGGTCGGGGTGTCCCGTGGCGAACTCCTGCGCTGCCTCGTACCCACCCTGCTCGCCGGGGTGATCGCCGCGGTCGCGACCGGGCTGCTCGAACATCAGGTGGTGCACGCGGGTGCGCGCGGGGTGGCCCCCGGGCTCGCCCTGATCGTGCTGGAAACGCTCGGCTTCGTCGGCATATTCGTTCTCGTACTCCAGGCGATCTCACCCTCGACCCTGCGGCCGCTATGGTCGGCCGCGCGGCGCGGATGACCGAGCGGGTACGGGAGCGGCGCACCCGCCGGCGGCTGTACGCGGCCGCCGCGGTACTCGCGCTGATCGCGGCCCTCGTCGGCGCGGGCTATCCCGTCTACGTGCGCCCCCAGGTCGATGCGCTGCGCCATGCCGATGCCATCCTGGTGCTCGGCGGCGAGGGCGTCGACCGCTACGCCTACGGCCTGGACCTGGCTCGCCAGGGTTACGCCTCGACCGTGCTGTTCTCCAATCCCTATGGGGAGGACACCGATATCGACGAGGTGCGCGAACCCTGCCACACCCCGCAGCAGGGCTTCACCCTGCTCTGCTTCGCGCCCGATCCGCCCACCACTCTCGGCGAGGGACGGCAATTGCGCACCCTGGCGAACGCGCGCGGCTGGCATACCGTCATCGTCGTCACCATGCGCCCGCATCTGTCCCGGGCGCGATACATCCTGGAGCAGTGCTTCACCGGCGCGCTGATCATGGAGCCCAGCCCGGTGGATATCTCACCGTGGTACTGGGCCTGGTCGTACGCGTACCAGAGCGCGGGCTACGTGCGGGCCTTCATCGATCCCGGGTGCTGAGCTCGGCCGCACCGTCGCGCCCGGTATCGATCACCAGCTCGCGTGCCGTTTCGCCGCTCTCCCAGTGCGCCCGGATCTCGGTGCCCGCGTGGGTGATCCGCAGTCCCCGGCTCGGCTCCGGATCGAGGGTGAGCACCGTGATGATCGCGAACGGCGTCAGCCCCGTGCAATGCGCGCCGATGAGCCAGGACGGCTCCCGAGATTCGAGCAGTTCGGACCACCAGCCCAGATCGGTGCCCTCATCCCCGTGCACCTGTTCGGTGCCCACCGGCACGGTCGCGGCATAGGCCAGCGTCAGCACCGGCTCACCGCCGCGCGACAGCAGATGACCGTACTCGGCCGGTGCGGCGGTGAGCGCGGGATGCAGGGGCCACGACACCCGCGCCGCGTGAATTCCGGTGCCGGACAGCAGATCCACCACGACCACCTCGCGCGCCCCCGGCGGCGCGAGCAGCCAGCGGCGATGCGTGATCGGCTCCTCCAGCCGCAGGTAGCCGTCGTGTTCGGCATCCACCACGCCGCGCTCGAGATCCACCGCGCGGACCCGCACCCGGGCGTGCTCGCTCCACATGAACGGCCCGCCCATCACGGACTGATCCAGATCGTCGACGGTGACCGTCGCGTGCGCGCGCGTACCCCGATGCACCGTGCGCCGGGCCGGATGCCCGTAGTAGCTGGCGGTGCCGGGATCGCCGATGACGTCCGCGCCGTCCAGCGCCACCGTCACCGACAGGGCGTCGGCATGACCGTGCGCGGCGATCGAAAGATAGCCCAGCGCACCGATATCCATCAGCACGCGGCGACGACCCGACCGCAGCACGACCAGACCGCCGTCGGGTGCGTAACCGTCGGCGGCCGGTTCCGGCGCGGCCACGGCGGCCGAACCGAGCGCATCGCGGAACCAGGCGGCGGCGATCGTCGGCGTGCCCGCCCGGGTCGCCGCCGACTCGGGCACGACCGCATCGGCGATGCCGAGATGGTCCCGCACCGTGCGATAGTGCTCGGGCCCCAGCCGCAGCGCGAAACCGCCGTCGTCATCGCCGTACCGCGGCTGCGGATCGCTATCGCCAACCAGCAACGCGAGGAAGCGTGAGCTGCGGGCGATAGCCGCACCGAGCCGTTGCGGCGGTTCGTATTTCAGCGCCAGCAGCGTGTACACCAGCGCCAGCAGTTCCACCGTGAACAGTTGATAGGCGATGGCCTGCTCCGCGCCCGCGCCATCGGGGAGCAGCTGCCGATCGGCGTGCTCGGTCAGCAGGGCCAGCGCATCGCGCTGCCAGGTCGCGGCGGCGGGCAGTTCCGGAAACAGGATGGCCACCACCGCGAGTCCGGTCAGCTCACCGATCAGATGGTTATTGGCCGAGCTGTACAGCGAACGCTCCACCCAGCAGCGCCGCGCGCTCTCACCGAGCATGGTGAGATACGCGCCGTAGCGCTCGGGCGTCAGACCCGGTGCGTCGCGCACGCCCTGGAGCGCGAAACCCACCGATATCGCGCGGATTCCGCATTCGAACGCCCCGCGCCAGGCGATACCCGCACCCGGCGGCTGCTGTTCGATCCAGCTGTCCAGATGCTCGAACACCGCGTCGGCGAAGCGTTCCTCACCGGTGAACAGCCACGCCTGCGCCAGCAGCGGCAGATGCTGGAGCCGGTTCAGCTCCCAGATCCATTTCGGATCGCCATCGGCGGTGCGATGGTCGATGCGCTCGGAACTCACACTGGGCCAGCGGGTTTCCGAGAGCGGATCCCGATTCCAGTCGATGATCGGCCCGAGCCCGGCGGGCGGATACCCGAAGAACGCCAGTTTGCCGGTCAGCACCCGTTCGGCCGCCGCGATCACCGCCGCGGCCGCCTCGGGCTGCTCATCGGCGATACGGGCGGCACGGGCTTGATCGAGCAGTACGGGCCGCCCGGCATTGGCGCGCAGGTCGCGCAGCAGCGCGTCCCACTCCGGCCGGGTGCGCCCGAACAGTGCGTCGGCGGTGGCGTCCCAGCTCACCGGCCTGGCGGCCAGGCGCTGGCGCAATCTGCCCGCGCGCCACAGCATTTCCTGCGCGTCCATGGCGCGCAGTCGATGGACATACCAGGTCAGCCGGCTCACGATCGCCCCTTCCGACCGGGCGTCCGCCGCGCCCCGCTGTGTCGACAACGCACTGGACGATACCGCGAGAATCGGTTGTGGACCCGGCGAGTTGTGCGGGAGGATCTGTCCGTGATCGATTCCAAGGAGAGCCTACGGCGTTATCTCGCAGCGGATTTGGCCGGACATCAGCTCACCCGCTGGCGACCGCATCATCGGCTCACCTATCGGCCGCTGTACTTCCAGCGGCTGCTGCGCAAATCCGAGTACTGGTACAACGTCCGCACCGATCCGATCGGCCGCGTGGTGTTCGCCTGGTATGCGCTGCGCACCAAACTGCTCGGTGAACGACTCGGATTCACCGTGCCGCGCAATGTCTTCGGGCCCGGACTCTCGATCGCGCACGCCGGAACACTGGTGGTCAACCCGGAAGCCCGGGTCGGCGCACGGTGCCGGATTCATCAGGGTGTATCGCTGGCCAGCGGTGCGCCGGGAAGTTACCCTGTCATCGGCGACGACGTATTCATAGGTCCGAATGCGGTGATAATCGGCGTCACGGTCGGGGACCGTGTAGAGGTGCGCCCAGGCGCTGTTGTCATCAAGGACGTTCCCGCCGATGTACATGTTGCCGGAGTACCGGCGAAAATCATCCACGACTTCCGCGTGCGCACCGCCGCGCCGTCGGAGTCGGCTGCGAATGTTGCGAAACCATAACGCCTCCAAGAGGATTCGTAGATCCACCCCCTCGGCTTCGGCGCGACTAGGCTGGCGACACAGGCTCGGTCACGATGTGCGTGACGGGTGCGGGCAAAGGGGGAATCGATGTGCGGAATAGTCGGTGTGCGCCGATTCGACGGGGGACCGGTCAGCAAGGAATTGCTCACCGATATGAGTGCGGCGCTGCACCACCGCGGACCCGATGATCACGGCCTCTGGTGTGACGGGCCGGTCGGTTTCGCGCATACCCGGCTATCGATCATCGATCTGTCCGCCTCCGCGCAACCCATGACCGGTGTCACCGGCACCACCCACCTCACCTTCAACGGCGAGATCCTCAACTATCGCGAACTGCGTCGGGACCTGGACTACCCGTTCACCACGCGCGGTGACACCGAGGTGCTGCTGGCCATCTACGAGCGGTACGGGGCCGCCGGGGTGAGCCGCCTGCGCGGCCAATTCGCCTATGCCATCCACGATTCCGCGACCGGTGAGACGCATCTGTTCCGCGATCGGCTCGGCATCCTGCCGCTGTACTACTACGCCACCGATACCGTCTTCGCCTTCGCCTCGGAGATCAAGGCGCTCTACCCGCTCATCGAAGCACCGCGGGTGGACACCGTCAGCCTGCACGATTTCCTGGCGCATCGATCGGTGCCCGCGCCGTACACCTTCATCGAAGGGGTGCGCAAAGTTCCGCAGGGCCATCACCTGGTGGTGCGCGCCGACGGGACCATCCGGATCGAGGCGTACTGGAAGCTGCCGGATCCGTCCGAGGAACTCGACGTCAGCCCGGCCGCGGCCGTCGACCTGCTCGATCAGGCGCTGCGGGAGTCGGTGCGCGATGCCCTGACCGCGGATGTGCCGGTGGGCGCGTACCTTTCGGGCGGCGTCGACAGCAGTCTCATCTGCGCCCTGGTGGCGCGGGAGCGCGGGGGAGCGGGACTGCACACCTTCTCCGCCGGATTCGGCGACTCCCGGGTCGACGAAACCCATTGGGCGCGTAAGGCGGCGCTCATCGTCGGCAGCGACCACCACGAAACCACCATCACCGCGAGCCACTTCCAGGACGAATGGGCGCGGCTGAGCTGGCACCGGGACTCACCGCTGTCCGAACCCGCCGATGTGGCGGTGTACCGGCTGGCGCAATTGGCCAGGGAACACGTGAAGGTGGTGCTGTCCGGGGAGGGCAGCGATGAATTGTTCGGCGGCTACCCGAAATATCAGTTCGCGCGGGCCACCCGGCTCGCCGGGATGATGCCGGGCGGCCCGCTGCGGCTGCTGGAACAGCGGCTCCCGGCCAGCCGGGCGCGTTTGACCGTTGCGCTGCGGGCACTTTCGGAGCCGACCTACGCCGAGCGCATGCGCGGCTGGTTCGCACCCTTCACCACTCGTGAACGGGACCGGTTGCTGGGCGGACCGGCCCAGCGCAGTGTGCTGGATCCCTATCTGGCCGGACGGGGAGATCCGCTGCGCCGCATGCTGCACGCCGATGTGCACACCTGGCTCGCGGACAATCTGCTCGAACGCGGTGACCGCATGTCCATGGCCGCCTCGCTCGAACTGCGCCCGCCCTTCCTGGATCACCGGGTCGCCGAACTGGCCTTCCGATTGCCGAGCGCCGTCAAGGTGCGGGGCGGCAGCTCCAAATGGATCGTGAAAGAGCTGGCACGCAAACACCTTCCGGTGGATCTGGTCGACCGGCCCAAGGTCGGGTTCAAGGTGCCGCTGGACGAATGGTTCCGCGGCCATCTGCGCGAAATGGCCTTCGACCTGCTGGACGGACCGTCATCGTTCGTCGGCGAGCATTTCGACCGCACCGCGGTGCGCCGCCTGCTGGAGGCGCACACCACGGGCGGACGCGATGAACAGCCGCGCATCTGGACGCTGCTCTCACTCGAGGTCTGGCATCGCGAGCTCCAGCGGCGGCTGGTCGGTTAGTACGCGCCGTCGCTGCGCGCCACCGCGAAGATGGTGCGCTTGATGATCATGAGATCCTGCACCATGGACCAGTTCTCGACATAGGACAGGTCCAGGCGCACGGCTTCCTCCCAGGACAGATCCGAGCGGCCCGAGACCTGCCAGAGCCCGGTCACGCCCGGTTTCACCAGCAGGCGGCGGCGGACCTTACCGTCATAGCGCTCGACCTCACTGCGCATGGGCGGGCGCGGGCCGACCACGCTCATCTCACCGCGGATCACATTGATGAACTGCGGCAACTCATCCAGGCTCAGGCGGCGCAGCACGCGCCCGATCGGGGTGACGCGGGGATCCTCGCGCATCTTGAACAGCAGTCCCGAGCCCTCGTTCTCGGCCTGGAGATTGTGCAGTTCCTTATCGGCGTCCTCGCACATGCTGCGGAACTTGATCATGCGGAACGGCTCGCCGTTCAAGCCGATCCGCTCGGATCTGTAGAAGACCGGACCCGGACTGGTGAATTTGACCATCAACGCGATGGCGATCATGACCGGTGACACCGCCAGCAGCGCGAGCGTGGCGAAGACGAAATCGAAGACCGCCTTGCCGAAGGATTTGGCGCGGTCGTACTGCGGCTTCTCGATATGCAGCAGTGGCAGATTCGCGACCGGGCGAATCGAGAGCCGCTGATCGGCCACATCCACCACGCCCGGGGTGACCACCAGATCGATGCCCAGCGGGGACAGCTTCCAGACCAGGTCGTTGATGCCGTGGGTGCCGAGCTCTTCGATGGCGGCGATGGCCACGGTATCGGCGGCGACCGCTTCGGCCGCGTCCAGCACCGAGGCCTCGGTCAGAATCGGCAGATCGGCATTGTCGACCGCCTCCACCGTCTCATCGGCGGCGTACGGGATGTACACGCCGGTCACCGAATAGCCAACGGCCGCATCGCGTTCGAAACAGCGCATGATCTCGCGGGCCGAATCCGGGCGGCCCACAACGAGAACCGAGGTGAGGTACTGCCCGGCGCGGCGGCGGCGGGCCGCGTACTTGCGCCAGAGCATGCGATTCAGGATCAGGCCGAGCAAACCGACCGGTAATGCGATGCCCAGATAGCCGCGCGCGAAATCCATCCGCAGCAGTAGCGAGACGATCGCTATCAGACCGAACAGGCGCATGGTGGCCGCGATGATGCGGCGGTATTCGTCCGGGCCGGTACCGATGACGGTGGTCGACCAGGCATTGCCAACCGCCAGGAATACCACCCAGGTCAGGGCCAGCAGCACCGAGATGACCGAATAGCCGATGCGCGCGTCACCCGCCCAGTCCAGCGGGGAATCGTAGTTGAGTCCGCCGAAGCGGATGAGCTGGGCCAGGGCGATCGACCCGCAGACCACCAGGGTGTCGGTAATGCGCAGCCGCCGGCCGTATTCGGCCTGCCAGTGCCGTTTGCCCGAAGGTCGCGGCGTAATGCGGTGCGTGGTGTCGCGGTCGAGCGTTTGTTCCCCGTCGAGCGAGAAGGCCATGCTGGAGCTCCATCATGCGGCACTTGAGCCTCGTGGCAATCCCCCCGATCGGACGCCCGAGCTGATACTACTGGTTTCGCTCGCCGCACGGCCAGCATTACGGGAACCGGATAGGTTGACACCCAACGGATTTCGCCCGGTGCGGCGGGGTGCCCGGAAATCAAGTGAAACCTATTTACTAATAGGTGTTCACAAACGGGGGTGTGGTGTGGTTCACTGCTCCGGAACGTGTTCCAAAGGAGGTACCCGTGTCCGCGCCGTCCATCCCCACCGGGTTCGACTTCACCGATCCCGACCTGCTCGCCAAGCGTCTTCCCGTCGAGGAGTTCGCCGAACTCCGCCGCACCACGCCCATCGCCTGGGTTCCCCAGGCGGGCAGTGGATTCAAAGACGACGGCTACTGGGCCGTCACCAAAATGGATGACATCAAGGAGATCTCGAAGACTCCGGAGGTGTACTCCTCCGAGGAGAACACCGCGGTCATCCGCTTCTACGACGACATCATGCGGGAGGAGATCGAGGTCCAGCGCTATCTGCTGCTGAACCAGGATCCGCCCCGGCACACCAAGCTGCGCCGCATCGTGTCCAAGGGCTTCACCCCGCGCGCGGTGGAATCGCTGCGCAACGCGCTGCGCGACCGCGCCGAGCGAATCGTGCACGAGGCCAAGAAGACCGGCTCCGGCGACTTCGTCACCCAGGTCGCCTGCGAGCTGCCGCTGCAGGCCATCGCCGAGCTCATCGGAATTCCGCAGGAGGATCGCGGGCGGATCTTCGACTGGACCAACCAGATGATCTCCTACGACGATCCCGACTTCGAGGGCGACCACAAGGTCGCCACCGCCGAGGTCATGGGCTACTCGTGGAATCTGGCCGAAGAGAAGCGCAAATGCCCGGTCGACCTCGACGGTCACGCCGACATCATGTCCACGCTGCTCAATGCCGACGTCGACGGTGAGGCGCTGGCCTCGGACGAATTCGCCTGGTTCGTCATCCTGCTGGCCGTCGCCGGCAACGAGACCACCCGCAATGCCATCACGCACGGTATGAAGGCGTTCGTCGACAATCCGGAGCAGTGGGAGATCTACCGCGAGCAGCGTCCGCGCACCGCTCCCGACGAGATCGTCCGCTGGGCCACCCCGGTCATCGCCTTCCAGCGCACGCTGCTGCAGGACACCGTGCTCTCGGGTGTGGAGATGAAGCAGGGCCAGCGCGTCGGAATGTTCTACTCGGCCGCCAACTTCGATGAAGAGGTCTTCGACAAGCCGTTCGAGTTCAACGTCCTCCGGAACCCGAATCCGCATGTAGGCTTCGGCGGCACCGGCACCCACTTCTGTGTGGGAGCCAACCTCGCCCGCCTGGAGATCGACCTCATGTTCAACGCCATCGCCGATGTGATGCCGAACCTGAGCCAGGTCTCGGACCCGGTCCGGCTGCGTTCGGGCTGGCTCAACGGCATCAAGAGCTGGCAGGTCAAGTACGAATGATCGGTCGTGCCCCGATCATTTGATATGGAGTGAGCATGAGTGAACCACGCCGACGCGGACGAGTGCCTGCGGTAAGTGACGCAGATATTCGCCGCGTCGCGCGGTCACTGCTGGTGGAGCAGGGACCGGACGCGATCACGCTGCGCGCCATCGCGCGCGAGCTGGGTATCACCGCGCCCGCGCTCTACCGGTACTACGAATCCCGCGACCAATTGGTCGCGGAGATCCGCACCGATGTCTGCAACGATCTCGCGCAGGCGCTCTCGGCCGCGACGGACGGGCTGCCCGATGACGCGGGCCTGCGCTTCTTCGCGGTCTGCCGCGGCTTCCGGCAGTGGGCGCTGGACCACTCCCGCGAATTCACCCTGGTCTTCGCCTCACCCAGCGCCGCCGAATCCGGCAGCACCATGCAGCAGTTCGGCGAACCCGTCGGCCGCCTCTTCCTGGAGGCCGCCGGCCGCCTGCTCACCGAATTCGACGTGGTCACACCGCCTTTGGAATTCATCCCCGATGACCTTCGCGATGACCTCGTCGCCTTCCAGACCGAACTGCTCGGCGTCCTGGCCGGTTCCGGCCAGAAGTTCCCCGCCGAGAAACTCGACCTCGGGGTCAGCTACGTGATGATCCAGTTCTGGGCGCGCCTGTACGGCCACGTCACCCTCGAGGTCTTCGGTAACTATCCGATCCCCATCACCCATCCGGACGTGCTGTTCGACGCCACGCTCGCCGATATCGGCCGCAGCATCGGCGTGGTGGGCTGAGGTCAGCGCACCGCCAGGGCGATCAGCTGGGTGAGCTGCTTATCGCTGAAGTTGTTGTCGCTCACCAGAATCAGCGTGCGCTCGCCCGAGGGCAGGCGCGGGCCCCAGGTCATGCCCTCGATATTGTCGACCGCGGACAGGCCCACCTCGTCCAGGTCCACCAGCAGGCGTTTGGACGCCGGGCGCGCACCGGTGAGCGGAGCGTTCAGCACATTGGTGGCCCCGCCCAGATCCGCCTCGTAGATGCGAATCCTATTGCCGACCCCGTTCGCGAAAGAGCGTTCCAGCACCAGGAATTTCGCCGGGTCGACCGGATCTGCGGCCAGGATCGAGGCCACCCCGTTCATGCTCTGGCCCGGCTCCGGCCGGGATTCGGCGAAGGGTGGCTCCAGCTGATAGGCGTACTGCGCCAGGATCTGGCCGAACCGCGTCCCCACGGTGATGCGGGTCTGCCGGGCGGCCGGATCATCCTGTACCAGTGGGCCTTCCATCGCCGTCACGAACAGGGAACCGGCAGCGGCGAAGCTCGCGCCCTCCAGAGCCAGATTGCGCTGCGGGCCGGAATCGGGCCGCATGCGTTCGTTCTCCGGAATCGGCATATCCGCCACGAAAGCGCCGTCCGGGCGGGCCACCCGCACCGACGGATCCTGCAGGGTCGCGTCGACGCGCTCGCCCTCCTGCGTCCACCAGTAGTCCCCGGACCACGGATCGACCCGAATCTCCTCGGGATCAACCGATTTGGGAGTGTAGGGCGAACCGGTGGCGGTCAGCAGGGGCCGCGTCCCGGTGAATGTCACCGGACCGATTCCGGTCGCGCCCACATCGAATCGTGCGGTGTAGAACCGGGCCGGATTCACATCCGAGCGGTCATCGCTGATCAGGACGTACTCACCGGTCGCCGCGCGATAGTCGATTCCGGACAGGCCGCCGACCGTGGTGCCGTCGAAGGTCAGACCAAACGGCACGATCTGCTGACCCAGCAACCGAATCGGCGCGTCGGTCGGTTGTCCGGTCTCGGCGGCGGCTGTACCTGGAATGAGGGTGAGGGCACCGCAGAGCGCGGCCAGTAGGCGGAGATTCGACACGATGCCCAACCCTATAGCCGCCGGGGTCCGCTCGCGCGATGCCGCATCCTCAGTGCCGGGCGGCCGCCAGATCCGGGGCGGTGATCAGGCGCGGATCGTCCTCCAGCACCGGTTCGCCGAGACCGACTTTGCGTTGCAGGCGCTGCATCCACTTCGGGGCCCACCAGACGCTGTCGCCCAACAGTTTCATGGTGGCCGGGACCAGGAACATGCGCAGCACCGTCGCGTCGATGAACAGGGCCGCGATCATGCCGTACGCGATGTACTGCATGAGAACGAGATCCGAGAACGCGAACGCGCCGGTGACCACCAGCAGGATCAGGGCGGCGGCGGTGATGATGCCGCCGGTTTGGGCGGTGCCCTTGACGATCGATTCCTCGGTGGTCGCGCCGCGTGAACGCGCTTCGACCATGCGGGAGACCAGGAATACCTCGTAGTCGGTGGACAGGCCGTAGACGATGGCGATGATCAAGACCAGCATGTTGGCCTGGCCGGGTTGCGGGGTGAAGTTCAGCAGGCTCGCGCCGTGGCCGTCCACGAAAATCCACGTCACGATGCCCAGGGTGGAGCCGAGGCCGAGGCCGCTCATGAGCGCGGCCTTGATCGGCAACACCAGGGAGCCGAAGGTCAGGAACATGAGCAGGGTGGTGGTCAGCAGGACCAGGGCGATCATCCAGGGCATGCGCGCCAGCAGGGCGTCGATACTGTCCTTCTGTAGTGCGGGTACGCCTCCGACGAGCACCCGCATCCCGTCCGGGAGTTCCATATGCCGTAGATATTCGATGGTCTGCCCGGCGTCGTTGATATCGGCGACCGGAGCCTTGGTGCGAAAGATATCCGGATGCGAGGCCGAGCGAGTGGGAATGTCGAACGGTGCCACCAGGCCCGGGGCCTTATTCGCCAGATCCCAGACCGGGCCCACCGCAGCCGAATTGGCCGAGTCGAACACCAGCTCGATCGGATCGGATTTGCGTACCGGGAAGTAGTGGTCGATCTGCTCCTGCGCCACACGGGTCGGATTGTCCGGCGGCAGATACTTTTCGCTGAAGCCGCCGAAGACCAGATTGCGCATCGGCAGGATCAATAGGAACAGGCCGATGAGCAGCGGTGCGGCGACCACGCGCGGATGCTTCACGACCCAGCGGGTGGTGCGCGTCCAGAATCCGCTCTCCCGTGTGGCTTTGGACTTGGTGCGTCGGAACCGCTCCAGCCCGAAAGCGTCCACGCGCGGACCCAGAATCGCCAGCAGCGCCGGCAATACCGTGAGCGCGGTCAGTGCCGCGATGCTCACCGTCGCGATCGCGCCGTACGCGATGGATTTCAGGAAGCCCTGCGGAAACAGCAGCAGCCCACCGAGACTCGCCACAATCATGGTCGCGGAGAACACCACCGTGCGCCCGGCCGTCATCACCGAACGCCGCACCGCCGAACGGGTGTCGTACCCGGCGGCGAGCTCCTCCCGGAACCGGCTCACGATGAACAACCCGTAATCGATCGCCAGCCCCAGCCCGATCATCGAAACCACCGGGGAAACAAAGGTATTCACCTCGGTGAAGTTGGTGATGAACCGCACCACGCCGAACGCGCCGAAAATGGTGAGCAGTCCGATGGCCAGCGGCAGTGCCGCCGCTACCACACCGCCGAATATGAAGAACAGCAGCAGTCCGACCAGCGGAATCGCCAGCAGCTCCATGCGGTGGATATCGTCGGCCACCGTATCGCTCAGCGTCACCGCTACCGGTTGCAATCCGCCTACCTGGACGTCATAACCCGGAATGCCGAAGTCGTTCTTGACCGCTCGATAGCTTTGCAGCAGCTCGGTATCGTTGGTGCCGCGCAAAGCGATCGCTGCCAGCGCCCGCGTGTGATCCTTGGTCGCCAGAGCTGGTGTGACACCGCCGGTTTCGGTCGGCCAGTAACTGCCACGGATACTCGTGATCTGATCCGGATGATCTATCGGCAAGCTTCTCAGATGATCGACGACCACCTGCTTGAAGTCCGGATCATCGACGGTCTTGCCCTCCGGCGCGGTGAACAGCAGCACCACGTCGACATCGTGATTCTGCTCGAACGCCGACCCCGCCAACACCGCGGCCTCGGTCGACTCCGACCCCGAATCGAACATGCCCCCCGAACTCAGATGATCATCGAGCCCTTGCCCGTAACCTCCCAAAGCAAGCAGCGCCGCTGCCACAATCCCGATGACAGCAAACCGCAAGCGGCAGGCCAGATCACCCCATCGCGCGAACAGGTTCATACGTCACGGTAACAAGCAAGATCGTCCCCGGCACCCACCCCACCCGCTGTTAACCTGCCCCGCAACGCATTACCCGCTCCCACCACCTGTTATTCACCCCCGCCCGGCAATGTGTGTTTACCTGATCCGGTGTCCGAGCTACTCGACGACCCAGCGCTGGAACGATCCTCGGTGGTCGCCAACAATTCGATGAATCGCACCCGCGGCCTGGCAGGCGTCAACAGCTACGAACGAGACCTCGGCTTCGACCCGTTCCAGTTCCTGTCCGAAACCGTTAGCGCCCAGCCGGATACGACCGTCACCTGGATCGACCTGTGCTGCGGATCGGGCCGGGCGCTACTGGAGGCCGAACAGCGCTTCACCCGCGACCTCCCCGACGCCGATATCGCCCTCCTGGGCGTCGACCTGATCGACTACTTCCAGACCCGGCCGCACACCGACCGCCTGCGCCTGATCACCGCCAGCGCCCATGACTGGCACCCCGATCACCCCGCCGACCTGGTCACCTGCGTGCACGGCCTGCACTACGTCGGCGACAAACTCGCACTCCTGTCCGCCATGGCGAGCTGGCTCACCCCCACCGGCCGCCTCACCGCACACTTCGACCCACACTCCATCCGAAACCCCGACGGTTCCTCGGCCGCCCGAAAGGTACTGGCGCACTTACGCGAAGCGGGCCTGGACTACGACCGCCGCCACCACCGGGTCACTGCCCGAGGTCCGCGCTCGCTGACCTTCCCCGCCACCTACCTGGGCGCGGACGACACTTCCGGCCCCGGCTACACCGGCCAGCCTGCGGTCACCTCCCATTACGATTGGTAGCCTGCCGCTGCGGTGGGGTGTCAGTACTGTTGGCGCGGTGAATGATTCAGGGCGGGTCGAGGCCTTCAGCGATGGGGTCTTCGCGGTCGCGATCACCCTGCTCATTCTCGAGATCAAGGTACCGGCCAATGCGGGGGAGCACCTGTGGCGTGAGCTCGGGCACCAATGGCCGTCGTACGCTGCGTATGTGGTGACGTTTCTGGTCATCGGCATCATGTGGGTCAACCACCACACCGTTTTCGGTTTCGTGGAGCGAGTCGACCGAGTTCTGCTATTCCTGAATCTGCTACTGCTGCTGGGTGTTGTCGCGCTGCCCTGGACCGCGGCCCTGGTGGCCGAATATCTCGCCGAAGGCCATGCGGAGGGCGCCGCAACCCTGTCCGGCAGTCGCGCCGCGCATACAGCGGTGGCCGTGTACGGCAGTTTCATGGTCTACCACGCGATCATCTTCCAGGCCCTCTGGATGCACCTCACCAAGACCGGCCACCTCTTCGACTCCCGCGTAGACGCCGAAGCCGCCCGCGGCACCCGGCTACGCTTCGGCCTCGGCCTGCTCATCTACCCCTGCACAGTCGCCCTGGCATTTCTGTCCGCGCCACTAACCCTGGCCTTGCACGGTCTACTGGCCGTCTACTACGCGCTCAATCAGATTCCGGTCCCGGTTCGAGAGGGCCGGACCGCTACGAATCCCTAGTCGGCAGAGGGTTTATCGCCCTGCGGCGCGATGCCGAGCCCCGCCTTGTTCAAGCGGGGGCGGCGGATTGTGTTGAGGCGGGTGATGATTCGGGGGCGGCGGAGGTCTCGGGCGAACCATTCGCCGAGGGTTACGCCGGCCGCGAGGGCGCAGCCGACCGCGAAGGCGCTGAAGAGTTGGTTGAGGCCGATGAGTTGTTCGTTGTTGAGGAGGGCGTAGAGGCCGCGGTAGACGCGGAGGCCGGGGAGCAGGGGAGTGATACCCGCCAAGGTGACGACGAGGGGTGGGGTGAGGGCGCGGCGGGCCAGGAGGCCACCGGCGAGACCCACGACCACGGCCGCCACGCCGGAGGAGATGACGGGGCCGAAGCCCGCGTGCTGGACCAGGAGGTAGACCACGGTCGCGGCCGCACCGCTGAAGGCCGCTGCCGCGAGGGCGCGGCGTTCGGCGTAGCAGGCCAGGGCGAAGGCCAGCGAGGTGATCGCACCGGCGAAGAGTTTGACGGGCAGGTTGGTCAGGTCGCGGCCGGGGGACATATCGACCGTTGGGACGGTGAACTCCATGAGTTCGGCGACGCGCAGGGTGAGCACGATGCCCGCGATGATGCCGCCGGTCATCATGACCACCTCGAGCATGCGGGCCGAGGCGGTGATGGGCGCGCCGGTGATGGCGTCCTCGACCGAGCCGACGAGCTGTAAACCGGCCAGCAGCACGGCGATTCCGGCCGCGATGATCAGCGCGGGATCGAGTTTGAGATGACTTGCGAAGGTGGACACCAGGACCGCGGGCGAGGCCGCTATCGCACCGCCGACCATGTGCTGGAAGAAGAAGGGCAGACCGCGCCGATTCAATCGGCGATTGGTGCGGTCGATCATCCAGGTGGTCGCGAAACTGATCGCCGCGATCAGCAGTCCGCCGTTCAGGAGCAGGGCCACCCCGGCCGCCATGAACGCCCACCCGAAGGTGGAGATCCACCGGTTGTACGGATGCGGCGCGGAGGTGATGGCGTCCAGTGCCTCGAGCGCTTCCTCCGGCGGCACCAACTCGCGGCGAATACGCCGGGTGAGCCGATCCACCGCCGCCAATCGCGTGAAATCCAGCGACCGGTAATGCACAACGCGCATGGTGCTCGCGGGCGGCATGGTCGGCCCACGATCGGCCGAAATACGAATCGAGTTATAGGTGACATCGATATCGCAATTGGAGAGCCCGTAGGTCGAGGCGATGAATTCGATTTGATCGGTGGTGTCGGTGACCGCCGTTCCGGCGGAGAGGACCACTTCTCCTACCCGCTCCGCGAGATCCAAAACCTGGGTGACCGTCGCGTCATCGGTCAGATCGATCGGCTGCAGCGGCGCGGGCGCCTCGACAACCGCGTCCGCCATCGCATTGCGGTCGGCCACCGCGCGATCGACGACGCTGGTCAGCAGTAGTCGCCACCGCCCGCGCAGGCCCGCCACGGCCCCGCGAGGTTCGGTAGCCAGATCATTGCTCACAGGAGAAAAGTACACGGGTGCGATAGATCACCGGGTCGACCAGGTCTATGCAAGTAGTGTTTTGAACTATGGCGAACGGTGGCGATCAGATAGCGGAACATCTACGCGCGGCCCTCGATGGTTCGTGGCGACATGTGCGGGAGAAGGCCCGGGAACACCTCGACGACGACCGCCTTTACGGCGATCCCTACCTCGATTACAAATCCGCGCGAGCGCGGGTGCTGGAACAAATGCATCTGGTGTCCTCCTTCGGATGGGCCGAACTCGGCTTCGGCCGCATTTCCGGTGGCGCCAGCGATCCGGGCGCGGCCGTGACCGCGCTCGAGATGCTCGCCTACACCGATCTGTCGCTGTGGGTGAAATGCGGTGTGCAGTGGGGACTTTTCGGCGGCGCGGTCGACAACCTCGGCACCGAACGGCATCAGCAGTACATCGAGAAACTGCTGCCCCTGGAACTGCTCGGCTGTTTCGCCATGACCGAAACCGGTCACGGCAGCGATGTGGCCAATCTGGAGACCACGGCCACCTACGATCCCGCGACCCAGGAATTCGTCGTACACAGCCCAACTCCCTCCTCGCGCAAGGACTACATCGGCGGCGCCGCCGAACACGCCCGCATGGCAGCGGTTTTCGCGCAGCTGGTGACCGGCGGTGAGACCAGGGGCGTGCACTGCTTCCTGGTGCCGATCCGCGATGACGCGGGCGTTGATCTGCCCGGCGTCACCACCTCCGACGACGGTCTCAAAGGCGGTCTGCCCGGCGTCGACAACGGCCGAATCCTGTTCGACCACGTGCGAATTCCGCGTGAGAATCTGCTCAATCGCTATGCCGACGTCGCACCCGACGGTACCTACAGTTCCGAGATCGTCAACCCCAGCCGTCGCTTCTTCACCACGCTCGGCACCCTCGTACGGGGGCGGGTCAGCGTCGGCGGCGCGGCCGCAGCGGCGGCCCGCGTGGCGCTGAGCATCGCGGTGCACTACGCCGAACAGCGCCGCCAATTCGCCGATCCCGATACCGGCGAGGAGACCGTGCTGATGGACTACCGCAGCCATCAGCGCCGGCTATTGCCGCTGGTCGCCCGCGCCTACGCACTGCAATTCGCGCAGAACGATCTGGTGCGCCGCATGCATCTGGTGCAGACCGGTCAGGATCTGGCACCCGGCGCCCAGCGCGCACTCGAGAAGCGCGCCGCCGGATTCAAGGTCGCCCAGACCCGGCACGCCACCCGCACCATTCAGGAATGCCGCGAAGCCTGCGGCGGCGCGGGCTATCTCACCGAGAACCGGCTCGTCACCCTCAAGGCCGACAGCGATGTGTTCACCACCTTCGAGGGCGACAATCTGGTGCTGACCCAGCTGGTCGCGAAGGATCTGCTCACCGCCTACTCCGATGAGGTCCGCGATCTGGACGCGCTGGGTTGGGTCAAGTTCGCCGCCACCATCGCCCGCGATGAGGTGCGCGAACGCTCGGGCGTGCGCCAGCTCATCCAGCGGCTGCGCGACCGCACCGGGGAGAGCGTCGACGATGGCGATCTGTCCCGCCGCGCGGTGCAATTGCAACTCTTCGCCGACCGCGAGGACTACCTGGTCCGCACCGCCGGGCATCGACTTCGCGCCCGCGCCAAGGAAACCGGGCCGTTCGAGGCGTTCAACAATGCCCAGGACCACATTCTGGCGGCGGGCACGGCGCATATCGACCGGCTGGTGCTGGAGGCGTTCATCGAAGGTATCGCGGGCATCGAGGACGATGAGGCGCGCGAACTCGCCGAAACCGTCTGCGACCTCTTCGTTTACACCTCGCTCGAGGAGAACCAGGCGTGGTACATCATGCACCGGTTCATGTCGGTGGAACGCGCCAAGAACGTCCGGCGCGGAGTCAATGAGCTGGTGGATCGCCTGCGCCCCAGCGCCTTGACCCTCATCGACGGTCTCGGCGTACCCGAGAAGATGCTGCGCGCGGCCATGCTCGACTCGCCCGCGCCGTAGCAATCGCCACACCCGCACTGCCGCACCATGAACCATGGTGCGGCAGTGTCTCGTTGAGATATGTGACACATTCGATGCCGATCGAGCCGAACGGTCCCGGCGCATAGTTTGTACTACATGGAGTAGTAGAAGCTATCGACACGGGGTGGAGAACAATGTCGACGACCATGGCGCGGTGCGCGATTCGCGCGGGAGGGCTCCGATGATCACCAGGCTCATCACACCGGCGATCCGCGCACCGAAACTGGTGCTGGCCCTGGTGGGCATCGCGTTCCTGCTGTGCGGCGTCCTGGGTTCCCAGGCCGCCGCCCGGCTGACCAACGGCGGCTTCGTCGCCTCGGACTCCGAATCCGCGCTGGCGGCGGACATTCTGGCGCAGAACTTCGGCATGTCCGGAATGCAATTGGTGCTGACCCTCGAATCCGACGGCGGCGCACAGGGACCGGCGGCCACCGCGCGCGGCAGCGATATCGCCACGCGCCTGAAGAGCGACAACCGGGTCGTCAAGGCCGTATCCCCCTGGACCGAACCACAATTGAGCTCCACCCTGATCAGCCGCGACGGCAAGATCGGGCTGATCGTGGCCAGCGTGCGCGGTGATGAGAACACCGCACCCGCCGCCGCGGCCGATATCGCGAAGGAATACCTCGGCGTCCGCGACGGCATCACCATTCACGCGGGCGGTCAGGGCATGGTGTGGTCCGAGACCGGTAAGCAGACCCAGCGCGACCTCGCCATCGCCGAGGCCATCGCCCTGCCGCTCACCATCGTGCTGCTCATCTGGTTCCTCAGAAGCGCTGTGGCGGCGGCCATTCCATTCATCACCGGTATCGCCGCCATCGCGGGCACCAGCGCACTGCTGTATCTGGTGACCCTGTTCATGGACCTGTCGGTGTTCGCGCTGAACATCACCACCGCGATCGGCCTGGCGCTGGCCATCGACTACTCCCTGCTCATCATCGGCCGCTACCGCGAGGAGATAGCGAACGGCCGCGACCGCGAACGGGCGCTCATCCTGGCCATGCAGCGCGGCGGTCGCGCGGTCGCCTTCTCCGGCACCACGGTCGGCATCGCGCTCATCGGAATGCTGTTCTTCCCCACCACATTCCTGCGCTCGCTCGCGGTCGCCGGACTCGCGGTGGTGGCGCTGTCCATCGTGCTCAGCCTGACCCTGGTACCGGCCTTGCTGGCCGTGCTCGGCGAACGTATCAATCGCAAACCGCTGCGCGAGGCCAGGCCGGTCCAGGAGAGCTTTCTGTACCGAGTGGCCCGCGTAGTGCAGCGACGGCCCGCGGTGTGCGCCCTGCCGGTGCTGGCCCTGCTGATCCTGCTGGGGCTGCCCATCTTCGGGCTCAAACTCGGCATGCCCGATGACCGGGTACTGCCCACCTCACTGGAATCACGTCAGGTCGGCGATCTGCTGCGCGAACGCTTCGACGACAATGCCACCGGCACGGTGCATATCGTCTTCCAGCTGCCGAATCGCTATGCGCACATCGGCGATCTGAGCGCGTATTCGGCTGCGCTGTCCCAGGTTTCGGAGGTCAAGGCGGTCACCGGACCGGCGGGCACCTTCATCGGCGGCAAGGTCGCCGGTCCCGCCGATCCGGCGGGGACCGATAACGAGGGCGGTGCGCACCTGACCGTCACCTCCGGCGTCGACCCGTATTCCGTTCAGGGACAACAACAATTGACCGCATTGCGCACGGTGGAACAGCCGCCCGGCGTCACCACCCTATTCGGCGGCCTCGCCCAGCAGAACGCCGACTCCGCCGCGGGCATCAAGGAGGGCTTCCCGAAAGCGGTCATCTGGATCGCCCTGACCACCTTCATCCTGCTGCTCCTGCTCACCGGCAGCGTGGTGCTCCCGCTCAAAGCCCTGGTGCTCAATATCCTCTCGCTCTCCGCGACCTTCGGCGCGCTGGTCTGGATCTTCCAGGACGGCCACCTCGGCGGGCTCGGGACCTTGGCGACCGGGTACACCATCGCCACGCTGCCGGTGCTGCTGTTCTGCGTGGCCTTCGGACTCTCGATGGACTACGAGGTCTTCCTGCTCGCCCGCTTCACCGAGGAATGGGAGCGCTCGGACAAGACCCGCGCCGACAATGACAACGCGGTGGCGCTGGGCATCGCGCGCTCGGGCCGCATCGTCACCGCCGCGGCCCTGCTCATGTCCGTGATCTTCCTCGGCATCGCGACCAGCGGGGTCACCATGAATCGCATGCTCGGCCTCGGTCTGGCGGTCGCGGTGCTGATGGACGCCACCCTGGTCCGCATGGTGCTGGTTCCGGCGTTCATGCGGCTGATGGGCACCGCCAACTGGTGGGCTCCGGCGCGATCCCGCCCACTGCTGGAGAAAGCCGCGCTGCGGGACTGAGTCCGATTCGCGGCTATCGTGGCGGCGTGACCCGATCGATCGCGCCCGCCCCGAACCGGCTGGATTCAGTGGCCAGACAAGCCGCGCTGCCCGCGCTCATTCTCGCGGCCGTGATCGTGACCATCGTTGTGCCGCAATTCTTTCCGGCCGACGGCGGGCCGACCGGACTGGACAACTCACTGGACGGGCATATCCACTCGTCCTTCGACGGGCACCAGTGGCTGTACCGGCTGCTGGTCGCCCCGAGCAACAACTACATCGTCATCCCGCTGCAATTGAGTGCGGCGGTGTGGTTCGGGTACCGGCGGCGCTGGTGGGCGGCCGGGTTCATGATCGTCGGTCCCGAACTCGCCATCCTGGTGAACTCGTTCGCGCTCAAGCCCTTCTGGGACCGGCACCTGCACCACTATCTGGCCTATCCCAGCGGTCACACCGTGCAGTTGGTCGCGGTGGTCACCGCGCTGGCGCTGATCAGCGAATCGACGCGGGCGCGGGTCACGATCGTGGTGATCATGGCCGTGGTGCTGCCCGCGGTGCTGGTCGGCATGGTGGGTATGGGCTATCACCATCCGACCGATGTCATCGGTGGCACCGCCGCCGCCATCGCGATGGTGACGGCGGCCTATCTACCGTGGCGCTGGTTCGCCGCCCGCCGGGGCGAGCGGCTCGGCGATACCGACGAAGACCTCAGCCGTACGCCACCACTCCCGCGATGATCATCCAGAGCACCCACAGCACCGCCACGATCATGCCCAGGGTGAGCATCACCCGCATGAACCCGCGGCCGAAATTGATATCCCCGCGCTCGCGCGGATAGAGCTGGGTCGGCGCGAACCACGGCGTCGGCACCCGGAACGACCCACCGGCCGCCGCCGCGTCGGCCTCCAATTGCGCCTGCTCCTCGGCATACGCCTCGGCCTGGGCTTGCTGCGGGCCGCCGTGCCACAGCGTGATGTCCACCGGACCCAGGAAGCCCTCGTTCAGAAGTTCCTGCGGTGCGGGCAGATACGGCAGAATCCCCAGCCCGCGGAACGCCCACGCCACATCATTGGCCGACCACTGCGGCCGCCCGCGCGAGGACAGCCCGACGAAATAATCGTGCAGCCGCTTGGGATCATCGCCGACCAGCACCTCGAAACTCGGATCGCTCCAGAGCTGGGTCACCCGCAGTTTCGACTCCGGCGGCGGCACCACCAGCACCGCGCCGTGCACCACGCGCTGCCCCAGCCCGCGCTCGGCCAGCCAATTCTGTAGCGCGAAGGTGTGATCGCGGGATTTGTCCAGTGGTGTTCGCTTGTCATTGCCCTCGAAGTTGATCAGCTTGTCGCCGACCCGCCACGGCCCGTTGAGCGGAACCTCCAGCTCACCCTCCATGCGCTCCACCAGGGCCTCGGCCTCGATGACCACACAGCTGGACGGCGTCCAGATCACCGCGTCGAACGGATAGAGCCGATCACCGTGGAACAGGCTGCAATTGACGGTCGCCACACCCTTGGGATCGCCGCTGCCCTTCCAGGTGCGCAGCCAATCGATCAGAACCTTCTCCGCATGTGTGCCAGCGGGATTCTGCACTCGAACGAGCATCGGCGCCGCACCTCTCTCGTCGAAATCGATACCGGCAGTCAAGAAAATGGTACGGACGCTCCGCACCCGCCGCCCAGATTTGCGGCCTGTCGTGTGTCGGTCGGCGGGTCAGGCCATTTCGGCGGGTAATCGCCCTTCCTTCACCGCGGTCACCAGCTGGCCGTGATCGACCTCGACCCGATCGGCATAGCGCACCGCGAAAGCCGCCACCGCCTCGTCGAACGCCTCGGCGTCGTCGAGGTATCCGGCGACCAGTCGCGGATCCACCGAGCGCGCGTGCGCCCGCGCCAGTAGCGCGCCCGCCAGCCGCCCGTAATCGTCGAGCAGGCCCGCGTCCAGGGCCGAGGGATCGATGCCGCCCTTGAGATTCCGGAACTGCCGCACGATGAACGGCAACTGCCGCCCGTCGATGGTCAGCGTGGCCCAGCCCAGCAGGATATCGGTCTCGGCCTGAACATGCCTGGCGCCCTGCACGATTCGCTCACCCTCGTGCCGGGCGGGCACGGGCGGCAGATACGGCGTCAGCGCGGACGGCGCGGCCTGTTTGATCTGCAGCACCAGCACCTCATCACCATTGCCGTGCAGCAGCGCCAAATAGCTGTGCAGGCCCACACTTCCGGTGCCGACAATGCGGAAAGCGATGTCGGACACCGTGAATCGGGTGATGAGATTGCGCCGCGACTCGCGCAGCGTGCCCACGTATCCGCTCAGCCCGTCGATCACCGCATCGGCGACCCCGGACCCGACCGGGGTCAGCAGCGGCGGATCCGCCACGAATCGCCTACCGCCGAAACCGGTTACGTGATCCTCCAGATGTTCGGTCCACTTGCGCACCACCTTGGCGCTGGTGTTCTTGCGCGCCTTCTTGGCCGCCTTGCGGAACTGCTCCAGCAGCGGATCGGCGCTGGCCTTGGCGATCACCGATTCATCCGGCAGCGCCGTCCACGAGGTCAGGAACGGCTGCGTCGCGAGCTCGGCCACCGCCAGCCGGTACGACCGGGCGGCATCGCGGGCCGCGGCCAGGCAGTCGTCCTCCGACGCCCCGCCCTCACGCCCCGCGAGCACCAGACTGGCGGCCAGACGCTCCAGATCCCACTCCCAGGGCCCCGGCGCGGTCTCGTCGAAATCATTGATATCCATCACGATTTCGCCGCGCGGGGTGCCGTAGAGGCCGAAGTTCGCCGCATGCGCGTCACCGCACAGCTGTGCCGTCAGGCCGCTGCTCGGACCGCTCGCAAGATCAGCCGCCATGAGCCCGGCGGACCCCCGGAAGAACGAATACGGTGACGCCGCCATCCGCCCGATGCGCAATGGCAGCAGGTGTGGCAAACGTCCAGCATTACTGGCGTCGATGAAGTCGAGCACTCCCGGCCGGGACGCGGACACCGCGGCCCGATCCCGCGATTCGACCGGGGTGCGGTCGCGCAGCGCTCGGCCGCGATCCCACACCTCCTGCGACGACACGGGGGTACGGAAGTCGATCACGTTGGAGCACACAACGTTCCAACTTACCGGTGGGCGCGATCGCACGCGAGACGACCGGAACCACCCGATCAGTGGTCCCGGTCACCGGGATTCAGTGCGCGGGCACCGGTGGATCGACCGGGAAGATCGGCAGCCGCAGCGCGCCCGAAGCCGACTCCGGCACGGTGGGCTGCTTGGGCTGCACCGGGCTGATCCGGCGATACGGCTGCCCCAGCTCGGGCCGGGGATCGGCGTCATTGCGATTGGGCCAGAACGCCATTGCCCGCTCGGCCTGCGCGGTGATGGTCAGCGACGGATTCACGCCCAGATTCGCCGTCACCGCCGACCCGTCCGCGATATGCAGTCCCGGATATCCGAAGACCCGCTGATACGGGTCCACCACGCCCGCCTCGGGGCCCTCGCCGATCACGCAGCCGCCGATGTAGTGCGCGGTCGCCGGGATATTGAACACATCCATGATCAGCGAGTGCACATCCCCGTCGACCTTCTTGCCGAACCGCCTGCCCACCTCGTGCGCCAGCGGAATCCAGGTCGGATTGGGCTTACCCGTGCCCTGTCTGGTCTTGAGCTGACCCCAGCGCCGATACGAGGTCAGCGAATTGTCCAGGGACTGCATGACCAGCAGGATCACCGATTTATCCGAGGCATTGCGGGCATTGAGACTGCGCGCGAACACGATCGGATGCAACAGGATCGCCAGCAGGAAGCGCAGGAACCGGAACGCCCCGCCGTCCACGATCGGCACCGACATGGGGAACAGCCCGTTCTGCCCGTGCCCGTAGTGGCACACCTCGATATGGGTGTTCGGCTCGGGATGGATCGAGGAGGTGATCGCTACGCCCTGCGCGAAATCATCGCGTCCGTGACTGACCACATTGAGGATGGCCTCGGAATTGGATCGGGTCAGCTCGCCCAGGCGCGGTGACAGCTCCGGCAGCACATCCTCGTCACGCATCTTGTGCAGCAGTTTCTGCGTGCCGAGCGCGGCGGCGGCGAACACCACCTGCTCGGCGGTGAAGGTCTTGCGGTCCTTGCGAATCCAGCGATCCGAACGCGCGGTCTCCACGGCGTAACCGCCGCCGACCATGGGCCGCACCTTGGTCACCTCGGTCAGCGCGAAGACCGTCGCCCCGGCCTGTTCGGCCAGGTAGAGGTAGTTCTTGGGGGTCGTGTTCTTGGCATTGTGCGGGCATCCGGTGAAGCACCGCGCGCAATGGATACAGCCGTTGCGTCGCGGGCCGACCCCGCCGAAGTACGGATCCTCGACCTCGGTCCCCGGATCGGCCTCATTGAAGAAGACGCCCACATTCGTGGCGTGGAAGGTGTCGGCGACCCCGAGATCCTCCGCGACCGAGCGAATCACCTCGTCGGCGGGCGTCATTCGCGGATTCGGCGTGACGCCCAGCATGCGCTGCGCCTGGTCGTAGTACGGCGCGAGCTCGGTCTTCCAGTCGGTGATGTGCGCCCACTGCTTATCGGTGTAGAACTCCGGCAGCGGTTCGTAGAGGGTATTGCCGTAGATCAGCGAGCCGCCGCCCACCCCGGCCGCGGAGAAGACCGCGCATTTGCCCAGCACGCTGATGCGCTGGGTGCCCGTCATGCCCAGGCGCGGAGCCCAGATCGCCTTGCGCACATTCCAGTTGGTCTTGGGGATGTCCTCGGCGTTCCAGCGGCGGCCCGATTCCAGCACGGCCACCCGGTAACCCTTCTCGGTGAGCCGCAACGCGCTCACGCTTCCGCCGAAACCGGAGCCGATCACAACGACGTCGTAGTCGAAGTCGGGCATGGGTCTGTCCTCTCGCATGCCGGGATAACAAATGAGAAACTTATCAACTCATTCTGTCATCCGCCGGGTATGGCGGAGACCATACAACAACAAGACTCGCACGCCACCCGCCTGGAGACTCGAGGATCTTTGGGGTAAGACCAGGGTTGTGACAACCGAGCGGAACGCCGAACCGGTGTACAGCGACCGCATCCTCACCGTCCCGAACGTGCTGAGCGCGATCCGGCTCATCGGCGTACCCGTATTCCTCTGGCTGCTGCTGGTGGAGAAGGCCGACGGCTGGGCCTTCGCCCTGCTCGTGGCCAGCGGTTTCACCGATTTCCTGGACGGCAAACTCGCACGGCTGCTTGATCAATCGTCCAAGCTGGGCGCGATCCTGGACCCGCTGGTGGACCGCCTGTATCTGCTGGCGACCCTGGCGGGCTTGCTGATTCGCGGCATCCTGCCCTGGTGGGTGGTGGTCATCCTGGTGGCCCGGGACGGCATCCTGTTCCTGACTTTGGGCATCTACAAGCGCCGCGGGCTGCCCCCGCCCGAAGTCATCTACCTCGGCAAGGCCGCCACCTTCGCGCTCATGTCCGCGCTGCCGTGGACCCTCGCCGGCCAAATGGATTGGCCCCTGGCAGGTTTCAGCCGTGCCTTCGGTGGGGCATTCCTGGTCTGGGGTACCGCCGTGTACGTCTGGACCGGCATTCTCTACGTGGGCAAGGCCATTGCCGTTTCCCGCGCGATACCGACCACGGTCGCCCCAGCCATACCGGCCGCATCGCGTGAAGATCAGTAGCCATTAGGGTGTGTGGCGAACGGATCGACGCCGATCCCGAAAGGACCGCCCGTTGAAAGGACACCGCCAGTGAGCGACCTACCCGACGACCTGCGCTACACCGAGGAACACGAATGGGTGCGCATCGCCGGCCCGGCCCGCGTGCGGGTCGGAATCACCGACTACGCGCAGTCGCAGCTCGGTGATGTCGTGTTCGTGCAGCTGCCCGACACCGACAAAGACGTCGCCAACGGCGACAGCATCGCCGAAGTGGAGTCCACCAAGAGTGTTTCGGACATCTACGCCCCGCTGGCCGGGAAAGTCGTTGCGGTGAACGAGATTCTGACGGCAGAGCCGGAGACCCTCAACACCGATCCCTATGGCGACGGCTGGATCTTCGAACTCGAGCTGGACTCGGCCGAGACCCTCGATGCCGCATACGGTGACCTGCTCGATGCCGCAGGTTATCAAGGAGTTATCGGAGGCTGAAGCAGCCTTCACAGTTCTACCTGCACGGGTGTGCCCGGGCAGGGTACGGTCAATGCCAACAGTTCCGCTGAAGGCATCAACTGCTTGCTATGGATTATTCGGTTCGAGGAGGAGAGCAAGGGTGAGCGAGAACAAGGACCCGGGTTACCAGGAGACAGCGGCAGAGACCACTTCGGTGTTCCGTGCTGATTTCCTGAACGAGGTCGACACGTCGCGCCCTGAGCAGACCGGCGAACAGCCGGTGCAAGGAGTCGAGGGTCTGCCCGCGGGTGCGGCTCTGCTGGTCGTCAAGCGCGGCCCGAACGCCGGTTCGCGGTTTCTGCTCGATCAGCCCACCACCTCCGCGGGACGTCACCCCGACAGCGACATCTTTCTCGACGATGTCACCGTCAGCCGTCGGCACGCGGAGTTCCGCCAGGATGACGACACCTTCCAGGTCGTCGATGTGGGCAGCTTGAACGGCACCTATGTCAACCGGGAGCCGGTGGATTCCTCGGAGCTGCAGAATGGCGATGAGGTTCAGATCGGCAAGTTCCGTCTCGTGTTCCTCACCGGTCCGCGTCCCGCGTCGAGTGAATCGGCGGCGGGCGCACTATAGGACCGAGCGGAATGACTGGCGCAGCGCAGTGGACGCGCGGGGGCATGTCGATAGGCTCCGTGCTGGATTTGCTGCGTCCGGATTTCCCGGACATCACCATCTCGAAGATTCGGTTCCTCGAATCGGAGGGATTGATCAGTCCGGAGCGCACTCCTTCGGGGTACCGCAGGTTCCACGTCGCCGACGTGGAACGCCTGCGGTTCGTGCTCACGGCGCAGCGGGATCAGTATCTACCGCTCAAGGTGATCAAGGAACAACTGGAAGCGATCGACAGCGGCGCCGCGACGCTCGGAGTACGGGAAGCCCGGGTCCGAGCGGGTGGGGGAGCTGTGTCCGATTCCAGAGATGCCTTGGGGCCCAACGGCGATGGCCGCTTACGGCGGCTCGGCGTCGTGCCCGGTGAGGTATCGCCCGAGGAACTCCGGTTCGATCACGAGATCCGGATTCCGCGGGCGGATCTGTTGCAGCAGGCGGGAATCGACGAGAAGTTCCTCACCGAACTGATTCGCGCGAATCTCATCACGCCCGGTGCGGCAGGCTATTTCGACGCCGACGCGGTGACGCTCGCGCGCACCGCCAAGGCATTGAGTGAATTCGGTTTGGAGGCAAGGCATTTGCGTGCCTTCAAACTGGCCGCGGACCGGGAGGCGGCCATGGTCGCGCAGATCGCCGCGCCCATCGCCAAGAGCCGGGACGCGGACGCTCGCGCCCGTGCGGAGGAGACCGTGCGAGAGTTGGCGGCACTGTCGCTGACCTTGCACACCTGCCTGGTGAAGACCTCGGTGCGTGCTTCGCTCGGAGGCTGAAATCTTCGCCTAGACTCGGTGATACGGCTCGCCCCGCTGTGTCGATGGCCGGGCGGCCGGCTGAGTTTATGGGAGGCGTGCGATGAGCGAAATGCGTGTGATCGGCATCCGTGTCGAACAGCCACAGAATCAGCCCGTGCTGTTGCTCCGCGAGGCTTCCGGCGACAGGTACCTACCCATCTGGATCGGGCAGGCCGAGGCGACCGCGATCGTTCTCGAACAAGAGGGTGTCACTCCCATTCGTCCGCTCACCCACGATCTGATCAAGATCCTCATCAAGGATCTCGGGCACACCTTGAAAGAGGTGCGGATCGTGGATTTGCAGGAGGGCACCTTCTACGCCGATCTGGTGTTCGAGAACGATCTGCGTATCTCCGCGCGGCCCTCGGATTCGGTGGCCATCGCGTTGCGGGTCGGCTGCCCCATCTATGCCGAGGAGCCGGTGCTCGAGGAAGCCGGGCTCGTCATGCCGGATGAGCGCGAGGACGAGGTGGAGAAGTTCAAGGAGTTCTTGGAGTCGGTCTCGCCCGATGATTTCAAGGCCACCGACAGTTAGGCGGGGGGCGGCCGAATCGTTACCTCGACCTGTACTTAAGGTCTAGAAACACGCCGCTCGTCACGCTTGGTTCGACGCCGATGCTCCCGGGACAATCAGGAGAGTAGCCTCGACAGTTAGGCCACGCTCCAATCGTCGATGCAGTGTCCGAAATATGGCACGAGCCCGGATAGGCCAGCAGTAAGGGAGTAGTCAGTGGGAGACCAACCGCATACCCAGGATGTGGTGCAGCCAGGGCTGTTCCCCGATGACACGGTGCCGGACGACCTCGTCGGCTACCGGGTTCCCAGCGCCTGCCAGGTCGCCGGGATCACCTATCGGCAGCTCGATTACTGGGCACGGACCGGACTGGTCGTGCCGTCCATCCGCAGCGCCACCGGATCCGGTAGCCAGCGGCTGTACTCGTTCAAGGACATTCTGGTCCTGAAGATCGTCAAGCGGCTGCTCGACGCCGGCATCTCGCTGCAGAACATCCGCATAGCGGTGGATCATCTGCGCAGTAGAGGTGTCGAGGATCTGGCCGGGATCACCCTGTTCTCCGATGGCGCGACCGTGTACGAATGCTCCTCGCCCGAGGAAGTCGTCGATTTACTGCAGGGCGGGCAGGGTGTGTTCGGTATCGCGGTCGGCGGCGCCATGCGCGAGTTGACCGGGGCCATCGCCAGTTTCCCGGCCGAACGGGCCGAGGCGGGCACCGCCACCGAGCGGCCGGAAGACGAGCTCTCGTCCCGTCGCAAGGCCCGGATGGATCGCAAGACCGGATAGCGGTTCGGGGGCGCGCGAGTGTGAAATCGACCCAGGCAACATTCCTGTAACTTGCCGCCCCTTAGACTTGGCAGTGCGTCGCAGCCGTGCGGGAGAGTCCCGGGGATGCAGGTCTTTTCGAAGACCGGTGGAACCGGGCGCCGAAGGAGCAGCACCTCCCCGTCAATCTCTCAGGCACAAGGGACCGTGCGGAGTTTCGGCGCCTCTGGAAAGCGGTGGTCGCGAGCCACCCGCCCATGGTGAAAGGGGTACGGCCACAACGGCTGTGCCGCGAATCTCTCAGGCGCCAACGACAGAGGGGGAGGGCAGACGACGCGTCGGCCACCGAGCCGACCCCCGCCCACCCCTTTGGAGAGCAGCCGTGACCTGGACTCGATCCTTCGCCGACCGCCATATCGGACCCGACAGCGGCGAACTCGAGCGCATCCTCGCGACCGTCGGTGTGGAATCGCTGGACGAACTCGCCGCCAAGGCCATTCCGGCCAGCATTCTGGACAGTGACGGGGCCAATGGCCTGGACGCGCTGCCGCCCGCGGTGAACGAGCACGAGGCGCTCGATGCGCTGGCCGCGCTGGCCGGGTCGAATACGGTGGCCACCACCATGATCGGGCTCGGGTACTACGACACCCTCACCCCGCCGGTGCTGGTACGCAATCTCATCGAGAATCCGGCCTGGTACACCGCGTACACGCCGTATCAGCCGGAGATCAGCCAGGGGCGGCTCGAAGCCCTGCTCAACTTCCAGACCATGGTGTCCGATCTGACCGGAATGGATGTGGCCAACGCGTCCATGCTGGACGAGGCCACCGCCGCGGCCGAGGCCATGACGCTGTTGCAGCGGGCCAATCGGTCGAGCAAATCGCAGCGGCTGCTCATCGACTCCGATCTCTTCCCGCAGACCCGGACCGTGCTGTTCACCCGGGCCGAACCGCTGGGGATCGAGATCGTCGAGGCCGATCTGTCCGGTGGGGAACTGCCCGAGGGTGACTTCTTCGGTGTGATCGCGCAGCAGCCGGGAGCCTCCGGCAAGATCGTCGACTGGACCGCCGTCATCGAAACCGCCCATGCGCGTGGGGCTCTCGTCGCGGTGGGCGCGGATCTGCTCGCGGCGACGCTGCTCACCTCGCCCGGTGAGCAGGGCGCGGACGCCTGCTTCGGGACCAGCCAGCGCTTCGGTGTGCCGCTCGGGTTCGGCGGGCCGCATGCGGGATACCTCGCGGTGCGCACCGCGCACGCGCGGCAGCTGCCTGGGCGTCTGGTCGGCGTTTCGGTGGACGCGGACGGCAATACCGCCTACCGGCTCGCGCTGCAGACCCGTGAGCAGCACATTCGCCGTGAGAAGGCGACCTCCAACATTTGCACCGCGCAGGTGCTGCTGGCCATCGTGGCCGCCATGTACGCCTCGTACCACGGTGCGGACGGGCTCAAGTCCATCGCGCGGCGGGTGCACGGGCATGCGCAGTGGCTGGCCGCCGGGCTCGGCGACGCGGTCGTGCATCAGAGCTTCTTCGACACCGTGCTGGTGAATGTGCCGGGCGGTGCGGAAGCCATTGTGGCCAAGGCGAAGGGCGCGGGGATCAACCTGCGCCTGGTGGATGCCGATCATGTCGGCATCGCCTGCGATGAGGCGACCACCGACGCGCACGTGGTGGCGGTGCTGGACTGCTTCGGCGCGGAGATCCCGGTCGGCCCGGAGGGCGCGCTCTTCCACGGTAAGCAGCGCCCGCATATCGAGAACCGGACCTCGGAGATGCTGACGCATCCCGCGTTCACCCGGTACCGGACCGAGACCGCCATGATGCGGTACCTGCGATCGCTGTCGGACAAGGATATTGCCTTGGACCGCAGCATGATTCCGCTGGGCTCGTGCACCATGAAGCTCAATGCCGCCGCGGAGATGGAGTCCATCACCTGGCCGGGGTTCAATCGGGTGCATCCGTACGCGCCCGTCGAGGACGCACCGGGCCTGATCCGGCTGATCGAGGATCTCGAGGGCTGGCTGTGCGCGGTCACCGGGTATGACCGGGTGTCGTTGCAGCCCAACGCCGGTAGCCAAGGTGAGTACGCGGGCTTGCTCGCAATTCGGCGCTACCACCTCGATCGCGGTGATACGCATCGCGATACCTGCTTGATCCCGTCCAGCGCGCACGGCACCAATGCGGCGTCGGCGGCCATGGTCGGTATGCGCGTGGAGGTCGTCAAGACCCGCGCGAACGGTGACGTCGACCTGGACGATCTGCGCGCCAAGATCGCCGACCATGCCGACCGGCTGGCCTGCATCATGATCACCTACCCGTCCACGCACGGCGTGTACGAGCACGAGGTCGCCGAACTGTGCGCCATGGTGCACGATGCGGGCGGTCAGGTGTACGTCGACGGCGCGAACCTCAATGCCCTTGTCGGCGTTGCCCGTCCGGGTCGTTTCGGTGGCGATGTCAGCCACCTGAACCTGCACAAGACCTTCTGCATCCCGCACGGCGGCGGCGGTCCGGGCGTCGGCCCGGTCGCGGTGCGCGAACACCTCGCGCAGTACCTGCCCGGTGATCCGCTGGAAGCGGGTTCGCACGCGGTCTCGGCCGCCAAGTACGGTTCCGCGTCGATCCTGCCGATCACCTGGTCCTACATTCGCATGATGGGCGCGGACGGCCTGCGCCGTGCCACCCTGACCGCCATCGCATCGGCGAATTACATTGCGCGCCGGTTGGATCCGCACTTCCCGGTGCTGTTCACCGGTGACAACGGCATGGTCGCGCACGAGTGCATCCTGGATCTGCGCGAGATCACCAAGCGCACCGGCGTCACCGTCGACGATGTGGCGAAGCGCCTGGCGGACTACGGTTTCCACGCCCCCACCATGAGCTTCCCGGTGGCGGGCACCCTCATGGTGGAGCCCACCGAGAGCGAAAACCTGGAAGAGATCGACGCTTTCATCGACGCCATGATCGCCATCAAGGGTGAGATCGATCAGGTCGAGGCGGGTGTCTGGCCGGTCGAGGACAACCCGCTGCGCGGGGCTCCGCACACCGCGCAGTGCCTGGTCGGCGACTGGGATCACCCGTACAGCCGCGAAACCGCCGTCTACCCGCGGGGCCTGCACAGCGCTCGCGCCAAGGTGTGGCCCTCGGTTCGTCGCATCGACGGCGCGTACGGCGACCGCAACCTGGTTTGCTCCTGCCCGCCGATCGACTCTTACACGGACTGACCTTTCCTGTCGGGGCCCGCGTAGCCGGAGTGCGTTGGGGTGCTTCGGTTTACGTGGGTCCGGACAGCGCTATCGGGTGATCAGTTCGTCTGCCACCCACCGGGCGACAGCGGTGGGGTAGGGGTCGGGCAGGCCCAGGACGATGTGCTGAAAGCCGTTGTCGACGGCTTTACCGATCGCGTCTCGCGTGTGCGCGGGATGCTCGTAGTCGACGGCCAGGTGAATGGATCGGGTGAGTGCCGTTGGCGGGCGGCCGATTTCGGTGCAGTAGCGGTCGAGCAGGGCACTGCGCGCGATGGCGTCGTCGAGGTCGTGGCCGGGGATATTCCAGAGGTCGGCGTGTTCGGCGGCTATCCGCAGGACGGCGGCGGAGCGGCCGCCGATCATGATGGGCGGATGGGGGTGCTGGATCGGTTTGGGGTTGGCGAAGGCTCCGGTGAGTTCGAAGTGATCGCCGGTGAAGTCGAAGGGTTCGGATTCGGTCCAGAGACGGCGGATGATCGTGCAGGCTTCGTCCAGGGCCGCGACAGCCGTGGGGCCGTCGGTATAGGGGAGGCCGTGGGCGTCGTATTCGCGGCGGGCCAGCGGGTGGCTGGGCCGTGAGCCCGCACCGATACCGAAGTCGAGCCGGCCGTTCGAGACGATATCCACGGTGGTCGCGATCTTGGCGAGCAGGGCCGGTGGGCGGAAGCGATTGCTGGTGACCAGCAGGCCCAGGCGCAGGCGGTGTGTTTGCGCGGCCAGGGCCGAAAGCAGGGTCCAGCCTTCATGAATGGGGCCGTCGGGGTCGCCGCCGATCGGCATGAGGTGGTCGAAGAGCCAGGCGTGCGCTATTTCCGGAATGTCGTCGGCTTCGCGCCAGACGCGGACGATATCGGCGTACTCGACCTGCATCTGCGCGGTCATGATTCCGAAGCTGGGCTGGGAAGTGTGCGGCATGGGGTGATCCTTCAGCGGCGGCGCAGGGCCGGATCGAGCAGAGCCGGTGGGGTGTCATGCTTTTCGGCGGGGGCGAGATCGGTGCCGGGCGGGACGATCGCGTCGATCGCGTCGAGCAGGTCGGGGGATAGGACGGTGTCGGCGGCGGCGAGCTGCGAGTGCAGATGGTCCAGGGTGCGGGGGCCGATGATGGCGCTGGTCACGGCGGGGTGCGTGGTGACGAAGACCAACGCCAGTTGGATGAGGGTCAGACCGGCCTGGTCGGCCAGTTTCGCGAGCTGTTCGACCGCTTCGAGTTTGGCGCGATTGACCGGGGTGCCGGTATCGAAGCGATCGGGCATGAATTGCGAACGGCTGGTGGTGATTTCGCTGCCCGCGCGGATCGCGCCGGACAGCCAGCCCGAGGCCAGGGGACTCCAGACCAGCACGCCCATGCGGTACTGCTCGGTCACCGGCAGCACGTGGGTTTCGATGCCGCGCTGCAGGATCGAGTAGCCGGGCTGTTCGGTGACGTAGCGGGTCAGGTGATGTTCCCGGGCCGCCCACTGGGCCTGCACGATGCGGTAGGCCGGAAAGGTGGAGGAGCCGAAGTAGCGGATTTTGCCCGCGCGCTGGAAATCGGTGAGGGCAGAGAGGGTTTCCTCATCGCTGGTGGCCGGGTCCCAGCGGTGCATTTGGTACAGGTCGATATGGTCCACGTCCAGGCGGCGCAGGGAATCGTCCAGGGCGGTGGTGAGCCAGCGGCGGGAGCCGCCGCGATGATTGCGCTCCTCGCCCATGGGCATGGTCGCCTTGGTGGCCAGCACGATATCGTCGCGACGGCCGGAAATGGCTTGGCCGACAAGTCTTTCGGATTCGCCGTCGCTGTACCGGTCGGCGGTGTCGATGAGGTTGATCCCGGCCGCCAGCGCCGCGTCGACGATGGCGGTGGCGTCATCCTGGGTGGTGCGCCCGATACTGCCGAAGTTCATCGCGCCCAGTGCGAGGGTGCTGACCTGTACGCCGGTGCTGCCCAAGGTGCGGTACTGCATGCGGTTCTCCTCGAAGCGATGGAATCGAGGGTGCGCTACCCTCGTTAAACGGAACAACGTTCCGAAACCCAACATACGGAACATTGTTCCGTTTGCCAAGAGTGCTCGAGGAGGTGCCGTGGCCGAAACTGGATCTGAGACGCCACGTAAGCGGGCCGATGCCCGCCGAAATGCGGAAACCCTGCTGGATGCGGCCGCCGCCGCCTTCATCGCATCCGGGGTCAACGTGCCGGTCCGCGATATCGCCGCCCAAGCCGGCGTCGGAGTCGGCACCATCTACCGGCACTACCCCACCCGAGCGGACCTGATCGTCGGCGTATACCGCCACCAGGTCGAAGCCTGCGCCGCGGCCGGTCCCGAGCTGCTGGCCACCAGTGCCACCCCATACGAGGCGTTGCGCGGCTGGATCGATCTTTTCGTTGACTTTCTGGTCACCAAACACGGTCTTGCCGAAGCCCTACAGTCCGACGACTCAGCCTTCCAAACCCTGCACGCCTACTTCATCGAACGACTGGTCCCCGTATGCGATCACCTGCTCACCGCCGCCGCCGAAACGGGTGAAATCCGCTCGGACGTAAGAGCTTTCGAGCTGATGCGAGGCGTAGGAAACCTCTGCATCGGCGCGGGCGGCAACCCCGACTACGACGCCCGCCGCATGGTCGCATTACTCGTTGCGGGGCTCGGACGCTGAACACCCGAGCGTCGGGCCGGGCCGGTGTGATGCCCGGCCCGGCCCGACGCTCTGCCGACTACGCCTGTGCCGGGGTGAAGATGCCGAAGTGGTTGCCGGCGGTGTCGCGGAGTTCGGCGAAGGTCAGGCCGCTCTTGGTGGTGGTGAGGGGGACCAGGACTTTTGCGCCGAGGTTTTCGGCGGCGGCGATGGTGGCGGCGACGTCGGTGACCAGGACCGAGAAGATGGCGTGGTTGGCGGAGCTGTCGTGGACTCGGGCGATGCCGCCCTGGGGGCGGGGGTTTCCGGGGTAGGTGACCAGGTCGTAGTTGCCGTCGAAGTCGGGGTCCGAGGTGTAGTTCCAGCCGAACAGGCCCGCGTAGAAGGTTTTGAGCTGTTCGGGCTGATCGCTGCCGATCTGGAACCAGGCGACGGAGTTGGGCGTGGGGGCGGTCATGGATCCTCCGTGGATGTGTGTCGGGCGGCTTGCTCGTCAACGATCTCGCGGCCCGGCGACAACCCCCTGTCGGTGTTTCCAGACCTATCCGAAAGCGATGATGCGGAGTTTGTGATCGGGCAGATCCAGGTCGCAGCTCTCCAGGGTGCGTGCGGGCATGGGCTCGTCGGTCAGGGTTATGTCGGACATGCGATCGACGCGGAAGACGCGGGCGGCCTCGCGCAGTCGGCACCAGGTCACCACGCACCAGCCGTTCTTGCTGCGCAGGAGCAGCATGGGTTCGACGCGCCGGTGGGTGATCGCGCCAGCGGCGTCGGAGTAGCCGAATTCGAGTACGCGGCGCAGGCGCACCGCGTCTTCGACGAGTGGCGGAATACCCTGTGCGATACCGTTTTCGGTGCGCTCGATGAGTCCGACCCGGCCGACCAATTCGCGTGCGGAGGCGGCATCGGGTTCCGGCATCGCGGCCAGGATCTTGCGCAGGGCGCTGCGCCCGGCATGCGCGAACGGGCTGTCGAGGCTGCGTTCCAGGGCGACCGCGAGGGCCACCGATTCGGCGGCGGTGAAATTCAACGGCGGCAGGGACATTCGCTTGTCGAGGGCGTAGCCGCCGCGCCGCCCGACATCGGCGTAGATCGGGACCCCGGATTGCTGGAGCGCGCTGATATCGCGCTCGATGGTCCGGGTACTGACCTCGTAGCGATCGGCGAGTTCACGCGCGGTGCGCAATCTCGGTGCGATGGCGCGCAGGTCCTCGACGATCGCGTAGAGCCGATCAGTGCGGTTCACAGCCCCACAGTAGAGCCGGGCACCGACAACAAAGCGCCCCATCGCCAGTGGCGATGGGGCGCTGAGTTTCCGAATGGTATTTCGGACTATTTGGTGGCTGGCTTCCAGGTCGAGATGGCCCAGATGATCACCACGTCCAGCGCGATGATCAGCAGCGACCACGCCGGGTAGTACGGCAGCCACAGGAAGTTCTCCACGATCGAGATCGCCGCGATGATGATCGCCGCCACCCGGGCCCAGGTCGCGCCCGTGAGCAGGCCGATGGCGGTGAGCACCACGATCGCGCCGATGACGATGTGGATCCAGCCCCAGGCCGAGGTGTTGAACTTGTAGATGTAATCGTTGGTGCCGACGATCAGCAGATCATCCGAGGCGGCGGCGGAGATGCCTTGGAGGATCGAGAGCACGCCGACCACCAGCAGCAGCACACCCGCGGCGATGGAGGTGCCTGCCGCGACACCCTGCCGCACCGAATGGTCGGTGTCCGTATCCGTGCTGTGCGCCATGGGAACCCCTTCGATGTCGATGAAGCACGCATAACCTGCTTCGATCTTGCACCGGTTTGCGGCAACATTGTGGCGACATGCCGGAGCAGTAGGCGCACAGCCGGGTATAGGCACTGGTCAGGGTGTAGTCAGGGCTTTCGAGACGGCCGTACCGAATGCCAGATCATTGCTGGAGGCGACTTTGGTATAGGTGCCGCCGGTGCGCTGGGTCAGGGTTTGCAGGGTCTGGGTGCCGGGACCGCCGATGACGATCACATCCACCCGCACCGGATGCGCGGGATCGCCCGCCGCGGCGATATCGGCGAGCAGTTGATCGCCGGTGACGGGGGAGTCGTCCTCCGGGCCGTCGGTGATCAACAAGATCGTATTGCTGCGCGCCTTGGCGTAATTGCTCACCGCATTGCGGTAGGCGGCCTCGATGGTGGGGTAGGCGCGATCGGTTTTGGAGGCGTCGGCGGTGACCGTGCTCAGCGATTGGGTGATCGCGGTGCGCTGGGCATCGGTCAGCGGTGCGGTGGGGGTCAGGATCTTGTACGGGTTCTGACCGTCGAGGCTCTTGGCGTACTCCCACACGCCCAGCCCGAACTCCGGCGGCATGACGCCCATGGTCGATTGCACGGCCACCCCGGCATTGGCCAGACGGGTGGTCGCACCGTCGAGCGTGCTCATGGAGGACGAAGCATCCAGCAGCACAGTCGAACTCACGCCGAGCACCGGATGCGTCAGGATTTGTTGCAGCTGGGTGAGTACAGGTTTGGCCGCGACCGTGGCGGTATTGGGCGGCGCGGCTCCGAAACCGTTGTCGGTGAACAACTTCGACTGCTCGGGTGCGCGCAGGAAATCGGCGAAGAGTCCGGCCACCGAATTCTGCGTCTGATCGACCCAGGCCCCGGTGATCTGCGCCGCCGGGAAATCGGCGACCGGACCGTTCTCCGAGGGCCGAAAAGCGCTGAGCCCGTTACGCGCTCGAATCTGATGCTCGGTGGCCGGGACGGCGTGCACCGGTGCGGCCGGATCGGCGGTGGCCAGATCCGCGAGCGCGGTCTGGGTGTCCTTCACCGACGGCGCGTTCGCGGCCAGCAGTGAGACCGCCGAGATCACCTGTCCCGAACGCGCCGCGTTCTCATCCAGGGGATCGGTGCCCGAGACGCCGGAGCCGACGGCCGCCGCCACCGCGAGCGCGGAGTCTCCGCCGGGCATGGCCAGTTTGAGACCGCCCCACGCGGCGAGCCCGATATCGCTCAGCGAACCCTGTTGCAGCCTGGCCAGATCCGCCCAGTGCACCTGTGCGGTCTCCATCGCCTGGCGCAGTTGATCCGGTACCCCCAGCGCGATCGGGCTGACCGCGACCGGTGCGGGAGTGCCGCCGATGAGCCCGGGCACGCGCATCAATTCGATCGAGCGCGAGGAGTCCGGAATCCACAGCGCCGGTTGTGCGCCCAGCGACGGATCCCAGGGATTTGTCGAGGTGAACGCGGCGATCATGGCCGCGGAGGGTTGCGGATTCACTGCCACCTGGGCGCAGTGATCGCGCACGATGGGCTTGGTCTGGTTGTACCGTTCGGCGGCGGTCTTGACCGGTGCCACGATATCCGGATCGACGGTCACATTGAGGGTGACCGCGCCCCCGGCACAGGAGGACGCCGCAGCGCTGTCCTTATCCTTGGAGCGCTGCTGCAACCAGATCCAGCCGACGACGGCTAGCACCAGCACTATCACCGCTACCACTACGACAATCGGTCCTCTGCTGACACCTCGTGACCCGCCAGCGGCGCGATGAGTACCCACGCGCTCAGTCTATGTAGCGGGACGGCCACCCCCGCCCACCAGGGCAGGGATGGCCGTCACAAGATCCGCTCTAGTCGCGGACGCGGGTGCCGCGGTCGTACTCGTGCCCGCCCCAGACACCGGACTGGCCGGTGCGGGTGGCGAACTCACCGCACTCGCGGCGGATGGGGCAGCCCGCGCAGATGCCGCGTGCGTAATCGAAGTCCTGCGAGGGGAACGGGAACCATGCCTCATGGTTCGGGTCGCCCTTGCAGGCCGCGTGCTGCCAGTAGTTGGCGGAGTCGGAAATTGGGAGCAGATCCGCCAGCGTCTGCTCCTGAACTGCGGTATTCGTCATCGGATGTGCTCCTTTCGTTCCGATCACGCGTGATGATTTCTTTTCCTATGAGGCGGCGAGGTCCTTCCAGACCTGACGCTGCCTTTTCTGCATCTCGTTGGGGGCCTTGGGTTCCCACAGCAGCGGCATACCGGCCTCCTCGGGAGTCCGGTCCGCCTTGGTGGTGTTGCAGGGACCACACGCGGCAATCAGGTTGGCCCAGGTGTTCGGGCCGCCCTTGGAACGCGGGCGGATGTGGTCGACGGTGCGCGCCCAGCCGCTGCAGTAACCGCAGCGGTAGTTGTCGCGCCGCAGGATGGCGGCGAGGGTGGCTCGGCTGTCGTCGTCATGCACCAGGATCCGGTGTTCGAGGTAGATGTAGCGGTTGAGCCGGATGGTTTCCGGGAGCAACAGCTCCAATTGCTTCGAGCGGATCGGGAAGTGCGGCTGCCGGTCCTGCACCGATTCGGCGGCGCCGCTCAAGAGCAGCACCACCGCGCGGTCTGCGCGGATCTCGGTCAGCGCCTCGAAGGAGGCGTTGAGCAGCAGCACACCGGTGTGTATCCAGTTGTCGGCGTGTATCTCCGGGTCTTCGGATTGACGGAACGGCATGGGAGTCACCATGTTTCGTGAAGAGGGCAGAACAGGAAGGAAAGGACGGTGCTTACGCGAGCACCCGGAGGCGGTCGATCTTCCGGCTGATGCCGTGCTCGCGTTGCGAGTGATCGTCCGCGAGTCGAGCTCGCGCTCCCGTCGGATTCGAATGCTGTTCGGGGAATACCGGATTCATTGCCGCCTCCTCCTTCCTGCTGCTTACGGCCGGTCAGGCCGAGTGATCATCGTCGAAACTCATGGTGGCACAACGTGCATGCCGTTGTCGGCTCATTTTTGTGGGAGCCTGATTGGATAACGGCCCGCATCGCGTCTTTGTTCCGGTGATTCGGTGATCTGCCTCGCTAGCGCAGTCCCGCGAAGGTGCCGTGGCGGGCGATGTCGGTGGCGGCGGTCACCCAGTCCGCGCCGAGGCGGGCCAGGCCACCGCCGACGCTGATGCGGCGCACGCCGAGTTCGCCCAGCTCATCGACCGAGAGCGCGGTGATCGGACCGGCCGCCAGCACATTCACCGGCTTGGACAGTGCCGAGCACACCGTGCGAATGGCATCTGCGGGCAGGCCCGGGGCGTAGAGGACGTCCGCGCCCGCGGCTTCGAAGGCTTGCAGCCGGGCGATGGTGTCGTCGAGATCTGTTATGCCGTAGAGGTAATTCTCGGCGCGGGCGGTGAGGGTGAAAGGAGTCGGTGACTCCTTGGCGGCCTGTGCCGCCGCCGCGACCCGCTCGACCGATTCGCCGAAATCGCGGATGCGAGTGTCGGCGATTCCGGAGGCGTCCTCGATGGATCCACCGGCGAGGCCGGTCGCGATGGCCCGGCGGAAGGTTTCGGCGACTTCCTCGGGCGTTGTGCCGTAACCGCTTTCGAGATCCGCGCTGACCGGCAGCGGGGTGCTCGCCACGATCGCCTCGACATTGGCCAGGACCTCGGAGCGGTCCAGTGCGTTGACCCCGTCCTTGCGGCCCAGGGTCTGCGCCAGTGCGGAGCTGGAGGTCGCCAGCGCCGGAAAGCCCAGGTCGGTGAGTATCCGGGCGCTGTGCTCATCCCACGCGTTGGCCACGACGAATACGCCCCGATCGTGCAGCCTGCGGAAAACTTCGCCCCTCGAAGTGTTGTCCATGAGGGCAATCCAACAGCACCGCACGCGGTTTCACGCTCGCGGTGACCAACATTCCTGGGAAGGTCGGGTGATGTAAAAGATTCTTTACATAGTGTCGTGTTTTCTTTACTCTGAGCGTATGCCGTTCGAAGAGAAGCGCACCTGGATCCTCGGGGGTGCGGCCGTCGTCTCGTATCTGATCTACCTGGTCGTGATACTGACGCGGTCGCATCCCGATGGGCTGGCGCGAGTGGGTTACATCGCACCGCTGCTGTGGGCGGTCGGGGCTTCGATCCTGGTGTCGATCGTTGCGACCATCGGCGTAGCGATCGCCGCGCGCGACGGCGATCGCAAGGATCAGCGTGATCGGGAGATCGATCGCATGGGGTCCCTTGTCGGCAATGCGTTCGTGGTGCTGGGCGCGGCGGGAGCATTGCTGCTGACCATGGCCGATGCCGAGCGGTTCTGGATCGCGAACGCGATCTACCTCGGCTTCACGCTGTCGGCGGTGGTCGGTTCCACCGCCAAGATCATTGCCTACCGGCGGGGGTACTGGCCGTGGTGAAACCCACTTGCGTCACCAATAACATTCGCGCGCTGCGCTTTTCGACCGGTGAGATGACCCAGGGCGAACTCGCCGATCGGATCGGCGTCACCCGTCAAACCGTCAATGCCATTGAGCAGGGCAAGTATTCGCCCTCGCTGGAATTGGCATTCCAGATCGCCAGGGTGTTCCAAGCGCCCCTGGACGATGTATTCGATTATCCGGAAGAAGAATCCTGATGAAGGCCATCACCCAGCACGCCTACGGCACCGTCGACATGCTCGCCTACGCGGATGTCCCGACCCCGAAACCGGGTCCGGACGAGGTGATGATTCGCGTGCACGCGGCGGGGGTCGACCCCGGCGTCTGGCACATCATGACCGGGCGTCCGCTGATCGCGCGGGCGGCGCTGGGCCTGCGGCGGCCCAAGGAAACGATTCGCGGGTGGGATGTTTCGGGCGTCGTCGAAGCGGTCGGTGCGAATGTCACCCGATTCGTGCGCGGCGATGAGGTCTTCGGTACCACCGGCGGCTCCTTCGCCGAATACGCCTGCGCCGCCGAATCGAAATTCCAGCCCAAGCCCGAGAACCTGGATTTCCTGGAGGCCGCGACCCTGCCGATCTCGGGTATGACCGCGCTGACCGGTCTGCGCGATGTGGGCCGCGTCGAATCCGGCTGGAATGTACTGATCATCGGCGCCAGCGGCGGTGTCGGCCATCTCGCGGTGCAACTGGCCCGCCACCTCGGAGCCCACGTCACCGGGGTGTGCAGCGGTGACTCCGCGGAATTCGTAACCTCGCTAGGCGCGGCAAAGGTGATCGACTACAAACGCGAATCCCTCACCGGCACTTACGATTACATCCTAGATATGGCGGGCAACCGCCCGCTCCCCGAACTGCGCGCCCTGCTGACGCCGACCGGCACCCTGGTGGTCGGCGGCGGTGAAGGCGGCGGCCCCTGGTTAGGCGGCACCGGCCGCACCCTCCGAGCCCAACTAGGCTCCCCATTCGTGAAGCACCGCCTGGCCGGCCTGATATCCCTACCCAAACCCGAAACCCTCAGGGACGTAGCCGAACTCGCGACAGCAGGCGCATGGCGCCCACACATCGACCGCACCTTCGCCCTCCCCGACGCTCCCGCCGCCATCGACTACCTGATCACCGGCCACCCCAAGGGCAAGATCGCCCTGACCATCGCCTGACGCTCACTCGTCGTCCCGGGGGGAGGCCTCGGTCCGGACGGTTTGCCGGGCATCATGCGATCTGCTAATAGTTTCACCTTGTGCCCCGCGTGAGTTATTGCTTCATGAATTTGTTCAACTCCCGAGGCGGAATTCTGTCATGACAACCGAAGGTGTTGTGGCGGCTCCGATTTCACCGGTGGAACCGGTGGTTCGGAGCAGGGGTGGACGTTTCGAGTTTCTCGACGCACTACGCGGTCTGGCCGCTTTGGCGGTCGTGATCCAGCACGTGTCCGAACGACTCTGGCCCGCGTATTTCCGCTTCTCACAAGCCCATTTCGGGCTCGGCGAGTTCGGCGTCTTCGTCTTCTTCCTGGTCAGCGGGTTCATCATCCCCGCGTCTCTGGAGCGTGGGCGTTCCCTCGGCGCGTTCTGGGTCGGGCGCTTCTTCCGCCTCTTCCCGTTGTTCTGGGCCTGCCTGATTGCGGCAATGCTGCTGCACTCGATCAATCGATTCGGCTTGCCCGCGGGGTTCCTCGCGAACCCCGTCGTCAGTTTCATGGCGAACCTCACGATGATGCAGTTCTTCATCGGGGGCGGGGAAATTCAGGTAATCGGTGCCTCCTGGTCACTGTCCTACGAATTGGCCTTCTACCTGATCCTTTCGCTGCTGCTGATCGGCGGTCTCAACCGCCGGTCGGTACCGCTGGCGGTTCTCGCGCTCCTCTTGATCATCCCCGGTGCGGCATTGCCGACCATGCTGCTCAACGGCCCCGATTCGAATATCGCCACTCGTTCGATAGTGCTGGCCGCCACCATCGTCATCGCAGCCGTCTTCGCCTACTTGGCCGCCGACCGCCGTACCGCCCTGGCCGCAATCCTGATCGCGGCCATAGCCGTTCCGCTGATCCTCAACCAGCCCGGCGCCTCGGTCCTGACTTTCGGCTACTTTGCCACCATGTTCGTCGGCACGGTGCTGTACCGAATGACCTCCGGTGAAATCACCATCCGCCGCGGCTGGTCGGTGTTCCTCTTCGCCATCTGCCTCATCTTCGGAGTGAGTCTCTGCGTCCAACCCACCCTGGACTCCTTCACAGGCGTCTGGATCACCTGGGTGAAACAGCCGACCACCATCATTCCCGCCTATTTGCTGTTCGCCGCGGCGCTATTGCTGCGCCGCTATTCCTTCCCCCGCCCGCTGCTCTTCCTGGGACGAATCAGCTACTCCCTCTACCTGGTTCACGTCCTGATCCTCGACGCCCCGCGCTGGACCACCCCCGTCCTCGGCATTCCCGCCCCCTGGCTCACCCTGTTCACCTGGGTACTCGGCGCGCTCCTGATCGCCAGCGCGACCTACCGATTCATCGAGAAGCCCTGCCAAGATTTCGGCCGGCGGATGATCGCCAAAATAGACGCCCGATAAAGCGAAACCCCCGATCGGACAAGCCGATCGGGGGTTTGTGTTATTCGGTTCGCTGACGGGTCAGAGGAACTTCTGGGCCTTGGCCTGGCGGCGGCGGCGGTGCAGGATGGGCTCGGTGTAGCCGTTGGGCTGCTTGGTGCCTTCCAGGACCAGTTCCTTGGCGGCTTGGAAGGCGATGGAGGCTTCGAAGTCGACGGCCATGGCGTGGTAGGAGGAGTCGCCGGCGTTCTGCTGGTCGACGACGGGGGCCATGCGCTCGAGGGAGGCGATGACGTCTGCCTCGGTGACGATGCCGTGGCGTAGCCAGTTGGCGACCTGCTGGCTCGAAATGCGCAGGGTGGCACGGTCTTCCATGAGGCCGACATCCTTGATGTCGGGCACCTTGGAGCAGCCGACGCCCTGGTCGATCCAGCGCACCACGTAGCCGAGGATGCCCTGGGAGTTGTTGTCCAGCTCCTGCTGCTTCTCCTCCGCGGTCCAGTTGGTGTCCTGGGCGAGCGGGATCTCGAGGATTTCGTCGACGGTGGCGCGGGGGCCGCCCTTGGCGATCTCGGACTGCCGCTTGAACACGTCCACCAGGTGGTAGTGGGTGGCGTGCAGGGTGGCGGCGGTGGGCGAGGGGACCCAGGCGGTGTTGGCGCCGGCCTTGGGGTGCACGATCTTCTGGGCCAGCATATCGGCCATCAGATCGGGCATGGCCCACATGCCCTTGCCGATCTGCGCCTTACCGGGCAGGCCCGCGGCGATACCGGTGTCGACATTCCAGTCCTCGTAGGACTTGATCCACTGCTGGGCCTTCATCTCGGCCTTGCGGACCATCGGCCCGGCCTCCATGGAGGTGTGGATCTCATCGCCGGTGCGGTCCAGGAAGCCGGTGTTGATGAACACCACGCGATCCTTGGCGGCATTGATGGACGCCTTGAGGTTGACCGTGGTGCGGCGCTCCTCATCCATGATGCCGACCTTGAGGGTGTTGCGCGGCACGTCCACGACATCCTCGATGGCCGCGAACAGGTCGTTGGTGAAGGCGACCTCGTCGGGACCGTGCATCTTCGGCTTCACGATGTAGATCGAGCCGGTGCGGGTGTTCTTCAGCTGGGTGTCGCCGTTGAGCGCGTGCTTGGCGATCAGCACGGTGAACAGACCGTCGAGAATACCCTCGGGCACCTCGTTGCCGTCCTTGTCCAGGATGGCGTCCGAGGTCATCAGATGACCCACATTGCGCACGAACAGCAGCGAACGACCGTGCAGCACAAGGTCACTGCCGTCGAGCGCGGTGTAGACGCGATCCGGGTTCATGGTGCGGGTGAAGGTCTTGCCGCCCTTGGACACCTTCTCGGCCAGATCGCCCTTCATCAGGCCCAGCCAGTTGTGGTAGCCCAGGACCTTGTCCTCGGCGTCCACGGCCGCGACCGAATCCTCGAAGTCCATGATGGTGGTGACCGCGGACTCCAGCACGACGTCCTTGATACCGGCGTCATCGGTGGAGCCGACCGGGGATTCGGGATCGAACTGGATCTCGATGTGCAGCCCGTTGTGCTTGAACAGCAGCGAGGTCGGGGCCTCGGGGGTGCCGAGGTAGCCGACCAGCGCGTCACCGTCGGCCAGGCCGATATCGGTGCCGTCCTCGAGGGTGACCTCGAGTTCGCCGTCGACGATGGCGTACTTGCTGGTGCCCAGATGCGATCCGGTGATCAGCGGCAGCGCGTCGTCGAGGAAATTGCGGGCCCATTCGATGACCTTGTCACCGCGAACCTTGTTGTAGCCCTTGCCCTTTTCCGCGCCATTGGCCTCGGAGATGGCATCGGTGCCGTAGAGGGCGTCATACAGCGAGCCCCAGCGCGCGTTCGCCGCGTTGATGGCGAAGCGGGCGTTCATCACCGGCACGACCAGCTGCGGGCCTGCCTGGGTGGCGATTTCGGCGTCCACGTTCTCGGTTCCGATTTGGAAATCGGCCGGTTCGGGACGCAGGTAGCCGATCTCGGTGAGGAACTGCTTGTAGGCAGCCTTGTCGTAGCCGGCGCCGGGGTTGGCGCGGTGCCACTCGTCGATCTTGGCCTGGATGTCGTCGCGTTCTGCCAGCAGAGCACGGTTACGGGGAGCCAGGGTGTTGATCACACTCTCGGCGCCCGACCAGAACGCGGCGGAGTCTACGCCGGTACCGGGAAGAGCCTCGTTTTCCACGAAATCGTGAAGAACGCGCGCGACCTGGAGCCCGCCGACCTGAATCCGCTCTGTCATCTACTGCCTCGTTTCGAGAAAGCCGGGTCAAAAAGTACGCCCGTCATGTTACTCGCGGGTATGGGGCGGGCGTTCGCGGCCTGGGATTTCCGGGCGATCCGGGACCTTGATTGTATCGTCCGGTACATTTAATGTACTGAGCGGAACATTAATGTCCGCGAGCGAACGCGAAGGTGCGGCCCATGGGAAAGCCCTTGTCCGGCAAGGTTTGTGTGGTCACCGGCGGTAGTCGGGGACTGGGCCGCGAGATGGTGCTGGCCTTCGCCGAAGCGGGCGCCGACGTGGTGATCGCCAGTCGCAAGGTCGAGGCGTGTGACGCACTCGCCACCGCCGTGCGGGAGAAATACGGGGTCCGGGCGCTGCCGTTGGCCTGCAATGTGGGCGTGTGGGAGCAGTGCGACGCACTCGTGGACGCGGTCTACGGCGAATTCGGGCGGGTGGATGTGCTGGTCAACAACGCGGGCATGTCGCTGCTGTATCCGAGCCTGGATCAGGTCACCGAAGCCATGTTCGACAAGATCATCGGCACCAATCTCAAGGGCGCGTTCCGATTGTCGGCGCTCATCGGTGCGCGGATGGCGGCCGCCGGTGCCGGATCGATCATCAATATCTCCTCGATGGAGGCCACCCATCCCGAGCCGATGGCCGTGCCCTATGCCGCCGCCAAAGCCGGTCTGGAGGCCCTGTCCGGCGGGCTCGCACACACCTATGGACCGGCGGTGCGGGTCAACACCATTCGCTGCGGTCCGTTCGATACCGATATCGCCAAAGCCTGGCCGCCCGGGATGAAAGAAGCGCTGGGGGAGCACACCGCGCTGCGGCGGATCGGAACACCCGCCGATATCGTCGGCGCGGCGCTGTTCTTCGCCTCCGACGCTTCGGCTTTCGCGACCGGGGCCACACTGGCGCTGGACGGTGGCTGGCGATGACCGTCGAACCGGTTCGCCGTCGCGGCCGCCCGCCCGCTTCGGAGGTGAATCCGGGGGAGACCCTGGAACGGATCACGCGCGCGGCCATGGAACTGTTCGCGGAGAAGGGTTTCCACGCCACCGGTGTCGCCGAGATCGGCGATCGGGCCGGGGTGCAACGCGGTGCGCTGTACTACCACATCGGATCCAAGGAGGAGTTGCTCTTCCAGATCCGGCGCGGCTACACCCAGCTCATGCTGGATGCCGCCGTCGCGATCGCGGACGGCCCCGATGATCCGGTCACCAAGCTGCGCAACCTGATTCGCACTCATGTGCGGCTCATCGTCGAACATCGGCACGAGGTCACCATCGCATTGCGCGAAGCCGGTGCGCTCACCGGCGAACGCGCCGCCGACCTTCAGATATTGCGCGACGGCATCCAGCGCGCCTGGCAGCGCGTCGTCGACGACGGCCATGCGGCGGGCCTGCTCCGCACCAACGATCACGTCATCACCAAAAGCGTTGTGGCCATGCTGAATATGGTCAGCGCCTGGTACCGCGACGACGGTGAATACACCCCCGATCAGATCGCGGACATTCTCAGCACCACCATCTTCGACGGTGTCGCGGCACCGGCCGACAACAAATGAAAGGCTGACCATGGCTTGGGATTTCGGAACCGACCCGGAATATCAGAAGAAGCTGGACTGGGTCGCGGAGTTCGTGCGCGCCGAGGTCGAGCCGCTGGACCTGCTCTACCCCGAACCCTACGACCGCAAGAACCCGGAGATCCGGGCGCTCATGAAACCGTTGCAGGAGAAGGTGAAGGAGCAGGGGCTGTGGGCCTGCCACCTCGGACCGGAGCTCGGCGGGCCCGGCTACGGTCAGGTGAAACTGGCGCTGCTCAACGAGGTGATCGGCACCTCGAAGTGGGCTCCGCTGGTATTCGGTTGTCAGGCACCGGATTCCGGTAACGCCGAGATCCTCGCGCACTTCGGCACGCCCGAGCAGAAGGCGAAGTATCTGCAACCGCTGCTCGACGGGGAGATCGGCTCCTGCTACGTCATGACCGAGCCCACCGGCGGCTCCGATCCGACCGCGTTCAAGACTCGCGCTGTGCGCGACGGCGATTCGTGGGTCATCAACGGCGAGAAGTGGTTCAACTCGGCCGCCGAATTCGCCAGCTTCCACATCGTCATGGTCGTCACCGATCCCGAGGCCGAACCGCATAAGCGGCTGTCGATGTTCATCGTGCCCGCGGACGCTCCCGGCCTGGAGATCGTGCGGAACTTCACCGTGCCGGGGTTCAGCGAGAACGAAGGGCATCTGCGCTTCACCGATGTGCGCGTCCCCGCGGACGCGCTGCTGGGTGCCGAGGGGCTCGGCTTCATCGTCGCCCAGACCCGTCTGGGCGGCGGCCGCGTGCATCACGCCATGCGCACGGTCGCCATGGTGCGCAAGGCATTCGACATGATGTGCGAGCGCGCGGTATCGCGGCCCATGCGCAAGGGTGTGCTCGGTGGTTTGCAGATGACGCAGGAGAAGATCGCCGAATCCTGGATCGAGATGGAGCAGTTCCGGCTGCTGGTACTGCGCACCGCGTGGCGCATCGATCAGGAACAGGACTACCGCAAGGTGCGTCATGACATCGCCGCCATCAAGGTCGCGATGCCGAAGGTCATGCACGATATCGCTCAGCGCGCCATGCATCTGCACGGCGCGATCGGCGTCAGCACCGATCTGCCGTTCGTCGACATGATGAACTACGCGCAGGTCATGGCGATCGCCGACGGCCCCACCGAGGTGCACAAGATCACCCTCGCCAAGGAGGTGCTCAAGACCTACGCGCCCGGTGATCCGGTGTACCCCAGCGGTTTCCGGCCCGCGCTGCGTGAACAGGCGCGGGAACTGGTCGCCCAGCGCCTGGAGCGCGCCGTAGGGAACCTCTGAGGCTTGCGTTGAAGTGCCGGAAGTCGCTGCTTGTCGGCGTCTTCCGGTTCGGCGGGAATCAGCGTCGGCTCAAGGTCATGAGTCAATGAGCCTCGGGCCGGGCCGAGCGGAAGCGCGCCCGGTACGCCGACGGCGTGACGCCCAAGTGCCGCAGGAACACTCGACGCAGCGATTCGTCGCTGCCCAGGCCGGATCGGCGGGCCGCCTGGGTGACGGACTCGCCCGCCTCCAATAGCGCCTGCGCCGCTTCGAGCCTGACCGTCTCCACAAAGGCGGCCGGGGTGGTGCCGAGGTGTTCGCGGAACAGGCGGGTCAGCTGGCGCACACTGAGTGCCGCGTGATCCGCCATCGTGGGCAGTGCATGATCGGCCGCCGGGTCCGCGACGATGTTGTCCAGTAACGCACGCAGCGGATCGTGCGGGGGCCGGGCGATTCGCGAGGCGGCGGAGAATTGCGATTGTCCGCCGGGGCGTTGCAGGAAGACCACCAGGTCACGGGCGACTTCGCGGGCCAATTCGGTACCCGCGTCGGCTTCCACCATGGCCAGCGATAGATCGATGCCCGCGCTCACGCCCGCCGAGGTGAGGACCCGGCCGTCCCGGACGTACAGGGCATCGGGTTCGACGGTGACGCGAGGATAGGCGCGGGCCAGGGTCGCGGCGTGCCGCCAATGGGTGGTGGCGCGGCGGCCGTCCAGCAGGCCGGTGGCTGCGAGGGCGAACGCGCCCGTGCAGATCGAGGCGATCTGCCGGTCGGAATCCGCGAGTTCGCCTACGGCATCCAGTAATTCGGCCGGGGCGGGTGCGGCGGGCAGCCTCGGGGAGCCGGGAACCAGCACGGTGTGCGCATCGGTGACCTCGGCGAATGAGCCGGTGACGCCCAGGGTGGCTCCGACCGAGGTCGTCACCGGATTGCCGGTGGGCGAATAGACCCGCAGCTCATAGTCCGCGCCCAATTCGATTGCGGTGCTGAACACTTCGAGCGGTGCGGTGACATCGAGCAGCCGCACCCCGTCGTAGGCGAGCATGGCGATCTTCTTATGCGGCACACCTCGATGGTAATGGCCAAATCTGTGGGGTGTGTGGCCATATGGACACGGCGGCGGGGTGGGCGCGCGGCCGATGCTCTATTCATGACTCGCATCGCCGATATCAAGATCCCCGACAGCCGTCTCGCGACCGAGGCCACCGAACTGGTGCGTGATGTCGCGACCCCGCTGATCTACGACCACTCCCGCCGCGTCTACCTGTTCGGCGCACTTCAGGGCGAGCGTCGCGGGCTAGCCTACGACCCCGAATTGCTCTACGTCGGAGCCATGTTCCACGACCTCGGCCTCACCGAGAAATACCGCACCACCGATCAGCGCTTCGAAATCGACGGCGCGGATCAGGCCCGCGAGTTCCTGCTCGCGCACGGCATCCCCGCCTCCGCCGCCGACACCGTCTGGACCGCCATCGCACTGCACACCACCCCGGAGATCCCCGCCCATATGGCCCCGGAAATCGCCCTGGTCACCGCGGGTGTCGAATACGACGTCCTCGGCATCGGCTACGACGACCTCCCCGCCGAGACCCGCGCCGCCGTGGTGGCCGAGCATCCTCGGCCGGACTTCAAGCGCCGCATCCTGGCCGCCTTCACCGAGGGCATCGCCGACCGCCCGGCCACCACTTTCGGCAATGTCAAAGCCGATGTCCTGGAACGCTTCTCGCCCGGCTTCACCCGCACGAACTTCGTCGAGGTAATCGAGAACTCGGCCTGGCCGGAGTAGCGGCCCCGTCATCCCGGCGTGCTTTTGGCCGGGATCCACACTTCTCGACGGTGCCTATGTCCAGCTGGCGTCGGGTTGGGCGTTGCGCGGTTCGATCCAGAGCGCCTCGGCGACCGCGCACAGCTCGCCCTCCGGCGTCGAAAGCGCTACGCCGACAGTGTGTTTACGTCCTTCGCCGCTGATCGGCCAGGCATGGGAGATGTACTCCGCGCCCGCGTGGATCGGCTGGAATTGGGTCGCGGTCAACGCGGCCGTGAACGCGCCGGGTGCCATACCGGAGTAGATCCAGGCCGCGAGCCCGCCCGGGCAATCCAGTGCGGACCAGACCGATTCCGTTGTCAGCTCACCGTTTTCGGCGGCGAGCCCGGGATCGGGGGTCCAAGCGGCGGTCAGGACACGGCGTTCGGGCACCGCCCACGCGAACAGCCGTACGCCCCGGCCCGGCGCACACGCCACACCGCAGCCGTAGCAGTCGCTGACTTTCCGATGGGGCGAGGACAGCGCCGTCTCGGTCGCGGTCTTCGCTTCGGCCCAGGACGGGGCGGGCGGGACATCGATATCGAGCACCGCCGGGGCGGCTTCGACCAGCAGGGTGCCGTCCGGGGCGGTGAGCCTCGCGTGCCCGTCCTCGGCGGCGAGCAAGACCGGGGTGGCGATGCCGACCGCGCGGCGGAAGTCGACCCGGACGGTGGGTGCGGCACTGCGTGCCGCGAGCATGCCCGCCACATAGCCACCGAAGGCCAGCTCGGGGTAGCCGTGGATATGGTCGGGAATGGTGAGCGTATCCAGCGGAATGGTCATGCTGTCGAGGCCCTTCCGTTCACGTCGTCGATCAACCTCTCGACGATAACGCCGGGCGGCGGGGCGCAGCACCCGGGTTACCGAGTGAGAAGTTCCACAGCCGAACCGTGGTCAGCCGACGTTTCCGCCGCCGCCGTCGACGGTCACCTTCTGACCGGTGAGGTACTCGGCCCGCGGTGAGACCAGGAAGCGGACGGTATCGGCGATGTCCTCCGGGCGGCAGACCCGGCCGAAGGGGGAGTGCGCGTCCAGGGCGCGAATGTCGTCCTTGCCGGTGACCGCTTTGACCAACCGGCGGCCCATTTCGGTGTCGACCAGCCCGGGTGCGACCACGTTGACTCGAATACCGTGGGCGCGTTCCTCTTTGGCGAGGGTGAACGCGAGTGCCTCCAGTGCGGCCTTCGCCATGGTGTACGGCGCGCCGCCGGGCGCGTACGACGTGGCCGCGACACTGGAGATCATGATGATGTCGCCGCGCGGTTGAGATCGCATGGAGGGCAATACGAGTCGCGAGATATGGTGCGCCCCGAGCGCGTGCGTGGACAGCACCCGCAGCATTTCGGCCGGATCGGTATCGGCGACGAACCGTCCGCGACTGGCGATTCCGGCATTGTTGACCAGCAGATCGATATGACCGAACTCGTCGATGATGTGGTCCACCATCCGCTCGTCGTCCTCGACCGAATCCACGCTGGCCTGGACGGGGATGGCGCGGCGGCCCAAAGCCTGGATGGCGGCGACGGTTTCGGCCGCGGACTCGGCATCGGAGCGGTAGTTCACCGCCACATCCGCGCCGTCCTCGGCCAAGGCCAGTGCGATGGCGCGGCCGATACCGCGCCCGCTACCGGTGACCAGTGCTACCCGTCCTGCCAAGCTCATAGCGCCGACCATACCGAGGGAGCCATTGCCCGAGTCAAGGCTTTCCGTCCGGTCAGTGGGACTCTCATGACAGCGGCTGGACACCGCGCTGGGCCAGCAGCAGCGTCATGATGCCCGCCTCCTGCGACTGTTCGGTGATCATGGCGCGGGCCGATTCCTTCACCGGCCCGGAGCCGATGAGCTTATCGGCGTCCTTGGCCATGCTGACGCCGCCGGTGTGGTGACGCAGCATCAGTTGCAGGAAAAGCGATTCCGCGTCCGAACCCTTGGCTGCGGAGAGGGCATCGAGCTCCCGCATGGTCGCCATACCGGGCATGGTGGTCGCGGCACTGCTCGCCATGGCCGCGTGATCGTGTCCGGCGGGCATATCCATAGCGCTCATCCAGGACATCGGATGCGGATTGGTCGGTGAGGCATTTGCCAGGCGCAACCAGCCGAGCAGGGTGCCGATCTCCACGCGCTGGGTATCGGAGATCTGCTGTGCCAGTTGCCGAATGGACGGATCGACGCCGGTGTCCAATCGTTGCACCATGACCAGCGCCTGCTGATGATGCGCCAGCATGTCCTGGGTGAAGCCGATCTCGGTCGGATTCAGCACCGCCGGGGCCGACTCGTTATCGGGAATCACCAGCGGGCGCAGCAGCATTCCCGCGCCGCACAGCAGCACGGCCAGCACGGCCATGACGGCGACGCGTACCCGGCGATCGGTCATCATGAACCTACGATCGAATGCTGATCGGCGGGCGGGGTGTAGATATCGTCGGCGAGCTGCAACACCATGAAGCCGTTGTCATTGCAGGTGGTCCACAGTTGACTGCCGTGCCATTCCGGTGGGGCGAAACACCAGTCGGTGGACAGGTCGCCGAAGGCGACCATGCCGGTGCGTGACGAAAGCGCCTGTGCCGGATCGAATTTGCCTTCGAGAATGGCCCGGGCGGCAGACGGGAATTGCAGTCCGGGAACCCCGATGATCGACGCCAGCGCGTGCGGGGAATTCCACAGCTCCAGATTCCGGCCGGTGCGGGCGGGCGGGTTGTAGTAGGCAATCTCCTTGGCGTGGAACGGATCTCGCACGTCGAAGACACGGATACCGGATTCCTCCCAGCCGCAGGCCAGGGCGGTCGGATTATCGGGCCGGTCCGCGGCGCAATAGTGCGCGTCGTAGGAGAACACCGACCCGCCCATGGATGAGGCCATGGCCGAATCCTGGTTTTCCAGCAGGTTGATCTCCAGCTTGATTTTGGCGGCGACCTTCGGATTGGTGTCATCGGAGATATCGATGAGCTTCACTCCGCCCGCGCCGCCCTCATCGGCGGTGAACAGGTACGGTTTGCCGTCATAGGTGACCGGAATGCTGTGCTGGGTGGCGAAGCCGTCCGCCCAGAACACCCGGCCGATATGGTTGACCTGCGGATTCGGATCGCGCCTCTGTACCGCGCTGATATCGAGGGTGGTGAATCCGCCCAGCGCCGAGAGGTACATGCGATTGCCGTCCGGGCTGATGCCGAAGCCGTGCGCCTCGATACCGGTCAGGCCCTGCCAGATCACGTGCGGGTTGGCCGGATCGGTGAGATCGACGGCGCTCACGAAACCGGGGGCGATGCCCGAGGCCCAATAGGTGCGGCCGTCCGGGGAGAAGCCGCCCTCGTGGGTGGTGATCGGGATCGGCATGAGCAGATTCGTGCCCGCGCCCGGATTCAGCAGGCGCGGATGCGCGCAATCGGAGATGTCGTACACCGACAGATAGCCCGCACCGGTGCCGACCGGAACGCCGGTGCCCACCAATAGTTTTCGCTCGGTATTGACCTTGAGTGATTCCCAGGTGCCCGCCAGCATGGCGGGTTCGGTCAGGCTGGCGGTCACCACCGGATTCGCCGGATCCGAGACATCGAGCACCTGCACGCCCTGGGCGGGGCCGAGAATATTGCCCGGGAACATCGATCCGGTGTACGAGCAGTGTTCGAAGGTGGTCGAGGTGATGCCCGCGCCCTTGCCGACATATCCGCCGACGAACGAGATATTGCAGCGGTACCCCTGCGTGCTGCGCCCGCTATTGCGGTCCGCTGCGGGCACATCGCCCTGCATTCCGCTTTCCGGCAGCGAATCCGGCCCGCAGTCCGCGCGCGGCACCGAGGTGCGCCCGACATCGAGGAATTGCTGTACCGCATTGCCGATATCGTCCGTCAGATCCGCCGATGCCCCACTCATCGGCAGCATGGCCGCGCCCAATAGCGCCGCCGTGAAAAGCCCTGCGGGCCTTGACCGTCGCATTCCCGAGAACCGCCTCATCGCGGTGCCCCCATTCCCTCAAGAGCTGCCGTCGTGACGGCCCGCACACGGGGGTATGCAGTGTGGTCACGGTTACGTGTCGGAACCGTAACTCATAAACTGACTGCTCGGTAGGTCCGCGATGAACGAGTTCTCGAAACCGGGTTGTTCGAGCCGGATCGGGGTCCGGGATGAGGTCCGGGGCTACTTCTTGGCAGCGTACGGATCCACCGTGGCCGTCCTGGCATAGTCCGACCAGCTCAGAGTGCCCTCGGCGTGATCGGGGCAGGTGTTGAAACCAGCACGGAAACTCTTCGCGATGCGACCTGGCAACGGCATCGGAACCGCCCTCGGGTGGGGGTGAACCTGTCGCCAAATATCAATCAACTCGCGCAGCGTCAGCACCTGCGGGCCGCCGAAATCCGGGGCGAATCCCAGCGGTGATCCCACCGCCAACTCGGCCGCCCGGACCGCGACCTCGGCGGCGGCCACGGGCTGAAATCGGAAATCCAAGGGCAATGGCGTAATCGGCAGCCGACCGGTGATAAGCAATGCCGAGGCGATCAATTCATGAAACTGTGTGGCCCGCAGAATCGTATGCGGCACATCGCTTTCGGCAATCCGCTGTTCACACGCCAGCTTATTGCGGTAGTAGCGGAACGGAATTCGATCGATACCCACGATCGAGATGTAGACGAGATTCCCCACCCCCGTCTCCGCGGCGGCCCGAATCACCGTATCCGTCTGTGCCACATCGGTATTCCCGAACCTCCGGCTATTCGACGCGGCATGCGCGATCGCATCCACCCCCGCCGCCGCCTCGACCACCCCCGCCCCGGATTCGAGATCCCCCACATGCGTCCCCGCCCCCGCCCGCCGCGACAGCACGCGCACCTCGTGCCCGCCCTCCCGCAACCGCTCGACGACAACCCGCCCCAGCACCCCGGTCCCACCGGTCACAAGAAAAGTCCCCATGCCCAACACCTACTCCCCGCCCATCCCACCCGGCAATAACCCCGACCGGGTGACAACCGCCACGCCGATCCCGAGCCTTCGAACTGGCATGCTCGGCACCATGCCACGTCGTGTACTCGGAGATCCCTCGGTACCGCCCTGGCCCGGAAGCGCCGATGAGCAAGCGGCGCAGCGGGTTCGAGCCGAACAGGCCGCGGTGGTGCGCGAGCGCCGTGATCGGGCGCTCGCTATCGCCGATTTCGGCGCGGCCGAAGCCGCGGGCTTCGACCCGGGGTCGGTGCGGCGCCTCGCCGAGGTGAACGGCGAGTTCAACCGGGACCTAACCGATTTCGCGAAGCTGCTCAACGATGAATCGATGCCGCCCGGCTCGGCTCGCGAATGGACCCGGCAACTCGTCGCCGAGTGCATCGGTGCGCTCTGGCCCAGCGATGGTGAGCGCGAATGGCCACGTTCTCAACTGGGCCAGTACCCCGGCTACCTCGGGCCGCTCCGCGAAAATCCGGGCTTCCTGCACGCATTCGATGTGCAGGGCCCCCACCGCGGTCAATTCGGCTGTCAACGGTGCGGCGCGGAATGGCCTCCGGGGTGGCCCGGAACGGGGGCCGGCATGATCGGAATCACGTGCCCGGACTGCCTGGTCCCCGGCGGTCGAATGATCGCCGCCGCCACCGAGCACAGCATTATCGACCTGCACTGGCTCATCATGAAATACGCTCCCCGCCCGGTGTCGCCATGTCCGACCTGCGGCGCGGAACGTGTTGGCCCCCGCGCCCTCCAGAACCCATCCATCAGTCGAACCCTCTACTGGGTCTGCCCCAACGGCGACACCTATCGAAAAGACGCTCACTTCATGGCGGCCCTCGAATACGCGACGTTCGACTCCCCAGCCGCCCATTTCACCTACTGGCTCGCGGTGGACGCCCTGCGCGCCCGCACCGACGAAGTAACCGATCTGCCGATCGGTGCGGTCTACACCGCCCTCGACGGCAGCGGTGAGCGCTGGCAGTTCGGCGAATCCGGTTGGACCCGAATGCCTTCCGACGAGACCCGCCCGCTCTACGCACCGCTTCCGCCGCCACCGCTACCGAAGTAGTTGCATCGCAAGCGATTCAGCCGATGGTTTGGTGGTCGGGTTCGATGAGGGCGACGACTCGGTCTTGTTCGCGGGAGTACGGCTGGCCTATGTATTTGGTGGCGATGGCGTCTATGACTTTCCAGGCTTCGTCGCCTTCGAGCCATTCGGTTACGCGGCCGCGGATCATGATCGATTGGTAGGGGTTGTCGGGTGGGGTGAGGGAGAGGGCTACTCGGGGGTCGCGGTGGAGGTTGCGGGCTTTGCGGGAGGTGGGGCCGGTGAGGATGGCTATGTGGTCGTTGTGGGTGCCTACCCAGAGGGGGATGGAGTGGGGGGAGCCGTCGGGGAGGAGGGTGGCCAGGTGGGCTACCGGGGTGCTGTCGAGGGCGGCGCGGATTTCGGGGGTGATGGTCATGGCGATACCTCGTATCGGGGATGGGGTCAGTTCCTTTAGGAGACGCCATAACCGTAGTGCCTTAAGTTCCCTTAGGGAACCCCAATTGGTAGACTTCTTTCATGCAACGCACGAACTTCAGTGAGATGGCCTGCTCGATCGCGCGGACCCTGGATGTGATCGGTGAGCCGTGGTCGCCGTTGATCCTGCGGGATATCTGGGTGGGGTTCAGCCGGTTCGAGCAGATCCAGTCCGATCTCGGGATCTCTCGCAAGGTGCTGACCGAGCGGCTGAATCACCTGGTCGAATGCGGTGTGCTGGAGCGTCGCCCCTATGACAACCGGCCGCGCTACGAGTATGTGCTGACCGAGAAGGGGACCGAGTTGATCGATGTCCTCATGGTCATGGTCGGCTGGGGGGATAAGTGGCTGGCGGGCGAAGCGGGGCCGCCGGTGCTCTATCGCCATCACGCCTGCGGTGCGATCAGTTCGGTGGATCTCACCTGCGCGCACTGCGGCACACCCATGCACGCATCGGATGTCGACATACTCCCGGGTCCGGGGGCCGCGCCGGTGGCGGGCGAATAATGCTGTGGCACAGGGCGGTCGAGCCCGGAATAGTGGGTTGAGTTCTCACCCCCCGCCATTCCAACTCCCCGAGGAGCCTGTGTGTCTGTTGGTCGTGTGCGTTCTCTTGCCCCCAGCGAGCTGGTTTTCGCCATGGCGGGCGCCTATATCGGTTATCGCCTGCGGGTACGCGGTGAGCTCGATATCCCGGCGCTCTCGGTCGCGTTCGCGGGATTGCGGCGCAGATATCCGGTGCTGTCGGCGGTCCTGGAGCCCGAGGACCGGGGGTACGCGATTGTGGCCGGACCGGGGCCGCTACCGGGGATCGTGGTGAGCGCGGGGGATATCGACGCCCCGATTCCGGGGGTCTGCGGGGATCAAAGCCGCGCGCTGTCCGGTCTGCATGTGGCGCATGACGGCGATCGGGCGGCGGTCACGCTGTTCACCCATCACAGCGTTGCCGACGGGTATCACTCGCTCGAGTTGCTGGCCGATTTGTGGTCGCTGTACACGGCCGCCGTATCCGGGGAAGCGGTCGACCTCATCCCGCGGGACTATCCCGAATCGCTCGAACAGGTGCTCGCCGATCGGGGAATCGTCAAGGCGGACAACCCGATCGCGGAGGCACCGAGCGCGGCCACGGCAGCCGCCGAGCCGTCCGGGCCACCGGCTCGGGTATCGGATGCGATGCGGATGTACACGATCGCCGCCGCCCGTGTCCGCCTGGACGCGGAAACGACCTCCGGACTGCTGGCCCGCGCGCGCAAATACGAGACCACCCTCAACGGCGTTGTCTCCGCGGTGATTCTGCGCGTCGAAGCCGAAATGAACGGGGTGGCGGGGGAGCGCCTCGCTTACACGTACGCGGTGGATCTGCGCAATCGGATCGCACCGCCGGTGCCGAAACCGGCCGCCACCAATCCGCTGGGTTTCGCGAGTTTCGTCCCCGCCGGCGATCTCGGCGGTACCGCGTCGGTCGCTCGCGCCGTCACCGAGGAATTGCGAAAAGGCTTGGAGAACGGCGAGATTCACCAGGCGGGACTGCGATTCTTCGACACCATGACCACCGCGGTCGCGCAATTCGCCCTGGTGCCCGAATCCCAGCGACCGGTGATCGTGATCTCCAGCAACTGGGGCGTGGTGCCGACACCGCGGGTCCCCGGTCTCGAATTCGAGGACTTCAGCAGCGTGATGTTCGAGCCGCGCACCGACCCGGACGCCCCGGTCGCCCCGCCCGGCACCTACGTCCTGTCCACCTTCGGCGATCGCCTGTCCATCGAACTGCGATCTCCGTTCCCGCTCGAGGCGGCCCGACAGCGCATCGCCGCAATCGAATCCGGTTTGCGCGCCCTCGACGGCGCGTGAATCACGCTCCGGGAACCACGATTCCGGATTCGTAGGCGAGCACCACCAGCTGGGTGCGGTCGCGCGCATCGAGTTTGGTGAGCAGATGGCCGATATGGGTTTTGACGGTCGCGATGCTGACGTGCAGGGTGCTCGCGATCTCGGCGTTGGTGCGGCCGGACGCGACGTGGATGAGGACCTCGTACTCGCGGTCGGTGAGTCCGGTGCGGATATCCGGCCGCCGATCGGGAGTGGTTGGGCGGCGGGCGAATTCGTCGATCATGCGGCGGGTGATACTGGGCGTCAGCAGGGCATCACCCTTGGCCACCACGCGGATCGCGTGCAGCAGCTGTTCCGGCGGTGAATCTTTCAGCAGGAAGCCGCTGGCACCGCTGCGGAGTGCCTGGAAGACGTGTTCGTCCTGATCGAAGGTGGTCACGATGAGCACGCGCGGCTGCTGCGCGGTGTCGGCGGCGATATGCCGCATGGCTTCCAGGCCGTCCATGATCGGCATGCGGATATCCATCAGCACCACATCGGGGCGCAGGCGGCGGGTCAGCTGCACCGCTTCCACGCCATTGCCCGCCTCGCCGAGCACGGTGAGGTCCGGTGCGGAATCGACCAGGACGCGAAAGCCCGCGCGCACCAGGGCTTCGTCGTCGGCGATGAGTACCCGGATCGGGGCGGCGTCAGGCATGGGGGTCATTATCGACGGGGAAGATCGCGGTGATCGCGAAGCCGCCCTGCGGACGCGGACCGGAGTCGAAATCGCCGCCGAACAGGGAGACCCGTTCGCGCATGCCGATCAGGCCGAGACCGGAGCCGGTGGCCGCGTTCCCGGTGGGTGGTGCGGCGGGTCCGTCGTCGGTGACGGTGATGGTCAATTCGTTTGGCGTATGCCGGATTTCGAGTTCGACATGTGTGGTGCGCGAGTGTTTGACGATATTGGTGAGCGCTTCCTGAACGATGCGGTAGGCGGTCGTCTCCAGCAGTGCCGGATAGTCGCGGGGCTGCCCGATGACGCGGTAATCCACGATCGCGACACTCTGGCGCAGGTCGTCGACGAGGCCGTTGATCTGGGTGAGGCCCGGTTCGCCCGGCTCCTCCCGCTGCCCCGGTTCGCGTAATTGCGCCAGGACCTGCCGCAATTCGGTCAGTCCCGACCGGCTGGCGTCTTCGATCGCGCTGAGTGCGCGGCGCGCCTCATCCGGCTGTTCGTCGAGCAGCAGCCTGGCCACCCCGGCGCGCACGGCCACCATGCTCAGGGTGTGCGAGATGAGGTCATGCACATCGCGCGATACCCGCAACCGCTCCTCGGCGCGGATCCGCCGCTCCGAATCCACGGCCCGAAGTTGTTGCTGCACAGCGATATCGCGCCCGTACTCACGCCGGGTGCGCAATGCGTCACCGGCCAGCCACGCCGGAATCGCGATGAACAGCTGTACGAAGTCCTGATCCTGATCGGGATGCCAACTCAGGCCGAACTGCGCGGTGATCGCGATCGCGACGAGCCCGAGGCCGGTGACGAGCAGCGATTCGCGCCGCGACCGCCGATCGGCGAGCGTGAGCACCGCGACCGCGAAAGCCGGACCGGTATTGCTGACCCAGGGCGTGAACCGAATACCGGCCAGCGCGGCGGCGCACAGCACCACCGCAACCGCGATGGTGACCGCCACCGGCCAGCGCCGCCTGACGACGAGCGGAAGAACGGCGGCGAGACCGAACAGCGCGATCGCGGTCCGCGAGCCGATACCGTTCCCGGTGATCAGCGCCGGCACCGTGAACGCCGCGAAACAGGCTGCGGCAATGGCGAAATCGACCCAATCGGGGCCGGTGTGATCCGCCCGCCCGGCCGGGATGAGCCGCTGATGCCACGGGGCCGCCCGCACGGTCCGTTCCGGCGGCAATGAGGTGATCACCATGGCGTTGACGGTAATCCGCTGGTGGACGGCCATGCATCGGCCCCGCGATGTCATCCCCGAGGTGGAGATGCCACCGCGAATCAGCCGCGCGCCGGGCATCGATTCCAGGCTCGGGATGGACGACGAGACCCGGGTCGGGACGCGACAGTTACAGCCATGAACGCCTCCGACCCCGACCCCGCCCGCCGCGCCACGCACAGCGCGGCTGTCGGCCCCGCATCGCGCCAGCCGCGCTCACCGGCTTTCGACTTCGGATCGGAGGCCAGGCGATCCCAGGCTTCCGGCTTGGGTTCGGCCCCGCGATGCGCGGCCTCCGGCTTCGGTCCGGGGCTGCGCGAATCGTCGGCATACGGGTTTCGGTTCAGGTTCTCGCGGCCGGCGGTGTGCGTTGCCGGGATTTCCCTGGTGGCGGGGATCGTTTCCGGCGGTGCGATCTATCTCAGCCGATCGCCGCAGCGTGAGGTGCAAGTGGCGGGTACCGATGCCTTTTGGCCGCATGTGGTGCTGTATGTGCTGGCCGCTTCGGTGGCGGTGATGGTGTTGCGTCGCAGCGACACTCGGTCTCCGCGGCTGTTGCTTGCGCCGTTGGGTAGCAATGCGGCGCATCGGCTCGCGTGGACGGTGCGGTCGATCTTTCGTCGGGTGTCCGCGCTGCCGCGCCTGTTGCTGTCGGTGATACCGCTGGCGATGCTGGTGTACTTCCCCTATCGCTGCGGTATGCAGGTGCTGGGCGGTCTGGACCCTAACTTCGTCGTAAATGCCTGGGGTGGGCCCACGTACTTCGGGGCGATGGCATTCCACTACGTGGATGGAGCACTATTGGCCGCCGTCTCCGCGGGCCTGCTGAATCTGTTGCTACTGCCCGCGAGAACTGAACCGGCACAGCGTTAGTCGAGGAGTGCGCGGCAGCTGTTGGCGAGGCGGTCGCGCAGGACAGCGGCGCGGGTTGCGATGTCCGCTTGCCTGCGCACGTATTCTGCTCGGCCCGAGGGTGTTTCGATGCGGATGGGCTCGTAGTCGTAGGACGAGAGGTCGTAGGGGCTGGCCTTCATATCGAGTTCCCGGGCGGCGCAGGCCAATTCGAAGCAGTCGAACAGCAGGTCCGAGGCGATCAGCGGGGTGAGTTTGAAGCCCCACTTGTACAGATCCATGTTGGCGTGGAGGCAGCCGGGTTGTTCGCGATGTTCCTGATCCGCACGCGTCAGCGGCTCGATGTTCAGGGGGACCGCTTCGGGGGTGAAGAACCGGAAGGCGTCGAAGTGCGTGCAGCGCAACTGCATCGACTCGACCACCGCGTCCGTCCCGGCGGTGCCCAGTCGCAACGGCACCTGCTGATGGCGGACCTCATCGGTGCGATACACCATCGCCCATTCGTGCAGTCCGAAGCAGGACAGCTGAGCCGGGCGGGTGGCTGTCGCCGAGAGCAGCCGGGTGACGAATTCGACGGTGTCCCGGCGCTTTTCGAGGAACGCCGGGTCGGCGGTGTACGCGGCGATATCCGAATTCAGGTGATAGCCCCGGGTTTCGGCGTATTCGGCGGCATCCGCCAGCCCGATGCCGAAACCCGGGTGCCAGCGTCGCAATTGGGCGGGCTTATTGCCGTAGTAGGTGAACAGGAAGTCGATGACCGGATGTTTGGTCCCGGCCGCGCGCTGCGCCAGATACGGGCCGACCAGCCGTTCGACCCGTTCCCGGTGCGCGGCGGCTCGCGCCCGCCAATCGGCGGGCGCGAGCACCGGAATCTCCTGTCGCACAACCGGCATGGTTACTCCGCGATGCGGTGGGTGGCGTCGCGGACGGTGCCGACGAACTCCTCCACCAGATCCTCGAGCGCGACGATGCCGACGGTATTGCCGCGACTGTCCACCACCCGGCCCAGATGGGAATTGGTGCGGCGCAACCGAGCCAGGGCCTCGAAGAGGGTGGCGCCGGTGCTGACCGTGGGCAGCGGGCGGATATCGGTGCGCGGGATGGGTGTCGACGGACCGGCCTGATCATCGGCCACCAGATCCAGCACATCCTTGACATGCAGGTAGCCGACCAGCGAACCGTCACCGGCGCGCACCGGATAGCGCGAGAAACCGGTCTCGGTCACCGCGTTCTCGATATCGCCGAGCGTGGTGCCCTCTCCGCGCAGCGGGACCGACCGCGTCTTGTCCAGCGGCACCATGACATCGGCGACGATGCTGTCGCTGGAACCCAGCGCCTGGGTCAGGCGGCGGTGCTCCTCCTCGTCCAGCAGCCCCTCGGAATGCGATTCACCGAACATCTCGGCCAACTCCACCGAGGACACCGTCGAATCGAGTTCATCCTTGGGTTCGATGCGCAGCGCCCGCAGCGACAGATTCGCCGCCAGGTTGTAGACCGCGATCAGCGGCCGCGCCAGGCGCAACCACATCAGATGCACCGGAACCAGCAGCAGCGCGGAGCGTTCCGGTCCGGCCAGCGCGATATTCTTCGGAATCATCTCGCCGAGCAGGATGTGCAGCACCACCACGATCGCCAGCGCCACCGCGAACGAAATCGGGTGCAGCAGCGAATCGGGCATGCCGACCAGATCGAAAACACCCGAAAGCAGATGCGCCACAGCGGGTTCGCCGACGCGGCCGAGCAGGATGGAGCAGATGGTGATGCCCAGCTGCGCCGCCGCCAGCATCATCGACAGATTCTGCGCCGCCTCGATCACCGTATTGGCGCTGCGCTTACCCTGTGCGGCAAGCGCTTCCAGGCGATCGCGGCGCGCGGAGATCAGGGCGAATTCCGCGCCGACGAAGAACGCGTTACCCAGCAGCAGCCCCAGGGCCAGCAGTACCGCTGTCCAATCACCCATGGTGCAGCTCCCATTCCGCCAGGCCCTCGGCGTCGACGGGGCGCAGCAGCACCCGGTCGATGCGACGGCCGTCCATGCGCTCCACCTTGGCGATCCAGCCGCCGCTGGTGTGCGGATCCATGGCGTGGTTGTTGCCGGGTTCGGGCAGCAGCACTTCATCGCCGGTGACCGGGATGCGGCCCAGGCGGGTCAGCACCAGACCGCCGAGGGTTTCGTACTCGCCGTCGGGCGCGTCGTAACCCGTTGTGCGCGAGACCTCGTCGACGCGCAGCAGCCCGGAGCAGTCCCAGCCGGTGGAGGTGCGGCGCACATCGAGTTCCTCTTCATCGTGCTCATCGCGGACGTCGCCGAGGATTTCCTCGATCAGGTCCTCCATGGTGACGATGCCGGCGGTGCCGCCGTATTCGTCGACCACCAGCGCGACCTGCATACCGTCCGCGCGTACGCGTTCGAGCACTTCGTCACCGTCCAGGCTGGCGGGCACGATCGGCACGGGCTGGCAGATGTCCTTGAGCTTGATGATCCGGCGCTGCGATGCCGGATGCGTGAACGCCTGTTTGACGTGCACCACGCCGAGTGTGTTGTCCAGATCCCCGTCGATCACCGGGAAGCGGGAAAACCCGGTGCGACTGGCGCATTCGATGAGATCGGCGATGGTGCAGTTCTGATCGAGGGATTCGATCTTCACGCGCGGGGTCATGAGCTCCTCCGCGCTGCGCTCACCGAATTGCAGTGAGCGATCCACCACCTGCGCGGTGCGCTGATCGAGCGCGCCGTGCAATGCGGACGTGCGCACGAGGGAACCCAATTCCTGCGGTGAACGCGCCGAACGCAATTCCTCGGCCGGTTCGATGCCCAGGCGTCGCACGGCCCAGTTGGCCGCACCATTGAGGAAATTGATCAGCCAGCGAAATGCCATGGAGAACCACATCATCGGCCCCGCGGTCCAGCGTGCGGTGGCCAGCGGTGAGGCGATGGCGATGTTCTTCGGCACCAGCTCGCCGTAGATCATGGACAGCGAGGTGGCCAGAATCAGTGCCAGCGCCAGCGAAATGCCATGCGAGGTACCGGCATCCAGGCCGAAGGCGTCGAATATGGGTTCCAGCAGCCGCGCCAATACCGGTTCGGCGATATAACCGGTGATCAGAGTGGTGATGGTGATGCCCAGCTGCGCCCCGGAGAGTTGGAACGAGAGCGTGCGATGCGCCTGGCGCACCTGCCGGGCGCGGCGGTCGCCGTCGCGGGCGTGCGCCTCCACGGTGCTGCGTTCCAGGGCGGTGAGCGAGAATTCCGCGGCAACGAATAACGCTGTACCGGCGGTCAGTGCGATGAAACCGATCAGGCTGAGAACGGTGAGCAGGGCTGACACGGTCAGCACCACCCGGCCGTCTGTGTGGCTGAGGGAGCGATGGCGCCGGGTTTGTCACCCGGCTCGGTAGAGGAGCCCTCCTGAACGGCGCCCTCGGACGCGGGTGACAACTGGTTCCTTTCGCATGGGGTAGATCGTGACGGGTCGGCACGATCCGATGGTCGACATGTTACCGGCTGGCCCGCTCGCCTTCAGCATGACCTGGCCGGGCATGGGAAAACCCGGCGGGTTCCGTACGGTCCCCGCCGGGATGGGCTGCCCGATTCGAGCCGGTTTACCAGCCCGAAGGCAGCGGACGGCCCTCGGCGAAACCGGCGGCCGACTGCACACCGAGCACGGCCCGGTCATGGAACTCGGCGATCGAACGCGCGCCCGCGTACGTGCAGGAGCTGCGCACACCGGAGGTGATGTGATCGATCAGATCCTCCACACCCGGGCGTTCGGCGTCCAGGCGCATGCGCGAGGAAGAGATGCCCTCCTCGAACAGCGCCTTGCGGGCGCGATCGAAGGCCGAATCGGTGGCGGTACGCGCGGCGACCGCACGCTTGGAGGCCATACCGAAGCTCTCCTTGTAGCGGTTACCGTCGCGGTCGATGCGCATATCGCCGGGCGACTCGTAGGTGCCCGCGAACCAGGAACCGATCATGACATTGGCCGCACCGGCCGCCAGGGCCAAGGCCACATCGCGCGGATGCCGGACGCCGCCGTCGGCCCACACGTGCTTACCGAATTCGGCTGCGGCGGCGGCACATTCGGCGACCGCGGAGAACTGCGGGCGGCCGACGCCGGTCATCATGCGGGTGGTGCACATGGCGCCGGGGCCGACACCGACCTTGATGATGTCCGCGCCCGCCTCGATCAGATCGCGGGTGCCCGCGGCCGAGACCACATTGCCCGCGACCAGCGGCACACCCAGATCCAGGGCGGCCACCGAGCGCAGCGCCTCCAGCATCTTCTGCTGATGGCCGTGCGCGGTATCCATCACCAGCACATCGGCGCCCGCGTTGACGAGAGCCTTTGCCTTGGAAGGGATATCGCCGTTGATGCCGACCGCCGCCGCGATGCGCAGCTGACCGTTGGCGTCGACGGCGGGCTGGTAGATGCCCGCGCGGATGGTGCCGGTGCGGGTCATCACGCCCGCGAGGGTGCCGTCCGCGTTCACCAGGACGGCGAGCTTGGAGTGACCGGCCTCGAGCAGGTCGAACACCTCACGCGGGGAGGCATCGGCGGGAGCGCTGACGAAGTTGGTATCGGCGACGGTGCTCAATCGCGCGAAACGGTCGACATCGCTGCACGCGGCCTCGGTGACCACGCCGACCGGGCGGTTGTCCTGCACCAGCACCACCGCGCCGTGCGCGCGCTTGTGAATCAGCGCCAGCGCGTCGGAGACCGAATCCTCCGGATCCAGGGTGACCGGGGTGTCGGCGGTGAGCGAACGGCTCTTGACGAAGGCGATGGTGTCGGCCGCGGCCTGGATCGGAAGATCCTGCGGCAGCACCACGATGCCGCCCCGGCGAGCCACCGTCTCGGCCATGCGGCGGCCGGCGACGGCGGTCATATTCGCGACCACGAGGGGAATGGTGGTGCCGGTTCCGTCGCTCGACGACAGGTCGACATCGAATCGCGACGCCACATCCGTCCGATTCGGGACGAGGAAGACATCGTCATAGGTCAGGTCGTAGGGCGGAGTCTGCCCGGGGAGGAACTGCACGGTGTTTGCCGCCTCATGGTTTGACGTGGGGTTGTCGTGTTCCATGCTTCGATGTCAGGTATTGGCGCGCTACCTGGTGTCACGCATGCAGCAGGCCAGTGTACTCGAAACTCGGTTGTCGCCTCGCTCACATGTGATCCAGCTGCGCCGCCGACCTGACCTGATCGGCATCCCGGTAGGACGATCGAAACGGCTGCGGCTGGGTATCGCGACGATATGTTCGCTATCGGAGCCGCAGTCCTGTTCGCCATCGCACTACTACTGGAACTCGTCAATCGAGGCACCACATTCGGCGTGGAGCTACTCATCATCGGTGGGCTGCTTGCCCTTTCACTACACCTGGCGGGCTTCAGCTCCCGCATTCCGTCGGGCGGCCAGTGGCGCTCCCGGGGCGGCTGGGCCCGCCGCCGCTGAGCTTTCCCGGCGTCTCACGGGCAGAATGTGCGCATGAGCGCCGATACTCACCTCCGGCGACTGCGTTCGCGGTACGAGGGTCCGGTCTTCGGTCCGGTCGGATTCGCCGGTGCGATCGGGGTCGGGCTCTTCGTCGAAATGGTTGTGCTGCTGGGGCTTCCGTACGAGTTGATCTCGCTCTCGATCATTCCGGCCGTGCTGATGCTGTCGCCGTGGCTGCGCGTGCGGCAGATCGCGGTGGGCGTATTGGTCGGGTGGCTCACCGTGCCGCTCGGAATCGTGGTCGCGCCGATCCAGGCGATCGTCGGCCTGATCGGGGGAATCCGCCTCATCGGAAAGGTGGTGGCGCGGCGGTATGACGTCCCGGGTGGGGAACCGGAGGTGCCGCGGACCGACGCCTGGGTCGCGGGCGTGTTGTGGATGCCGCTCGCGCTCACGGTGTCGCTGCTGGCGACCTGGAAGATCTCCGATGGTCTGACCCCGGCGGTGCCGGGTCGCGGGGAATTGGCTGCCGATGGGAAGGCGTTCCTGATCGCGGGTGCGGGGGTCGCGCTCGCCGGGCTGTTCGCCGTCTTCGGCCGCAGGCCGCGGACTTTCGGCTCGGCTCACCGGTTGGTACGCGGGCGCATTCGTGATGGTGACCCGCTCGGGGCAGCGGACGACCTTTGCCATCGACTGGTAGCGGGGTCGGACTCTCGCCCCGAGGGACACCGGTGATATTTGCTGAATGGTTGCCTAGTCGGTGAATCGCGTACTGCGAGCCCGCAAATCGGCTGCGATTGCCGGTGTGTCGGGCCTGCGCTCGGTTCGTGTCCGGGGCGGCGGCCCGTGGCGGATCGGGTTCAGAGGGTGCCGTTCTCGATATCTCGCTTCAGGGCGGCCTGGTAGGCGCGGTGGGATGATGCGCCGTTATCGGCGGTGAATTGGATCAGGGTCGCATCGGCGAGGAAGGTGATGTGCTCGTTGACCGTGGTGCTGCCATCGCCGTTCGCGGTGAAGGTGATCAACTGGTGGGTGGTGATATTCGGGATATCCCAGCTGTCCGAGGTGTAGTAGTGCTCGGCGGGGTGCAGGCGCTGTTCGGCCTGGGTGTGGCCGGGGAAGGTGACCGGGCCCATCGGAATGTCTTCCAGGGCGGTGAAATCCACCACCTGGACGCCGGAATCGTCGCAGGTGCGGTGGGTGATCACATCCTTCAGGAAGGGGTGGCGGCCGATATCGTTGTGCAGGTTGGAGTAGACCGACCAGACCCGCTCGAGCGGGGCGTTGATGGTGATCGGCAGATCGACCACCACCGCGGCGCGGGACTCGGCCGGATTGTGCTGTCCCGCTTCGTACATCGACCAACTGGCCTGCCACTCCGCCGTGTACCCATTGGGTGTCTCGGTACAGGTGGGAGGGGTAACCGCTTGCGCCACAGGCATTCCCGTCGCCGCGCAGGCGACGGCAAGGGCGCATCCGAACATGAACTTCACGGGGCGGACTCTACCTCGGCGAAGTCCGGGCGGCGCGGTCAGCGGCCGCCGCGTGACTTCGGCTTATGCTTCTTGGTGTGCTTGCGCCCGCCGGTGCGCGGATCGATGCGATGGCGGGGGCGTTCCGGTGCCGGATCCGGTGGTGCCGCAGCGGCTTTGGCGGCCGCCGCGACCGTGGCCGGATCGGGGATGGGGCGGCCGGAGGCGCGGCGCGCCCCGGTGATCTCGGCCAGGCGGCGATCACCGGGCCGCACTTCCAGATCGGTGACGGAAACCCCTGCGCGGCGGGCCAATTCGGCGGCTTCCTGACGATCGTCCGGGGTGACGACGGTGACCACGGTGCCCGATGCCCCCGCGCGGGCGGTGCGGCCGGTGCGGTGCAGATAGTCCTTCGGATCGGCCGGGGGATCGACGTGCACGACCAGCGAGACATCGTCGACATGGATTCCGCGCGCGGCGATATCGGTGGCGACCAGCACCGGCCAGCTGCCGTCCGCGAACGCGGCGAGGGTTCGGGTGCGCTGATTCTGGCCCTGACCGCCGTGTAGCGCGGCGGCGGCGATACCGACCTCGCGCAGTTTGCCTGCCAGTTTGTCCGCACCGTGCTGGGTGCGCACGAACAGCAGGGTGCGGCCCTTGCGGCCCGCGATTTCGGTGACCACCGGGCGCTTTTCGATACGGCGCACATGCAGGGCGTAGTGCGCGATATCGGGAAGGTCCGAATCCGATTCCTCGGCAACGGCATTGGCTGCCGGAGCGCTCGCATTGGGCTGTGCGGCGACCGTATGGGTGACGGGGGAGTGCAGGTATCGCTGCACCAGTTCGCCGATGGCCTCGTCCAGGGTCGCCGAGAACAGCAGCTTCTGTGATTCGGCGGGAACACGATTCAGCACGGCCGTCAGCTGCGGCAGGAAGCCGAGGTCGGCCATATGGTCGGCCTCGTCGACGGTGAGCACCTGCACGTCCGACAGATCCACGGCCTTGCGGCCGATCAAATCGGTCAATCGCCCGGGTGTGGCGATGAGCAGATCGACGCCGCGACCCAGCTTCTCGTCCTGTGCCTTGATCGCCAGTCCGCCCACGGCGATGGCGAGCCGCAGGCCCATGGACAGTGACGGCTCATCGAGCGCGGTCTCGATCTGGATCGCCAGTTCGCGCGTGGGCACCAGGATCAATCCGCGCGGACGGCGCGGCGCGGTCGAGGCACCGGACAGTCGCACCAGCATCGGCAGCCCGAACGCCAGGGTCTTGCCGGAACCTGTTGCGGCCCGGCCCAATACATCGTGACCAGCCAAAATGTCCGGAATCACGGCGGCCTGAATGGGGAACGGCGTATCGATCCCATTGCGCCGCAATGCCTGTACCAGCATGGGCGGCAGGCCCAGATCGGCGAACCGGCGCGCGCCCGCCGCGGAAGAGGCGAAACGGGGTGCGGCCGCGGGAGCCGCGGTGTCCGTCTGGGGAGTCGTGCTCCGCGGCTCAGGCACGGCTGAGCAATCGGCTCAGTTCCTGCAACCACGGAATCGCGACCGCGAGGGTCGGGACCACGAGGATGGCGGCGGCCGCGAGATACGCCGCGCTCGCGATGCGGATATCACCGATCGGCCCGGCCAGGCGCTGGATACGAATCAGGGTGGTGGGCCCGCCGACCGCCATAGCGCCCTGCGGTGCGGGCGAATTCGAACAGGCGACCAGGGCGCGCGCCAGCGGCGTCGGCCCGGTGACCTTGACCGCGGAATCATCGGCCAGCAATTCGATCAGCAGTTTCACCGAATCGAGTGCGGATTTGGAGCGCACCACCCGGGGGAACGCCTCGTGTGCGGCGGTGAACGCCTCCAGCACCAGGTCGTGGCGGGCGCGCAGATGCGAGCGCTCATGGCTGACGATTGCGGTCAACTCCTCTTGGGAAAGATTGGTCACGGTGCCCTGGCTGAGCACGACGCGGCGGCGCAGCCCGGGCAGGCAGTAGGCAATGGGTTCGGTGGCGGCGAGCACCCGGATATCCGCGGATTTCCGTGCCACGCCGCCCTGATCGAGCAGATCGACCAGCATGCGGTGTTTGGCGCGTCGCCGGCGCGTGTGCACGCCGACGCGGATGACCGAGAAGATCAGCCGCGCCCCGATGAGCAGGGTGAGCGCGAAGACCGTCACCAGGGCGAGCCACAGTGGCAGGCCCAGGGCGGCGATCTCCTTGCTCGGGGTGGTGGTGGGCCGTCCGTCACCGCCGGGCACCAGCAGTCTGCTGGCGATGGCGAGCCCGGAACCGAAGGCGGACAGGACGGCGGCGAGAGCGATGGCCTGCCAGAGCACCAGCGCCGCACGGGGACTCCGATACGGCCAGGTGGCTCGGCTGAGCAGCGCCGGGATCGGTCCCGCCAACAAGAGGGCGAGACCGGCGAAAACCGGCGCTGTCAGATCCATTCCTCAGCTCACTGCGTTGTGGGGGCCTGGGCCGAGGTCGGGGCTACTTGGAGTCTTTCGGCTCCTTGCGTGCCGCCTCGGTGGCTTCGAGCTTAGCGAGTGCGTCTCGCAAAGCGGCAGCCTCATCGGCTCCTACCTGTTCCACGAAGTGCACGAGTGCGGCTCGGCGCGAGCCTACTTCGTCGGCCTGCTGCAATGCGTCCACCATGAGACTGGCGACGAGTTCATCGCGAGTGTGCACGGGGGCGTACCGATGCGCGCGGTCATCGCGCTGCTGTAGTACGAGGTTCTTCTTCGCGAGACGCTGCAGAACGGTCATCACCGTGGTGTACGCGAGCTCGCGGCGTTCGGCGAGGGCCTCGTGCACCTGCCGCACCGTTTGGGGTTCATCGGCCGACCACAACTGGTCCATGACCGCTTTCTCGAGTTCACCAAGACCTGCCATCCCATAAGTTTACGGAGGCAACGACACAAATGCGTACTACAAGTCGTCGTAACCGGTCGGTAGCTGTGTGGGATTGGTCATAGCTCGCTGGTCGGCGCGGGATCCTGCCCGTCGGCGCCATGTACGTGCCGGGTGCCGATCGGCACGATCATCGGGCGTCCGGAGACCGGATCCTCCAGAACTTCGGCGTGCAGGCCGAAAACCTCGAGCAGCAGCTCGGAATTGACGATATCGGCCGGGCGGCCCTGCGCCACGATCCTTCCCGCGCACATGACGATGAGCTCATCGCTGTAGCGGATGGCCAGGTTCAGATCGTGCAGCACCATGACCACGGTGCGGCCGAAATCGGCGTGCAGGCGATCCACCAGATCGAGCACCTCGAGGGAGTGCGCGAGATCGAGGTAGGTGGTCGGCTCGTCCAGCAGCAGGATGTCGGTGCCCTGCGCCAGCGCCATGGAGATCCAGGCGCGCTGGCGTTGACCGCCGGAGAGTTCGTCGAGGGTGCGGTCGGCGAGATCGGCGATACCGGTCTGCGCGAGCGCGGTCGCGACCTCGGTCTCGTCATCGGCGGACCACTGCCGCAACCAGGATTGATGCGGATGACGGCCGCGCGCGACGAGATCGGCGACGGTCAGGCCCTCGGGAGCGACGGGTGTCTGCGGCAGCATGCCGACCATGCGGGCGATATCGCGGGTCTTCATGGACGATATCGCCTTGCCGTCCAAGACGATTCGGCCATCGCGCGGTTTGAGCAATCGGCCCAGTGAGCGCAGCAGGGTGGACTTGCCGCAACCGTTCGGGCCGATGACCGTGGTGATCACACCCGGTGCGATATCGAGTGACAGGCCGTCGACGATCACGCGGTCGCCGTATCCGAGAGTGATGTTCTCGGCGGCGAGAGTCACTGTGGCAGTGGAGGAATCCGCAACCGCGCCGACGGGGGTCACCGCATCGGGGGATGTGGTCACCGCTTCGCTTCGAATCGTCACAGGGTCGCCTTCCGATTGGCGCGTACGAGCAAGTACAGCATGAACGGTCCGCCGACCGCGGCGGTCACAACCCCGACCGGCAAATCGACGGGAAGTACGGTGCGGGACACCAGATCCGCCCCGACCACGGCGATCGCGCCGATCAGCGTCGAGGCGACGATGGGTTCCCCGGGGGTGCGCAGCAGCCTGCGCGCGATCTGCGGTGCGGCCAGGCCGACGAAGCCGACGGGTCCGGCCGCTGCGGTCGCCAGCGCGGCCGCCGTGACGCCCGCACCGAGCAGCAGCGCCTGCTGGGTCTGAATGCGAACGCCCAGAACGCGAGTGGTGTCGGTGCCGAACCGCAGGGCGGCCAGGGTGCGGCTGGACGCGGCGGCGATGAGCAGGGTGATGCCCAAACCAATTCCGGCGGGTACCAGGGTGGACCAGTCCGACCGATCCAATGATCCGGTGAGCCACAGCTGCGCGTGCGCGGCATCGGTGAGAGTCGCGCGGGTGAGCAGCCAGCTGACGACCGACAGCAGTGCGGCATTCACGCCGATACCGATGAGCACCAGGCGAAATCCCATGACACCGTGATCGCCGGTGCTGGTGCGGCCCCACGCGAGCAGATAGATGGCGACCGCGGTCAGCAGACCACCCGTCAGTGCAGCGAGCGGAATGCCCAGTGTCGCCGCGATTCCGGTGGTCGCGCCACCGGTTCCGGCCAGAATCAGCACCGCACCGCAGCTCGCGCCCGAGGTGATGCCGAGGATATCCGGGCTCGCGAGGGGATTGTGCAGGATGGATTGGGCGATCGCGCCCGCCAACCCGAGTGCGGCACCGACGATCACGGCGGTCAGCGCGCGCGGCAGACGTGAGTCGAAGATCACGAACCGCTGTGCGCGAGATCCGCCGCCGCCCAGCACATCCAGTACCCGCTCGAGCGGAATATGGAATTCGCCGGTGCTGATATCGAGCGCGAAAAGGGTGAACAGAATCGCGATGAGCACGGCGACGGTGAGCAGTGCCCGCGCCCGCAGTACCGCCGAATATCCGGCGATGCGTACCGCCGGTCGCGTCCGGCCCAGCAGCCGCGCGGATTCGGGTTCGATCCGCGCCGCCGCTTTCGGCTGTCCGGCAGTGGCTTTCACCGTGATGACACGACCGAGTGTCGTTTCCGCCCGTTCGGCACGGGGTTTCACCGCGATGGCGTGATCGGCCGTCGTGTCCGTTTGTCCGGGAGTGGATTCGGTGGATGTGCCGTCGATATGGGTGGGATCGCTCACAGGCTCACCAGCTTTCGGCGGCGGACCAACAGGATGAAGAACGGCGCGCCGATCACGGTGAGGGTGATGCCGGCCTGGAGTTCACCGGGGCGGGCGATCACGCGGCCCACGGTATCGGCGATCAGCAGGGTGATGGCTCCCAGCAGTGCCGAATAGGGCACCAGCCAGCGGTAATCGGGGCCGGTGACCGAGCGCGCGAGATGCGGCACGATCAGGCCGAGGAAGGCGATCGGGCCGACGGCGGCGGTGGCCGCGCCCGCGAGCAGCACCACCGCGGCCAGGCCCAATGCCCGATTGCGGGCGAGGTTCACGCCGAGACCGCGCGCCACGTCATCGCCGAGACCGAGCAGGTTCAGCCCGGGTGAGGCGGCCAGCGCCAGGCCAGCGCCCACGATGAGGAACGGCAGCACCTGCTGGAATACCGCCGCGTCGTGCCCCGCGACATCGCCGACGACCCAGTACCTATAGGTATTGAGCGCGTTCTCGTCCAGCAGCACAACGATATTGGTCATGGCCTGCAGGAACGCGGTCACGGCGGCACCGGCCAGCACCAGGCTCAGCGGGCTGGCCTTACCGCCGCCGATCGAGGACACCCCGAATACGATGATGCCCGCGATCAGCGCACCCGCCAGCGCGAACCAGATGTACTGCGTGGTCGCGGTGAGCGCGAACAGATGAATGCTCAGCGCCGCCAGGAACGCCGCGCCCGCATTGATTCCGAGCAGTCCCGCATCAGCGAGCGGGTTTCGGGTATAGCCCTGGATGAGTGCACCCGCCATGCCCAATGCCAGCCCGGTCACGAGGGCGAGTCCGGTACGGGAGAGCCGCAATTCGCGCACGATCTGCGCGGCGGTTCCGTCGGCGGGGCAGGAAAGTGGTAACCCGCCCGGACAGGTGAGTGCGTCGAATACCGCACTGAGAGGTAGGGAACGTGAGCCGAGCGCGATGCTGGCGAGCACCGCGCAGACCAGCAGCACGGCCAGGAGAAGGAGTCCGGACAGACGTCGCCGTCTGATGGTGACTACGGCGGGCACGGTGACGAACTACTCCTGACACATTGATTGCTCTCGTTAGCTTGGTAAGCCTAACCTATCTTCAATTCTCGTTGCGTACACAGTGGCCGGAAGTCCGATGAAAGAGGAGGTTCGATGTTCGAGCCCGTAACCGTGTGCCCGCCTCGCGATTCCCGGATCGCCTTCGGGAGGGCCTGCGCCCGGCTGCGCGGCCTGCAACCCGAACATCCGCGGGTGTATGCCGTCGCCGCCATGTCCGAACAGGGCAAACGGAGATGGTGGCGGTTGGCGGACGGAATACGCGAAGGCCGGATCGAGATGATGTACCGCCGCCACGCCGCCGAGATGAGCAATCCCGAGATCGCCGCGGAGGTGGTGGCCACCGCGCTCATCCACGCGGTCATCGGCCGGGTCATGGCCATGCTGGTGTCCGAGGGCCGGGCCTGGGATCCGGGCCTGGAGAATCTGTGGATCCATACCGACAATGACGGCGGCATCGATTGGGCGGGGCTGGCGGACACCACGATTCGCGTGGTCGACGGTGACCGGCTGACCGGTGAGCCGGGTGTGGTGGCGCTGCCGTGCGAACCCGCGCTGTACGTCTGGCTGGCGCACCGGTGCGAACCGGCGCTGCGGCTGATCCAGGAAGCCATGCTGCGTTGCGCCGGATTGGGTGTGCGGCGATTCTGGTCGCTGGTGGCGGAGTCGATCGTCGGTGCGGCGACCTATGTTCCGGCGCTGGCCAATACCTCGTCGACGGTGGGCGCGCAGCGCGGGCAGGACATGCTGGCGGCGCTGGAGGATCGCGGTCTGCCGGTGCGCCGGGGTTACGTCGTCCGATAGGTCGCTTGTGATACCGGGCAGCTGCTTCGAGCGGGCTGCCCGGTGAGTTCGGCGACGGGAAACCGATCACGGTGAGCGCAAGTGGTTCACCGCGCGGTGCGGGCGGTTAGCTTCGAAAGGGAGCACTGTCCGGGCCCGCCTCGCGAAGGATCTGTGATGACCGATCGATTGCCGCTCATCGACATCTCCCGTTTCCGCGGGCCTGAGCGGGACGCGTTTCTCGACGAGTTGCGTTATGCCGCACACGAAGTCGGATTCTTCTACGTTGTCGGGCACGGGGTGCCGGAGACATTGACCGAGGGCATTTTCGAGGTGGCGCGGCGTTTCTTCGCGCTACCGCTGGAACAGCGGCTCGAGATCGAGAATATTCATTCACCGCAGTTCCGGGGCTACACCTCGACCGGGCACGAATACACCGCGGGCGCGCCGGATCGGCGGGAGCAGATCGATATCGGGCCCGAGCGGGCAGCGTTGTCCGGGGCGGCCGGGGATCCGATCTGGCAGCGTTTGATCGGACCCAATCAGTGGCCGCCCGCACTGCCGGAATTGCGCGCGGTCACCCTGGCCTGGCAGGCCGAGGCATTGCGGGTGAGCCGGGAAGTGTTGCGCGCCTTGGCCGCCGCGCTCGGACAGGACGAGGGCTACTTCGACGCCTGGTTCGATGCGGAGGCCACCACGCACGTGAAGATCATTCACTACCCGGGCCGCGACACCACCGGCGACGATCAGGGAGTCGGCGCGCACAAGGACTACGGCTATCTGGCGCTCCTGCAACAGGACGAGGTCGGCGGTCTCCAGGTGCGCGGCCCGGACGGCTGGATCGATGTGACACCGGTGCCGGGCAGCTTCGTCTTCAATATCGGTGAGATGCTGGAGATCGCGACGCAGGGGTATTTGATCGCCACCGATCATCGGGTGGTGAGCCCGCCCGCCGGGGTCGACCGGTATTCGGTGCCGTTCTTTCTGGGTCCGCGCTTGGACGCCGTGGTCGAACCCCTTGAATTGCCCGCCGAATTGGCCGCGCGGGCACGCGGGGTGAGCGCCGATGCCGCCAATCCGCTGCTGGCGCACTACGGTGAGAACGCGCTCATCGGCTGGCTCCGTTCACATCCGGCGGTCGCCGAGAAGTGGTGGCCCGATGCTGCAGCCGGGGCCCGGAAAAGTGGTGTGGGACTTACCGATCGACCTGCCACGCCCGCGTGATCACGACCATCCCGAATATCTCCGACTACGCCGGGAGCTGTTCGACGCGCTCGGCGAGACAGGCAGGGCCGCCGCATGACCGCCGTATCCGCCGCCACCGCGGGCACGTACGACTCGTTCGCCGATGCCATCGGCAATACGCCGCTGGTGCGGCTGAACCGGGTCACCGATGACATTTCGGCCACCGTGTACGTCAAACTCGAATACCTCAATCCCGGTGGCAGCGTGAAGGATCGCGCGGCGCGCGCCATGCTGCTGGCCGCCGAGGCGTCCGGGGAACTGGGTCCGGGCGGCACCGTGGTGGAGGCCAGTTCCGGCAATACCGGACTCGGTCTGGCCGCCATCGCCGCGGCGCGCGGCTACCGCACCATCGTGGTGGTGCCGGACAAGGTGAGCGCCGAGAAGAAGGCGCTGCTGCGCGCCTACGGTGCCGAAGTGCACATCACGCCCGGACTGCGGCCGGTCGGGCATCCGGAGCATTTGCGCAGTGTCGCATTGAAATTGGTGGAGGAGATTCCCGGCGCGTGGTTCGCCGGGCAATACGACAACCCCGCCAATCCCGCAGCGCACCGCGCCACCACCGGTCCCGAGATCTGGGCGCAAACCGACGGGCGCATAACGCATTTCGTCGCGGGCATCGGCACCGGCGGCACCATCAGCGGTACCGGCGGCTTCCTGAAGGAGGTATCCGGCGGGTCGGTGCGGGTGATCGGCGCGGACCCGGAAACCTCTGTGTACGGTGGCGGCGACGGCCGAATCTGGTTCGTGGAGGCCGTCGGTCACTTCCTGCACCCCGAGACAGAGGAGGATCTGTGGCCGGAGGCGTACCGGGTGGATGTGGTCGACCGTATCGAACAGGTCGTCGACGCCGAGGCGATTCGGGTGCTGCACCGGCTGGCGCGGGAGGAAGGGCTACTGCTCGGCGGATCCTCCGGGACGGCGATCGCCGCCGCGCTCCGTACCGCGCGTGCACTCGGACCCGATGACGTCGTGGTGGTGCTCGCACCGGATTCCGGGCGGGCCTACCTGTCGAAGTACTTCAGTGACGAATGGCTGGGCACCTTCGGTTTCGAGCTGACCGGTCCGGTCGCCGGACCGACCGTCGGATCGATCCTCGGTGATCTGGGCGGCGAGGCCGTGCCCGTGGTGCTGTCGGGCGCACCGGTGGCGTCGGCGCGGGAATTGCTCGGCACGGCCGAGGCGCTGCCGGTGGTGTTGCAGCGCAACGCATCCGGACCGCTGGTGGCGACCGAACTGCTCGGCAGCATCACCCGGACCGGGCTGGCCGAGGCACCTGATACGGATCCGGTGAGCGAGCACCTGTCCGAGGCGCTGCCGGTGGTGGGCAGCACGGCTCCGCTCGCGGACGCGGTCGCGCGCTTGGACGGGCGAACCGGCCCGGTGGTCATCACACACGAGGGGCGAATCATCGCCGTGGTCGATGCCGAGCATCTGAATTCCCACGCCGCACGGACGGATACGCGGTGACCCCGCCCTGTCGGGTGTGGTGATCGTTGTCTGGAATCGTGCGGAATTTATCTCTCAGCGGATGGTGCGCGCGCGGGTTCAATCATCGCTATGAGCGTCGAATTCCTTTGGTACATCCCCAATCAGATCGATCCGGGGCATCGCGGGGATACCGCCGGTGCTGGCCACAACAGTCTGGACGCGCTGACCACGCAGGCGCGGGCGCTGGAGGAACACGGCTGGAAGGGTGCGCTGCTGGGTACCGGGTGGGGGCGTCCGGATACCTTCACCGTCGCCACGGCGCTGGCCGCGCGCACCGAGAAATTCGAACCGCTGATCGCCGTCCGCCCCGGTTATTGGCGGCCCGCGAACTTCGCCACCGCCGCCGCGACGCTCGATCACCTCTCCGGTGGGCGGGTCCGGATCAATATCGTCTCCGGTAAGGACAATCTTCCCGCGTACGGCGAGAGCGAGGAGGATCAGGCGCTGCGGTACGGGCGCACGAAAGAGTTCCTGCAATTGGTGCGCAAGCTGTGGACCGAGGAGAACGTCACCTATCGCGGTGAGCACTATCAGGTCACCGATTCCACCGTGGTGCCCCGGATCACGCCGCGCGACGGTCGCCCGCATCCCACGCTCTACTTCGGCGGCGCGTCCGATGCGGCCGAACGGGTCGCCGCGACCGAAGCCGATGTGCAGCTGTTCTGGGGTGAACCCCTGGAGGGCGTGCGCGAGCGCATCGAACGACTGCGCGCGCTGAGCGATGAACTGGGCCGCGAGCACGCACCGCTCGAATTCGGTTTGCGCGTCACCACTTTCGTGCGCGATACCACCGAACAGGCGTGGGCCGATGCCGAGGCGAAGGTGGCGGAGATGGCCGAAAGGCAGGGCGAACAGCAGAATTGGCGGCAGACGGCGGTCGGACAGCAGCGCCTGCTCGATCTGGCCGCACGCGGGGAGGTGCTGGACGACAACCTCTACACCACGCCGGGCCGCTTCGGCGGGGGCGGCGCGGGCACCACCTGGCTGGTCGGTTCGGCGCAGGACGTCGCCAAATCCCTGCGGCGCTATCGCGATCTCGGCATCACGCATTTCGTGCTGTCCGACACCCCGTACCTGTCCGAGATCGAACGGCAGGGCACGCAACTGCTCCCGCTGCTCGCGCAGCTGTGAGCCCCGGCCCGGCTGTGGGTTCGAATCGAGCTGCGGTCAATAGCTGACTCGGGCGGTGATCGCGGCGACGATACTCGCCATGACTCAGATCGCCCCGTCCCCGGAACAGGTGGTGGCCCAGCGCTACCGCGGCCCCGCCCCGGTCGAGCCCGCGCACTGGAATCCGGTGCTGCGGGTGCTGCACGAGCATCGCTCGGTACGCCGGTATCTGCCCGATCCGATCTCGGACGAGACGCTGCGGCTGCTGATCTCGGCCGCGCAATCCGCGCCGACGTCCTCGAATCTGCAGGCGTGGAGTGTGATCGCGGTGCGCGATCCCGAGCGCAAGGCGCGGCTGGCAGCGCTGGCGGGGGATCAGGAACACATTCGACAGGCCCCGGTGCTGCTGGTGTGGACCGCGGATCTGGCCCGGTTGCGCGGACTGGCCGCCGAGCGCGACGCCCCGCTGGAGGGCGCGGACTACCTGGAGTCCAGCTACGTGGCGTTCCTGGATGCGGCGCTGGCCGCGCAGAACGCATTGGTGGCGGCCGAATCACTGGGCCTGGGCACCGTATACATCGGCGCGATTCGAAACCATCCGGAGCAGGTGGCCGCCGAATTGGCTTTGCCGCCTGGGGTTTTCGCGGTCGTCGGCCTGGTGGTCGGCACTCCGGATCCGTCCGAGGACGCGCGGGTGAAGCCGCGCCTGCCGCAGGACGCCGTACTGCACGCCGAGGCATACGACGCGGACGCGCAGAGCGCGCATATCGCCGAGTACGAGACCCGGATCGCCGAGTTCTACTCCGAACAGCGCCTCGAACATTCCTGGACCGAACGCGTGCTGGCCCGGCTGGCCTCGGCCGCCGCGCTCAAGGGCCGCGATCGCCTCCGCGATCAGCTTGCGGCACAGGGCTTCCCGCTGCGTTGAGCGGTGTCGTTCCGGTGGAGGTGCGGGGATGGTGAGCGGGGACAAGAGTGCGGGAGCGGTGCTGCGGGCGGTGCTCGAGGAGGGCACCGCGCCGCGAAGCGTGATCGCGAAATCGGCCGGGTTGTCGCCCGCGACCGTGACCTCGCAGGTGCGGGCGCTGACCGCGGCCCGACTGCTCATCGAATTGCCCGAAACCGCCGGGCCTGCGGGGATGGGCCGCCCGCATTCGCCGCTGGTGCTCGATATCGCGGGCAATGTGGTGATCGGGGTGCATATCGCCGCCGACCACTGCACCGTCGCGGTGTTGAATATCGCCGGGACCGTACGACTTTCGCATCGCATACCGCACGCGACCCTGGAACCGGAGGTGATTCTGGCCGCCGCTGCCGCCGAGGTGCGGCGGTTGCGGGCCGAATTGACCGAGCGCGTCATCGGATTGGGCGTCGCCATCGGCGGCTGGGTGGACAGCGCGGCCGGAACGGTCATCGAGCACGGCACCCTGCCGTGGCGCAATGTGGCCGTGCGGCACTACCTTTCGGAGCACACCGGACTGCCGGTGACCATGGACAGTCACACCCGCGCGCTGGTGCACGCCGAACAGCTCTTCGGGCATGCGGGCAGCACCGCCGCCACCGTGGTGCTGTTCGCGGGCAATGTCATCGACGTCGCGTTCTCGGTGCACGGGCGGGTGCATTACGGCCCGCGCTCGGCCGCGGGCGCGATCACCCGGCTGGCCGGGGGTGATACCGCCGAATCCGAATTGGCGCAGTGCACCGATCGCGCGCTGGTGGCCGCCGCGCACGAACTGGGTCTGTCCGTGCGCGGTGTTCCGGATCTGGTGTCCGTGGCGGTCGGCGACCCGGCGGCGCAGACGCTGTTCGTGAACCGCGCGCGCATTCTGGCGCGGGTGGTGGCGGTGGTGATCGACCTGCTCGATCCGGACGCGGTGGTGATCGTGGATCCCGGACTCATTCGGGTGCCGGGCGTGCGCGCGGCGTATCTGGATGGCGTGCGCCGGTTCTCGGCCTGCGAGCGGCCCGAGGAGGTGATCTCGGGATCGTCGTTCTTCGGCCGGGTGCTGGAGACCGCCGCCGGGGCCGCGGTGCTACAGCGGCTGTTCACCGATCCGCTCGCGGTGGTGGCCGCCGCCGAACAGGCGGTGCGGCCGGTCGGGATTTGATTCGCACTTATTTTAAGTCGAACGAATGTTGCCCGATCGCAACGCTTTCCGCGAGAGTCTTGCTATGCGAAATCCTGCCGCCGCCACCCTCGGTTCCGAGACCCGCTCCTGTCTTCGCTGCCCGGATTCCTCTATTTCGTTCCGTCGCAGTTCTATCAGGAGTCACCAATGCGCTCTGCTATTCCCGGGCTAGGTTTGGTCCTGGCCGCCGCACTACTGGTCGCGGGTTGCGCCACCAAGGGCGGCGATACCGATCTTTCGGCGGCGCTGCCGACCAGCGTGCCGCCCGGCACCAAACTCTCCATTTCGGTGAATACCACCCGGGTCGCCCTGGAGGCGTCCGGACAGTCGAACACCCTGCCCTTCACCGTGTCCGACTGGCCCGTGGTGCAGGCCGGACCCGATGTGATCCAGGCCTTCCGCGGTGGCGCGCTGGATGTGGCCACCAATGCCGGAATTCCGCCGATCCACGCGCACGCCACCGGCGTCGACGCGAAGATCGTCGGGGTCAAGGTGCGCTCGACGCCGCTGTATCAGCTTGCGACAGCGCCGAATTCGGCGATCAACAGTCTTTCCGACCTGCGCGGTAAGCGCATCGGTTTCTCGCCGGGACAGGCGCAGGGCGTGGTCGTATTGCGCACCCTGCAGGCGGCGGGCCTCTCGGTGAGCGATGTCAAACTCGTCGAGTTGAACAGCCCGCAGTTCCTCACCGCGTTGCAGGGCAAACAGATCGATGTCGCCCCGCTCGCCGAACCGCAGCTCACCCTCTACCTGGCCCAGTACGGGGAGCAGGGCGCTCGCGGGGTGAAGACACCCGCGGTGGACGCGCTGACCATTCTCTGGGCGCCGACCGCCGTACTCCAGGATTCCGGAAAACTCGCCGCCATCACCGAATTCGTGAAGATCTGGGCGCGCACCGATATTTGGGCCTGGGAGCATCCGGACCAATGGCTCGACGCGTATTACGTGAAGGACCAGAAGGTCACACCGGATTCCGCACGCCGAATTCTGAGCACCGTGGAAAAGCCGTATTACCCCGCGAAATGGGATGACGCCATCAAGTGGGAGCAGGAAACCATCGACCTGGTCACCCGCTCCGGCTATTTCGGTTCGAGTTTCGATGCCGCCCAGCTCTTCGACAGGCGCTTCGAACAGCTCGCGTCCGATGCGGTGCCCGCCCAGTACCGGACCAAGGAGTCGCAATGACACTCGCACTGCCGCGCCCGGCACTCACCACAGCCCGGCCCGCCGAGACCTTCGTGGAACGGCGTCGACTGCGCCGCCTGGGACTTCGCAAACCGGTACCGTTCGCCCGCCTGCTCGGCGTGGTCGTGGTGCTCGCCGCCTGGTCGGCGGGCAGCTATTACGGCCTGCTGGATCAGCGCAAGCTGTCCGCGCCGTGGACCGTCCTGGACACCGGCTGGGAGCTGTTCCGTGACGGCACCCTCGTCGACAACACCCTCGCCTCGCTGACCCGGGCCGGAATCGGCCTGGGCGTGGGCATTCTGATCGGCACCGCGCTGGCGCTCATCGCGGGACTGTCCCGGCTCGGCGAATCGCTCATCGACGGTCCCCTACAGGTCAAGCGCGCCATTCCGAGCCTGGGCCTGATTCCGCTGATGATTCTGTGGCTGGGCATCGGTGAGACGTTCAAGATCGTGCTGATCACCTTGGGCGTGGTCATCGCCATGTACCTGCAAACCCACGCCTCGCTCACCGCCATCGACAAGCGATTCGTGGAACTGTCCGAGGTGCAAGGGGTTTCGCGCCTGGAATTCATTCGCAGCGTGGTGATCCCGGGCTCGCTGCCCGGCTTCTTCCTGGGCCTGCGGCTCTCGGTGACCGGTGCCTGGTTGTCCCTGGTGGTCGTCGAATCCGTCAATGCCACAGACGGATTGGGCAAGCTGATGAGCAGCGCCCAGAACTACGGGCAGGCCGATGTCATCCTGGTCTGCCTGGTCCTCTACGGCGTCTTCGGCTTGATTTCCGACGCCGGTATCCGACTGCTCGAACGCAAGGTGCTGTCATGGCGTCGCACGATCTCGACCTAGGCGTCCGCACCCGGGATCTGGTGCGCTCCTTCGGGAATCGCGTCATCCTGGACGATATCTCGCTGACCATTCCGCCCGGCCAATTCGTCGCCCTGCTGGGGCGCAGCGGTTCCGGTAAGAGCACGCTGCTGCGTGCGCTGGCCGGACTCGATCGCGATGTCGAGGGTTCCGGTTCGCTCCGGGTGCCCGCGAAAACCTCCGTGGTATTCCAGGATTCGCGACTGCTGCCGTGGCAGCGGGTACTGAGCAATGTGCTGTACGGACAACCGCGCAACCGCCGTCAGGCGGGTCGCGACCTGCTGGCCGAGGTCGGGCTGACCGGCCGCGACCGCGCCTGGCCGTCCGAGCTGTCCGGTGGTGAGCAGCAGCGCGTGGCGCTGGCCCGCGCCCTGGTCGGCGAGCCCGATCTGCTGCTGGCCGATGAACCGTTCGGCGCGCTGGACGCGCTCACCCGCATCAAGATGCACGAGCTGCTGCGCGAGCTGATCGCGCGGCACACCCCGACCGTGCTGCTGGTCACCCATGACGTGGACGAGGCGATCACCCTGGCACAGCGCGTGCTGGTGCTGGACGCCGGGCGTCTCACCGTCGACCTGCCCATCGACCTGCCGGCGCAACGTGATCCGGGCGAGCCCGAATTCCAGCGTTACCGCCGCACCCTGTTGACCGCGCTGGGCGTCGTCCCGGCCGGAGTCTGAGTAAGGAACCGCATGTCCCCGAAGCAGTTGCACCTCAACGCGTTTCTCATGTCGACCGGCCACCACGAGGCCTCGTGGCGGCTGCCGGAATCCGATCCGAACGCGAATACCAAGATCGACCACTATGTGAATCTGGCGAAGATCGCCGAACGCGGCAAGCTCGATTCCATCTTCTTCGCGGACAGCCCGGTGCTGTTCGGCGATACCGGCCGTCGCCCGGCGGGCAAGCTGGAGCCGACGGTCCTGCTCACCGCGATCGCGGTGCAGACCTCGCGGATCGGGCTCATCGCCACCGCGTCCACCAGCTACAACTCCCCGTTCAACCTGGCGCGCAGGTTCGCCTCGGTGGACTGGGTGTCAGGTGGCCGGGTGGGCTGGAATATCGTCACCACCGCCGGTGCGGACGCGGCCCGTAATTTCGGCCTCGACGATGTGCCCGATCACGCGCTGCGCTACGCCAAGGCCGCCGAATTCGTCGATGTGGCAACGAAACTGTGGGACAGCTGGGCCGATGACGCGGTGCTCGCCGATAAGGAATCGGGTATCCACACCGATCCGGACCGGGTCCGCAAGATCGATCACGACGGTGAGTACTTCAAGGTCGCCGGACCGCTGAACCTGCCGCGCTCCCCGCAGGGCTATCCGGTGCTGGTGCAGGCCGGATCCTCCGAGGACGGAAAGGAATTCGCGGCCCGCTACGCCGAGGCGGTGTTCACCGCGCAGCAGACCATCGAGGACGGGCTGGAGTTCTACACCGACCTCAAGCGCCGCGCGGTCGCGATCGGCCGCGATCCCGACACCATCAAGATCCTGCCCGGCATCGTGCCCGTCATCGGCGATACCGAGGAGCATGCCCGGGAACTGGATGCCGAACTGGAGCGGCTCATCTCGCCCGAATACGCCAAGCGTCAGCTCGCTCGCACCTGGGGCATTCCGGTCGAGGATCTGGACCTGGACAGTGAACTGCCCAACGATCTGCCCACCGAGGATGAGATCCAGGGGGCCAAGAGCCGGTTCACGCTGATCGTGAATCTCGCTCGGCGCGAACGACTCACGCTGCGCCAGCTCATCGCCCGGCTCGGCGGCGGGCGCGGGCACCACACCTTCGCCGGTACCGCCGAACAGGTCGCGGACACCATCGAGGAGTGGTTCACCCGCGGTGCGGCCGACGGCTTCAACATCATGCCCGCGGTGCTGCCCTCGGGTCTGGAGCGCTTCGTCGACGAGGTGGTGCCGATCCTGCAGCGGCGCGGCCTGTTCCGCACCGAGTACACCGAGACCACCCTGCGCGGGCACTACGGGCTCGACCGCCCGGTCAACCAGTTCGACGCCGCCGGCGCGCTCGTGGTCGCCGGATGAGTTCGGGCTCGGACTGTTTCGGTTCCGCGGCCTCGGAATCGGCCCCGGCGGCAGGTTCCGAGGCCACCGGGTGGATCCGGTATCTGCTGCGGCGGTGTGGCGCGCATAGGCGGACGGTGGTCGCCGCGGCGGTCGGATCGGTGATCGCCGCGGTGCTCACCGCGATACTGCCGCTGATCGTGCGGCATGTGGTCGATACGCTCACCGCGAGTGCGGCATCGGTGGTGCCGTGGGTGGCGCTGCTGCTCGTCATCGGCGTGGTGCGGTTCGGGGCCGGATACACCCGGCGCGTGGGGTCGTCGCGATTGTCGCTGGACGTACAGCATGATCTGCGCCGCGATCTGTTCGCGGCGCTGCTGCGGTTGAACGGGCGGCAGCGGGCCGGGCTGTACACCGGGCAAGTGGTGAGCCGCGCCATCACCGATGTGACGCTGATCCAGATGTTCCTGCAACTGGTTCCGCTGGTCACCGGGAACGCGGTACTGCTCGGGGTGTCGCTGGTGCTGATGGCGACCATGTCCCCGGCGCTGACCGCGATCGCGCTGCTGGTCATCCCGGCGCTGTGGTTCATTACCAAACGCAGTCAGCGCGAACTGTTCCCGGCCAACTGGGACGCCCAGGCGCGCGCCGCGGAGGTGGCCATGCGGGTGGAGGCCGCGGTGACCGGGGTGCGCGTGGTGAAGGGCTTCGGACAGGAATCGCGCGAGCTGGACGGGCTGGCCGAATCCGCGCGCGATCTGTACCGGTCGCGACTGCGGATCACCCGGATCACCAGCCGCTTCACACCGTTGATGCAGGCGATTCCGGCCGCGGGTCAGGCGCTGGTGCTGATCGTGGGCGGGCTGCTCGCCCTGCACCAATCCATTACGCTGGGCACGTTTTTGGCGTTCATGACCTATCTCGGATCATTCGTGACGCCGATTCGCATGTTCTCCATGCTGCTCACGGTGAGCCAGCAGGGCAAGGCATCCCTGGATCGGGTGCGCGAGGTGATCGAGACACCGGTTCCCGCCGAGACGGGGGCGGCGGGAACCAGGGCTCTCGATACCGTACGGGCAGAACACGCGCCGCGCATCGAATTCGAGGATGTGCGTTTCGGATTCGAGGATCAGCCGCCGGTTTTGAACGGCTTGGACCTGATCGTCGACGCGGGCGAGACGGTGGCCATCGCGGGCGCGGCAGGCTCCGGCAAATCGATTCTGGTGCAGCTGTTGCCCCGGCTCTTCGATCCGGACGGTGGTCGAATCCTGCTGGACGGCACCGATATTCGAGAACTGCCGGAATTGCGCGACCAGGTCGCCATGGTGTTCGAGGACACCTCGCTGATGGCCGATACGGTGCGCGCCAATGTCGCCTACGGCCGACCCGAGGCGGATGACGAGCGGGTGTGGCACGCACTGCGATTGGCGGCCGCCGACGAATTCGTGACCGCGCTGCCCGACGGGCTCGATACGCTCATCGGTGAACGCGGACAGCGGCTTTCGGGCGGCCAGCGCCAGCGCCTCGCACTCGCGCGCGCACTGATCACCGATGCGCCGATCCTGGTGCTCGATGACGCCACCTCGGCCATCGACGCCCAGGTCGAGGAGCAGATCTTCGCCCGCATCGCCGCCGAGGTGCGACGGCGCACCACCATCGTGGTGGCGCATCGCATTTCGACACTGGCGCTGGCCGACCGCGTCGCGGTACTCGATGACGGTCGCATCGCCGAACTCGGGACGCTGCACGAACTACAGCGCTCGGGCGAGCTGTTCCATGCCCTGTTCACCCCGCCCGATCCGGCGAGTATCGCCATCGATCTGGCGACCGATGCGGAATCTGTTCCCACCGAGGGACTCTGGGCGCAGGCCGAATCCGACGGCGACGAGAGCCGGGTGCTCGAACAGATCGCCAAGGCGTTCTCCCAGCGCGCCGCGGGCGCACCCGGGCCGATGGGCGGCGTCGGCGGCGGCATGATGTCGGGCGCACCGCCGAGCGGGGATGTACAGGCCCTCATCGATCGCCTGCCGCCGCTGTCCGGGGAACCCGAAGTGCCCGAACACTTCTCGCACACCCCCGACACCTCTTTCGATCTGTCGGGGCTGCTGCGCCCGTTCGCGCTGCCGCTGCTGGCCGGTCTGGGCCTGGTCGCCCTGGACGCCCTGGCACAGATCCTGATCCCCTTCCTGGTGCGCTTCGGCATCGACCACGGTGTACTCGAGAACGCGCGCGGCGTCCTGCTGATCGCCGCGAGCCTGGCGCTGGTGGTGGTCGCGGTGGACTGGGCGATCACGGTCGCGCAGGTCCGGGTCACCGGGCGCGCGGGGGAGCGGCTGCTCTACGGCCTGCGGGTCAAGGTGTTCGCGCAATTGCAGCGCCTGGGATTGCAGTTCTACGAGCGAGAACTGGCCGGACGCATCATGACCCGCATGATCACCGACGTCGACGGTCTGTCCACCTTCCTGCAGACCGGTCTCGCGGTGGCGCTCACCAGCACCCTCACCATCGCCGGAGTCGTGGTCGCGCTGGTCGTCATCGACGCCGGGCTGGCCCTGGTGGTCCTGCCGCTGCTCCCGGTGCTGGTGGTGGCGACCATCGCCTTCCGCCGCGCCTCGGTGCCCGCCTACAACCTGGCGCGCGAACAGGTCAGCGCCGCCAACGCCTATCTACAGGAGAATGTCGACACCATCGCGGTGACCCAGGCGTACCGCCGCGAAGCGGTGAATCAGCGCGAATTCGACCGGCGCTCCTGGGGATACCGCAACGCGCGACTGCGCAGTCAGACGCTGATGGCGCTGTTCTTCCCGTTCATCGAGATCATGTCGCTCATCGCCACCGCGGCCGTGCTTGCGGTCGGCGTGCATCAGGTCCGCGAAAGTGTGCTCACCGCAGGCACTTTGATCGCATTCCTGCTGTACGTGGATCTGTTGTTCGCGCCCATCCAGCAGCTGTCACAGGTGTTCGACAGCTACCAGCAGGCGGTGATCGGCGTGGAGCGCCTCGGTGTGCTCATGCGCGAGGAGGTCGCCACCCCGGACGCGCCCGATGCCCGTCCGGTCGAAGGGCTCGCGGGCGATATCGAATTCCGCGGAGTCGGTTTCGCCTACGACACCGCCGGAAACCGGGTGCTGTCCGGTATCGATCTGCGGATCGCGCCCGGTCAGCAGGTCGCCGTGGTCGGTGAGACCGGCGCGGGCAAATCCACCCTGGTGAAACTGCTCGCGCGACTCTACGACACCACCGACGGCGCGGTGCTGGTCGACGGCGTCGACATCCGCGACTACCGGCTGCGTGACTATCGGCATCGCCTCGGTGTGGTGCCGCAGGAACCGTTCCTGTTCGGCGATACCGTGCACGCCGCCATCGCGTACGGTAAACCCGATGCCACCCCGGCCGAAATCGAATGGGCGGCACGGGCGGTCGGCGCGCACGAGATGATCGCCGCCCTCGAACACGGCTACCGTCAGCCCATCGGCGCACACGGTGCGGCCCTGTCCGCGGGCCAGCGCCAACTGCTGGCCCTGGCCCGGGCCCAACTGGTCGATCCGGACATTCTCATCCTCGATGAGGCCACCGCATCGCTGGATCTGGCCACCGATGCCCGGGTCCGGACCGCGGTGGAGGTGCTGACGGTGGGCCGCACCACCATCGTGGTGGCGCACCGCCTGGCGACCGCGGCCACCGCCGACCTCATCGTGGTGGTCGGCGAGGGTCGGCTGTTGCAAACCGGACGGCATGCGGACCTACTCGAATCCGACGGTCCCTACCGTCGCCTCTGGTCGGCATATGTCGGTGATGCGGAGCCCGCTGAAGAATCCGAAGCTGTCGAAATGGGAAATTCCGAGTCGGAGGTTCATGCATTTGCACAACGCCATTGATGACACTTGTGGCAATTGATTAGCTATCTTCCTGGACGGGCGCATCGGTGCGGGAGTTCCACGATTCTCGTCACCAGTCCGTCCTCCAGATGGATTGTCATGTCCGGCATGGAGTTCGGCCGGGCCAGATCGGCGCGAAGGTGGTCCAGCGTGCAGGGGCCGCGGTAGGCGCTGTCGGCCAGGTGTGCGCAATCCGGGGTGCATACGATGGCCGCATCGCCGGAAATCATTGTCGCCCAGTCGATCACACGGTTGCGGTGCGCGGCATCGGCCCGATCCGGGGTGCGATAGACGAGCCAGCCGTTCGCTATGCGCTCCGGCCGCACGACGAGATCGATGGAACCGTGCTTACGCGCTGGATGCACGGGTGCGAATACGCCGTAGATCGATGCGGCCAGACCCGCGACGGTGAGGATTACGAGGGTCGGCCACTGCCTGCGGAACCATGATCCGGTGAACGTCATACCGTGATGCTTCCGGGCCCGGGGGTGGCCGGTCTTGTCCCGGTGATCAAGGGTGAAAGCCGGTATTTGTTCGCGCCGACAGTCTGTGCCGAGCTCGCCGGTGTCTACTTTTTCACTACCGGTACGCGTGCGGTATTCGGTAATCAGCGGTTACCTTCGGAACTATGAATGGTGTCGTGGCTACCGTTCGGCATATCGTCGCGGGATTCGACGACGATATCGCGCGACTGCTCGATGCGAATGGTTCGGCGGATCGCCCGGTGACGAGTATCGAACTATTCGACTCGGCCGATTCGCTCGTCGAGCCGGGTGCGCTGGTCCTGGCCGTCGGGGTGGACGATGAGGACCGGGTGCGCGCGCTGCTGGCCGCCGCCGAACGCGATGGCGTCGCCGGGGTGGTCGTCAAGGGGACGGCCGCGAAGATCGCCGCGGATCTGGCCGCCGATATCGCGGTGGTGTGGGTGCGCGAGGATATGTCCTGGCTGGATTTGGCGGTATGCCTGCGTCAGCGGCTCATCGACCGCGTCCGATCGCAGCCCGCCGCGGACGGTTCGGCGGCGAATGAGCTTTTCGCACTGGCGGATTCGATCAGCACCCTGGTCGGCGGACCGGTCACCATCGAATCCGAAACCTCCGAGGTGCTGGCCTGGTCGACCGGACAGCAGGGGGCCGACGGGCTGCGCGTCGAATCGATTCTGGTGCGTTCGGTGCGGCCCGGCTGGGTGCGACTGCTCGCCGAGGAGGGCGTGCTCGCCGAAATCGCGAAGTCCCCGGATCCGGTATTCGTGCCCGCGCATTCGATCGACGGTCAGCCGATGCCCCGGGTCGCGATCGCGGTGCGCAGCGGCGGCGTCATTCTCGGTTACATCTGGATCGTGGTGCATGAGCCGTTATCGGCGGAGACCGCCGGGCAATTGCGGTACCTGACGCGCATCGTGGCATTGCAGCTCGCACAGCTGACCATGAATCCGCCCTCGGCCATCCGGCAGCAGCGCCGTGAGCTGGGCGAGACCATCTTCGCGGGTGGGCCGGGAGCGGTGATCGCGGCGAATCGGCTCGGATTGACGCCCGGACCGCTGGTGGTGCTGGCGATCGGCGCGGAGGATCCGCGCGATGCGCCGGGTAGGGGAGACGGTTCGCTGATCGCGGATCGGCGGAGAGTGGACAGTCTCTTCGAGCATTATCTCAGCGCCGTCCATCCATCCAGCGTGGTGCTGCGCAATGACGGCGTGCTCTACGCGCTACTGGGCTGGCCGGGACTCGACGATGATGCCGCCGCCACCGAAACTCGTTCGCTGGCAGATGATTTCCTGCGCCGCTCACTCGACGGCACCGACTACCGCATTGCCGTCGCCCCCGCGATCGCGGCGGTGTCGCGGGTCGCCGTGGCGCGGGCGCAGGCCGATGCGATCCTGTCCGCCATGCTGCGTGAACCCGGCTCCGCGAGTGCGCGATTGGCGGATGTGGCGCTGCCGATGCTGCTCGGCCGCCTCGCCGACTACGCGGATTCGCTTGACCTGCCGCCGTTCTCGGGCCCGCTGCGCGTGCTGGCCGATGAACAGGGCACGAACGGGCAACTGCTGGAATCGCTGTCCGCGTATTTCGAATCGGGCGGCGTGCTGGACGTGGCGGCGGCCCGGCTGCATGTGCACATCAATACGCTGCGATATCGCCTCCGCAAGGTGCAGGAGGTCAGCGGACTGGATCTGCAGGACGCGGACGCGATATTGCTGGCGCAGTTGGAACTTCGGCTGTTACGCCTGCGGCGCGGCCTCCGGTGATCGCGGTCCGCGATCCCGGGTAGCCGTCGCGGATGCGGTCAGTGCACCACATTCGGTACCGCGTTCGGGTTCGTCGCGCCCACCGCCGCACCGATGCCCGCACCCACACCGGTACCGATCGCCGCGCCGACACCCGCGCCGACCGCCACCGGTACCGCCTCACCGGCCGCGAAACCCAGTGCGCCGCCGACCAATCCGCCGGTGATGGCGCCACCCGGAACGGTGACCCCTTCGAGCGGGACCGCGGGCAGTCCGATCACACCGCCGATGGCAGCGCCCGTGGCCGCACCGATCGGCACGCCGATCGCGGCTCCGGCCAGACCCACCGGCAGCCCGGCTACCCCGCCGACGATGCCGCCGCCGACCGCACCGACACCGGCTCCGATACCCGCGCCGACCGCCGCACCGCTCGCGATCGGATTCGACGGTTGCTGCTGTGCGGCGGGGGCCGGGGGAGTCACGGTCGCCGCACTCGCGGTACCCGTGCCCGCCGCGAGAATGAGCGCGGGCGCGGCCAGGGCGATGACTCCGGTGCCGGCGATGGTGACGAGATTCTTCTTCATGGGAACGGATCCTTACGAACAGTTGGAACGTGGACCATTCGATAGTCGTACGCCACGTACCAGCGGTTCTTGTCCAGCCGTTCAAACTCCCCGGTGCCCGATTGTCCCAGCGGACACCCTGGGCGCGTTCAGCCGGTGAGCGTGCCGCGCAGCTCGATCGCGATCTCCGTGGCGTCGAGATTGGCCAGTGCGTTCGCGAGCACATCCGCGTCGAAGGTGCCGTTATCGCGGGCGTCCAGCAGTGCGGAGCGCTGGGCGGAAATGACGGCGAGGCGATGGTCGCGCGAGGTTTCGAAGGTCTCCCGGCTGGGCTCGCCGTCGGGATGCGGCGGTTCGGGCACCGTCTGCGCGCTCTCGCGCAGCATTTCCATGATCCGGGTCAGTTCGGTCTGGGTCTGCTCCTCGGACTCGCCCGGATCGGTATCGGCGGGCAGGATCCGCAACAGCGGCCCGATGGTGCCGCCCTGCACGACCAGTGACATGAGCGCGACCGCGAACGCGATGAGCACCAGTACCGAACGCTGCGGGGTGTCCTCGGGCAGGGTCTGCGCGGCGGCCACGGTCACCGCGCCGCGCATCCCCGCCCAGACGACCGCCGCGCCCTCGCGGGGGCCGAGCGGTTCGCGCAGGAAGTACTCGATATTGGCCAGCCCCTTGGTGACTCGCCGGGCGAGGCGGTCGATATCGTGCTCGGAGAGTGTGCGCCGGCTGGTCGACCGGGACAGCATTTCCTGCTTGCCCGCATCGGTGCTCATCTTCTCCTGCATGCTCTCCAGCCGGGGCTGCAGTTGTTCACCGCGGCGGACGCTGCTCGACAGCACGCGCAACAGCGGGGCGACGAACGCCGCGCGCACCGCGAGCGTCAAGATCAGCGCGCCCGCGGCGATCAGCACGGCCGTGCCGACTCCGCCGTGATCGTCGTGCACCTTGGCGACGATGGTGCGGATCTGCAGACCCATGGTCAGGAAGACCGCGCCCTCCAGCACGAGTTCGATGGTGCGCCAATTCTGCGAATCCGAGAGCCGGTTGCGCGGCGAAAGATCCCGTGGCGCACGGATTCCCGTAATGAGACCGGCCACCACCGCCGCCACCAGACCCGATGCGCCCAGCAGTTCCGCGGGCACCGACGCGACGAACGGGACCGTGAAGGAGATGACGGTATTGACCGTCGAATCCGTCACGCGCTTGCGGATCATCAGATTGAGCCGCCCGACGCACCAGCCGATCACGACGGCCACCAGCACCGAGTAGACGAACATGCCGACCGAACTCCAGAACGAGAAGGTCGCGGCCGTGGCGACGATCGCGGTGCGCAGCAGCACCAGCGCGGTCGCGTCATTGAGCAGACTCTCCCCGTCCAGCATCGCGACCACGCGTTTGGAGACCGAGGTCTGTTTGATGATCGAGGTCGCCACCGCATCGGTCGGGCTGATGATCGCGCCCAGCGCCACACCCCAGGCGAAGCCCACATCCGGGATGACGATCATGAAGAACAGGCCCAGTGCCAGTGCCGTGCCCACCACCAGCACCACGGAAAGTCCACTGATGGCGCCGAATTCGCGCCGGAAGTTCATCGCGGGCATGGAGACCGCCGAGGAGTACAGCAGCGGCGGCAGCACGCCTTCGAGAATCCACTCGGGCTCGATATGGGCTCCGGCGAACATCGGCAGGTAACTCACCACGACACCGATCGCCACCAGCACCAGCGGGGAGGCGATCCCGAGCCGGGGACCCGCTACGGCCGAGGCGGCGATCACCAGGAGCGCGGTCACGCTCACGATCAGCAGTTCGGTCACCCGGCCAATAGTGGCAGTGATCGCCGCCGAATCCCGGTTACTCCTCGGGTCGGTGTGCCGACCGGTCGGCTTCGGCCTGCGCGGCGATCCGCGTGCGGACCTCATCCCAGCTCATCGGCAATTCGGCGGCCGGTGCGCTGAAGAACGTGAAAGTGGCGTCCTTCATGACTTTTCGCTTGCGCTCGATGGTCGACTTATGCGGCTCCGCCCCCGCATAGGCGTAGATGGCGGCCTTATCGGTCCATGCCGAATAGGTCCAGAAGGTGCCCTTGAACAGTTCGGCGTCCAGGGCCACACCGACCGCTCCGGGCGAGCGGCGGGCCTGCCGCCACAGCGCCATCGAGGCGATCAGGAAGCCGGGCACATCGCGCAGCGATTTGACCTGCAGGCGGGAGGCCATGCACTGCACCTCGGGGGTGGCGGGGGTGGCGACCGCGATCCACGGAATCTTTGGCATACCACCAACATTCCACAATGGAAGTTAAGTTGTCAATGACAAGATTCGGCGGAGTGGCCGGACCGGGTGAAGGGCTTGCTTTGTTAGGTAAGCCTGACCTACACTTGGAATCGGCGTTGGGACCGAGTGAGTGTCCGGAGGGCTGCCGAGACCCCCGGTCCATTGCCGCGGCGGGTTCCCCTATCCAAGGGGAGCCCGCCGCTTCGTATTTCGGGCGGACATGCGAGTGTGAGGTCATGACCGATGACTTCTCCTCGATCAAGTCCATGGCCGATGTGACTCCCGAGCTGATGAACCAATTCGCCGCCGGCACCTTCGTCGACACCTTCGGGCTGAAGATGACCGAGATGAGCCCGGATCGGGTTGCGGCCGAATGGGTTGTGACGCCGAACCAGCATCAGCCCGCCGGAATCGTGAACGGCGGGGTGTACTGCACCGTCATCGAAACCCTGGCCAGCGTCGCGGGCAGCGTGTGGCTGGGCGATCGCGGAACCGTGGTCGGGGTCAACAACAACACCGACTTCCTGCGGGCGGTGCGCGAGGGCGTATTGCGCGGGGTCGCGACGCCGATTCATCGCGGGCGGTCGCAGCAGCTGTGGGTCGTGGTGATCACCGATGAACAGGATCGGACCGTGGCGCGCGGTCAGGTGCGCCTGCAGAACCTCGCCGCACAGGGCTGAATCGCGGCGCGATAGGGCTGATCTCGGACGAAACATCCAGGTAACGCGGGTCATGTCAGAATGGCCGACGACCCGCCACGCCGTTCGCCGAGGAGCCCGAATGCGACTGTCGCCGCACGAGCAGGAACGCCTGCTGCTGAGTTACGCGGCCGAGCTGGCCCGGCGGCGGCAGGCTCGCGGACTCAAGCTGAACCATCCGGAGTCGGTGGCGCTCATCGTCGATCATGTGCTCGAGGGGGCGCGGGACGGGCGCAGCGTCGCCGAATTGATGACCTCGGGGCGGACCGTGCTCACGCGCGCGGATGTCATGGAGGGGGTGCCGGAGATGATTCACGACGTTCAGGTCGAGGCGACTTTCCCGGACGGCACCAAGCTCGTCACCGTCCACCACCCGATCGGCTGAGTCATGCTGAATCCAATGCGAGCTCCGCAAGCTCCGCTCGTGCCTGGTGAATTCCTCTGTGCCGAAGGCACTATCGAGCTCAATGCCGGAGCCGATCGCATCGAGGTCGATGTGGTGAACACCGGTGACCGGCCGGTTCAGGTCGGCAGCCACGTGCATTTCCCGCAGGCCAACTCCGCGCTGGCATTCGATCGCGAGGCCGCGCACGGCCGCCGCCTCGATATTCCCGCCGGTACCGCCGTACGCTTCGAACCCGGTCTGGGCCAGCGTGTTTCGCTCGTTCCGCTGGGCGGCACCCGCGAAGTGCACGGCATCAGCCTGACCCCTCCCGGAAAGCTGGACGCCTGATGGCCGAACTCTCCCGCGCCCGCTACGCCCAGCTGTTCGGGCCCACCACCGGCGACCGAATCCGCCTGGCGGACACCGACCTTCTCATCGAGATCACCGAAGACCGCAGCGGCGGACCGGGACTCGCCGGTGACGAGGCCGTCTTCGGCGGCGGCAAGGTGCTGCGCGAATCCATGGGCCAGGCCCGCGCCACCCGCGCCGAGGGCACCCCCGATACCGTCATCACCGGTGTGGTCATCATCGATCACTGGGGAATCATCAAGGCCGACATCGGTATTCGCGACGGCCGTATCAGCGCCATCGGCAAGGCCGGTAACCCGGACACCATGACCGGGGTGCATCCGGATCTGGTGGTCGGGGCCTCCACCGAGATCATCGCGGGCAACGGCCGCATCCTCACCGCCGGGGCCATCGACTGCCACGTGCACTTCATCTGCCCGCAGATCCTGGACGAGGCCATCGGCAGCGGCATCACCACGCTGGTCGGCGGCGGCACCGGACCCGCCGAGGGTTCCAAGGCCACCACCGTCACCCCGGGCGCATGGCATCTGGGCCGCATGCTCGAGGCCACCGACGGCTGGCCGGTGAACATCGTGCTGCTCGGCAAGGGCAACACCGTGCGCCAGGAAGCCATGTGGGAGCAATTGCGCGGCGGCGCAGCGGGTTTCAAACTGCATGAGGATTGGGGCACCACCCCCGCGGCCATCGACGCCTGCCTCACCGTCGCCGACGCCTCGGGCGTCCAGGTGGCGCTGCATTCGGACACCTTGAACGAGGCCGGATTCGTCGAGGACACCCTGGCTGCGATTCGCGGAAGGGCCATCCACTCGTATCACACCGAGGGTGCGGGCGGCGGGCACGCGCCCGACATCATCACGGTCGCCGCGTACGCGAATGTGCTGCCCAGTTCCACCAATCCGACTCGGCCGCATACGGTCAACACCCTCGACGAGCATCTCGACATGCTCATGGTGTGCCATCACCTGAGCCCCTCCATTCCGGAGGATCTGGCCTTCGCGGAGAGCCGGATTCGGCCCTCCACCATCGCGGCGGAGGATCTGCTGCACGATATGGGCGCGATCTCCATGATCGGCAGTGACGCCCAGGCCATGGGCCGCATCGGCGAGGTCGTCATGCGCACCTGGCAGACCGCGCACGTGATGAAGCGGCGGCGCGGCTCGCTGCCGGGAGATGGTGCGGCGGACAACAATCGGGTGAAGCGGTACGTGGCCAAGTACACGATCTGCCCGGCCGTGGCGCACGGTCTCGATCAGGAGATCGGATCGGTCGAGGTCGGCAAGCTCGCCGATCTGGTGCTGTGGGAACCGGCCTTCTTCGGGGTGCGCCCGCACGCGGTGCTCAAGGGCGGCACCATCGCCTGGGCCGCCATGGGCGATGCCAATGCCTCCATTCCGACCCCGCAGCCGGTGCTGCCGCGTCCCATGTTCGGCGCGTCCCCGGCGGTGGCGGCGGGTACCTCGCTGCATTTCGTCTCCGAACAGGCCATCGAGGACGGTCTGGCCGATCGGCTGCGGGTGAATCGGAAACTGGTGCCGGTGGCCAATGTCCGCAGGCGCGGTAAGGCCGATATGCCGCGCAATGACGCCATGCCGCGCATCGAGGTCGATCCCGATACCTTCACCGTGCGCATCGACGGTGAGGTGTGGGCCGAGGAACCCGCCACCGAACTGCCCATGGCACAGCGGTATTTCCTGTTCTGAGGGCTGCGATCAGGCCGAATTAATCCCCGCGGCCCGGTCGGAACGCGTGGCAGACTGGCCATATGACCACTTCCGACTGGGCCGAAGTTGATCGCTATCTCGTGGATACCCTGGTGGGAGACGGGGATTCCGCGACCCTGAGCGCGAATGCCGCCGCCGGGCTGCCCGCCATCGATGTGTCACCGCCGCAGGGCAAATTCCTGTACCTCATCGCCAAGTCGTCGCGGGCGCGCCGGGTGCTGGAGATCGGAACGCTCGGTGGCTACAGCACCACCTGGCTGGCGCGCGCGGTCGGCAAGGAGGGTCAGGTGCTGACCCTCGAATACGAACCCAAGCACGCCGAGGTGGCGCGGGAGAACCTCGATCGCGCGGGAGTCGGTGACCGCGTGGAGATTCGGGTCGGCGCGGCCCTGGACAGTCTGCCGGTACTCGCGGGGGAGAACCCGGAACCGTTCGATCTGGTCTTCATCGACGCCGACAAGGTGAACAACGCCAACTATGTGCAGTGGGCGCTGCAGTTGACCCGGCCCGGATCGGTCGTCATCGTCGACAATGTGGTCCGAAACGGCGGTATCGCGCACGCGGATTCGTCCGATGCCGCGGTGCGGGCCAGCCGCGAGGTCATCGAATTGCTCGCCGCCGAACCACGATTGGACGCCACCGTGCTGCAGACCGTGGGCGGTAAGGGCTGGGACGGTTTCGCCTATGCCGTGGTGGTCGATCAGGACTGAGCGTGTCTCAGCTCACGGCTATCGGGTGACCTGGCGGTTTCCTGCCGGATTCACCCGATATGCCGAGAATTTGCCAATACTCGGTTGTCGGCCGAATTTTGAATCAATACGTTCGATGGCATGAGTGAACATCCGAGCCGCACCCGAGAACGCCTGCGTGGTCTGGCGATTCTGATCGCCCCCATCGCCCTGCTGGCGCTCACGGTCGGCGTGCTCGCGGCCATCATGCTGCAGGGTGACTACCCGAGCTAGCTACGGCGCATCATCTGGATGCGCGGCCAGATCCTCCCAGAAATCGACGTACGCCCGCTCATGCTTGATGCCGAGTTGCAGAATGCGTCCCCGCGAGACCGCCCGCTCGCTATCGGCCGGATCGATCTCGGCATGCAGTTTCCGATAGAGCTCCAGCCATCGGCGATGTTCGGCCGCCTGCTTATTCGCCAGCGCCACAACATCTTCCGGCTGCCCCAGATCGGCGAAGAACAGTTTCACCTGCGCCGGATCGCGCGTCTCGGGCGGGGCGGCCACCGGATCGCCCAGCCAGTGTGACAATTCGGCGCGCCCCGCCGCGGTGAGATGGAAGACGCGGCGGCGCCGGCCCTCGGCCTCGGCCTCCTCACGCAGTAATCCCTGCTCGGCCAGGCGCGGCGGGATGCGATAGAGCTGCGCGTGCGGGATGGGCCAGAAGTATTCGACGCTCTCCTCGACCCTGGCCTTGAGTTCATAGGGCGTGAGCGGTCCGTGCCTGGCGATCAATCCCAGCACTATGTGGTCCTGCTGGCCGAGTTCGGCCATCGCGCAGCCCCTTTCCTTCGGTTCCTGTTGACACCGTATCACTGAGACTATACGTTCGTTCCAGAGAGACCGTATCAGAGATACTATTGAGGAGCTTGACCATGCGTGGCTTCGCCATCGACCTGTTCGACCGCTGGACCGCCATGTGGAACGGTGATCTGGCCCTGGCCGAGGAGATCATGGCCCCCGAATTCACCCTGCGCTACGCCCAGCCGGGTGCGGTCGAATACGACGACATCCACGATCGTGCGGCCTTCATCAAGCAGATCGAGGTCTTCCGGGCCGAGCGACCCGGTCTGGAATTCGAGGTGCAGGGCCTGCCGGTGGTCGAAATGGATGACACCCGAACGGGATTGATCGCCCGGCCCTACGGTGCCCGCATCACCCGCCCGGACGGCACCGCGGTCGCGCTCAGCGGCAATGACATCCTGCGCACCGAGAACGGGCAGATCGTGGAGGTGTGGTCGGTCTCCGGCGGTCAAGGCGGCCGCAGCTTCTACTGACAGAATGTTCGGATGTCGAAGCGCGGAAAACCCCGTCCCGCCCCCGCGGACTGTCCCTGCGGCCTGCCCGCGAGCTATGCGGACTGCTGCGGGCGGCTGCATCGGGGCGAGGCAGCGGCGACCACGGCCGAACAGCTGATGCGCTCGCGCTACAGCGCCTTCGCGGTGCGGGATGAGGCGTATCTGCTGCGCAGCTGGGATCCGGAGACCCGCCCCGCCGATGTCGATTTCGATCCCGGTCTGCGCTGGGAGCGGCTCGAAATCCTCGCCACGACCGGTGGCGGGCCATTTCATGCCGAGGCCACCGTGGAGTTCCGCGCGCACTATCGATCGGGCGGTGCGGCGGGGGAAATGCGTGAGCACAGCCGTTTCCGCCGCGATGGCGGGGCCTGGGTCTACCTCGACGGCGACGTGGAAGGGTGAGCGGCGGGCGCGGATTCGCGCCAACCGCACGATTGCACTCGATGCATCGCGGCGGACGGTGCCGGACAGGCTGATTCGCCGCGCTACCGCCGCGCCCTGGCCTCGAAACCATCGCAGATCGCCCGCAGACCGGATTCCAGGAGCTGTTCCGGGTTCAGCAGATCGTCCTCGCCGGTGCCGATCAGATCGGTGAGCGCGGGCGGGGTGGGCCAGCGCGGCGCACCCTCCAGAAGCGCGGTGAGACCGGACCGTTCATCGGTTTCGGAATCGCGGTCGATGAGCAGTCGCGCACTGACATGCTGGAGCGCGACCCCGGCGATATAGCTCCAGACCGCCAGCGACATGCGGGTCGCCTCGCGGGTGCTCACGCCGAGTTCGCTGAATCCCTCGACCAGCCAACTCAATACGACCAGGCTGTTCTCGCCGAAGTTGTAGCGCGGGACCGCGAAGGTGAACAGCACCCACGGATGTTCCTGGTACAGCCGCCAATCCACCTCGGCGGCGATGCGCACGCGATCGCGCCAGGTCCAGACCTCTTGACCGGGCGGCGGGTACGGATTGCGGCGCGAGACCTCATCGGTCATGGCCGCGAGCAACGTGTCCTTATTGGGGATGTGCCGGTACAGCGACATGGCTCCCGCGCCCATACGCTCGGCGATCCGGCGCATGGACAGGGCGTCGATTCCGGACTCGTCGGCCAGGGTGATGGCGGTATCGACGATCGCCGCCCGGGTGAGCTTGGCCTCGGTCATCGGATGAATTCTTTCCTTCCCGCCGCGGATCTGCGTACACTGTACTCCGGCCGCGCGTACGACGTACGCGCGCTCTTCTCGTAAAGCCCCTTGATCAGCTCGGAGGATAGGTGATGACCAGCATTCTCGCGCGTCCCGTCGTACGCACGCCGCGCCGCGCGTGGGCCGGACTCGCGGTGCTACTGCTGCCGGTACTGCTGGTGTCGATGGACATGTCCGTGCTGTATCTGGCCATGCCCACCCTGACCGAACATCTGGACCCCTCGGCCACCCAGCAGCTCTGGATTCTCGATATCTACGGCTTCATGATCGCGGGCCTGCTCATCACCATGGGCAATCTCGGCGATCGCATCGGGCGGCGCAATATTCTGCTCGTCGGCGCGACCGTCTTCGGATTGGCCTCGGTGCTGGCCGCTTTCGCGCCCAGCGCTGGCGTGCTCATCGCCGCGCGAGCGCTCATGGGCGTCGGCGGCGCGACCCTGCTGCCGTCCAGCCTGGCGCTGATCTCCACCATGTTCCCGGAGGCGCGGGCGCGGGCGACCGCCATCGGCGTCTGGACCGCGTTCTTCGCGGGCGGGTCGGCGGTCGGGCCGATCATCGGCGGCGTACTGCTGCACCACTTCTGGTGGGGCTCGGTCTTCCTGATCAATACCCCGGTGCTGGTGGTGCTGCTGGTCTTCGGGCCGCTGCTGCTGCCCGAGCATCGTTCGGCCGCGCTCGGACCCCTGGATCTGCCGAGTGTGGTGCTGTCCATCGGCGGCATTCTGCCGATCGTGTACGCGGTCAAGCATTTCGCGGCCGAGGGTTTCGATCTGCCGGTGATCGGTATCGGGGTCATCGGTGTGCTGCTGCTGATCGCGTTCGTGCGACGGCAGCGGCATCTGACCGAACCACTGCTGGATCTGAGTCTGTTCCGCAATGGATTGTTCTCCGTCGCAATCGGTTCCAGCACCGTCGGCATGTTGGCACTGGCCGGTATGAGCTATCTGACCAGCGTGTACCTGCAATCGGTGACCGGGCGCGATGCCCTGGGCGCGGCGCTGCTGGGTATTCCGATGGCCATCGTGGTGTTCGTCTGCTCGGTGAGCGGTGCGCGCATCGGCCGTCTGCTCGGCACCCGGACCGCGTTCGTGCTGGCGCTCAGCATGGCGGCGGCGGGCAACCTTATGTTGCTCGGTATCGGCGTCAACGGGGGTATCGGCTGGTACATCGCCGGAACCGTGGTCGCCGGTGCGGGTTTCGGTATGGCCTTCACATTGGTGTCGGAGGTAGCGGTGGCCGCGGTGCCGCCGGAGCGGGCCGGTTCCGCGGTCGGCATCTCCGAGACCAGTTTCGAACTCGGCAACGGTCTGGGTCTGGCGCTGCTGGGTTCGCTTGCGGCGCTGGTCTTCCGGTCCGGCGGCGACTTCGGATCGACGCTGGGGGAGACCCTCACCCATGCGAACGGCGATACCGCGCTGATCGACTCGGCGCGTGATTCCTTCGTGCACGGTATGCACGTGGCCACCACGGCCGGTGCGATCCTGCTCGCGATCATGGCCGTGATCGCCGTGCTCAGTGGCCGAAAAGCGAAGTCATGAGTTCGGCCGCGGCCTTGTTCATCGGCGTGATCACCCGTAGGTAGAGGAAACGAACCGGGCGGACCACCGTGGCCCGCCATACCGTGCCGCAGACCGCGAGAATCGGTCGCAGCACCGTGCGGTACAGCCAGCGACAGGGCGTCACCACCAGCACTCGCACAATGGTGGTGGCGACCCGCCAGCCGAAGAGCAGTGCGGCCGAGAGCGCCAGCAGGATCGGGCGCAGCACCCAGCGCCACAGCTGGTGGAGCGGCCATACGATCAGCCATTTGCCGAGTGAATAGACCAGCCACAGCACGGCTTTGGCGACGGGCACCAGAATCCAGCGGGCGATCCAGTCGCCGACTGGTTCGATGACGCTGTCCCACAGCCAGATCAGGCCGGGCTTCAGAATGCGCCGCCACAGCCATTCCTCCACCGCCCGTTTCAGCGGGCGCAGCAGGAAGTCGAGAATCAGCGCGCCGAGCGGGGTCAGGATCATGCCCCAGAGCAGCTGGTGGATCAGCAGGCCCCAGAGGAAATCCTTGCAGAACGCCCAGGCCGGGCGAATCAGCCAGTACCAGAGCAGTTTCGCCAGCGGCTCGATGAGGTTATCGAAGCAGAACTCCGCCGCCGCGACGATCGCGCGGCCCACGAATTTGCAGCCCTCCCACAGCAATCGCACAGGGACGAACACCACCACCGCGATTATTCGGGCGACCCAGCCCGCTATCGAAATACGCTCCGGCGGCCCTTCCCGCTGCTCCCGTACCGACATCATCCCCGTCCTCTCCCCGTGCACTGCCTCCATCCTGGTACGGCAAAGTGCCTCGCGCCCTGGGTATTTCCACTCAACTCCGGTCGCGGACCGGTCGGGCGGTTAGAGTCGAGGCGTGGGTGAGAACTCGACCTCGGATCCCCAGCAGCAGCCCGAATCGAACGGCCGTCCCTTCGCGGAACGCGTCGCGACCAGGCTGTTCTATCCGACCACCCGCCCGCGCGAGAAATCGTTGCGCGAGGCCGTGGCGGGTCAGGTCATTCTGATCACCGGCGCGTCACACGGTATCGGCAAGGCCGCGGCTCGCAAACTCGCGGCCGCGGGCGCGACCGTACTGCTGGTGGCGCGCACACTCGATGATCTGGAGAAGGTGGCCGCGGAAATCCGCGCGGACGGCGGTATCGCGCATGTGTACCAGGCCGATATCACCGAAATGGACGCCACCGCCGAACTCGGCGCGGCCCTGCTCGCCGAACACGGTCACGTGGATGTCGTAATCAATAACGCGGGCAAATCCATTCGCCGCCCCGTCGACGAATCCTATGACCGCTTCCACGATTTCACCCGCACCATCGATATCAATTACCTCGGCCCGGTCCGCCTGCTGCTGGCCCTGCTGCCCAGTATGCGCGAGCGCCGCCACGGCCATATCGTGAACATTTCCACCTGGGGTCTGCGCATGCCCCCGGCCCCGCGCTGGGCGGCCTACGGCGCGTCGAAAGCGGCCTTCGATGTCTGGTTGCGCACCGTCGCAACCGAAATCGCCGCCGACGATGTGACGACGACCTCCATCTACATGCCCCTGGTGCACACCCGAATGAGCGCACCCACCGACTTCACCGGCGTCCCCGGCCTGACCGCGGATGAGGCCGCCAACCTCATCTCCCACGCGGTGGTCTCCCGCCCCCGCGAGATCTCCCCGTGGTGGACCGGACCCGTGCAAGCGTGGACCGATCTCCGGCGCGGTGCGGCCCAGCGCTTCATGGAACGCAGTTTCCGGCACTGACCCGCCCCGCGCGGAGCGTGATCGTCAGGGGATGAGGACGACTTTGCCCGTGGTGGCCCGGGATTCGAGGGCGCGGTGGGCAGCCGCCGCCTGAGCGAGGGGGAAGCGGTGCAGGCCGGGGACCAGGCGTCCGGCGGCGGCTTCCGCGAGGGCCCGGTCCTCGAGGGCACGCATGCCTCCGGCTCGTTCGTACATTTTCGGGCCGAGCGTGGCGACCGGGGTGATGCCCAGGTCCGTCAGTTCCGCTTCGGTGATACCGGTCGGCCCGGCGGCGAAACCGTAGGTCAGCCACTGGCCGCCCTTGGCCAGCAGGGTGATCGCGGTGCGGCTGACACCGCCGCCCACGCCGTCGAACAGCAATGTGGCGGGGCGGTCACCGAATTCGGCTCGAATGCGATCCAGCCAGTCGGGGAGCAGATAGTCCACGGCCAGATCGGCCCCGTTGCGGGACACCAGATCCACCTTCTCCGGACCGCCCGCGAGGCCGACCACGGTCGCCCCGGCGTTCTTCAGATACTGCACGAGCAGGGTGCCGATACCGCCCGCCGCGGCCAGTACCACCGCAACCGATTCGGGGGAGATATCGGCGAATTGCAGTATGCCCATGGTGGTTCGGCCGGTGCCGATCATCGCCACGGCCGCGGCCGGATCCAGCTCCGCCGGAATCTCCTGTAGCCGTTCGACTTCGGTGACCACGAACTCGGCGTAGCCACCGGGGACCTGGCCGATATGTGCGACAACCCTGCGCCCGAGCCAGTTTTTGTCGGCCACGGATCCGATGGCGTCCACGATGCCCGCGATCTCCCGGCCCGGAATGGTGGGCAGTTCCGGCAGTTGGATCGGTCCCATCGCCACGCCCTTGCGGATGGTGGTGTCGATGAGGTGTACGCCCGAGGCGGCGACCGCGATGCGCACCTGTCCGGGTCCGGGCTCGGGATCCCGCACTTCGGTGTACTCGAGATTCTCGGCGGGGCCGAAGGCGTGCAGGCGAATGGCGTGCATGAGAACTCCTGGAGATCGAAAGCTGGTCGCGCGCCCAAGCTTGCAACCTCGACCGGGGTTCAGGTCAAGACCTTCGATCTCGCACTCGGCTCTCGTGACGCGGCGGATCGAGCCGGGAGCGTGTGCTCGCTGCGCCGCCGCTTAGGATCGGGCGATGCGATATCCGGAGGTGCGGCGATGAGTCTGGCCACGCTATTGACCCTGGCCGACTCCCGGCTGCCCATCGGCGGGCATGTGCATTCGGGCGGCGTGGAGGAGGCGGTGTCCTCGGGTCTGCTGCGCGATGTGGCCTCGGTGGAGCTGTATCTGCGCAGGCGTATCCGGACCTCGGGGGCGGTGGCGGCCTCGCTGGCGGCCGCGGTGTGCGCGGGCGCGCTGGATCCGGCGCGAGCCGAACTGGAAGCCGATGCTCGGACGCCGTCGCCGTCCGCGCGCACGGCGTCGCGGGCGCAGGGGCGCGGATTGCTGCGGCTGGCGAAACAGGTCTGGCCGCAGGCGGATTGGCGCGCGCTGGGTCCGCGCCCGCATTTGTCCACGGTGTTCGGCGTGGTCGGCGCGGTCTGCGGGGCGTCACCGGAGGAGATCGCGGGGGTGGTGGTCTACACGACCATGACCGGTGCGGCCACGGCGGCGCAGCGATTGCTGGCCCTGGATCCGGCGGCCGTGGCGGCCTGCACCATCAGGCTCGGTGAGGTCTGCGATCGCACCGCGCGGTCGGCGACCAAGGGTCTGGTCGCGCTGTCCGATCCGCTCCAGGATGTGCTCGCCGAGCGTCATCTGGCCCGCGATATGCCATTGTTCGCGTCCTGACCTGCGGAATCGAGCCGGGTAACAAGCGCTTTACGTGCGTCCGACAGGATGAAGCCCGGAAAGGAGCACACCTACATGCCACCTCATTTCATCGACGGGGAACCGCACGAGCACCACGATCGGCCCAAGCGCGAGCGCACGCCGGGGGAACCGGTGCGGATCGGCGTCGGCGGACCGGTCGGTTCGGGTAAGACGGCGCTGGTGGCCGCGCTGTGCCGGCAGCTGCGCGATGAGCTGTCCCTGGCCGTGCTGACCAATGACATCTACACCACCGAGGATGCCGACTTCCTGCGCCGCAATGCGGTGCTCCCGGACGAGCGCATCACCGCGGTGCAGACCGGCGGCTGCCCGCACACCGCCATTCGCGATGACATCACCGCGAACCTCGATGCCATCGATGACCTCATCGAGGCCAATCCGCCGCTGGATCTGATCCTGGTGGAATCGGGCGGCGACAATCTCACCGCCACCTTCTCCTCGGGTCTGATCGACGCCCAGATCTTCGTGGTGGACGTCGCGGGCGGCGATAAGGTGCCGCGCAAGGGCGGCCCGGGCGTCACCTGGTCCGATCTGCTGGTCATCAACAAGACCGATCTCGCCCCCATGGTCGGCGCGGATCTGGGTGTGATGGACCGTGATTCGACCAAGGTGCGCGAGGGCCGCCCCTTCGTCTTCACCTCCCTCACCGAGGATCCGGCCGCCACCCCGGTGCTCACCTGGGTGCGCGAACAGCTGGCCCTGGCCGCGGAACAGGATGCGAAGTCCGGTGCCGCGCACACGCACTGACCTCGCGGTGCGCGCGGGTGCCGCGGTGCCCGGGGTCGCCGCGCCCGGGGCCCTGAGCGTCGCGTTCGGCACAGCGGCCGGGGAATGGATATCCGGTGCGCACTGAACTGCGGATCGATGCCACCGCCGGGGAACTGCCGCGGATTCACGCGGTGGGCGGTCTGGCGGCGCGGCTCACCGGTCCGGATACGGTGCACCTGATCGGCACGGCCGCAACGCCTTTGGGCGGTGACGAGCTGGATATCCGAATCACCGTGGGCGCGGGAGCGCGTCTGTCGGTGCGCTCGGTGGCGGCCACCATCGCACTGCCGGGCAGAGCGACTCCGAAGTCGTTCGCGCACTGGCATGTCGAGGTGGCGGCGGGCGGTGAGCTGGATCTCGATCCGGAGCCGACCGTGGTCGCGGGCGGGGCCGAGCATGAGACGCTCAGCACCGTGCGGCTGGAAGACGGTGCGCGGCTACGGCTTCGGGAACGGGTACAGGTCGGTCGCATCGGCGAGGATCACGGTTATTGGTCCGGTGAGCTGAATGCCGATATCGGTGATGTGCCGCTGCTGCGGCATCGCCTGGATCTCGGAGCCGACGCGTGTACCGATGACGCGCTGTCCGGACCCCGTGCGCTGGAGAGCATTCTGACCTACCCGGATGTGCGCGCGGCCGAATTCACCGGCGTGGCAGCGGCATTGCTGCCGCTCGCCGCGGGTGGAACCCTGTTCACCCGTACCGCAACGCTTTTGCGCGTCTAACCCGTCAGGGCCGCAGTGCCGAGGCGAACGAGTCGAGATTCAGCAGCGCGAAAATCCAGTCGGCGCTGATGCGGTGTCCGAAGAAGCGAAACATGCGGGCACTCCATTCTTTCCGGTTGGATGGGGATCGACGCGCAACAGCGGGAACCAGACCTCACCCCTGGTTCCCGCCGTGCACACTGTTGCGCGAAAAGCCTGTCGGCGAACCGAACTCAGTTCGCGACGACGCGCGGTGGAGCGTTGAACGCGTTCACGGCGCCGACCACGGCACCCACCGCGGCACCGGCCGCGGCTGCGGGCAGTGCGATCACCGCGGCACCGGCCGCGGCGCCCGCCGCGGGTCCGGCCACCAGGCCGACCGGGAACAACGGCAGTCCGACCACGAGGCCCAGGGCCGCGCCGACGGTCGCCGAGGTGAGAGCGATCGGCATTGATGCGCTCGCACCCGCTACCGCTCCCATGGCCGCGGTGCCGACGGTCTGGCCGGCGATGCGGTCGGAACGGCTGCGCTCCAACCCGATCGAATCGAGGAACGTCGCGAGATTCGCCTCGGTCTGAGCGGAGTTGTCATTGATCTGGATCGCCTGCTCGCTATCGATCCAGTTCGGCGCGTCGACGATCACATCGCCGAACCGGAACTTACCGGCGGGCGGGGCGATCGGGGGCACCGCGGGCACCGGCATCGGTGCGTGCAGTGCGCCGACGGGCGCCAGGTAGCTCTTGTCCGGGGCCTGACGTGACCACTGGATGGAGCTCTTGGTGTCACCGGGAATCTGCAGGCCCTCGTACGGCATCACGTTGGGCGCATCGGCGGCGGGCCACTGGGCAGCCGCGCCATCGTGCTGCGCGACCGGATCAGTTTGCACCGGTGCGGCATTCGCGGCTCCGGTTCCGACGATCGCCATGACTAGCGGAACGGCGCCCGCCGCCACCACGTTTCCGACTTTATTGCGATGCGGGTTGAGGGCTCTGTGCTTGCCTGCGGCCAATTCACGACCTTTCTTGCTCGGGGGAACATCGACGCCCGACATTCGGACCCGTCGGTCAACCGGATTGGTCGGATTTCGTACTCGCGTAGAACGTCCGCATTGCCGAAAGTTAGCTATTTGCTTGCGTATTCACGAGAACGGGGCCGGAATCCCAGTTGATGGATTCCGGCCCCGGCAAAACGGCTATCACTCGCTGATAGCTGCTCCGGCATCGTCGGCGGAGGCCGCGGGCTGGTCCACCGTTGCCGCGGGACCGGTCGCGGGTGCGAGCACGCCATTGGCCATGCCCACCGCCGCACCGATGCTCGCGCCTACGGTGGCCGCGGGAATCGCGATCAGGGAGACCGCCGCGGTCGCGCCGATAGCCGGGCCGAAGACCCAACCGGCCGGTGCGAACGGCGTGCCCGCCATGGCCCCGATGAACCCGCCCATGACCGCACCGGCGATCTCGGCGGGCGCGGCCACGCCGACGCCCACCGCGGCGCCGACGGCGGCGGTGCCGACCGTCTGCGCGGCGATGCGATCCGACCGGCTCGGCTCGAAGCCGGCCGAGTCGAGCGTGCGCGCCAGGTTGGCCTCCGTGCCCGCGGAGAGCTCATTGACCTGAGCGGCCTGCTCGGGGGTGAGGAACGACGGGATGTCGATCACGGTATCGCCGAAACGCAGCTTGCCTTCCGGCGCCGCGATCGGCGCGACATCGGCCGCGAGGGCCGGGTTCGGCATGCGCAGACCCTGCATGTCCACCGCCGCGACGGGGCCATTGGGGATATCGCGCACGCCGGTGGAGGAATTGCGGCCGACCCGGACGACGGGTGCGGGCGCGGTGACCGTTTCTACGCCCTCGGTCTCGAGCACCGGTGCGGCTTCGGCGGAGTAACCCGCTTCGCCCGCGGTCGGCTTGGCCTCGGGCTTGGTCTCGTCCGACATCATCGGGGGGACCGGAACCGAGAGCTGTCCGAACGGTGAGTCGAGAACGAGACCGGGCTGTGCGTCGGTGCCGGGCTGCTTCTCCACGACCGTGGACTGGTTGTCCTCGGTGCTCGCCGGATCCGCCACAGCGGTTCCGGCGGTGGACAGGGCGGCTACCAGCGGGAGTGCTCCCGCGATGGCAAGCGACCCGAGACGGCGGCGGCGCGGTGAAACTTGATCAGCCGGTTGGCGTTTGCCCATGGATGACCTTTCCGATTCGAATGTCGACAGATGTCGGACATTCGGATCCGGACGGCATGCCGGATTGGTCCCGGTGCCGCCCGGTCAGGGCATCCCTGCGTGGCGCGGCGGCATCGCCGCCCGCCAGCGTGTCGTTACGAGGCGGCCGCGTCCTTGACGTTCGCTACGGATTTGCCGTTCTCCGAAGCGGATTCGCCGCCGATCTGCTTGGCGAGCTCGCGCGCGTCATCCGGATTATCGAGCGCTTCCAGGGCCAGCCGCGCGAACACCCACTGTTCGGTGGCGGCCATCTGACCGCGATGCCGACCCAGGAACGAGGTGAACCACTCCAGCACGGTGACGAACCGGCTGCGGAAACCGACCAGGTAATACAGGTGCAGTCCGAGCCAGGCCAGCCACGCCAGGAAACCGCTGAACTCGAGCTTGCCGACCTGGCAGACCGCGTAGAACCGCGACACCGTGGCCATCGAGCCCTTGTCGAAGTACTTGAACGGCTTGCGTTCCGCGGGTTCGTGACCGGCCAGGCCCGCCTTGATGGCCTTGGCGGCGTAGGTGCCGCCCTGGATGGCGCCCTGCGCCTGTCCGGGCACGCCCGGTACCGACATGAGGTCGCCGACCACGAAGACGTTGGGGTAGCCCTTGATGGTCAGATCGGGTTCCACGATCACGCGCCCGGCCCGGTCCGTCTCGGTGCCCTCGGAATGCTCGGCCAGGATCTTGCCGAGTCCACTGGCCTGCACACCGGCCGACCACACCTTGCACGCGGATTCGATGCGCCGGGTGCCGTCGCCGTCCTTGATGGTGACCCCGCGCGCGTCGACATTGGTGACGATGGCGTTGAGCTGGATCTCCACGCCCATCTTCTCCAGCCGCTGATGCGCCTTACCGCCGAGCTTGGGGCCCATCGGCGCGAGCACCGCGCCCGCGCCCTCGACCAGGATCACGCGGGCGTCGCGGGTGTCGATATTGCGGAAGGTGCCATCGAGGGTACGGTCCGCGAGTTCGGCGATCTGCCCGGCCAATTCGACGCCGGTGGGGCCCGCGCCCACGACCACGAAGGTCATGAAACGGTCGCGGGTCTCCTGATCCTTGGCCAGTTCGGCCTCTTCGAACGAGCCCAGGATGCGCGCGCGCAATTCGAGCGCGTCGTCGATGGTCTTCATACCGGGCGCGTAGGTCGCGAACTGATCGTTGCCGAAGTACGACTGCTGCGCGCCCGCGGCGACGATGAGGCTGTCGAAGGGGGTGACGGTGTCCTGGTTGAGCAGGCGCGAGGTCACCGTCCCACCCTTGACGTCGATTTCGTCGACCTCGCCCATGATCACCCGCACGTTCTGCTGTTTGCGCAGCACGATGCGGGTGGCGGGCGCGATCTCACCGACCGACAGAATGCCGGTGGCCACCTGGTACAGCAGCGGCTGGAACAGGTGGGTGGAGGTCTTGGAGATGAGCGTGATGTCGACGTCGGCCTTCCGCAGGTGCTTGCAAGCGAAGAGGCCGCCGAACCCGGACCCGATCACCACCACGCGGTGGCGCTGTGCGACGGAATTATCGGCGTTCATCTAGTCCCTGCTCCTAGCCAGACGGTGAAACTACGACACTTCTCACGTCAAGGGTAGTGCGATGGTCGCCGGTTCAGCTCATCGACCCGCGAACAGCAGTTGCGCCACCCGGGTGGTGGTCTCGGATCCGTCGGTGTAGCTACCGTTCGGACCCTGTTCGGTCATGATGGCCAGCGTGTAGCGCTCACCGGGTCCGGCGAAGCCGACCGAGTTGACCACCCAGCCGCCCTGTTCATCGGACCAGCCGTTCTTGAGACCGGGTTGCATGGCCGCGCCCGCGCCCCAGACGCCCCAGTGCTGATTGGTGTCGACGCGGCGCATGCGGTCCACCAGGTAGGCGCGATCGTCCGGATGCATGCGGGTGAGCACGTTGTCCATCAACCGGTCCAGATCGGACGGTGAGCACTGCTGGAAGCCCCAGTCCGGGAACAGTTTCATCTGCTCCAGGGAGGTGCTCGGCTGCAGCGGGACGAGCCCGGCCATACCGTTGGCGCGGAAGGCGTTGTTGAACGCCATACGGTCCAGACCTGCGAACTTGTTCCACAGGATGTCGGCGGCATTGTCGTTGGAGGTTGCCAGCATGGACTCCATCAGCGAGCGGTCGCCCGGGTCCAGCACGATCGCGCCGATGCGGGCGCGATTCAGCAGATCCTCCGCGATCGCCAGTTTGATGGTGGAGGCGGTCCAGAACATGTTGTCCGAGTTCGCGTTCCGGTAGATACCGCCGGAGACGCGGTCGCGCACCACATATCCGGTGATACCGGGTCTGCCCGCGAGATAGTTGTCGACCGACGCGATGCGATTACTCAAATCGCAGTCGAATCCCGGCAGGCAGCCCTGCGCGAGTACGGGCCGCGCGGCGGCGGAGGGGAGGAATACCGGCGCAGCGGGAATCAGGGCAGCGGCGGCGAGGACGCAAGCGGAGGCGGCCACACGGGAGTTCCGGGCCATCGGAGAACGCACGGTGGGAAACAATAGACATCACAATGCCCGATGTGCACGTCTTGAGTGGATTGACTGGCTGTGCTATGGAAAACCCGCTGTCACAGCGGGTTTCGAATTTCGCTTCGGCGCGCCGGATTGCCTTGCGCCGCAAGGCGGGCGGACACGCCGTGCGAAAGGGGTGCTCAGCGGAATGCGGCGGACAGTTCCTCGACACTGCGACCGTTGAGGCGATAGCAGTGCGCGAATGCCTCGGCATGCTGATCCCGGGCCCACGACGCGAGTACCACGGTGCGCCCGTAGCAGCGGGAATTCACCAGCTCCCAGCGTTCTCCGACCCGCCGGACAGTGAACCCGCGCCTCGGGATCATGGGAATCACCGACGCAGACATCGACGCAACCAGCCTTTCCTCACAGCACAATCGACCTCCCCGAAAAGCACTGTCGCATACCACACTCGAATTTCGGGGTGACGCGCCCTAGCTAATCTCCGGCGTGTGGCAGGTGTCACCCGGCGAGCCGAGGGACCCGGTGATTGCATGTCGTTCGCTGACTGTATAAACACAGGTCGTGCACATTCACCGGGCCGAGCGTGCGGACACGCTCGCCGACGCGCTGGCCGAGCTGCTCGCCGCACCGCTCGGCGATCCGTTCACCCCGGAAGTGGTAGCCGTTCCGGCCAAGGGCATCGAGCGCTGGTTGCAGCAGCGGCTCGGGGTGGTTCTCGGCAGCGCCGCGCATGCCGACGGGGTCGCGGCCAATATCGATTTCGCGGATCCGGCCGCGCTGGTGGCGCGGGTGCTGGCCGAGGCGACGGGCTGGGTGCCCGAGGATGATCCGTGGGCGGGCGAGCGCGTGGTGTGGACGCTGCTGCCGGTGCTGGACGAGGTGCTGTCCGAGCCCTGGAGTGCCGTGCTGGCACGGCATCTCGGCAATGGTGACGCGGGCGGGCATCGGGTCGGGCGGCGGTATGCGACGGCGGCGCGGATCGCGGAATTGTTCGCGGGTTACGCCATGCAGCGGCCCGGCATGATCACGGACTGGGCGGCCGGTTCCGATACCGACGGTGCCGGGCATCCGCTGCCCGAGGATCTGCTCTGGCAGCCGCAACTGTGGCGGCGACTGCGCGCGGCGGTCGGGGAACCCTCTCCGGCCGAACGACTTTCGGACGCGTGCGCGCGCCTGCGGACCGATCCGGCCGTGGTGTCGCTGCCCGATCGTCTCTCGCTGTTCGGGGTGACCCGATTGACCACCGATCAGCTCGAGGTGCTCTCGGCGCTCTCGGCTGGGCGGGGCGTGCACCTGTGGCTGGTGCATCCGAGCCCGGCGCTGTGGACCAAACTCGCCGATGCCGAGGTGATCCCGAATTCCGGTGTGCGGGTGCGGCATCCGCTGCTCGCGGCGCTGGGCCGGGATGTGCGGGAATTGCAACAGCGGCTCGCGAGCTACGATCACATCGATACCTACCACCCCGCCCCGGAGCCGCACCGGTCGGGGATGTCGGATCCGCGGACGCAGCTGTCCGGTACGCCGGATTCGCCTGCGGGTGCGCCCGATTCGCGGCTGGAGCCGATCACGCCGCGCACGCTGCTCACCGAATTGCAGGCCGCCATCCGGCAGGACCGGTGGTCGCTCATGCCGGAACCGGCGCTGGCCGACGGCAGCGTCATGGTGCACTCCTGTCACGGTCCGGCTCGGCAGGTGGAGGTGCTGCGGGACGCGCTGCTCGGATTGTTCAGCGCCGACCCGACTTTGGAGCCGCGCGATGTGATCGTCATGTGCCCGGATGTGGAGAGCTACGCGCCGCTGGTGCGCGCGGCGTTCGGACAGTGGTCCCTGGACGGATCCGCGCCGGGGCATCCGGCGCACGGATTGCGGGTGCGGCTGGCCGATCGCGCACAGCGGGCGGTGAACCCGCTGCTCGATGTGATCGCCACACTGCTGGAGCTGGCCGACGGGCGCGTCACCGTCACCGAGGTGCTGGATCTGGCTGCGACGGAACCGGTTCGGCTGCGCTGCGGTTTCGACGAGGACGATATCGAGCGATTGCGCGATTGGGCCGCCGAGACCGGGGCGCGCTGGGGGATCGGGCAGCGGCAGCGACAGGCGTTCGGGCTGGGCGATTTCGCGCAGAACACGCTCAACGCGGCGGTGGACCGCATTCTGCTGGGTGTGGCGGCCGGTGAATCCAGTGAGGACTGGCTGGATCTGGTGCTGCCGCTGGACGATGTCGACAGCAATGACATCGATCTGGCCGGGCGCTTCGCGGAATTCGTGGACCGCCTGGCGGTCTGCCTGCGGGATCTGCGCGGGCCGACCCTCGAGGAACCGGCCGGATCCGCACGGCCCGCGTCGGAATGGGCCTCGGTGCTCGGGCGAGCGCTGGATCTGCTCACCGATGTGCCGCTGACCCAGGGCTGGCAGGGCGTGCAGGCGCGCCGGGAATTGGCCGCCGCCACCGAGCACGCCGGGCAGATTCCCCTGCGGCTCACCGATATCGCCGCACTACTGGCCGCCAGGCTGGCCGGACGGCCGTCACGGGCCAACTTCCGCACCGGTGAGCTGACCGTGTGCACCATGGTGCCCATGCGGTCGGTACCGCATCGGGTGGTGGTGCTGCTCGGGCTCGATGACGAGGTGTTCCCGCGCACCGGCGGCGTGGACGGTGACGATGTGCTGGCGCGGCATCGCTGCCCGGGCGATCGCGATCCGCGCAGTGAGGACCGGCAGCTGCTGCTGGACGCCATCATGGCGGCGGGGGAGCGACTCGTCCTGCTGCACACCGGATCCGATCCGGTGACCGGTGCGCATAGGCCGCCCGCGATTCCGCTGGCCGAACTGCTGGACACCGTGCGCGCGCACGTCGGTCCCGCCGGGCTCGAGCACGTCGTCATGCGACATCCCCTGCAGCCCTTCGACCGTCGCAATTTCGATCCCGAGAAGCCGTTCAGCTTCGACGGTGTCGCGCTCGCTGGTGCGCTCGCGGCCCAGCGACCGCCCGCCGCGCGCCCGCCGTTCCTGGCCGCCGCACTGCCCGCGACCGAACGCGGGGATGTGGAACTGGCCGATCTGGTGTCCTTCGCCGAACATCCGATTCGGGCGTTCCTGTGGCAGCGCTTGGGGATTCGCGTCCCCGAGAGCGAGGAGGAGATCGCCGACCGCCTGCCCATCGAGCTGGACGGGCTCACCAAATGGGGTATGGGCGAACGCATGCTGTCCGCCCGGCTCACCGGGGTGGACCCCAACGCGCTGCGCGCGGCCGAATGGCGGCGCGGCTCGCTGCCGCCGTTCGCGCTCGGCGCGGCCGTACTCGACGATGTGGAGAACACCGTCGACCGCCTGGTGCGGGTGGCGCAGCCGCTGCACGAAATCCCCTCCCGCACCGTCGATATCGCGGTCGATCTGGGCGACGGCCGCCGCCTCACCGGCACCGTCCCCGATGTGCACGACGACGCGCTGTTGCGCACCACCTTCTCCCGGCTCGCGCCCAAACACCGGATAGCGGCCTGGGTGCGGCTGCTCGCACTCGCCGCCACCGGCGACCATCAGAGCTGGCGGGCCATCACCATCGGGCGCGGCAAGATGTCGCGTCCCGCATGGCAATCCACGCTCGTAGCGCCCAATGCGCACGCGGCGCGCCTGCTGCTGCGCGATCTGGCGGCACTGCGAGACGAGGGCCTGGCCGAGGCGCTGCCCATCGCTCCAGCGGCCTCGGCGGCCTATGCCGAGCGCCGCTGCCAGGGCTCCTCCGCCGAGGATGCCCTGCTCGCCGCCGAACACGAATTCGACGGCGGGAAGGACGGTCCCGGCCGCTACGGCGAACACACCGACCGCTATCTGCGCTATGTCCTGGGCCCCACCCCGCGCTTCCATCAGTTGACCGAATCGCTCACCACCGCGCCCACCGCGCTGGAAGCCGAGCCGACCCGTTTCGGTGAACTGGCGCGCCGTCTCTGGAATCCGTTGCTCAGCAACGAGAATCAAGGCCAGCCATGACGATCCACCGCCCGGCCCCACAATCCGGCCCCGAATGTGAAAGGCGCGGATGACCGACGACCTGTTCTCGCTCACCGATCCGGACCTGTCCGTCCGCCCGGCGGTCACCCGAGCCCGTCACCGCGACGACTCCGCCGGCGGTGACTCCCACCCGGATCCGGTGGGCGACGACGGCGCGGACCTGTTCACCCTGGGCGCGGACATCACCCCCGATGCGCCCACCGCGCGTTCGGGTGCGATGACCGGCGGTGCGGCTGACGAGACGGAGGTCGACGCGGATGCCCCGCCGTCGCAGAGCGAAGGACTCTGGGCCGCCGACAATGTCACCGATCCGGTGCCGAATGTCAGTGGTGAGCAGGAGGATTCGGGGAGTGGGTTTCAGCTGACCGGGCCGCTGCCGGTGGGGACCACGGTGCTGGAGGCCAGCGCCGGGACCGGGAAGACCTACGCCATCGTCGGCCTGGCGGTGCGGTTCGTGGCCGAGGCCGGGGTCGATATCTCGGAATTGCTGCTGGTGACATTCAGCCGGGCGGCCACCCAGGAGTTGCGCGAGCGGACGCGGGATCGGTTCGTCTCGGTGGCGGCGGCGCTGGCGGAACCGGAGCGGGCGCAGGCCACCGGGGATGAGCTGATTCGGCATCTGGCGCAGGCGAATCCGGCGGAGGTGGCGGCGCGCCGGGAGCGGCTGCTGGCGGCGCTGTCGGATTTCGACGCGGGGACCATCGCCACCACGCACAGCTTCTGCCAGCGCATGCTCGATGAGCTGGGGCTGGCGGGGGAGCAGGATCCGGGGGTCCGGCTGGTCGAGAATGTCGACGAGGTGGTGTCCACCGTCGCCGATGATCTGTACCTGAGCCGGTACGCGCGTGAGCTGCCGCCGTTCAGTCCGGCCGACGCACAGCGGCTGGCGGCCGCGGCCGTGCACGACGGGGCCGCCATGCTGGTGCCCGAGGTCGAGTCCGAACTCGATCCGGCGGGGGAGCGGGTCGCCTTCGCGGCGGCCGCGCGCGCGGAAACCGCACGGCGCAAACAGCTTTCGGGACTGCGCGATTTCGACGATCTGCTGGTCTTGCTGCACGATGTGCTCGCCGACACCGAGCACGGCCCGCGCGCCTGCCAGCGCATCCGGGATCGATTCCGGGTGGCGCTGGTGGACGAGTTCCAGGACACCGATCCGTTGCAGTGGGACATTCTGCGGCGCGCTTTCCACGGGCACACCACGCTGGTGCTGGTCGGCGACCCCAAACAGGCGATCTACGCCTTCCGGGGTGCGGAGGTGCTCAGCTATCTGGATGCGGTGGCGCACGCGGACTCTCGGCGCGAACTGACCACCAACCGGCGCAGCGATGCCGGACTGCTGGCGGCGCTGGAGCATCTGCACGGCGGAGCGGCCCTGGGGCATAAGGAGATCACCGTGCACACGGTGGCCGCGACCCGGCCGTACAGCAGGCTGACCGGCGAGCCCGATGCGGTGATTCCATTCCGGCTCAGGTGTTTACCGCGCACCGGTGCCGGACCGCTCAATCGCTCCGGCTATCCGACCGTCGGCCGCCAGCGTGAACGCGTGGCCACCGATGTGGCGGCCGATATCGTGCGACTGCTGGAATCGGGCACCACCATCGACGCCGATGGTGAAAGGCCGCTCGGCCCGGGCGATATCGCGGTGCTGGTGCGCAATCGGAACCAGCTCGACATGGTGCGCAAGGAACTCGAACTCGCCGGGGTGGCCTCGGTGCTGGCGGGGGGTGCGAGCGTTTTCGGCACGCCGTCGGCGACCCAGTGGCTGTGGGTGCTGCACGCTTTGGAGCAGCCGCATCGCGCCGACCGGGTGCGCCTGGCCGCCGGTACCGCATTGCTCGGGCTCGCCGCCGAGGAGATCGATTCCGGCGGTGCGGATCTGGTGGGACGGCTCAGTGCCGAACTGCGCGATTCGGCCCGGCTGTTCGCCCGCGCGGGATTCGCGGCGGTCTTCGAGAAGATGAGCGCGGAAACGAGACTCGCACCGCGCCTGCTCGGCTTGGAGGGCGGTGAACGCCAGCTCACCGATCTGCGCCATATCGCCCAGCTGCTCGACGATGCCGCGCTGCGTGAGGGTTTGGGCCTGAGCGCGCTCACCCGCTGGCTCGCCGATCGGGTCCGCGATCCGGCATCGGGCAGTGTGGCCGATCGCAGCCGCCGCCTGGACCGGGACGCGGCGGCCGTGCAGATCGCCACCGTGCACGCCAGTAAGGGACTCGAATTCCCGGTCGTCTACCTGCCTTTCGCATGGGATGCAGCCAAGATCCGCAATCCGCAGACCCTGCTCTTCCACGATGACCAGGGTCGCCGCGTGCTGGATGTGGGCGGTCCGGACGCCTCCGGCTACAACACGCGCAAACCGCGCGCCGAAGCGGAGGAGGCCGCCGAGGAACTGCGCCTGCTGTACGTGGCGCTGACCCGCGCGGGCGCACAGGTGGTGGCCTGGTGGGCGCCCGCCTTCGACACCCAGACCGCACCCCTGCACCGCATGATCCTGGGCCGCGAACCCGGCAGCCCGGCCGTGGCGGACAAGGTCGCGGTACCCGCCGATGCGATGGTGCTGAACCGCATCTCGGAATGGGCGAGCACCGCCGAACCCGGCGTCATCGCCATCGAACCGGTGCATGAGATCCGCCGCGCCCGGCTGCCCCGCGATCACACCGCCACCACCGCGCAGGACCTGGCCGTGGCGCGCTTCCACCGCCATCTGGATCAGGATTGGCGGCGCACCTCGTACTCGGCGCTCACCGCCGGAGCGCACGACGCCATGCCGGTCGGTGATCAGCCCGACGGCGGCGGCGTCGCCGATGAACCGGCCACCCCGAGCGTGCTCGCCGAGGACCTGGACGTATTCACCACGGCCGCACCGTCACTCATGAACACGCTGCCCTACGGCGCGGAATTCGGCACCCTGGTGCACGAGATCCTGGAGTACGTCGACACCGACGCGGCCGATCTCGCCGCCGAGATGCGCGCCCGTTGCACGCACGCGGTCGCCGAGCAGATGTTCGACGCCGATCCCGAAGTGCTCGCGAATGCCCTGCTGGCCGTCATGCACACGCCCATCGGATTCGGTTCCCTGGCACAGATTTCCGCGCGCGACCGGCTCAGCGAACTCGATTTCGAACTGCCGCTCGCGGGCGGCGACCAGCCCACCGCCACCCGGGTGAGCGTGCCGCAGATCGCCGGACTGCTGCGCCGCCACCTCCCGCCCGGCGATGTCTTCATCCCCTACGCGGATCAGCTCGAACATCTGGACGACACCCCGCTGCGCGGCTTCCTCACCGGCAGTATCGACGCCGTATTGCGCATTCCCGGACCGCGTTTCGTGGTGGTCGACTACAAGACCAACCGCCTGGGCACCGGCGACCTCACCGTCGCGCACTACACCCACGAGCGCATGGCCGCGGAGATGATGCGCTCGCACTACCCGTTGCAGGCGATCCTGTATTCGGTTGCACTGCACCGGTATCTGCGCTGGCGGCTGCCCGGCTACGATCCGGCCCAGCACCTCGGCGGTATCCGGTACCTGTTCGTGCGCGGCATGATCGGTCCCGACACCCCGGACGGCGCGGGCGTTTTCGACTGGATGCCACCGCCCGCCCTGGTGGAGGATCTGTCCCGCCTGCTCGCGGGCGAACCCATGGACCCGGAGGCCGCCCGATGAGCCGCGATATGAATGCCGTCAGCGTGCGCGGGCGGGTGATCGCGTGACCTCGATTCAGTTGGCGCAGCGCGGAACCGGCGCGATGCAGATCTTCAATACCGCCGGTGTGCTGTCCGCGGCCGATGTGCACGTGGCGGTGCGACTGGGCCGGTTGGGGCAGGAGAACTCACCGCTGGTGCTGTTCGCCACCGCGCTGGCCGTGCGCGCGGTGCGGTCCGGCTCGGTGTGTCTCCAGGTGCGGCGCATGCACGAGATCGGCGTGGATGCCGAAGGGACCGAAGAGTCCTCGATCGATCCGGCGACCCTGCCCTGGCCCGATGTGGACGCGGTGATCGCCGAACTGCGCAAGAGTCCGCTGGTGTGCGGCAGTCCGGCCGGACCGCTGCGACCCTTGCGCCTCATCGATCCGCCGGGGTCCACGGATGGACCGCTGCTCTACCTGGACCGGTATTACCGGCAGGAGGAGACGATCCGGCAGGTGCTCACCGAACGCTCCACCACCCAGCCCATGGTGGACGCGGAACTCATTCGGCGCGAACTGGATCGGCTGTTCCCGCGCGAGGGCGGCCCGGGGGAGCCGCCGGATCGGCAGCGCCTCGCGGTGGCCCTGGCCGCGACCCAGTGGACCACCGTGGTCGCCGGCGGCCCGGGTACCGGTAAGACGCACACCATCGCCCGCGTGCTGGCCCTGCTGGTCGCGCACCAGGAAGCGATGCCGGGCGCGCCCGCGCTGCGCATCGCCCTGGCGGCCCCGACCGGTAAAGCCGCTGCGCGCCTACAGGAATCGGTGCGCGAACAGGCGGGCGATATCGGCCTGCCGGAATTGACCGCCGCCACCCTGCACCGCCTGCTCGGCTGGCAGCGCGGTGGCGCGAGCCGCTTCAAGCATCACGAATTCAACCGGCTGCCCTACGACGTGATCGTGGTGGACGAGACCTCCATGGTCTCGCTGACCATGATGAGCCGCCTGCTGCCCGCGGTACGCCCCGACGCCCGCCTGGTGCTGGTCGGCGACCCGGATCAGCTGGCCTCGGTCGACGCGGGCGCGGTGCTCGCCGATCTGGTGGCGGGACCGATTGCCGGACAGGCGAATCCGGCCCTGGACAAGATCCTGGGCGGCGAAATGCGCGATACCGCCGCACATCCCGACGCGCTGTCCGCCCGCGAACGGGAACGCCTGCGCGGCGGCATCGTGCGCCTCACCCGGGGCCGCCGCTTCGGTGGCCGCATCGCCGAACTCGCGGTGGCCGTGCGCGCCGGAGACGCCGATACCGCCCTCGATCTGCTGCGCGCGGATGGCACCGAACTGTCCCTGCACACGCCCGAGGATCACACCGAGGTGCGCGCGGACGTCCTGCGCGCCGCGCACGCCGCCACCGACGCGGCACTGGCCGGGGATGCCACCGCCGCGCTGACCGCCCTGGAATCGCATCGCCTGCTGTGCGCGCACCGTCAGGGTCCATACGGCGTGGAACGCTGGGATCGCATGGCCGCGGGCTGGGTGGCCGCCGCGGGCATCAGCACCGAACCCGGTCCCGGACACTGGTATCCGGGCCAGCCGCTGCTGGTTACCGCCAATGATCACGAGGCCCGCATCTACAACGGCGATACCGGTGTCATCGTGCGCATGCCCGACGGCACCCTGCGCGCCGCGCTACAGCGCGGTACCGAACCGTATCTGGTGCACCCCACCCAGTTCCCGGGCGTCACCACCGTCTATGCCATGACCATCCACCGCAGTCAGGGCAGTCAGTACGACACCGTCACCGCGGTGCTGCCCGGACCGGAATCGACACTGCTCACCCGAGAGTTGCTGTACACGGCCATAACTCGCGCCCGCAAACATGTGCGGGTGCTGGGCACCGACGAATCGATTCGCGCCGCGATCGGCCGCCGGGTACTGCGCGCGAGCGGTCTGCGCGCGTAGCCTGGTAACCCGGAGGGGTGCCATGGCCGACACCGGGTTCGAACAGTTCGCCGATACCGTGCTGTCCGCGGACGGCACCCGCATCGCGTATCTCACGGTGGGCCAGGGGCCGCCGGTGATCGTGCTCCCGGGAGTGCTGTCCGTGGCGAGCGGTTTCGCCCGCTTCGCCGCCGCCCTCGGTACCGGGTTCACCGTGCACACCCTGGAGCGGCGCGGGCGCGGCGACAGCGGACCGCAGGGGCCGGACTATCGAATCAGCCTGGAGTGCGAGGATATTCGCGCACTCCAGGACAAAACCGGTGCGGGACTGATCGTCGGGCACAGCTACGGCGGGCTGATCGCGCTGGAAGCGGCGCGGGACAATCCGGATATCCGCAAGCTCGCCCTGTACGAACCGGGCGTCTCGATCGCCGGATCGGTGCCCTCGGACTGGATGCCCGCCTATGAGCGATACCTGGATCAGGGCAAACCCTTCGACGCCTTCGTCGAATTCGTTCGCGCCATGGGTCCGGAGAATATGCGCAAGGTGCCGCGCTGGATGTTCCGGCGCATGATGCCGCTATTCATGAACGCGCCCGAAAAGGACATGGTGGTGAGCCAGCTCGCCGAGAATCTGCGCGAGCATCGCGAGATCATCCGGCTGAACGACACCTATCGCGCCTATGCCGGGATCACCGCCGAGGTGCTGCTCATGGACGGGGACAAGGATCCGCAGCGCCGAACCGATCCCGATCACACCCGGCTCGCGGAAACCCTGCCGCACTGCGAGCGCCGCACCGTCCCGGGCCTGGATCATTTCGGCATCGACAAACAGGCCCCCGAACTCGTCGCCGGGATCATCGGCGAATTCTTCTCGCGTTCGTAGTGCGCTTCGCCCCTGCGCGGGTGCGGTGCTGGATACGCTGGGATCGGGTGCGCGGGCACCGTCATATTGCGAATCGGAGGAGTATCGATGAGCAGCACTCCCGAGCACGTCGATGTGCTCATCGTCGGCGCCGGACTGTCCGGAATCGGCGCGGCCCATCATCTGCAGACCGCGTTTCCATGGCGCACCTACGCGATTCTGGAGATGCGCGAGGGCATCGGCGGGACCTGGGATCTGTTCCGCTATCCCGGAATTCGCTCCGATTCGGATATGTTCACCCTCGGCTATCGCTTCCGGCCGTGGCTGGGAGACAAGGCCATCGCCGACGGCGATTCGATTCTGAACTATGTGCGCGATACCGCCGTGGAGGCGGGTATCGACAAGCACATTCGCTACCGGCACCGGGTGCTGCGCGCGGAATGGTCGACCGCCGATGAGCGCTGGACGGTGACCGCCGACCACGATGGCGAAACGGTGACCATCACCGCGAATTTCCTGTTCAGCTGTTCGGGCTACTACCGCTACGACGAGGGCTACACCCCGGAATTCGCCGGTATGGAACGCTTTTCGGGTCCGGTCGTCCATCCGCAGCACTGGCCCGAACAGCTCGAGGTGGCGGGCAAGAAGGTCGTGGTCATCGGTTCCGGCGCGACCGCGGTGACCCTCGGACCGGCGCTGGCCGATCAGGGCGCGCACGTGGTCATGCTGCAGCGCTCACCGTCGTACATCATCTCCATGCCCGCACGCGATGCCTTCGCCGATCGGGTGCGCCGCATCCTGCCCGCGCGGGCGGCCTACGGTCTGGCCCGGGCCAAGAATGTCGCGCTCAGCACCGCCATGTATCAGATCTCGCAGCGCTATCCCAAGCGTATGCGCTCGTGGATCTTCGGCCTCCAGAAGCGCTGGCTCCCAGCTGGTTACGATATTCAGACGCATTTCAATCCCAGCTACAAGCCGTGGGATCAGCGGCTGTGCCTGGTGCCCAACGGTGATCTGTTCCGCGCCATTCGCCAGGACAAATTGGAGATGGTCACCGACCGCATCGAGACCTTCACCGAAACCGGCCTGCAGCTCGAATCCGGTCGTGAACTCGACGCCGATATCATCATCACCGCAACGGGTTTGAACCTCATCGCCTTCGGCGGCCTGGAACTGACGGTGGACGGGGAGAAGGTGGAACTCCCGAATGCCATGGCGTACAAGGCCATGATGCTCTCCGACGTCCCGAATTTCGCGTTCATCATCGGCTACACCAACGCCTCCTGGACGCTCAAGGCGGATCTCGTGTGCGAGTACGTGGTTCGGCTACTGCGCCATATGGATTCGAACGGCTATGCGAAAGCCACCCCGATCCGCGACCCCTCGGTCGGCACCGCGCCCTTCCTGGATTTCCAGCCGGGCTATGTGCTGCGCGCCCTGGATCACCTGCCCAAACAGGGTGACCGGGTGCCGTGGCGGTTGCGTCAGAACTATCTGCGCGATCTGCCCACGCTGCGCTACGGCAAGATCGTCGACCCGGATATGCGCTTCGAGCGCGCGGGGGAGTCGACCCCGGTCGCCGAGGCGCGGTAGCGGTCTCAGCGCCCGAAGACGCCTTCGAGTCGATTGCGCGAGCCCGGATGCACCAGCCGGGCCACGCTCACAAGGCCCTGTTCGGACCAGGTGCGGCGGCGAATGAGCAGGCACGGTTCACTGCGATCGATACCGAGCAGGCGGCATTCCTCGGCGCTGCCGAGCACCGCCTCCACCACGTGCTCACCGCGCACCAGCGGTGCGACCCGGCTCAGATAGTCATTGGGCGTGGTGGCGGCGAAATCCTGTTCCAGATAGCCGGGAGCCTGCGCCGGATGCACGTACCGGTCCTCGACCTGGATCGGGGTGTCATCCTCGAAATGCACCAGCACCGAATGAAAAGCCTTGGGGCCGAGGGACTCCCGCAGCGACGGCTGCGTGCCGTCCAGCTTCTCCTCGCGCACCAGAATCACCTCGGTGCGATGCCGATGCCCGCGCTGTTGGATCTCATCGGCGATATTGCGCACCTCGAACAGCGGTGAGGAACCCTTGGTGCTCGCCACGAAGGTGCCGACGCCCATCATGCGCACGATCAAGCCCTCGGCGGTGAGTTCGCGCAGCGCTCGGTTGATCGTCATGCGGGACAGTCCGAGCGCCGCCACGAATTGATGCTCGGACGGCAGTTGATCGCCTTCCGTCCAGCGCCCTGAACGCACCTGGTTGATCACCAACTGCTTGATCCGCTCGTACGCGGGCACGGCATCGCCGCCCGCCTCGGCGAACAGGGTGGCCAGGGAGGTCTCGCCCGAGCTGTTCGATCCCGCGACCGTTGCCATCCCCGTACCGCTCCCTACCGTGTGCACGTTCCGAGCATGCAGCCTACCGGCCCGGATCCCGCGATTTTGACAGTTGTATAGACAGGACTATACAACTGTTGCAGAATGCGATCCAGCACACATTCACGGCCCAGCGCGAACGGAGTCACCGGGCCGCAGGTGCGAAACAGCCGAGGACGAGGAATCCCATGGACATCAACTCCCCGGGCCACGAGGCCCGACCCGTGCGCGCTCCGCGCGGCCCCGAGCTCACCACGCTCGGCTGGCAGCAGGAGGGAGCGCTGCGCATGCTCATGAACAATCTCGATCCGGAGGTGGCCGAACATCCGGACGCCCTGGTGGTCTACGGCGGCACCGGCCGCGCGGCGCGGTCCTGGGAAGCCTTCGACGCCATGGTCGCCACGCTCAAGACGCTGCACAACGACGAGACCATGCTGGTGCAGTCGGGGAAGCCCGTCGGCGTCTTCCGCACCAACGAATGGGCTCCGCGCGTGCTCATCGCCAACTCCAATCTCGTTGGCGACTGGGCGAACTGGGAGGAATTCCGCCGCCTGGAAGAGCTCGGGCTCACCATGTACGGGCAGATGACCGCCGGATCCTGGATCTACATCGGCACCCAGGGCATTTTGCAGGGCACCTATGAGACCTTCGGTGCGGTGGCGCGCAAGCGATTCGGCGGCACCCTCGCCGGAACCATCACCCTCACAGCGGGTCTCGGCGGTATGGGTGGTGCCCAGCCCCTCGCGGTCACCATGAACGAGGGCGTGGCCATCTGCGTCGACTGCGATGTCACCCGCATCGACCGGCGCATCGCGCACAAGTACCTGGATGTGAAGGCCGACAACCTCGACCACGCCCTGGAATTGGCGATCGAGGCCCGCGATGCCCGGCGGCCGCTGTCCATCGGCGTGGAAGGCAATGCGGCGGAGGTGTTTCCGGCGCTGCTCGAACGCGAGGCCCCCATCGATATCGTCACCGATCAGACCTCGGCGCACGATCCGCTCGCGTACCTGCCGATCGGCGTCGACTTCGGCGATATGAAGACCATGTCCGAGAAGGATCCGGTCTGGTTCACCGAACAGGCCCAGTTGTCCATGGCCGCGCATGTGCGCGCCATGGTCGGTTTCCTGGATCGCGGTGTCGAGGTCTTCGACTACGGCAACAGCATTCGCGATGAGGCCCGCAAGGGCGGCTTCGATCGCGCCTTCGATTTCCCGGGCTTCGTACCCGCCTACATTCGCCCGCTCTTCGAAGAGGGCCTGGGCCCATTCCGCTGGGCCGCGCTGTCCGGCGATCCCGCCGATATCGCCGCCACCGATAAGGCCATCCTCGAATTGTTCCCGGACAACGAGCATTTGAAGCGCTGGATCACCCTGGCCGGGGAGAAGGTCGCCTTCGAGGGCCTGCCCGCGCGCATCTGCTGGCTGGGTTATGGCGAACGGCATCTGGCCGGACGCAAATTCAATGAAATGGTCGCCAGCGGTGAGCTTTCCGCGCCGGTCGCCATCGGCCGCGATCATCTGGATTCGGGTTCGGTGGCCTCGCCGTACCGCGAAACCGAGGCCATGAAGGACGGTTCGGACGCCATTGCCGACTGGCCGCTGCTGAACGCGCTGCTCAATACCGCCTCCGGTGCGTCCTGGGTATCGCTGCATCACGGCGGCGGCGTCGGCATGGGCCGGTCCATGCACGCCGGACAGGTCATCATCGCCGACGGCACCGAATTGGCCGCGCGCAAGATCGAGGCCGTCCTGACCAACGATCCGGGCATGGGTGTCATCCGGCACGCCGACGCCGGATACGAACACGCCATCGAGACGGCCCGCACGCGCGGAGTCCGCATCCCCATGTCCGAGAATCAGCACTGATCCACCGCGGTCGCCAAGCAGGAAAGGCTGAGACCATGACGCACGACGGTCCCGCCGAGGTCGTACTCACCCCCGAACGCCACACCATCGATGTCATTCCCGATGCGGAACGGCACGGCAGTCCGCGCAGCCAATTCACCCTGTGGTTCGGGGCGAATATGCAGATCACCGCGATTGTCGATGGAGCGCTCGCGGTCATTTTCGGAGCGGACGCGCTCTGGGCCATCATCGGCCTGCTCATCGGCAATATCGCCGGTGGCGCGGTAATGGCGCTGCATTCCGCGCAGGGGCCGAAACTCGGCCTGCCGCAGATGATTTCGAGCCGGGCGCAATTCGGGGTGCGGGGTGCGATATTGCCTTTGCTGCTGGCGATCGTCATGTACCTGGGGTTCGCGGCCACCGGCACCGTATTGGCCGGTCAGGCCGTGGCCAAGGTGCTGCATATCGACAGCCCCAAATTGGGCATGGTGATCTTCGGACTGCTCACCGCGTTCATCGCGGTCACCGGTTATAAGCTCATTCATATCGTCGGCCGCATCGCCACGGTGGTGGGCATTGTCGGATTCACCTATCTGGCAATCCGTTTGTTCGCCGAATACGACGTGACCGCGCAGCTCGGGGTGAAGGGTTTCGAGACCGCCACCTTCCTGCTGGCGATCTCGCTGGGCGCGGGCTGGCAGCTCACCTTCGGACCGTATGTGGCCGATTACTCGCGCTATCTGCCGCGCTCGACCAGTGATCGGGCCACCTTCTGGTCCACCTTCGCGGGCACCGTGATCGGCTCGCAGTGGTCCATGACCTTCGGCGCGCTCATCGCCGCGGTGGCGAGCAAATCGTTCATGAAAGATCAGGTCGGTTTCATCGGTGATCTCGCCGGACCTGCCGCCGTGGCGGTACTCATCTATCTGGTGATCGTCACCGGCAAGCTGACCGTGAACGTACTCAACGCGTACGGCGGTTTCATGTCGATTCTCACCACGGTGACCGCTTTCGAAGGCCGCTCGCGCATTTCGACCCTGGCGCGCGGGCTCTACATCATCGGCTTCACCACCGTGGCGACCCTGATCGCCATTGCCGCCAGCGCGGATTTCCTGGCCAATTTCAAGAATTTCGTGCTGGCGCTGCTCATGGTGTTCACGCCGTGGAGTGCGATCAACCTGATCGACTACTACCTGATCTCCAAGGAGCGCATCGACATTCCCGCGCTCTATGACGCCTCCGGGCGCTACGGAGCGTGGAATGTGCCCGCGCTGGCCTGCTATTTCATCGGCGTCGGGGTGCAGATTCCCTTCCTGGCGACCAAGTTCTACACCGGACCCGTCACCGACATGCTGGGCGGCGCGGATATCTCCTGGATCGTCGGCATCGTGGTGACCGCCGGGCTCTACTACCCGCTCGCCAAGCGCACCGCCACTCCGCCGGAGCAGATGATCTATCCGCCCGATGCCGAGATGGCCCGAGCCTGAAAGGAATTCGACCGTGACCAGCCTGGTCGTCACGAATATCGGAACGCTCGTCACCAATGATCCAGCCATCGGCGAGGGCACGCTGGGTGTGCGCCGCGACGCCGCCATCGCCTTCACCGACGGCCGCGTGGTGTGGATCGGCGACAGCGCCGACGCGCCCGCCGCCGATAACGGCGTCGACCTCGGCGGCCGGGCGCTGCTGCCCGGATTCGTGGAAAGCCATTCGCATCTGGTGTTCGCCGGTGAGCGGGCCGAGGAATTCGCGGCCCGCATGACCGGAACCCCGTACACCGCCGGCGGTATCCGCACCACCATCGAGGCCACCCGCGCCGCCGATGAGGGACTGCTCGAGGCCAATGTGCGGCGGCTGCTCAATGAGGCGCTGCGCTCGGGCAGCACCACGGTGGAATGCAAGACCGGATACGGGCAGACCACCCGCGATGAACTGCGCAGCGCACAGGTCGCGGGGCGGTTCACCGATGAGGTCACGCTGCTGGCGGCGCATGTGCCGCCGCCGGAATACGCGGGCCGCGCCGATGACTACGTGGCGATGGTGTGCGATGAGATGATCGAAGCCTGTGCGCCGCACGCCAAATGGATCGATGTGTTCTGTGAGCGCGGGGCGTTCGACGAGGAGCAGTCCCGGGCGGTATTGAAAGCCGGTGTGGCGCACGGGCTCATCCCGCGCGTGCACGGCAATCAGCTCGGGCAGGGGCCGGGGGTGCGGCTCGCGGTGGAGATGGGTGCGGCCTCGGTCGATCACGTCACCTACGTGAATTCCGCCGATATCGACGCGTTGGCAAGCGGTTCCACGGTGGCCACCCTGCTGCCGGGTGCGGACTTCTGCACCCGCAACTCCTATCCGGACGCGCGGGCGCTGCTCGATGCCGGGGTCACGGTGGCGCTGGGCGCGGATTGCAATCCGGGCACCTGCTACACCACCAGCCTGCCGTTCTGTATCGCCCTCGCGGTGCGGGAAATGCATATGACCCCGGCGGAAGCCGTGTGGTCGGCGACCATGGGTGGTGCGAAGGCATTGCGGCGCAACGATATCGGTCAGCTGACCATCGGTGCCCGCGCCGATGCCATTGCCCTGGACGCACCCTCGTACCTGCACCTGGCCTACCGGCCCGGTGTGGCGCTGGTGCGCGAGGTCTGGAAGGACGGCGTGCTCGTCACCCCGGGAGTCGCGGTATGAGCGCGGAGATTCCGGTCGATATCCCGCCCGCCGCATGGACCGGGCGCAACGACGGCGATACGCCCGAGCATCTGCGGTGGCATCAGGCCATCCGGTCGTACGATCCGGCCGCTACCGAAAGCCGCTGTGTCCTCATCGGTTTCGCGAGCGATGAGGGTGTGCGCCGCAATAAGGGCCGTCAGGGCGCGGCGGCAGGTCCGCACGCCCTGCGCGCCGCGCTGGCATCCATGGCACTCAATGATCCGGCGTTGCTCGAGGACGCCGGAACGGTCGCGGTCACCGATGCCGATCTCGAATCCGGTCAGGCCCGATTGGGCCGAGCTGTCGCCGGGGCCATCGACTCCGGCCGATTGCCGGTGGTGCTCGGCGGCGGACACGAGGTCGCGTACGGAACCTATCTTGGTGTGGCCGCCGCCGCGGCTCGGGGAACGGGCACCCGGCTCGGAATCCTCAATCTGGACGCGCATTTCGACCTGCGCGGCGAGGCGACCCCGAGTTCCGGTACGCCCTTCCGGCAGATACTGGAGGCCGAACACGCGGCGGGCATGTCCATTCGCTACGACGTGCTCGGCATCAGCCAGCCGAGCAATACCCGCGCGCTGTTCGACACCGCCGACCGCTTCGACGTGCACTATCTACTGGACGATCGTTGCGGCCCAGCCGATTACGCGCTCGTCGACGCCTTCGTCGCCGATCTGCTCGACGCGGTCGATCTGCTGTATCTGACCATCGATCTGGATGTGCTCCCGGCCGCCGTCGCCCCCGGGGTCAGCGCCCCGGCGGCGTACGGCGTTCCGCTGGAGACCATTCAGCGCGTCTGTGACCGAGTGGCCATGAGCGGCAAGCTGATCGCGGTCGACGTCGCCGAACTCAACCCCGGCCTGGATATCGACAATCGCACCGCGCGCACCGCCGCCCGGCTCATCCACCGCATCGTGACCCGCCACCCCTAGCGGGCGGCGGGAGCGCCGATCGGGCGGACGCGCTCACGGGAGAACAGCAGCGCCAGGAATGCCACCACCAATCCGCCGCCCACCAGGTAGAGGCCCCAGCTGCCGTTCAGCAGATCGCGGTAGTCGTCCCGGAGCTGCTGGTCGAAGCTGTCGTACAGCCGCCAGGCGAGTACGCCCAGCGCCGCCAGCCCGGCCAGCACCCCGAGACCGCCCAGCACCCGCGAGCCGACGAGCGCGGAGATCAGCACGACCGCCGCCACCCCGAGCAGCACCACGGCCAGCGAGGACCAGAACGACGCGGATTGATGACCGACCTGATCGAGGGTCTTACCGGCATCGAAGCCATTGCGCAGATCCCCCAGCCGGACATCGCGCGCGTTCACGCTGCCGAGCAATGGGCCGAAGGTTCCGACGGCGATCACGATGGCACAGGCGAAGAGCAGCAGATGTACGAAAGTACGCATACCCCACGGTAGGTCCATTTCGGGCATCGATGCCGTAGGCGGCGGAAGGTATTCACGAACTCGGCGTCACCGCGTCGCCCCGAGTACGCCGACAGCGTGTCGCGCGAGCTCGGCGACTCAGTGATCCACCCGTTGCGCCAAGGGATAGGTCACCTTCGTGAGTCGCTCGGATTCGGCCCACAGCCGCAGTTGCGCCGCTCGATCGTGGGATTTCGCGGTGGATTCGACCTTGGCCGGATAACCGGTGAACTGGAGGCGACCCGGCGGGCCGAAGTAGTCGCCGCCGCGCGCCTCGGGATCGACCGCGGCCCGCACGGACGCCAGTGCGCCCATGGTCGCGCTCTGCAGCAGCCACCAGGTGACGACCCGGGCCCCGGGGTGCAGCAGAACCTGTGCGATCCGGGGCAGTTCGCGGCCGAATTCGGTCTGCGCGTTACCGGGATGCGCGGCGACCGCGATGGTCTGCGCACCCGCCGCCGCGAGCCTGCGCTGCAGCTCGTAGGTGAACATGAGATTCGCCAGTTTGGACTGGAAATAGGCTGTGCCGTACCGGTATTCGCGCTCGGCCTGCAAATCGTCGAAGTGGATATCGCCGCGCCGATGCCCGATGCTGCTGACCGTCACGATGCGCGATCCCGGTGTCGTGGTCAGCCGATCCAGCAGCAGTCCGGTGAACGCGAACGGGCCGAGATGGTTGGTGGCGAAGGTCGATTCGAAGCCGTCCTCGGTGACGGCGTAGCGGGTGCGCATACCGCCCGCATTGTTGATCAGCAGGTCGATGCGCGCGTGGTCGGCCCGGAGTTGTTCGGCCGCAGCGTGAATGGAGGCGAGCGAGTCCAGATCCAGGTGCTGGACGCGCACCTCCGCGGCGGGTGCGGCGGTCCGGATGCGTGCCGCGGCGGCAGCGGCCTTGCCGAGATCGCGACAGGCCAGCACCACGGTCGCGCCGTGTTCGGCGAGCATGCGGGCGGTTTCGAAGCCGAGGCCGGTATTGGCCCCGGTGATGACGGCCGTACGGCCGCTCTGATCGGGAATGCGGGCGGCGTTGAAGCGCTGCCCGGGTGTCGTCGAGTTCATCCGTGCCTTCGATCACGAGGGAGTCGTTAGAATCGGGATGCGCATCCCGGTTAGGACTATACGGGATGGCCATCCCGTTTGTCGTCCGATGCGAAAGGCCCTGTGCCGCCTATGGAAAACCCGCGAAACGATCGACCCCTGCGCGCGGACGCCCAGCGGAATCGGGACACGGTGCTGCGGGTGGCGGCCGAGGTCTTCGCCGCCGAGGGGCTGTCTGTGCCCGTCCATGAGATCGCGCGCCGGGCCGGGGTCGGCACTGGAACCGTCAGCAGGCATTTCCCGACCAAGGAGGAACTGTTCGCGGCGATCCTCATCGATCGCATGGCCGCACTGGTCCAATTGGCCGACGATCTCGCCCGCACCGAGGAACCCGGCCCGGCCTTCTTCTCCTACTTCGCCGCCATCGTCCGCGAGGGTGCGACCCACCGCGGCCTCGCACAAGCCTTGGCAGGCTCGGGATTCGACGTCGAGAGCGCCGGACAGCGAGCCGGCCACGATATGCCCGGCCGTCTACGGGATCTGCTGGACCATGCCCAGCGCGCCGGTGCGGTGCGCGCCGACGTCGGCTACGACGAGGTGAAAGCCCTACTGGCGGGCACCATGTCGTGCGATATCACCGTGGTGGAGCCGATCGTGTCCGTCATCTGCGATGGTCTCCGGGCTCGGTGACAGGGTGAGATAGCCCTGCCGGGCGCTGGGCCGAATCGGGAGATCGTGTCGAAAGAGCGCGTCCAGGAACGGGGTACGCCGGTGGTAGGCGTACAGCGATGACTCGCTGCCGACGATTCCCGGGGTATCCAGGAACAGCGGCAGTTCGGCCAGGAAGTACCGCGCGGCGATAACGCACTGTTCGATCTCTGGTTCGGTACCGGCGGGCAGCCTGTGCCGCAGGACATTTCGCGAGGTTTCTAGGCACTGCTCCCGGAACGTCGAGTCGATATCGAAGAGCGCCAGCACTTCTCGATGCAGTGCGAGGAATGCCGGATCGGTGTCGACGTAGGCCCAATTCACGATTCGGGAGTCCGCATCGGGCAGCCCCGCCAGGGTGATTGCGTCCCGAATGCGATTGCGCATTTTCAGCCCGTTCTCATGGGCTCGCTTGCGCGCCTTGTCTTCCGGAAAGCCCAGGGCCAGCAGTGTGAAGATCGATGGCGTATCGGGCAGGTGAAACTGGATGTGCCGGAACTCTTTCGCGGCCCAGCGGGTCAGTTCCGCGATGCGGTCCCGGGTGAAATAGCTGTTGAACGGGCTGATCCCCAGCAGCAGATGATCGCGGTCCGCGAAGAGTCGAGCGCAATTCGCGGTGAGCGGCTGGGCGGCGAGCTCGAGCGCCATGGGCATTGCCCCATGGTTGCACAGCGGCGATCGGCCGGGTGCGGGATCGCTCAGCCCGCGAATAGGCCCGGAATCGTGAGGGCGTATTCGACGTCTTCGCGGCTGCCGAGGGTGACCAGGCAGCTGCGAATCATGGTGAGGCGGGCCGCGGCGATGGTTTCCGGGGTTGGTTCGCCGTTTGCGGAGATGCGGTAGACGACGAATTCGCAGGTTTGCAGGCAGGTGTCCAGGTCGAGGTCGGCGGGGGTGGGGCGGCCGAGTTTCTCGAATTTGGCGCGGATGAGGGCGCGGATATCGTCCATGGCCCGTTCGCGGTACGGGGAGACGGGGGAGCCCGGATCGTGGAGTTCGGCGAACAGCGGCGAGAGCATGGGGCCGTGGCCGTCGGCCCAGTAGAGGTAGGCCTCGATCATATTGATGCCCAATTGCACCGGCTCTTCGGTGCGTTCGAGCGCGGTGCGGATACCGCCGACCAGATCGTCATTGGAGATGGCCAGCACCGCGTGCAGCGGTTCGGTCGCATTGGCGAAATAGCGGTAGAAGGTGGGGCGCGCCAAGCCCGCGGCCTCGATGATTCGGGCCACACTCAAACCGCGCGAACCGTGCTGGGCGAAGACGTCGGCGGTGGCCAGCACGATGCGGGCGCGCACCTGATCGGCCTGCTGGGCCGTTTGCGGCGGGCGGCCGCGGCGGGTGGCGGGGGTGGCCGAGGTCATCGACTGCTCCAGGTGCTTGACATGGGGTGTGGCACGGACATTAATCTAACACTAGTGTTCACCTAACAGAGGTGTTCAGAAAATTGCTTCCACGCACCGCGGCCGGACCCGCGGGCGCTATCGAGAGGGCGACCAATGTCGACTGCCCCGCAGCTCGCCGCCGCTGACGCACTGCCGTTCGACCTGGTGCAGCGCTTGCTCGCGCACGCTGTCGCGGGCGGCGCGCCCTCGGTCGAGGTGTTCGCACCCGCCACCGGCGCCAAGATCGCCGATCTGCCGCAGTCCTCCATCGCCGATGTGGAGACCGCCTTCGCCACCGCCCGCACCGCACAGGCCGAGTGGGCCAGGACGCCGGTCGGCGAGCGCGCCGCGCTGCTGCGCCGCATTCACGATCTGGTACTCGCCGAACAGGACACCATCCTCGATATCGTGCAGCTCGAGACCGGTAAGTCCCGCGTGCACGCGTTCGACGAGGTCTCCGATGTCGCGGTGAACACCCGCTACTACGCCGCCGAGGGCAAACGCCTACTGGCACACCGCAAACCGCGCGGCGTCATGCCGGTGCTCACCCAGGTCGAGGTGCGCAACCGGCCCAAGGGCGTGGTCGCGGTCATCTCACCGTGGAACTACCCCCTCGCACTGGGCGCTTCCGATGCGCTGCCCGCACTGCTCGCCGGTAATGCCGTCATCGGCCGCCCGGACAATCAGACCGCGCTCACCCTGCTGTGGGCCATCGATATCGCCGAGCGCGCGGGCCTGCCCAAGGGCCTGTGGCAGGCGGTCCTGGGTCGCGGCGCGAAGCTCGGACCCGAGGTCATCGCACGCGCCGACTACGTCGATTACACCGGTTCCAGCGCCACCGGCCGCACCATCGCCCAGCAGGCGGGGGAGCGGCTCATCGGGTACTCGCTCGAATTGGGCGGTAAGAACCCGCTTTTGGTGCTCGAAGACGCCGATGTGTCCAAGGCCGCCAAGATCGCGGTGCGCGCCTGCTTCGCCTCGGCCGGGCAGCTGTGCGAATCGATCGAGCGAATCTACGTGCACGACAAGGTGTATGACCAGTTCATCACCGAATTCGTCGCCAACACCAAGGAATTGAGCCTCGGCAAGACCCTCGATTTCGATTACGAGATCGGCTCGCTCACCTTCCCGCGTCAGATCGACACCGTCAGCACGCATGTCGACGATGCGGTGAGCAAGGGCGCGAAGGTGCTCGCCGGTGGCAAGGCCCGCCCGGAACTCGGCCCGTACTTCTACGAGCCCACCATTCTGGCCGAGGTGCGCGAGGGCATGACCGTGTACCGCGAGGAGACCTTCGGCCCGGTCGTCTCGGTCTACCGCGTCGCCAGTGACGACGAGGCCGTGGCGCAGGCCAATGACACCGCGTACGGGCTCAATGCCAGTGTGTGGAGCCGGGATACCGAGCGCGGGCGCGAGGTCGCGGCCCGTGTGAACGCCGGATCGGTGAACGTCAACGAGGGCTTCATCGCCGCCTGGGGTTCGGTCGCCGCACCGTCGGGCGGGCTCGGCATCTCCGGCACCGGCCGCCGGCACGGTCCCGAGGGCCTGCTCAAATACGTCGACACCCAGACCATCGCGGTGCAGCGCATGCTGCCCATCGCCCCGCTGCCGGGTATGTCGGAGCAGGTGTGGGCCAAGACCATGACGCTCTTCCTGGGCGTGATGAAGACGCTGCGCCAGAAGTGATTCGCTGACTCGAGACAAAGGGGTACCGGGGTAATGAAAGACGTTGCGGGCAAGAAGGTTCTGGTCACGGGCGCGGCCATGGGCCTGGGCAAATCGTTCGCCGAGCGCGCGGTGCGCGAACGGGCCGCCGATGTGGTGCTGTGGGATATCAACGCCGAGGCGCTCAAGCAGACCGCCACCGAACTGGCGGCGCTGGGCGGCAGCCGGATTCACCACTATGTGGTCGACGTTTCCGATCGCGACGCCATCGCCGAATCCGGGGCGGCGGTGCGCAGTGAGGTCGGCGATATCGATGTGCTCATCAACAACGCGGGCATCGTGCGCGGCAACGGATACTTCTGGGAGACCGAGAACCGCGGCGATATCGAGAAGACCGTCGCCATCAATTCCCTTGCGCCCATGTACATCACGCTGGAATTCCTGCCCGCCATGGTCAACGGCACCGGCGACGCGCGGGTGCTGAACATCGCCTCCTCGGCGGCGCTGGTCGCCAATCCGCGCATGAGCGTGTACGCGGGCTCCAAGTGGGCGGCCCTGGGCTGGTCGGATTCGGTGCGACTGGAACTGGAGCAGTCCGGCAATACGCATGTGAAGGTGACCACGGTCTGCCCGACCTACATCAACACCGGAATGTTCGACGGCGCCAAGGGTTTCCTGTTCACCCCGATCCTGGAACAGGACGAGGTGGTGAACACCTCCTGGGAGGAAATGAAGAAGGGCTCCCCGCTGGTGGTGCTGCCCTGGACCTCGCGCCTGAACCGCGCCATCTCCGGGCTGCTACCGCTCAAGGTGCGCGACTTCTACCTCAACTCCGTCGGCGTCTACCACTCCATGGACGAATTCACGGGCCGCAAATAGCTTTTCGGCACGATGTCGCGCCGCCGGACCCGGTGTCCGGCGGCGCGCTCGGCTCAGTGCGGGTCGAAGTGCCCGAAGGTCGTCGCGCTCAATTCGGATAGTGATGGGATCACCGTGACGCCGTCGAGATGCGCCACCCCGCGCGCCGTGCGATCGAGCCAGTAGGCGCGCAGGCCCGCATCGCGCGCGCCGATGCCGTCGGTGTCGAAGCGATCGCCGACATAGGCGACCTGATCCGGTGGCAGGCCGATCATCGCGCAGCCCGCCAGGAAAATGCTCGGATCCGGTTTGGCCGCACCGAATTCCGCCGAGCACAGCACGGCATTGCCGAAATGCTCATGCAATCCCACGGCCTCGAGCTTGCCCTGCTGATGCGCCTGCGACGAATTGGACACCACCCCGAGCGCGACCTGCCCGGACAGTCCGCGCAGCGTCGGCGGCACATCGGGGAAGGCCGCCCACGCGGTATCGCGCCGCGCGGCATAGCGCGCGAACCACGCCACCGGATCCCGCTCCTTCACCCCGATATGGGACAGAAAACGCTTGGTCCGCAATTGCTGCTGCCCGGTGAAAGTGAGCTCACCTGCCAGGAATCGCGGATACTCCTCCTCCTCGAGCGCCCGCCACAGCAGCACCGCCTCCTCGGGCGAGAGGAAGTAATCCAGCAGATCCTCCGCCCGCAAATGCCGCAGCAGACCGACCCGAGCCGTCGCCGAATAATCGATCAGAGTGTCGTCGATATCGAACAGAATCCCGCGAATGCTCATGCGGCCGCGCCCGATAGCGCGGGCCGGGTGCCGATGACCACGGTCGCGCCGAGTTCGTCATCCTCGGCGATGCGGGCGTGCAGACCGTGGTCGCGCATGAGCTGGACGGCGCGCGGAGCCTGTGCCTCGCTCTCCTCGACCAGGAGATGTCCGCCCGGCGCCAGCCAGTCGGTGGCGACCGCCGCGATGCGGCGCAGTACGTCCAGGCCGTCCGCGCCGCCGTCCAGGGCCACGCGCGGTTCGTGATCGCGGGCCTCGGGCGGCATGGAGGCAATTGCGGCGGACGGCACATACGGGGTGTTCGCCAGCAGGATGCGCACTCGGCCGCGGAGTTCGGCGGGCACGGGCGTGAAGAGGTCACCCTCGACGACTCGTGCGCCGAGCGGCGCGAGATTGGTTCGCGCGCACGCCACGGCGGCGGGCTCGATATCGGTCGCGGTCAAGTCGACCCGAATGCCTTCGGCCGCAGCCTCGATCGCGAAGGCCATGCCCAATGCGCCACTGCCGCAGCACATATCGAGTACGGTCATCGGTTCGCTGCTCAGGGTGACATCCGTCGTTTCGTCGTTTCGATCGGCACTCTCGGTTCGAATCATCGCGCGCCCCAGGGCGATTGCCTGTTCGACCAGGAATCCGGTGCGCTGCCGGGGCACGAACACATTCGGCGCGACCGCCACCCGGAGTCCCCGGAATTCGGCCCAGCCCAGCAGATGTTCCAGCGGGAAGCCCGCGATCCGGCGTTCGACCAGCGTTTCCAGCTGTTCGTCATCGGTGGCCGCCGCGATCAGCAGCGCCGCCTCGTCCTCCGCGAAAACGCACCCGGCCGTCCGCAGACGAGCGATAAGGGTATCGATTCCGGTAGTGCTCACCGCGCAATTGTGCCCGTTCCGACCTGCGCGGTTCCCACGCGGGTCGAAACGGGCACGGTGCGGAGCTCGGAGGATCAGCGCTCGACGGGCAGCAGCATGGTGCGGGTGGCGTCGAGGTAGATGCCGCGCTGGCTGTTCTTGGCGGGCGGGGGGAGCTGGGAGACGAGCTGCTCCAGGGAGGTGGTGGCACCGACGACGGGGATGCCCGCGACGATGAAATCGGCCACCGCGCGCCGGATGTGATTGGGGGAGGTGACCACGATCGCGCTGGTCGCGCCCGCTTTGCGGAGCATATCCGCGCCGTAGAGCGCGTTCTGCACGGTCGAGCCCGCGCGGTGGTCGGCGATGATGCGGGCGGCGGGGATGCCGTGGCCGATCAACCAGCCCTGCATGGCCGCGGCCTCGGTGATGCCGTTCTGCGGGTTGCCGCCGGTGACCAGGATCGGGGACATGGGCGAGGCGATGGCCTGCAGCCAGGCCGCCTGCAACCGGTTCACCAGTTCGGGGCGCATGCTGCCGTCGGGCAGCAGACCGTAGCCCAGCACGGCGATGCCGGTGCTCGGTCCGGCGATGGCCGGAATCGGATTGGGCAGGGTGCCCACGGCCGCGCCGATGGCGTGGAAGAGGTTGCGGGTGCGGTCCGCGAGCTGCGGGTCGACGCCCTGCAGCCGGTTCAGCGCCACCTCGCGGGTGAGCAGATCGCCCGTGTAATCGGACCAAATGGCTTGCAGCGCAAGCGCTTGCGCGTCATCGGGGGATTCGGCGAGCAGGTTCCGCAGGTCCGCGAGTCCCGCGCCGGCGTCACCGTCGGTGAAATTGTCCTGTGCGGAGTTGTAGAGCGGGCCGGGGTCGGCGTGGGCGATGCCCGGGCCGAACAGGGTCAGGGCGGCTGCCGCCGCCGCGAGAACTGTAGGAAAACGCCTGGCGATCTGCACTGCTGTCGACCTTTCCGAAAGAGGGTCACGCATGCTTGCTGGGTTATCTACTCACTTTGCTGACTGGTGGCTCGGTACCGATTGGGGACACAATACGGCTGACCACAGCCGTTGTCGGGTATTTGCCGAAGTGATTTTCGTGGGTTTGACGGTCACCACGGGCGGGAAGGCGCGCGTGTCGCGGGCGCGCGCCCGCGCGTGTGAGCGCGCAGCACGGCCCGGGTTCCGAGTCCATCGGGCGTGCGCGGGTTACCGGGCGGCATCGCCCGGGCGATAGGGTGTACTTCCGTGGACACGACTTCGCTCATCGGCAAGGAACTCGCCGCCGCCATCAATGCCGACACCAAGGCCCGCGCCGCCGCGCTCACCGAGAACGGGGCCCCGGCTCGCCTGGCACTGGTGATCGCCAATGACGATCCGGCCAGCACCTGGTACGTGAAGTCGCTCAATCGCGCCGCCGAGCGCAATGGAATCACTTGTGAGAACGTCGATCTCGGTGTCGAGGCGACCGCCGAGGAGATTCGCGCCAAGCTCACCGAACTGTCCGCCGACCCGTCCGTGGACGCGATCATGCTGCAGACCCCGCTGCCCAAGGGCGTCGGTCTCGATGATGTGAGTCTGGCGATCGCCGCGGCCAAGGATGTGGACGGCGTCAGCCCGCTCTCGCTGGGTCTGCTCGCCTCCGGCCTGCCGGGCTTCCCGCCCGCCACCTCCGAGGCGGTCGTGGAGCTCGCGAAGTTCCACGGCATTCCGCTGGAAGGCCGCCTGGTGGCGGTGATCGGCCGTTCCAATATCGTCGGTAAGCCGCTGGCTCAGCTGCTACTGGCCGAGAATGCCACCGTCACGGTCGCGCACTCCCGCACCGCCGATCTCCCGGCCGTGACCTCGGCCGCCGATATCGTCGTCGCCGCGGTCGGCCGCGCGGGCCTGGTCACCGCCGAGCACATCCGGGACGGCGCGACGGTCATCGACGTCGGCACCAATGAGGATGAGAACGGCGGAATCACCGGCGATGTGAATGCCGAATCCGTCACCGGCAAGGCAGCGGCCCTGAGCCCGGTTCCCGGTGGCGTCGGTCCCGTCACCACGGCCCTGCTCATGCGTCATGTCGTCCAGGCCGCCGAATCCGCACGCTGATCATTCGTTCGCGTCAGGAGGTGTGGGGGCCTGCCCCCACACCTGTTCCTCCCACTACCAGTGGACGGTGACGGGGTCGCCGAGCGAGACATTGTCGTAGTACCACTCGGCGTCGGCCGGTGCGAGGTTGATGCACCCGTGGCTGACGTTCGAGTTGCCCTGTGAATCCACCGACCACGGGGCGGAGTGTACGTAAACGCCTCCCCACGTGAGCCTTTCGGCGAATTCACCTTGAATCAGATAGCCCTGCGGATCGCTCAGCGGAATGCCGATGGTGCGCGAGTCGAAGGTCACCGAACGATCGTGCGACAGCACCGGGAAGGTGCCCGTCGGGGTCTCCCAGCCGGGTTTGCCCATCGAGGCCGGCATGGTGCGCACCGGTACCCCGCCGATGGAGACGGTGAAGGTGTGCGCGGACATATCCGCGTCCGCCGTTGTGCCGCCGTTGGTTTCGAACTGGGTGTGCAGGCGACCCACCGACACCGTGATAGGCGATGAGGTGGGCAGGTACGCGGCCGGAGTCCAGGTCAACTGTCGGTCGTCTACCCAGGAGAAGTGCCCGGCGAGGGAGGTGTCGGCGCGAACGCTCACGGCCTGTTCGGCGCGAGCGCGATCGGCGACGGGTTCGGTGAAGCGCACCCTGACCGGCGCGGCTATCCCGACCGTTTCACCGGGCCCCGGCGTAATCGCCTGCACCGCCGGGAGATTGGGTGAGACACCCACCGCCCCCGCGGCTCCGGAGCCGAATGCGGCTGCTGCCGCGAGTGTCGATGCGACGAACAGAAGGCGCAATGCTTTCCGCATGGGTCCATCCCTTCGAAAGGGTGTGGTCTGGAGGCTCAGCCTATGACCTGATCATCCCATTCTTCCGGAAATGTTCCCGCTTCGTGACCTAGTTTGCGGCGTGGGAAGTTGGAAACGCCTGATCGAGGGGCTATTTGGTGATCGAGAGCACTACGTCGTTGTGCAGCGCCTCGGCCCGCGCGATGATCTCCTCGATCTGGGTGAGCACCGGAGCGAACTCCGCGCCCGCCCCGGCGTCGAGCGAGGCCACATTGATGGCGATATTGAGCTGCGAACTTGCCGCGGCGGCGCGGGCGGCATCGGCGGCCGCGCCGATATCGGTGACCACGTTCGGATTGCCGATGGGCAGCAATTCGCTTGCGAGCGAGACGACTTCGTCGGCGGCGGCCACCACGGCGGCCGGTACCCGCGCCGCGCCCAGCAGGGCGGCGGTAATGGCCTCGGCGCGCGCGGCCTGCTCCTCGCCGGACTCCTTGGGCAGTTTATAGGCCGCGCCGACCGCGGTGAAGGCGGCGGCATCGGCATCGGCCAGCGCCAGCGCGCGATCACGGGCGATATCGGCCGCCACGATGATGCGATCGATGACCGGCCGGTTCTCGGCGTCCTTGGCGCGGGTGGTGTAGCGCGCCACCATGGCGACCAGCGCGGCCCCCTGCGCGGCGTGCAGCGCGGCCACCGCGCCGCCACCCGGCGCGGGCACCTTGGCGGCCAGCTCATCCAGGTAGCCCTGCAGGGTCGAGTCACCGAAGCTGGTGCCGGTCTGCGCGGCGTCCTGAGTCATGAGGAATGGCCTCCTTGAGAGTGCGTGTGATCGAGCGAGATTCGCCGCTAACGGTACCGGTGCGCGGTGGCTCGGCCGTCGCTGGGCCGTCCGCCGGGTTCGTCCGGACCCGGCCCGTGTGAGCGGGCGTCGAGCAGATCGGTAAGGTCCGGGTCATGCGTATCGGTCTATCGATCAACTACACGGACGGCTTCAAAGAGGTAGCCGCCGAGGTCGCCGACCTCGAACGGGCGGGCCTGGATATCGTCTTCGTGCCCGAGGCGTACTCGTTCGACGCGGTGAGCGCGCTCGGCTATCTGGCCGCCAAGACCGAACGGGTGCAGCTCGCGTCGGGCATTCTGCAGCTGTACACCCGCACGCCCACGCTGACGGCCATGACGGCCGCAGGTCTGGATTACGTCTCGGACGGCCGGTTCATTCTGGGTCTGGGCGCGTCCGGCCCGCAGGTGATCGAGGGCTTCCACGGCGTGCCCTATGACGCGCCGATCGGCCGCACCCGCGAGGCGCTGGAGATCTGCCGCAAGGTGTGGAAGCGCGAACGCCTGGAGTACCAGGGCAAGTACTACAACATTCCGCTGCCCGAGGGGCAGGGCACCGGGCTGGGCAAGCCGCTCAAGCTGATCAATCACCCTGTGCGCGAGAACATTCCGGTGCTGCTCGCGGCGCTGGGCCCGAAGAATGTGGAGCTCGCCGCCGAACTCGCCGAGGGCTGGCAGCCGATCTTCTTCCTGCCGGAGAAGGCCGATGACATCTGGGGTGATTCGCTCAAAGCCGGTCTGGCCAAGCGTGATCCGTCCCTGGGCAAACTCGAGGTGTTCGCCGGGCCCGCGCTCGCCATCGGCGATGACGTGGAGCCGCTGCGCGAATTCGTGAAGCCGCATCTGGCGCTGTACATCGGCGGTATGGGCGCCAAGGGCAAGAACTTCTATCACACCCTGGCCACCAAGTACGGCTACGGCGCCGAGGCCGATCGCATCCAGGAACTGTTCCTGCAGGGCAAAAAGGATGAGGCCGCCAAGGCGGTGCCGGATGATCTGGTGCGCGATGTCTGCCTGATCGGTTCGGCCGGTTTCGTCAAGGAGCGCGTGGCCGCGTTCCGCGAGGCCGGGGTGACCGCGCTCAATGTGGTGCCGCTGGCCGCCACGCCCGCCGATCGGGTCAAGCTGATCGAGCAGCTGCGCGCCATCTGCGACTGATTCCGTACCGACCCCGTACCAGAGCTGAGCCCCGCCGCGACCGTCGCGGCGGGGCTCGATTCGTCTGTGCCCGAACTCGATTCTCGAATGTGCCGGAGCTCAGTTCTCGGTGAGTGCGGTGAGCGCCTGGTCCAGCGTGGAGTGCAGTGCGAACACCTGATCCAGATTGGTCATCTTCAATTGGCGGCTGGTGGCGGGCCCATCGGCGACGACGGCGATACGGGTACCGCCCGCGCGCTGATGGGCGGCAACCAGGGCGGCCATGCCCGCGGAGGCCAGGAAGCTGACCTCGGACAGATCGATGACGAGCGCGCCGGGTTTACCGGACAGTGTCGAATCGATCGCGTTCTCGAGTGCGGGCGCAGTCGCCAGGTCGACCTCACCGATCACCGCGAGGACCGTGGCGCCGTCGTGCACGGTGACCGTGGTGGTCATCGTCTCGCCGGGGGGATACGCGTCTCCGGAGTTAGTGGTCACGTTGGAACAATCTGCCATGATCCGTCCAATCATGTTGCATCGTCTGCGACATCGGTTTCGTTTCAGTTGCCGGATGATCGCGAAATACCCAGCTACCGCACCGTTTCTGCTTGGTCAGGAAGGCAATGGCGCATATGTGCCTTCCATGTTCACACGCGACTGGCCGCCGAGAAAGCGACTGCGGGCAAACGGGAGATCATGCGGACCCGGGTGCCGGGTCCGGCGTGATCGATCTCCAGCTCATCGGTGAGGGCGCGCATCATGGCGATACCGCGGCCGCGATGGCCGGGATCCGAAGGTTGCGGCCGCCAGATACCGGTATCGGTGATGATGAGAGTGACTGCGTCGAGCCCACATTCGGCGGTCAGCTCGACGCGTCCGGAGTCGCCGTTGAGGTAGGCGTGTTCGATGCTGTTGCTCAGTGCCTCATTGGCGGCCGCGATGAGATCGCCCGCCCTGTCATGCGGTATCGCGGCGGCGGCCAGCCAGGATTTGAGTTCGCGGCGCATACGGGACAATTCGCTCGGGGTTGCGGGCACGTCCAGACGCAGCGGTTTGGGCGGCTGGCGGTAGACCACCAGCGCCACGTCATCGTCGTAGCCGCCCGCCGGGCGTAGCCGGGACAGCACCGAATCGGCCACCTCGCGCGGCAATTGTCCAGCGACGCCGGTCAATTCGTCGGCGAGCTCGACGAAGCGATCATCGATATCGACACCGCGCTGTTCGACCAGGCCGTCGGTGAACAGCACCAGGGTGGAGCCGGGGGCCAGCGCGGTGGTGGCCTCGGGACGGCGCGGCGGATCGAAGGTGGCCAGCGGCACCGCCCGCCCGCCTTCGAGAAGCCTTCCGCGCGTACCGGGTTCGGCCAGCACCGGCGGCATATGCCCGGCACTGGAATAGCGCACCAGACCGCGCACGGGATCCAGGATGGCGGCGCAGACGGTGGTGCACATGGCGCCGGGAATGCGGGCGGCGACGGTGTCCAGTTCGGCGAGCAACTGCGCCGGTCCGGCCCCGCGTAGCAGCAATGCGCGTGCGGCGGTGCGCAATTGGCCCATGACGACGGCTGCGGACAGCCCTCGACCGACACAGTCGCCGACCACCACGCCCATGGTGCCGTCCGCCAGGCGCACCACGTCGTACCAGTCGCCGCCGATTTCCAATGGCGGCAGGGCGGGTTCGTAATGCACCGAGAAGCGCGGCGGCAATTCGATCGGGCCGAGCATGGCGCGCTGTAGCGTCAGCGAGGTCGAGCGCGCCTGATCGAAGTTGCGCGCCCGCTGCACCGCCAGGCTCAAATGCCCCACCAGCAGCGAGAACAGCGCCCAATCCTCGGGGGCGATGGCGCGGGGCGTGGCGAATCGCAGCCACAGCGCCGAATCCCCGGCCTCGCCGAGCGGGGCGACAATGCCCTCCGAACTCGACGCGCCCTCGGGAATCGCGAACATGGTGCGGCCGGGCCGCAGTCGCGCCCGATCCAGCAGGGCTCGGGCGCGGGCATCGAGCACCTGCCGGGATTCCCTGCCGCCCAGCGGAATCGGGTCCGCGCTCGCACCGGATCGCAGTGCGATACCTCCGGCGGCGACCGTCTCCAGCTGCGGATTGTCTTCGGAGACATAGAGTTCCGGACCGGTATGGCGATTGGGCCAGACCGATACCACCGCGGATTCCGCGCCGACCGCCCGGCGCAATTCCTCCAGGCCGACGGTGAGCACCTCGACCACGCTGGTGGCCGCGCCGACCGCGGTGGCCAGCCGCGAGACCGCCTGATCGCGGGCCTGGGCGTCGTGTTCGGCGGTCACATCGCGAATGGTGCCGACGAAAATGCGTTCGCCGTTCTCGGGTTTCACCAGTGAACTGGTGGAGACGGCCAGCCAGAGGCGGCGGCCGTCGCGATGGCGAATCGGCATGACGAAGCGCGCGGCGTCGGTGCCCAGATCCGGATAGCGCGGCGCTTCGGCCACGGTCCACGGATGGGGGAGCGGATAGGGCACGCCATCGGGGCCGTACCCGGTGAGCGCGCCGAAGGCCGTATTGACCTCCACCAGCGTGCCATCCGCGTCCACCACGAAGAAACCGTCCTGCAGCGATTCCACCAGCGCGGTGCGGAAGGCGTCGCGGCCCGCGAGATCGTCCGCGCGCGAACGCTGTTGCTCATACCGGCGGGTGCCGTCCAGGAAGCCGCGGGTGGCCACGTCCAGCGCGGCCATGGTCTGCAATAGGAATTCCAGTGCGGCCTCGGCACGTTCGTCATCGCTGACCGGGGCCATGCCCTGCTCTTCCAGAATCCGGAAGTGGTGTTCGGTGAGATCGAGAATGCTCACGCCCTCGACCAGCGCGCGCCGCCCGAGTTCATAGCCTTCGGCCAGGGTGTTCTGATTGGGTGCGCGCAGATGCAGCCGCAGCGCACCGGTGTACGCGTCGCGGAAGGCCGCCAGCGCCGAACTCATGCGTGGTGCTCCGGTGGTGAGTGCAGGGATCGCACCGTATGCCCGCGATGGCGGGCCGCGAGCACGATCGCGTCGTCGGTGTCCTTGGCGTGCCGCGCCAGAATATCGGCGGTGATCTCGGAAGTCGGCTTGGCCAAATCGATTCCGTCGGAGTAGTCGCTGGTGATGCCGTCGGTGGACATGAGCAGTAGATCGCCCGGTCGGATCGGCACGGTCTGCGATTGCAGATTCGGCGGCAGCAGATAGCCGACGATGCCGCCGGACAGCAGGGCCGCCGCGCGAATCGCCGGTTTGCCGGGAGCCGCCGCGACAATGCGGGATTCGACATTGCCGACACCGAGCCAGGTCAGTCGATCACCGGCATCGAAGAGCGCCAGCGATACCGCCGCGCCGCGGGTGTCGGACATGGCGCGATGACACAGCAGAATCAGCACATCCAAAGGCTCGGCGCGGTTTTCGGACAGCACCTGGGCCGCGCGATCGGCCGCGTCCGCCGCCGCCGCGCCGTGTCCGAGTCCGTCCAGGACCGCGAAAAGCACTGAGCCGCCGCCCGCGTCGAGAATGACGGAGCGGTCCCCGGAGACGCGTTGCCCGGGGAGGGCACGCCCGGCGACGGCCCATTCGACCGTGCCGATGAACCCGTCCTCACGCATTGCGCGGCACCCACTTCCACATCTCCACGAGCGTGCCGTGCCCGGGTTTGGAGGTGATGACGAGGCCGTCCATCAGCCGGCGCGCACCCGGAAGACCAAGTCCCAGACCGCGTCCGGTGGAATAGCCGTCTTCCAGCGCGCGATCGATATCGATGATTCCCGGCCCCTGATCCTGGGCCTGCACCACCATCGAGCGGCGGCCTTCCCGTTCGCCGACCGCGAGCCTGATCTCGCCGGTGCCCGCATAACTGGTGATATTGCGCGCCACTTCGGAGATCGCGGTGGCGATCATGGTGCGATCGGATAGCGAGAAGCCGAGAGTGCTTGCCAGCTCCAGCCCCGCCTGCCGAGCGGTCACGATGTCGTTGGACACCTTCACCGCGATCACCATGACTTCAGCGGCCACGATCACGACCGTCTCGCTGGCCCCGATTACTGATCTTGTGGTTGAGCCAGGCCAGCCCTTCCTCCAGATCCAGTGCGGTATGCATACCTTCGAAGGTGAGGCCGAGTTGCACCATCGCGAAAGCGACCTCGGGTTGCAGACCGACGATGACCGTCTCCGCGCCGCGCAGCTTGGTCATGTGGGCGATGGTACGCAGTGATCTCGCGGCAAAGGAGTCCATTACGTCGATTGCGGTGACATCGACGATGATGCCCTGTGCTCGATACTTACTGACGTATTTCATCAGATCGTCTTGCAGGCGTTCGGTATCGGCGTCGGTGAGTGCGGACTGCACCGACGCGATCAGATAGGTGCCTTGCTTCAGAATGGGTACCGGCATGGGCCCTGTCCCGGGTTACCGTCCGTCGCGGTCAGCGGGGACACGCGACACTTCGTAGCCCAGGAGCCGCTCGGCCTCTTCGATACCACCCTGGAGGTCGCCGACCGCGTTCATCTTCGACAGATCCAGGCCGATGGTGACCAGGGTGAGCGCGATCTCCGAGGACAGACCGGTGATGATCACGTTCGCGCCCATCAGGCCGGACGCGTCCACGGTCTGCACCAAGTGGTTGGCGACCGTGGAGTCGATCGCGGGGACACCGGTGATATCGATGACGACGACCTTGGCGCGGTTGGCGCGAATCGCGCGCAGCAGCTGTTCGGTGAGCTGGCGTGCCCGCTGGGAGTCCAGCACGCCGATGATGGGCAGGATGAGCAACTGCTCGCGCACCTGCAACACCGGGGTGGAGAGTTCGCGAATCGCCTCCTGCTGCTGGCGGATAACGCGCTCGCGCTCCTGCACGAAGGAGACGGCCACGGTGTTGGCGATGCGGTTGGCGGCTGGTTCGTACGCGTCCAGCACCCGCTTGAGCAATTCGAAGTCGGTCTGATACTTCTCGAAGAGGCTGCGGGCCAGCACATCTCGAAGCAGTAGCACGATGCCGACGACCTCGTCGGTTTCGACGCCTCGCGGGATGATGCGTTCGGACAGATCACGCGCGTAGGCCTGCAGCGCTTCGACGCTACCGGTTTCGAGCACCTCGACGTAGTTGTCGTAGACCGAGGTCGCTTCGGAGAAGATCTCCTCCGGGGTCATGGCGGTCAGCAGCTGGGCATCGGTGATGCGACGGGCCCACTCCTCGCGCAGTTCGGTGCGGTTCTGCCGCAGGTGTTCGACGAGCTGCGGGAGCAGGTTGTCGACAGAACCCGCGGGCTGCGAATCCGCCGAAAGGCTTATGGACACGTCGGACATGAAAACTCCTGCCCCTTTCGCTAAGGCCAGGTCGGGGTGCACACACTCGAGTCAACTAGCGCGGCGGTCGTTTGCCGACCATGCGCTCGGTGCCGACCGCCGTCGGAAGCCGGTGCCGAGCCTAGTCTTACCCACTACCCCCCGTGTGCCAAACCAAACGCCGGTCGACGGGTATTTTTCGCTCAGATGGGGTTCCTCGTATCGGGTCTTCGGTGGTGCGCCAATAAGGTGTCGTAGATATCGGCCAGCGCGGTGAGCTGCCCGCTGTCCAGCACATCGATCATGTGCCGCCGCACGCTTTCCACATGTGCGGGCGCGGCTCCGGCCAGTACCTGCTCGCCCTTGGCGGTGAGTACGGCGGCGGTGCGCCGGGCATCGTCGGGAATCGATTCGCGGGCCACCAGCCCGCGCTTCTCCATCCGGGTGATCTGATGCGAGAGCCTGCTCTGCGACCATTCCAGCACCCCGGCCAGTTCGGCGAAGCTGCGCCGATGGTCCTGTGCGTCGGCCAGCCGGGCCAGTACCGTGTATTCGACATAGGTCAGATTGGATTCGCGCAGCGAATCCCGCCCGACCGCGGCGGCGATGAGGTCGCGGGTGAACACGAATCCCAGCCACGCACGCGTCTCGACATCGTCGAGCCAACGGGTTTCGGTCACGATTCCACTCCCGGTGTCTGCTGCCATGCTAGATCCTCCCCGCCGCCGACAAGCGCATCATCACAGGTAACACCCCCCGACTTGAAGGTGCAACCTGTGCGGATTCGCACAATCCGCACCGGGATTCACACAAATCCGCACTCGGACATCGCGTCTCGGGCATCGCTAGCCCGCCCCGGGGCCGGGTTGTGCACCCGGCTCGGGTACCGCGCGACGGAGTTCGCCGATTCGCTCGATGCTCGCTCGCGGGGCCGCGGCGAGCATGGCCAGCCGGTCCGCGGTGCGCAGATACGGTTCGGTGTCCGCGGGCAGATCCCGGCAGATCGCCCCGGACAGCTGTTGTGTGCGCACCAATTCGTGCAGCCGGAAATTCCGGAATCGGAGGTATGTAAAGGATTCGCCGGTTCGTGCGGGTCCGCACGCGGCATCGTCGAGCAGTTGTACGGTCACGTGGGGGAGTTCGGCGAGCATGAGCAGATGATCGATCTGCCTGTGCCACAGGGTCGTATCGACGACGGGCCGCAGCAGCGCGGTCTTCTCGACGACGAGCCAGACCGTGGGCGGATGCCGGTCGAAGAGCATCTCCTGGCTGCGCATGCGCAACTCCAGTACCGCGGTCACATCGTCCTCGCACAGCTCTTCCCGGGACATGCGCAGCGCCGCGTCCGCGTACTCGCGGGTCTGCAGCAGCGCCGGGATGACCCCGTGCTCATAGCCGCGGACGAGTTGCAGCGGCACGTCACCGAGCAGCGCGTCCAGTCCGGAGTCGGCGTCCGTATCGTCATAATCCGGCCAGCTCGGGCCGTTGACCCGCTGTGCCCAGGTCAGATAGCGCTGCCGGGCGGCGGCGGGGACGCCGTAGAGGTCGAGCAGGACCGCGGCGTCGTCCTCATGCCAGTGGGTGCGCCCCGATTCGAGGCGGCTGATCTTGGAGGCGTCGGCGTGGATGGCCCTACCCGCGGTCCGCTGGGTGATATCGCCGGCTTCGCGTAGTCGCCGGAAGCGGTCGCCCAGGATGGCGGGCAAAGGCCTTCGCCTGCTGATGGTTTGGTGTCGATCGGTGTTCTCGGCTCGGCGTTCCCGAGCCCCGCGTGGAATAGCCACGGACCGAGTCTGACAGCGCGGGGCGGGGCGGGAAACGGTCTCAGCAAACTTCGTGTGTGCAAATGCAAGTGCAAATGCGATCCCACGGGCGATATTTCCGGTTAGGACTGCCTGCGCGGAGGCGGTACCGGGGCGGTGGATAAAGTCTCTGTGCTTGAACCGTCGGCTGGACAGCCCCCAGCCCTGCTCGAGGAGTGCGAACCTTGACCGCGCCTGATTTCCTGTATTCGGATCTGCTGCCGATCGGTGCCGATGAGACGCCGTATCGGTTGCTGACGACCGAGGGGGTCAGCACGTTCGAGGTGAACGGGCGCACCTTCCTGCAGGTGGAGCCCGAGGTGCTGCGCATGCTGACCGCGGAGGCGATGCATGACATCAGCCACTACCTGCGGCCCGCGCACCTGGCACAGCTTCGCAAGATCATCGATGATCCGGAGTCCAGCGGTAACGACCGGTTCGTGGCCCTGGATCTGCTCAAGAACGTGAACATCTCCGCGGGCGGGATCCTGCCCATGTGCCAGGACACCGGCACCGCCATCGTGATGGGCAAGAAGTCCGAGGGCGTGCTCACCGGCGCGGACGACGCGGAGTGGATCTCGCGCGGTGTGTTCGACGCCTACACCAAGCTGAACCTGCGCTACTCCCAGCTCGCGCCCATCAATATGTGGGATGAGAAGAACACCGGCAACAATCTGCCCGCGCAGGTCGAGTTGTATTCGGCCGCAGGCGATCCCGCCAAGCCCTCATACAAGTTCCTGTACATGGCCAAGGGCGGCGGTTCGGCCAACAAGTCCTTCCTGTTCCAGGAGACCAAGGCGATCCTGAACCCGGATCGCATGCTGGAATTCCTGGACGAGAAGATCCGCTCGCTCGGCACCGCGGCCTGCCCGCCGTACCACCTGGCGGTCGTCATCGGCGGCACCAGCGCCGAATTCGCTTTGAAGACAGCGAAATACGCCTCCGCGCACTATCTGGACAATATGCCGACCGAGGGCTCGATGTCCGCGCACGGCTTCCGTGATCTGGAGCTCGAGGAGCAGGTCTTCAAGCTGACCCAGTCCTTCGGGATCGGCGCGCAGTTCGGCGGTAAGTACTTCTGCCATGACGTGCGCGTCATCCGCCTGCCCCGGCACGGTGCGTCGCTGCCGGTCGCCATCGCGGTGTCCTGTTCGGCGGATCGCCAGGCGCTGGCCAAGATCACCCCCGAGGGCGTGTTCCTGGAGCAGCTCGAGCGGGAACCGGCGCAGTACCTGCCGGAGCAGACCGATGCCATCCTGGGCGGTGACGTGGTCAAGATCGACCTGAACCGGCCGATGTCCGAGATCCGCGACGAACTGTCCAAATACCCTGTGAAGACCCGGCTTTCGCTGACCGGCCCGCTGGTCGTGGCGCGCGATATCGCGCATGCCAAGATCAAGGAGCGCCTGGACGCGGGCGAGCCGATGCCGCAGTACATGCGCGATATGGCCGTGTACTACGCCGGTCCGGCCAAGACCCCCGACGGGTACGCCTCGGGGTCGTTCGGCCCGACCACCGCCGGTCGCATGGACTCCTACGTCGATCAGTTCCAGGCCGCGGGTGGCTCACATGTCATGCTGGCCAAGGGCAATCGTTCCGCACAGGTCACCAAGGCGTGCAACGCACACGGCGGCTTCTATCTCGGCTCGATCGGCGGACCCGCGGCGCGACTCGCCCTCGACTGCATAAAATCCGTCGAAGTTCTCGAATACCCTGAGCTCGGCATGGAAGCCGTCTGGAAGATCGAGGTCGAGGATTTCCCGGCCTTCATCGTGGTCGATGACAAGGGCAACGACTTCTTCGCCGAAACCTCCAAGCCGATCGCGCTGCGTGTCCGCGAGCGGTCCAAGGAACGAATCTGAACGAGGAAGAGGGCCGTATGCGCGCTGAGCGCCGCGACGACAATCCGGTATGCGAGCCGGAAAAGCTTGCATACCGGGCGAATCCGGCAATCAGCCGCGGTACCCGCAGAGCCGCCGCGGTCTCGCTGATCGCGGGGGCGGGCCTGTTCGTCGCGGGTCTGCCATCGGCATCGCCGTCCGCGCATGCCGCTCCCGCGATCGCCGCGCCCGGGGAGATCATCGATCTGCCCGCGAGTCCGCTGCCGGGGAACGTGTTCGGCGTACCCCCGCTGCCGTCCGCCTCGGCCATCTCCGCCGAGACCGAGGGCCTGGACCCGCTGCTGGCCTCGGCGTACTCCTCGGCCGCCGCACAGGCGCGCGAGGAGGGCGTGACCATCTGGATCACCTCCGGCTACCGCTCGCCCGCCGAACAGCAGGCCATGTGGGAGGACGGAATTCGCACCTACGGCAGTCCGGAGGCGGCCCGCCAGTGGGTGCTCCCGCCCGAGGAATCCACGCACGTCTCCGGCCAGGCCATCGATGTCGGCCCGCGCGCGGGCGCGCAATGGCTCGAGGACAATGGCAACCGCTGGGGGCTGTGCCGCACGTACGACAATGAGTGGTGGCACTTCGAGTTGGTCACCGTGCCCGGAATGTCCTGCCCCGCACGACTACCCAATGCGAGCATGCGCTGAAAAGACCGGACACCCTGTTGTCCGCTCATTCACCGCTGTGCGCTCGCCGCTGATTCGGCATCCTGGGGTTCGGCACATTTCTAGCTACGGAGGCAATGGGTGGTCCGGCAACAGCAACATACGAGGCACGGCAGCATCGGCAGGCAGCGCCCACCCGTTCGAGCCCACCGCCTCACCCATCCGGTCCGCACCCCGTACCCCACCGCTCGCGAATCGGTGATGGCCCCCGGCTGGTTGCTGTTCGAACTCCCCACCGCCGTGCTGCTGGCCATCTTCGTGGGCACCGGCTGGCTCGGCTACGCCCAGCACTCGGGCACTCCCGCCCAGCCGCGTCCGGCGGTGGTGGTCCCGGCCGACCATCCGATCCCGGGTCGCTGAACAACACCGGGACGCAGTCGATATCACGCGCAGAGGCGGGGAAGCCGTTGTGCGGGAAAATGATCGGCGAGGTCGGCGTTTATGCGCGAGCCGAGGAGCGCGCACAGGCGGGTGACGGCGTGCCGCGGGTCGAGATCCCAGACCCGCAGTGCGCCATTGTCGCCGCCGCCGAACAGGTAGTTCGCCTTCGGATGGAAGGCGACGTGCCAGGGGCTGGCCGACGGCGGGGTCAGCGATTGGCCGTAGGCCACCGGATGCGCCGGATCGGCGAAATTCCAGAGCCGGACGGTGGAATCGGTGCCGCCGGTGGCGAGCAGGCGGCCATCGGCGCTGAGATCCAGTGCGGTGACGGTGATCTCACTGGCTCGGAAGGGTTCGCCGATCGGTTCGATGTGCGCCGGATCGCTGATATCCCAGCGCCGCACCAGGCCGAAATCGCCCGCCGCGACGGCGATTCGATGATCGGGACTGATCGCGAGTCCCAAACCGCCGCCGGACCAGTCGGCCCCCGTTGCGCCCAGCGGTGGTCCCAGCTTGCGGATATCGGCGTCCCACAGCATCAGCTTGTCGGTCAACGCCGCGATCAGTTCGCCGTCCCGGGTCATCGACACCTGTGCGCCGGTCGAGGCGACCTTCGACGAGATCTGCACCTGCACGGGTAATCCCAACGGCACCGGATGTGCCGGATCGGCGTAATTCCACGCCTGGAAGCTCGGCGGAGTCGCCGATATCGTGAGCAGCAGCGGCCGGTCCACGGCGAATCCCAGTCCGATGGCATTGGAAAACCGGTATCCCGCACGCGGTTTCGCGGGATCGGAGATATCGACGAGCGTCATCGCGCCGTCCATGACCAGACCGGCGAACTTACCGTCGGAGCTGACCGAGGGCAGCGTGGTCACCGCCAGACCGGGCAACCGGACATCGGGCGTGGGGATGGTCCCGGCCAATCGCACGGCCGCCGGATCGTGGATATCCCAGATATGCGCGTCCGCACCGGGCGCGACGGTCAGCATGCGGGTGCCGTCGGCGCTGATCACCGGTCGTACCTGCCCGGCTTGGCCGCCGAGCACGGCGGGCGGCACCAGCCACTGCTGCACGGCCCCGTCCTCGAATCCGATGGCGAGCACCCGTCCGTCATGGCTGAATCGCAGGGCCCCCGGGATCGCGGTGCAGCGATGTTCGGCCGGTATCCGGGGACAGGCGGCCGCATTGCCGGTGAGCAGTGGGCCGAGCGCCACCGGGCGGGCCGGATCGGAGAGGTTCCACAGCCCGGTGCCGAAGGCGGTCAAGGTGGCCAGGGTGCGCCCGTCCGGGCTGAAGGCCATACCGAGCAGATAGGTCGCCGAGGACGCGGCGAACGATGGGCCGACCGGGGTGGTGCGGTCGGCGCCGTCGACGCGGATGAGCCGCACCTCGCTGTCGACCGCCGCAGCGCTGCCGGGCCGATCGTCGGCGATGGCGACGAGATTGCCCGCCGGGCTCGGCATCATCCGCAGATCGGCGGATTGCGCGAGCACCGTGCTGTTCGGAATGCCCTGTGCCGGAGCGGTATTCCAGGCCCGCAGGGTGCGCGTCTGCGCCGCGGCGTTGGGCGTCACCCGATCGACGGTCAGCAGGGTGCGGTCATCACTGACGAAGCCGAGGGTGGTCAGCCTGCCGTCGACGGGGAACCGGATCGGCAGGCGGGCGGGGCGCGCGGGATCGGTGAGGTCGTACAGATCGGCCCCGTGCTCATCGGCGACCGCGAGGGTGTGGCCGTCGTGTGCCAGCGCCAGGGCCGTGATCGGAGCGCCGGTATCGATGACGGCCGATATCCGCGATCGGGCCGGATCGGAGATATCGCGGATGCGCACGGTGTGGTCATCACCGCCGGAGATCAGCAGTGTCCCGAGCGCGGCCAGTGCGGTCACGGTGCCGGTGTGATCGGTGATCGCCGGTCCGGCCGGGGTGACCGCGCCCGGACTCGCGGTATTCCAGAGCCGGATGGATCGATCGGCTCCCGCTGTCGCGAGTACATCACCGTCCGCGTACGCCAGCATCGACACCGGACCGGTATCGGCGGTGAACGCGGCGACGGCGGGCAGGCTCTGGGTGCCGATCAGCCGGGATGCCACATCGAGATCGTCGGGTCGCAGTCCGGCGGCCAGGATGGCGAGTTCGGCGGAGAGGGTCGGATCGCTGCTCTGCACCCGGCTCGCCTCGCTGAGCACGTTCGCGAAGAATCCGGCGTCCTTCTCGCGGTTGGCGATTCGGGTATTGGTGAAACCGGTCAGCGCCGCCACGAGCAGGATGGCCAGCGTGCCCGCGAGTCCGGCCTGCATCCAGATGCGCTGTCGCCGTGCGCGAATCGCGGCACCCAGGAATTCGCCGGTCTGCCCGGCCACGGTCCGGCCGTGCGCCCGCGCCCGGGTGAGCCGATCGCCCCGATACAGCAGCGCGCGGGTGCGTCCGGCGGAAACCCATTCCGCCGCATCGGTTTCGGCGCGCTGCCGGATGAGATGCCCGTCCCGGTCGGCGTCGATCCAGCCGCGCAGTTCGGGCCAGGCGTCGATCACGATCTCATGGGTGAGCGCGGCGGTATCGGTGTCGAGGGTGATCAGCCGGGCACTGGCCAGCTGTTCGAGCGCATCGGCCGCGGCGTCGGGATCATCGGTGTGGGTGAGCAATTCGGTGATCGGCAGGTGCCTGCGGGTATCGCGGGTGTCCTGCCCGACGGTGACCAGGCGCAGCAGGATGGATCTGGCGGCCTCCTGTCCGGCCGCGTCCAGCCGGGCCCACGCCTCCTGGGCGGTCTGCGCGACCGAACCGGCGACACCGCCCGCTTCCCGATAACTCGCCAGGGTGAGCCGGTTACCGTCCCCGCGCTGCCAGGTGACGGCCATGACGTGTGATAGCAGCGGGAGGGCCCCGGAACCGTCGGTATGGCCGCCGAGCCCGACCAGTTCGGCGCTGATCAATTCGACCAGGCCGCTCTCGATCTTGAGTCCGTGCGCGCGGGCGGGCCGGGTGATCGCCTCGGTGAGTTCGGTCGCCAGCATCGGGGCCAGCACGTACGCGCTACGGCCCAGCGCATCGGCGAGTGCGGGATGATCCAGGCAGCGGGCGAAGAAGTCGGCGCGCAGCCCGAGCACCACGGTCGCGCCGGATTCCGCGCGCCGGGTGAGGGTTTCGATGAACTCGAGCTGTTCGGCAGCGGTCGCGGACTGGGTGAACAGCTCCTCGAACTGGTCGATGATCAGCGCGCTGTGGTCCGCCGGCAGATCCGCCATATCGGGTGGGGCACTCGGGGTTCCGGTGCGAACCGTCCAGTCCGGCCCGAGCCCGGGAATGAGCCCGGCGGCGAGCAGCGATGATTTGCCCGCGCCCGACGCGCCGACCAGGATGACGATCCCGCCGCCGGTATCACCGGTCTTTCGCACCAGCGCGACGAGTTCGGCCGAGGGCCGATCCCGCCCGAAGAACAGTGCGGCGTTCTCGGTGCGATAGGACTCCAGGCCGCGATACGGGCAATCCGAGACCGGCGTCCACGCCACCGCGCTCACCCAGAGTTGCCGCCAGCGGGTCGAATCCAGCAGTTGCGCCGGAACCGGTTCGGACTTCTGCTTGGTCATCTCGATGAGCACGAACAGCACCGGCCGCACCGATTCGAAGACCGCGGGCAGATTGCGGCCCTTGCGCCAATCGCTGATGCGCTGCACGGTGAGCCGTTTGGCGTTCTCACCGCGACTCGATCGCATGACGCGGTTCGCGGCATCGGCGACGGCCTGCAGGGTCGGATTGCCCGCGTACCGCCAGAGACTGGTCAGCTGCTGTGCGAACACCTCGCGCGGTAGTTCGTTGCCGGGTAGCGGACCGGTGTCATCGGTCATGAGCCGATTGCCTCCCATTGTGCTGTGCCGGAGGCGTTCTCCGGCCCGAAGGAGTATGGAACGCGGGTCGGCGCGGTGCGCGGGGTGGTGCCTCGGTCGGTCGGCTCAGTCGGCCGAGTCGACGGGCAGCGGCGTCAATCCGGCCGCGGCCGGGACGATCAGCGATGCGGTTCCGCAGTGACCGGACGCGGCGGTACCGGTGATGTTCGCGGCGGTCGCGGTCATGGTGGCGGCGGTCTCGGCGATGCTCGCGGTGACGGTGTCCAGGATGCTCGCGGTGGCGACGACCGGATCGCGGTCTCGGGCGAAGAACGCGTACCGGGTCGAGACCGCGCCGATGGCCTGCCGGTCCGCCGCGCCCATCCCGAAGCTGACCACTTCCGCACCGTGCGGATCGGCCGGATCGGTCAGCCGCTCCCAGTCGGCCCGCCAATCCGCGCCGGTGTCACCGCCGTCGCTGAGGAAGTAGACCACCGGGCGGGATACGCCGATCCCCGTGTCCCGTGCGCGGATTCCGTCCGCGAGGGTCGTGCGCGCCCGATGAAAGGCGGCCCGGAAATTGGTCGCGCCGCCCGCCTGGAGGAACGGAATGCGCGCCCGGGGGAGTTCGGTCAGCGGCAGGACGGTGTGCGCGTCGGAGGCGAACGCGATCAACGCCAACCGCACTCGCGTGCGCGCCCCGGGATCGGCCAGCAGTGCGCGCCGCACCCCGGGCAGCAGTCGATTCACCGCGTCGATCGGTGGTCCGTACATGGAGCCGGAGACGTCGATCAGCAGGCAGACCGGCAAGACCGGCGGCTCGATTCGAACGGGATGAGTGGATGCGCCCCCCACGGGTCACCTTTCGGCCGGGCGAAACCGGCGGTGCGGCAACGCGTCTGGAACTGCGTCGACGATAGATTCGGGGCCGGGTGAAGACGTGGCTTTCTCCCGCGCGGACGCCTTCGTGCGCAGGTCAGGGGGCTTGCCGGAATTTCCGGACCGGAATGATCACCGGGTATTCACTCGGACGCGGCGGGTGCGGCACAAATGTCCGGAGCTGGCGGCTGACCGGTCATGTGCGGTCATAGCTGCGTTCAATCGTTAACCGTACCGTCGGGTAATAGCAGTCGGCGGCGGACGGAGATGGTCGTGCTGGATCCGCGATTACGAACATTGTGGCTGGCCAATGCCGCCACGGGGGCGGCGGTGGCGGTGCGGGCACAGCGCCCGGTGTTCGCCGGTTACGGGGCTCGGATACAACACAATTCGCTGACGGTGTCGGATCTCGAGGTAGTCACCGTCACCGATACGTCGGTGATCCTGACCTGGACCTCGCGCATTCGGAATCGGGCGGGGCGGTTACAGCCCGCGCCGGCCGATACCGAGGTGCGCCTCGGACCGGCGGACAGCCCGCTGCCGCTGCCGGTGCGGTGGCACGAATCCGGGCGCACCGCTTTCCATTATGCGGAGATCACCGGTCTGGAGCCCGGGCGGGAGTACCGCTTCGAGGCGTATTCGGACAGCTGCCGGGCCACGCCCGCGCGCACGCTCACCACCCGGCGTTCGGGCGCGCCCGAATCCACCGGCCGCGTCCGCACCCTCATCCCGCCGCCGGGGCGACTGCTGCGCACCATCGCGCTGGCGAACGATCTGCATCACGGCGAGGTGCGCAGCGGGCTGCTGCCGGGCGGGCTGGTCGAGGGGTTCGGCGATGACCGCTATCCGGAGTTCATGCTGGCGGCGGTGCTCGAGGAGTTACGCGAATCCGGCCGGGGCGCAGACCATCTCATCGCCGCGGGCGATCTGACCGATCACGGCACTGCGGCACAGTGCGCGGCCGTGCGCGCGCAGTTGGACACCTGGGGTGAGCTGGGGCGCGATTACTTCGTCTGCCGCGGCAACCACGATATGCCGCCCAAGGACGAAGCGGACCACTGGGGCGAGGTGTTCTATCCGTACCAGCAGCTCGGCGAATACGCTTTGGGCGGAATGCGTCTGGTGGGACTGGACACCACCCGGCCGCGGGTGCGCGGCGGCGGGGGCACCCTGGATTTCGCGCAGCTGGCGCATCTGCGCGATCTGCTGCACGCGGAACCGGATCGGCCGACGCTCGTATTCGGTCACCACCCGATCACGACGCACGCGGCGATAAGCAACCCGGGCGGACCGGGTTTCGTGCTCGACAGGGCCAATGCGGCGGCATTGCACACCCTCTACCGTTCGGCCCCGGGGGTTTTCCTGCATCACAGCGGGCATACGCATCGAAATCGCGTCACCCGGGCCGATTCCGGCGTACCGGTCGAATTCCTGGAAGTCGCCGCGGTGAAGGAGTACCCGGGCGGGTACATGCTGCTGCGCATCTACGAGGGCGGCTATATGGCCAACTTCTACAAGACGCGGTCCGAACAGGCGCGACGCTGGAGCACCCGGACCCGCAAGCAGTATCTGGGCCTGCATCCCGATCACGCGCTGGGCAGTCTGGCGGCCCGCAATCACGTTGTGCTGCGCGACTTCTCGGGACTCACCGGGGTGAGCTGAGCCGTCAGCGCGATCCGCTTCGCCGATCGCGCCGGGTGCTTCGGTCGGCTGCGCTGACGTCCGAATCACCCGGCGCGGCATGATCACCCGTGAAACCGCCGATACCGCCCGCAGCGCTGGCTACGGGCGGTGGCGGGTGCCGTACGGGTATCAGTCGACGTCGGTTCCCCCATTGCGGGCGCGGGCCGCGGCGCGAGCGCGACGGCGGGCGGCCTGGAGTTCGGCGAGTTCCTGTTCGAGGGTTTCCGCGATCCGGAACTGACCGGTGTCGTACACGTTCAGCGGCGGACCGCCGTCGCTGATGTCCGAATGCGTCTCGGCCTCGGCGGTTTTCGCCGATTTGGTGGCCGAGGTGCGCTCTTCCTTGCGCGGGGCGGGCTTGGGCTGCGGTTTGACAGGCACCGGATCCGGGGTGCTCTCCACCACCTGTGCGGCCTCGGCCTCGGGAGCAGCGGTCAGCGCCGGGGTGGGCGCGGCCATGGTCGGGGCGGCGCTGGGCCCGGTGGGCCGGGTCGGCCAGGTCACCATGCTCGGCAGGGTGCGGCGAATCGTCTCGGCCGGATCGGGGAGATCCCGGATCTGATCGGTGGCTCGGACGATGGCCAGACCGTACCGGGCGCTGGCGGCATTGTGGATGAGCAGCGCCACGCCGATCATCACCGGCGCGATGGCGTGCACCGAGACGTCGTACCAGCTACCGGTTTTCAGGTAGGGGTAGGTGTTCAGCGTGACCGTCAGGCCCAGCAGCGCCATCTCGGCCGCGACGACCTGCTTGGTGCTGTCGATGACACCCCACTCGGCGACCTTGTTGGTGCCGATCATGATGATCACGAGGCAGACGCTGATCATGCCTTCGAGCAGGTAGCTGAACCAGAACAGCGGATCCTTCGCACCACCGGGAGCGATATTGTGCTGCACGTTGACCGCGGACCACAGCATGCCCGCGGCGACCACACCCGCCAGCGCGCGCAGCGACCACGCGCGATGCTTGTACAGCGAAGCCAGCTTGGCGTGCGGGCTGGATTCGCGCCGCTGCGCGGCAATCGCCTTGCGGGCCATCAGCAAGTCCCGAATGTCGGCCTTCTCGATTTCTTCGGTGGTCTGCCGGGCGCGGTCAGCCGTGGCGGCCGCGGCCTCGACTTGCTTCAGGCGCTGGGCGCGATCTTCATCGCGAATGCGCTCGGCTAGCTCGCGCTCGGCGGAGAGTTCGTTCTCCGAGAGCGCCTCGGTGAGGGCGGGGTCGAACTGATAGGCCAGACGTCCGCGGGCCTTCTCGACCCGCCGTGCGAGGACGGAGACTTCGTCCTCCAGCGGATGTTCGATCGTCATCGGGTCCCCCGTCCCGGGAGTATCGATGGCTGACAGGTGAACTCGATAGGGATCGGCACGGAAAACATTTCTAGTCGATACACCGCCATTGGCGAAACTGTTGATTTGCCGATACACCAATCCTTACGGCGTGGCGCGCCGCGACACGCGTAATCCGGTGGTGCACGAGTTGTTTACCAGGGGTGTTTCGGACCGCCCGCCGAGGGCCGGTTCCGTAGCCGTGTCCAGGCCACTGGACACGGTGCGGACGGGATTCGAGTGACGATCACCGCAACCGTGCGAAACCGGTCATGAAGAGCGAAGTTCGCGTAAGCCCCGCGCGCGGACCGTGATTCGCGCGCGGGGCGGCGTCCGTCAGAGCAGCGCCATCGCGCCTTCCACACCGTGCGGGAGCCGACGCCGATTGGGGGAGCCGAGCGCCGCGGTGAGATCGGTGCCGTCGTGTTCGGCCAGCAGATCGGCGCTGTCCCACACCAGCAGCGTTGCGCTGACGGTGTTCTCGGCCGCGGAGTGCGCAAGATCGTAGTGCGAGCACCCCGGGACATGCGCGTAGGTGATCCACAGGTCGTAACCGGTCATGAACAGGTCGAGATCGAATTGCACGGACAGGCCCAGCAGTTCGCTCTTACCATTGTCATCGACACCGGCGAACGCCTCGTCCAGCGCCAGCAGGCGCGGGGCCTGGGGGTCCGCCGAATCCAGCATGACGTGCGCGGCCGCGAACAGCGGCAGGTGCAGCGATACCGACTGCTCACCGCCGGACAGCGCGCTGTGCCTGGCCACCGTGAGCCGATCCTCGGTGCCATCGGAGGTGATGATGGTGAACGAGAACGACCGCCAGGTGCGGTAATCCAGCGTGGCGGCCAGAATCTCCGGGAACGAACGCTCCGGATGGCTCGCGCGCGCGGCCCGGATCTCGGCCGCGAAATGCGCACGGATGGTGGCGAGATCGTCCGGGACCAGTTCGGCGGAATCGCGATCGAGCAGTTTGCACACCGCCCGCGCGGGCTCGGACAGATTGTCGGCCAGCACCCAGTGCACGCCGATGGTATTGCCCGAGGACATGCGGCGCTGCTTCATCTCCATGCCCATGCGGGTGATGAGATCGCGTGCGTCGCTGGTGCGTTCGTGAATCTGCTGGGCCAGACCGGTGAGCAGCGCGTCCTCCAGGATGCGGCGCTCGGAATCGGTGAGCAGCAATTCCTGATCCCGGCGCGCGCCGCCGATGCGCTCGGCGAAATCCGCCAGTGACGACAGGCCGTGATCGTCGTGCACCTGCACCACGGTGAGACCGTCCGCGGCGTCCCAGTGCAGGCGGTAGTCCTGCCGGGCCGCGGTGAGCGCGGCATCGAACTCCTGCAGCGCGGTGGTGACGGCGCTGCGCGTGGACTTGCGGGTGGCCTCCCCGGCGCGCACCGAAGCCGTTGCGGTGGCGAGGTTCTCGAACAGTTCGGCGACCTCGTCCGGGAGCACCTTGGGCTCCTGCTCCGGATCGCCGTTCTCGATGCGGTACAGCAGCTGTTCGGGCGTGGACCAGGCCGCATCGCTGCTGGGCCAGCGGCTCTCGATCGGCGCGCCCAGCAGGCTCAGCAGGTCCGGGCGGGCGTACGGGGCCAAATGCCTGACATCGGCCAGCAATTCGGTCAGCGCGGTGCCCAGGGTGTTGTGCGCGGCACGGTGCGCGCCCTCGGCGGTGCCGACGGCCTCGATCGCCTCGTGTGCGGCCTTGCGGGCCGACTTCTGTTCCGCGCGTGCGGCATCGATGCGCTCGCGCGCGGCCTCCAGTTCGCGATCGATATCGGCCGCGCCCGCGCCGAGCGCCTCGCGCAGCGTCTCCAGCTTGCGCAGCTGCTCCTCGTACCCGCCGCGCGCCGCCTCGGCCTCCTCGGCGAACGCCTCGGCCAGATCGGTGGCCTCGTCGAGCCGATCCCCGGCCTCGCGGGAGCGTTCGTTCTCGCGCTGGGAGTCCCCGCGCAACCGCAACAGCGCGGTGCCCGCGTTCTCGAAATGCCGCACCGCCGCGGCCAATGCGTCCAACTCGGCCGGATCGCGCGGTGCCTTGTGCTCGGCCGCGATAGCCCGCACCTTCTTATCGGCCGCGCCGTACTCACCGACCGCCTGATCGAGATCACGCTCCGCCTGCGCCGCGGCCTCGGACCGCGACCGCAACATCCCCGCCGCCTCCGAAACCGCCCGCAGCGCACCGGTTACCGCCGTGGTCCGCGGCAAAGCCTTGGCAGCGGCCGAAACCCGCCCCAACTCAGCGGTCGCGGCCTCCTCCTGCTCCAGCGCCTCCTGCACAGCGGTCTCGGCGGCTTCGATGGCCGCGGCCAACTCCGCCAGCCGCAGCTCCCGCCGCCGAGCCCGCGCGGTGGTCCCGATGAACTCCGCATCCGCCTTGACATGCCGCCCGACCTGCACACCCTGCCGATAACAGCCATCGGTCGCGATGGCGAGCGAATCGGCGGATCCGGCAACCGAATTGGCGGCGGGGAGTGCGGCGGCAGTGGTCTCGGTCTTACCCGTGGTCGGCGATTCGTGCAGGGCGATGGACGCCAGCACATCGGCGACCGTCTGGCGCGGCACGGTGAGGTTGTCGGAATCGTCCTCCACCACAAGCACATCGGCGAGGGTGCGACCGCTCGGGCGCTGGGCTTTGGGCAGCGGGACCAGGAACTGGTCGGAGGCGTGGTCCGGCAGGGTGGCATCAGCACACACCCAGCCGTCCAGCAGGTTCGCGGCCTGGAGCGCCGCCTCGATTCCAGCGGCCGCTTCCGGACCGACATAATCGGCGAAGCGAACCAGACGCCACAGCGGAGCACCGGCGTGCTCGCCGCGCACATCCGTGCGTGCGGTGAATGCCTTCGGCGCGTCATCGCGTTCGGCCGCGACCTGCTCACGCTCGCCGCGCAATTCGGCCGCCCGCGCCTTGGCCTGTGCGGCACGCGACTTGGCTTCCTGGCGGCGGCCGCGAATCTCCTCGGTGAGAGGTTCGGTGCGCTCGGCCAGCACTTCGGCCGGGGTGGCGAGTATCGGGCCGTCTTCCGTGTCGGCGTGGAAAGCGGTTCCCGGGATTGCGTGGGTGCTCGATCCCGCGGCCGAAATCGAGGTGGCCGAAGCACTGTCGGTTGCCCCGGGGACCTCGGCTGCCGCACCGTTGTCGAGCGCGGTCGGCGAGGGTGCGTCGCCTGCCTTGCCTTTGGCGGGGGCATCGGCGGTGTCACCCTTGCGTTTACGGCCCTTGCCCGCCTGGCCGAGCATGCCCGCTGCCGCGTTGTGGCGCTGTGGGGACGGGTTTTCGGTGCCCGCGGCGGCGAGGGCGTCGTTGAGGGCTTCGAAGAGGCCCTCGCGGATGGGGGTGTAGACCTCGCGGTGCTCGTCCCACCAATCGCGCAGGGAGATGGCGGTGTTGGAGCGGGCCAGGGTTACCGAGGCTTCGGCCTGGGCGAGTTCGGCGGCGGCGGCTTCGCGGAGTTCGGTGGCGCGCTGGGTGGCTCGTTCGGCGCGGGTGCGTTCGGTGACGGCGGCGTCGACCATGGTCAGGGCGCGGCGTACGGCGCGGACGTCGGCGTCGCGCTCCTCGGCGTGACTGCGGACGGTGGTGGTGAGGTGGTCGGCGCGGGCCTGCTCGGGGAGCGAGGTCCAGGGGATGCCCGCTTCCTCGGCGGCGGAACGCAATTCGTCCTCACCGCGAGCCAGCGCGGAAGAGGCGTGCTGGACGGCGGCGGTGGCACGCTCGGATTCCTGGGCGCGCTGATCCACGGTCTGGCGGGCCTTGAGCGCCTTATCGCGGTGCACACCGGAGGAGGTCTCCAGGCGGCGCACGGCGTCGGCGAGATCGTCGAGCTGCTGTTTGCCCTCGTAAGCGCTGGAACGCTGCAGGGTTTCGCGATCGGAGAGCGCCTGCTCATAGGCGCGATCGGAATCCTCGGCACGGGTCTCGGCGGCGGCGCGATCGGTTTCCCGGCGCCGGCGCAGCGCGGCGGCGGCGTGCAGGGCGGTACTGGCGTGCGTCACCGCGTCCAGGCGCACGCGCACCTGATCGATATCGGTCTTCGCCTGTACCGCAAGGTATTTGCGGTACACACCGACGAAAGCCTTGGTGGCGGAATCGGCCTGGATCAGCCCCTCCAGCGTGCGCCCGACCTCCTCCATATCGCTGAACGAGCGCGCCGCGTCCAGGATCAGCTGTTCGTCGAGCGGCCGCAAACCGTCGGTGAGCGCCTGCGACAGCCCGCGCGGATCCAGGTTCTTGGCCAGCTGCGGGCGGCGCAGCGTCAGAATCAGATTGATGAGCTGGTCGTACCGCTGCTGCCCGAGCCCGAACATGCGGGCGTCGATGGCGGCGCGATACTCCACCGGCCGATCCACTATGGCGTCACCGCCGATCTGCTCGGCCAGCTGTTTGCGGGTGAGCGGGCGATCATCGGGTCCGAGCAGTGAGAAGTCCACGCCCACACGCCCGTCGGCGACGAAATACCAGCGCGTCACCTTGTCCGAGGAGCGGGTGGCGCGCATACCGATGCCGACGGTCACCGTCTCCGGATCGGACCAGGAGCCGCGCGCGAACTCCATCCACACGTACGAGTACGCCGATTCCTGCTTGCGGTACAGCAGATTCGACTTCATGGTGCGCTCTTCACCCGCGAACGGATTCAACCGCCGCGGTTCGATCCGTCCGTCCAGTACGAACGGGAACAGCACCTCGAGCGCCTTGGTCTTACCCGACCCGTTCGGCCCGCGCAGCACCAATCGCCCATCGGCGAAACAGAACTCCTGATCCCGGTAGTCCCACAGGTTGACGATGCCCGCGCGACTGGGGACGAAGCGGACTCCACCGTGAATGAGGTCGCCCATCAGCTCCCGAATCCCTTCTCTGTAGCGACAAGCTCGGAATTGTCCGCGGCGGTCTCCGCCGGATCGGGTGCGATCGCGGACTGCGGGTCGACCCGCTCGGCACCCTCCGCCGCGGCCGCGTCGTCCGGGACGGCCGGGGCGGGATCCGTCACCGGTGCACCGGGTTCCGGCCGCGCGCCGACATCGGTCGGTGAGATGAACAATTCGGTTTCCGCGCGGGTGCGGATGGTGACGATGGCACCGCGATAGCGGGCCAGGGCGGGCAGGATGAGCAGGCCGGAACCGAGATCGTCCGGTGCGGGGGAGCCGGATGCGGTGGTGTCGACGCGTTCGATCAGGCGCAGTCGCTCCAGCAGTCCGACCACCTCGACGGTGAGTCCCGGGACATCGGCCTGCCATTGGGCGGCGAAGGTCGCGCCGTAGCGGCCGGTGAGCATGCGCACGGTATCGCGAATCCAGGCCGATTCGATGAACGGATAGTCCGGGATCTCGGGCTCGACGTCCTCGTCGTCCGAATCCTGTTCGGCGGCAAAGATATCCACGGTATCGGCGAGCGGCGCGAATACCGTGGTGACCGGAATGGCGGTATCGAGCTGGTCCGCCAGGTCGGTGCGCGGGCGTTCGGGCCGGGGGATGCGTGCGACGGGATTGTCGAGATCCAGTACGAGGTCGGCGATCTCACCGGCCAGCAGCAGCGCGACCTGCGCGAGCGTGCCCGTGCCCGGGAATCGCACATCGGACAGTCGCCCCGAACTGTCGATCAGCGCAACGCCTTCCGCGCGTCGCTCGGCCTTGAGCCCGGTGACCAGCTCGACCTCGTGCACGAGTTTCTCCTGCGCGAGCAGCGACCGATGCGGCTCCGCCAGATCGTCGGCATAGACGACCGGCTGCTCCACCAGCGCCCGCCGCACCGCGCGCGACGCCAAAGCCATTGCGGGGGAGCGGGTATCACCGCCACCGGCTTCCTCGCCGAGCAGTCCGGTGACGCTCTGCAGATGCTGTAGCGCGCGCGGTGGCCGGAACAGCGCGAACACCACGGATCGGTCGATATCGTAAAGCGCCTCGCCCGCTTCGGGATCGCTCGCCCAGCCTCCGGCGTCACCGTCGGCGAGGGTGACCGCACCGCGCGCAGCCAGCCAGCCGACCGCGTCCACGAACGCGTCGCGATCACCGGCCCGGTCGGCCGCCAGATCGAGCCCGTCCACCCGCTCGGTGTACGAGGCCACCTGATCCGCCAACTCCGACAAGGTGATCTGATCACCGGCCCGCCCCAGCGCGGCCAGTGCCAGCGCCAGGTAGGCGTACCGCCGCCGATCGAAGAGCCGATCCGCCGCCGTGCGCGCGGGCCGCCCCGCATCGAGGCTGTCCAGCACCGGGAACAGCCGAGCCGTGGATTCGGTGACCTCCAGCCGATACCCGAACAGCTCCGCCAGATCCTCGCGCAACTCCGTCGCCCACCGCCGAATCAACGGCAGCGCAATCCGATCCGGATAACTCCGGGTGATCAGATGGTTCGCCAGCACCACCCGAGCCGCCCGCTGATAGTTGTCCAGCGCCAGCGAATCGATAGTCCGCGCATGCATCAGCCCACCCCCTCCCCGGAACCGTCCACACCCTGCGAATCCCCTGAACCGTCACTCCCGCCGCCACCGGTTGCGGTGTGGGCACCGGACTCTGATCCGCCGCCGGTCGATGTGCGGTTGGCGGCGTGCGCGGCCACGACTTTGCTCTTGCGCGTGGATGCCGTCTCACGCACCTGGAGTTTGCGGTTGTTCAGGTGCAGGAGCCCGCGCGAGGTGCGCACGACCGTGGAACCCTCGTGCTCGGAGACGGTGAGGGTGACGCCGCTGTCGGATCCCGTTGTGCCGGAGACTCTTCCGCTGACCGGCACCCAGGCGGTGGAGGCGGCGTCGATGAGGCGGAGCAGCACCTCGGTTTCGCGTTCGTCGAGTTCACGGTCGTGGACGTCGGCGGCGGCCAGCGAGCGCGCGGCCTGGGAGCGGGCGCGCTGGGCGTCGAGTTGCGCCTCGCGCAGGCGGCGGATGCCCGCGTCATTGCGTTGCAGGCGCGCCGGTGCGCCGGGCGTCGGCGGGCGGCCGGTTTCGGCGAGGGTGCGCGCGATCTCCAACGGCGGTGCGTCCCACCAGGATCGGATCGCCGGAATGATATCGGCGTCGGGGTGGTGCATGGCCAGATGCCGGGGCCTGCCGAGCCCGAAGACGGCATCGAACAGCGCGTGCGCGGCATCCGCGCTGGGAGCCGCGGTGAACCAGCCCGCCAGATGGCGCAGCGCCGATTCCCGGCTCACTCCGCCCTTGCGGGTCTCGGTGACCCGCCGCAGCAGCGACAGCACCGCGGCGATGGCGCTCATGGTCGCCTCGCGCAGGCGTTCACATTCGGTGAGCCCGCCCTCGGTGCCGTCACCGATGAACCACGCCCGCAGGCCCTGCCAGCGTGCCCGCCAATCCGCCTCGCGCTCAGCGGTATTGAGCAGAACGCGCTCGTCACAGCGGGCGGCCCGTTCGATGAGTTCCTCGGCCCCGGTCTCCTCCACCTCGCGAATGGCCGCGGCCAGCCTGGGTGCGAACCGTGCCAGGTCCATGGAGAACTCGCGCATATGCGCGAGCAGCGCGTCCTTATGCGCCAGGAAGGCTTCCGGGGTGGCCTCGGTGGTCCGCACCAGATCGCCGAGCGTGAGGTAGAAATGCGCCGCCCGATCCGCGAGATCCGAGAGCGCCCGATCGAGTCGATTCAGCACCCGATAGACCCGAGGCGCATCCCCACTCCGGTTCGCCTCCGCGAGGGTGTGCAGATCCGCGAGTAATTCGGGCAGTACCAGTCGTGAGAGCGACGCCTCGTCGAGCCGTGCTTCCAGTACCTCCGACACTGCCCGATATGCCTGAAATCCGGCCTGCGAGAACTGGTACACGAAATGCCGATTCCGGTACTCCGCCAGCGTCGCCGCCCGCGTTCCGTCATAGCTGCGCTCCAGCACCCCCCACTGATGCAGCTGCTCCAGCAGCGGCCCCACCTCGGTGGGGGTAAGCCGCGGCCCACCGGGGCAACGATTGAGCGTCTCCACGACGTCGGAGGCGTGCAGCAGCACCACGTAGGCCCCCCGCGCCATATCGAAAGCACGCAAAACCCACAGGTAGTCGCCCCGCTTCTCAGCCGTTGCGAAGGAGAACAACCGCAGCCGCTCGGCATGCGCGAACTCCTCCACGCCGGCCCCTGCGGGGTCGGGCAGCAATCGGTCAGCGGCTTCGGTCACCGAAGGAAGGTTAGTACCGCCCACCGACCGGTCTGGCATTGCGGCGGGTGTCGGCGCGCCCACACCCGGTTTCCGCCCGATGACGGCGGTGGAACTGCCGGACGTCAGTCGGCGCCCGCGGCGCACTCCCGGTCATCCGGGCACGCAGACATCCGGGGCACGCACGAGTGATCACCGGGACCCAGTCGTCGCGATCGCGCGTGTTCGGCCCGTGAGTTCCCGGTGATCGCTTCCTCCGGTGTATGCGGACCCTACGTGGTCCCGGCGGCCTGGGCCGCGACGGCCGAACGCTCCACTGTCAGCAGACTTTCGGTGTGGTGTTCGGCGTAGTACGCCTTCGCACCGCCATTGAGGCCGAACAGGCGCTTGCTCCAGAGCAGCCAGATGACCGCGGCGAGGTTGATGAGCAGGGCGCCCGCGCGGATGACGGTCACCTTCTCGGTGAGTTCGTAGATCTCGAACGGCAGGAAGAGGCTGGTGGCGATGACGGCGAAGTATTCACCCCAGCGCTTGACCAGCCACAGGCCGACCGCCTCGGTGAGTTGGATTGCGGCGTAGGCGAATATGCCCACCGCTACCCAGGTCAGCGTGGTGGGGGAGAGGGTGAATGCCTTGTCGATCCAGTGCACGATCTTGGAATGGTCCGGATCCCAGCCGATCTGGTCGGCCAGCTGCCGGATCAGCGGCAGCTCCTCGCCCCACTTGTCCCGCCAATGTTCCTGGGAGCCGCGTAGTTTCAGCACGCCCGCGCCCACCAGAATCAACACCAGCGCCCGCAGCACCCGCTCGGCGGCCAGCAAGCGCATGATGATCCGGTCGCGCAGCAGATGTCCGCGCGGCACCTCCGGCGCGTTATCGGCCGGACCCGTGCGTCGCGGCTCACCGGGCACGAAATCACCGCAGCGCAGGCAACGCCACGACTCCCCGGCGGGCGTTGTCACATGCAGTCGGGCGGCGAGCTCGGGTTCATCGGGCGCGTAGGTCTCATGCCCGCGGGTAGCGCAGGTCCACAGACTGAAGTCCATGGGCTGGAGCGTAACCGGAACGCCCGGCGCGCGCCCCGAACGCCGCCGCGCGCACTCGGCCTTCGCCTCGAACGCCTGCAGCGGGCACTCGGCCTTCGCCCCAAACACGCGCAGCGGGCACAGAGCCTTCGCCCCGAATGCGCACGGCGGGCACTGAGCCTCAGCCTGCCGCGAGGGCTCTGAGCTGGTCGAGGTAGGTGCGGGTGCGGGGGTCGCTCGGAAAGCGCTGGATCATTTCGCGGGCGGTCTCACCGGCGATCCACATCAGGGAGGGTAGCGAGCGGCGTTTGCCGGTGAAGGCGCGCATGCCCTCGTCGAGGGCGAGTTCGAGGTTGCGGTCGCGGACCGCGACGACGGCCAGGGTCAGGTGCGCCTCGGAGACCCGCATGGGTTTGCGGATGGTGCCGTCGGGGCGGGTGGCGGACAGGATGACCTGGCGCGCATAGCTTTCGGCGAGGCGATCGTCACCGGCGACGCGACAGCAGTCCATGGCGTAGAAGTCGAACTTCTGCGGATCGACGACGAAGTGATTGTCCAAATTGGCCGGATGGTCCAATCCGTCCAGTATCGAACGGCCCTGCGCGAGTGCGGCTTCCACCTCGCGGCGATCACCGAGCCGGGCCCACGCCTTGGCGCGCTGTGCGCACAACTGCACCCCGACCCCGAGCCGCCCGGTGCTCGCGTGTGCGGCCTCCGCGGTCTCTATCGCCCCGCGATAGTTCGCCTGGGTGAGCGCGAACCAGGACGCCATTTCGGCTCCCCAGCCGATGATTTCGACGTGTTCGGCCTCCTGGCCCAGCGATACCGCGGCCCGGCGGGTGGCCTCGGCGGCGGTGCGCCAGCCCAGGTCGTAATCCACGCAACCGACCAGTAGGGCAACCCATCCCGCGAGCACCAGCACCTCGCGATGCTGTGCCAGCGTCAGTCGCCCGTCCAGCAGCGAGGTGATGCGCCGCAGCCAGGCGGTGCCCTCGGTATGCAGCTCATGCGGATCCGCGCACGGATACTCCGAACACAGCCGATCCGCGGTGATGCGAATGGCGTCCAAGGTCGCCGAGGAGACATCGGACATGCGCAGCCGCCCGATGAACTCGAGGGTGTCCATCCCGGTCGCCGAGAGCAACTCGTCATCCCGATTGGGCCGGGCCTTGGGAAAGAATGCCGCCGTGACGGTGTCGAATGCCGCCGCGATTATCGGGGCGTAGAAATCATCGGGCCGGGACTCCCCGGATTCCCAGCGCCGCCAGTTGCGCAGAAGTGTGCTGTCGGTTGGCAGATTGTGGCTCGATTTGCTCCGCATGGTGCGCACGGCATCGGCTTGTGACCACCCCCGAGCATCGCGTTCGGCGCGCATTCGGACAGCCCAGACAGGTCGATCATCGCCAGCGGACACACTCTGTAGTATCCCACTGGTTAACGCTGGATGGACCCGGATAGGGCATGTAGATGTCAGTGGGTTGACATCTGCAATTGCATTCGCGAATACACCATGCTGGTTTCGGGCACACTTCAGGACAGCGATCCCCAATCCAACGGAGGTTCGGGTGGAAGCGTTGATCTATGGGTACGTGCGTGACGATTTGGCAGACGGCCGTAGCGATGAGCTCGAAGACGCTATGACCAGCCTGGCGCAATCAGCCGGTTTCTGCTTCGCGGCCACGTTCCATGAATCGACCCCCGGCGATGGCACCGCGTTCGCGGAGCTAACAGCCGAACTCAAGCGTGCCGATGCACACCATGTGGTGGTGCCGTCACTCGATCATCTTGCCGGCCAGACGATTCCGCGCGATCTGCTGATCGCGAAACTGGCTCATGAGGCGGCCGCGCAGATCTGGGCCGTCGAGCACTGATTCCAGCATCCGGCGAACCGGCCGGTGGTGCACCGTAATTCGCGCCGTCACATTCCGGGCCCTGCCCATGAGTTGTGCGGCCGCGATTCCGGCTGCCACCGACGCCGTCAGCGCCAGGATGTGATGCTTGCCGAACAGCGGATACACCTGCCAGTGCAGGAGATACGCGAACAGTGACGAGTCGGCGAGCAGTGCGGCCGCGCCCGCGATCAGTGTCGGCACCCGCACCGACGGCACCCAGATCAGCAGCAGCAGACCGGCCAGCACCAGGTGTTCGCGATTGCTCTCGCCGAAATATCCGGGCACGGTGAGCACTGCGACCCCGGTCAGCAGCGCGCGCTGTGGTACCGACGTGGCCTTCGCGCCCGCCCAGCCGAGCACGAAGAACCACACCGCCAGCGGTGAGAATGGAATATCGTGCGGTGCATAGAGATCGAAGGACCGGTAGCGGAAGATCAGCGCGACCGCGAGTACCGCCATGGCGAACCAGAACGGTGCGCGCCGTTCCAGGGCATCGACCAGAGGCAGCCGCAGCAGTAGCGCGCCCGCGAGCATGAAGTAGACCGCGACCTCCACGAACCACAGATGTCCGGCGGTCGGACTGTCCTGCGGTCCCAGAATCTTGTTGAGCAGCAGCACGTTCTGCCAGCCGTAGTAATCGGTGAAGGCGAGCGTGAGCGCAACCCACAGGCCGGTCGGTACGGCGATCAGCGCGACCGTGCGCAGGGTTTTGCGCAATCGCTGCGCGGCCGGTGCGGGCGTCACGCCGAACCGGGCGAAGTTGAACCCGGCGACCGCCAGCATCACATGTGCCCCACCCCACAGTACGAAAAGTCCGATATGCGAACCCAATACGGTGATGATCCCGGCGGCGCGCAACAGACTCGTGGTGTCCAGTGATCGGCCGAACCGCCGTTTGCGCCGGGGCAGCGACTCCAGTTCGGCCACCGTCATGGTCTGCCAGTTCGCCGGGAGCTGTCCCAGCGCCCGATCGAGTTTGACCGACAGTGCGACATAGGTGAGCGAATCGCCGCCCAGATCGGCGAAGGTGGCCTCGGGAGTGATTGCGGCGGTGTCGAGTCCGAGCGCATCGGCGAACAGGGTCCGGACATTCGCGGATGGCCTGCTGCGAGCGACCGGTAAGCGCCGAATGGCTGGATAGTCCGGTTTTCCGGAGGGCAATCGCGGGATCTCGCCGACCGTGCACACCCGCACCGCGGATACCGGCAGACCGGACAATTGCGCCGCGAGTTGCGCCGCTGCGGCCGCATCCTCGCCCGTGACGGCCACCACCAGCGATTCCGCGTCATCGGTGCAGCAGACCGTATATCCGGCCGCCGCCAACCCGGATTCGATGCGCTGCAAATCGATTCGCAGTCCGAAGATCTTGGCGAACCGCGACCGGCGGCCGATCACCCGATAGAGTCCCTCGGGGGTGCGGCAGGCCAGATCCCCGGTCCGCAACTCGGTGAGCTGCGGACCGAGCGCGAGTTCGGCGGGCGATTCGGCATAGCCCATCATGATGTTCGGGCCGCGATAGACGAGTTCATCACCGCCCTCGTCGACCGGTTCCAGACTGAATGAGCCGCCGGGAATGGGGATTCCGATGCAGTCGGGCTGTGTGGCCGCCAATCCCGGTGGCAGATAGGCCATTCGCGCGGTGGCCTCGGTCTGGCCGTACATCACATAGAAATCCCAGCCCGCGCGCGCACCCATCCGGGCGTAATGCCGTACGCGGTCGGGGTCGAGTTTGCCGCCCGCCTGGGTGATATAGCGCAGCCGCGGCAGCGCCATGCGCTCGAAGCCGACGCGTTCGAGCAGATCGAAGGTATAGGGCACGGCCGCGAAAGACGTTGCGCGATGACATCGGAAGTCATCCCAGAACTCCGGTTCCAGCACCGACCGGCTCGTCATGAGCAGGCTCGCACCGCGCAGCAGGTGGCTGTGCACCACCGAGAGGCCGTAGCAGTAGAACAGCGGCAGGGTGGTGGCCGCGCGATCGGTCTCCCGGATATCGAGGTACTCCGCAATCGATTCCGCATTGGCGAGCAGGTTCCGATAGGAGAGCCGCACCAGCTTGGGGGAGCCGGTCGATCCGGAGGTGCTGAGCAGCAGCGCCAGCTCCGGGTGCAGGGTGTGCGCGGAACCGGTTCGCCGCAGGCGTGGTTCGGGAATCGCTCCGTCGCCCGATTCCACGACGATATCCGGGTCGTAGACGCGGAGCATTTCGTCACTGACCGAACCGGTGAGCAGCACCGCGCAGCCCGCCTCGAGCGCACCGAGATAGGCCACCAGCGAACCGATGTCATTGCGGGCGGCCAGCGCGACGAGCCGCCGGACCGGTTCGGTTGCCCGGCATTCGCCACCGGGCTCCGATGAAACCTGTTCCGCGCGCAGTCTGTTCGCGAAATCACAGATTCGCGCGGCTAGTTCGGCATAGCTGAGCTCGTGGCCGTCATCACCGATGATCGCCGTTCGATCGCCGAATCCGTTCAGGTGCGCGGCAATCCGTGGCGAGCTCATTCGGGACATTCTAGGCAGGGTAGGCTTACCTGTCGGCAAGCCACTCCCGAATGAACCTAAAGTTAACGCCTAGAGACCGAATCCGCCGCGACCCCGCCTGCGCAGGTACTTCTCGAATTCCGCGGCGATGGCGTCGCCGTCGATCTTGGCCATGGCCTCGTTGAGATCGACCTCGGCATCGCCGCGCTCCTCCAGTGAGCGGACGTATTCGGCGATTTCCTCATCGCCCGTGGTCATCTCGTTGACCGCGCCCTCCCACTCCTCGGCCTGTTCGGGCAGACCGCCGAGCGGAACCTCGACATCGAGCACATCCTCGACGCGATGCAGCAGCGCGATGACCGCCTTGGGATTCGGCGGCTGCGAGACATAGTGCGGTACCGCGGCCCAGAAGGAAATGGCCGGAACACCGGCGCGCACGCACGCGTCCTGCAGCACCCCGGTGATACCGGTCGGCCCTTCGTAGCGGGTCTGCTCCAGATTGAAGCGCTCCGCGGCTTCCTTGCTGTACGCCGTGCCGGTGACCGGCACCGGCCGGGTGTGCGGGGTATCGGCGAGCAGTGCGCCCAGGATCACCACGGTCGAGACATCGAGCTGCTCCACGAATTCCAGCAGGTCATTGCAGAACGAACGCCAGCGCATATTCGGCTCGACCCCGCGCAGCAGCACCACATCGCGATCGCTACCGGGCGGGGAGCACACCGAGAGCATGGTGGACGGCCAGTGAATTTCCCGGGTCACGCCGTCGACCTGGCGAACGGTCGGCCGGTTCACCTGGTAATCGTAATAATCCTCGGAGTCCAGCTCGGCGAGCGGCTGTGCGTCCCAGATCAATTCCAGATGCTCGACGGCTCCGCTCGCCGCATCCGCCGCGTCGTTCCACCCTTCGAAGGCGGCGACGAGGATCGGATCCCGCAGCGTAGGCAGGTCCGAATCGGGTGGCACCGGGGGTTCACTGGCGTTCACCCGGTCAGCTTAGGGGGTTGGACACCCGGACGCGCCAGCGACGCGCAACCGTGCTGGTCGGCGAGCCGGTGAGCGGAAGGCCGAAGTGGCCTGCGAAAGCGCGGAGAAGGGCGACCCGCCGGGCGGCGCGCGGGGTTCGCGACCCGGCGCGCTACACCGGGGGCCGGATTGTCCGTGCTCCCCACTACTCTTGAGGACATGTCTGTGTCCCCCCGCGCCGAGTTCGACACCACCCTACTCGACACGCTCAGTCGGCGTGTCGTCATCGGCGACGGTGCGATGGGCACCATGTTGCAGGCCGCTGACCTGACGCTCGACGACTTCCGCGGCCTCGAGGGCTGCAATGAGATTCTCAACGAAACCCGTCCTGACGTGCTCGCACACATTCACCGCGCCTATTTCGAGGCCGGTGCCGACGCCGTCGAGACCAATACCTTCGGCTGCAATCTCCCCAACCTCGCCGACTACGACATCGCCGATCGGATTCGCGATCTGTCCGAGCGCGGCACCCGCATCGCGCGACAGGTCGCCGATGAGATGGGCCCGTCCGCCGACGGCACCCCGCGCTATGTGCTCGGCTCCATGGGTCCGGGCACCAAACTGCCGACCCTGGGTCACGCGCCCTATGCCTCGCTGCGCGATGCCTACGCCGAGGCGGCGCTGGGCATGCTCGACGGTGGCGCGGACGCCATCCTGATCGAGACCTGCCAGGACCTGTTGCAGGTCAAGTCCGCGATCGTGGGCAGCCATCACGCCATGGCGCGCGCGGGCCGCAAGATCCCGATCATCACGCACGTGACCATGGAGACCACCGGCACCATGCTGGTCGGCTCGGAGATCGGGGCAGCGCTCACGGCGCTGGAGAACCTCGGCATCGACATGATCGGATTGAACTGCGCCACCGGCCCGGACGAGATGAGCGAACATCTGCGCCATCTGTCCAAGCACGCGCAGTTGCCGGTCTCGGTGATGCCCAATGCCGGTCTGCCGGTGCTGGGGGCGAACGGCGCGGAGTATCCGCTCACGCCCGAGGAGCTCGCTATCGCGTTGAGCGGCTTCGTTTCCGAGTTCGGCCTGGCGCTGGTCGGCGGCTGCTGCGGTACCACGCCCGAGCACATTCGCCAGGTCGCCGAGGCGGTGCACGCGGTCACCCCGGCGGTGCGCCAGCCGGTACACGAGCCCGCGGTGTCCTCGATCTACTCCGCGGTCCCGTTCGAGCAGGACTCGTCGGTGCTGATGATCGGTGAGCGCACCAATGCCAACGGCTCCAAGGCTTTCCGCGACGCCATGCTGGCGCAGGATTGGCAGAAGTGCCTCGATATCGCCAAGGATCAGATTCGCGACGGCGCGCACATGCTCGACCTGTGCGTGGACTACGTGGGCCGCGACGGCGCGGTCGATATGAATGAGCTGGCCTCGCGCCTGGCCACCGCCTCGACGCTGCCGATCATGCTGGACTCCACCGAATTGCCGGTGCTGCGTGCGGGTTTGGAGCAGCTGGGCGGGCGCTGTGCGGTCAACTCGGTCAACTACGAGGACGGTGCGGGACCGGAGTCGCGGTTCCAGCAGACCATGGCGCTGGTCGCCGAACACGGTGCCGCCGTGGTGGCCTTGACCATCGACGAGACCGGTCAGGCGCGCACCGCCGAGACCAAGGTGGCGATCGCCGAGCGGTTGATCGCCGATATCACCGAGAACTGGGGCCTGGCCGAATCGGACATCATCGTCGATACGCTCACCTTCACCCTGGGCACCGGTCAGGAGGAGTCGCGGCGCGATGGCATCGAAACCATCGAGGCCATCCGGCTTTTGAAGCAGCGGCATCCGAATGTGCAGACCACGCTGGGTCTTTCCAATATCTCCTTCGGCCTGAACCCGGCCGCGCGTCAGGTGCTGAACTCGGTGTTCATGAACGAATGCGTCGAGGCCGGACTGGATTCGGCGATCGTGCACGCCTCGAAGATCCTGCCGATGGCGCGGATTCCCGAGGATCAGCGCAAGGTCGCGCTGGATCTGGTCTATGACCGCCGCACCGAGGATTACGATCCGCTGCAGGAACTCATGGCCATGTTCGAGGGCGTCTCGGCGGCCTCGTCCAAAGCCTCGCGCGCCGAGGAGCTGGCCCAGCTGCCGCTGTTCGAACGCCTGGCCCGCCGCATTGTCGATGGTGAGCGCAACGGCCTGGACGTGGACCTCGATGAGGCCATGAAAGAGGTTCCGCCGCTGCAGATCATCAATGAGACCCTGCTCTCGGGCATGAAGACCGTCGGTGAGCTGTTCGGTTCCGGTCAGATGCAGCTGCCGTTCGTGCTGCAGTCGGCCGAGGTGATGAAAACCGCTGTCGCGCACCTGGAACCGCATATGGAGGCCACCGACGACTCCGGTAAGGGTCGCATCGTGCTGGCCACGGTCAAGGGTGACGTGCACGATATCGGCAAGAACCTGGTGGACATCATCCTGTCCAACAATGGCTACGAGGTCGTGAATCTCGGTATCAAGCAGCCGATTTCGGCGATCCTGGATGCCGCGGTGGACAAGAAGGCCGATGTGGTCGGCATGTCCGGACTGCTGGTCAAGTCGACGGTGGTCATGAAGGAGAACCTGCAGGAGATGAATGTCCGCGGTGTCGCGGAACAGTTCCCGGTGCTGCTGGGTGGTGCGGCGCTGACCCGCGGCTATGTGGAGAACGATCTCACCGACGTCTACGAGGGCGATGTGCACTACGCCCGTGACGCTTTCGAGGGTCTGCATCTCATGGACGAGATCATGACCCGCAAGCGCGGCGGTGGCCCGGATCCGGACAGCCCCGAAGCCCTGGCCGAGGCGGCGAAGATCGCCGAGCGCAAGGCCCGGCACGAGCGCTCCAAGCGAATCGCGGAGGAGCGCAAGGCCAAAGAGGTGCCGATCGAGGTGCCCGCCCGCTCGGACGTGGCCGCGGACCTGCCGGTGCCGACCCCGCCGTTCTGGGGCAGCCGCGTGGTGAAGGGCCTCTCGGTGGCCGAGTACTCGGGTCTACTGGACGAGCGGGCACTGTTCCTGGGCCAGTGGGGTCTGCGCGGTCAGCGTGGCGGTGAGGGCCCCTCCTATGAGGAGCTGGTGGAGACCGAAGGCCGTCCGCGGCTGCGGTATTGGCTGGACCGGTTGATCGCCGAGGGCGTGCTCCAGCATGCCGCGGTGGTGTACGGCTACTTCCCGGCCGTATCCGAGGGCGACGATGTGATTGTTCTCACCGAGCCCAAACCCGATGCGCCGGAACGGTATCGGTTCACTTTCCCGCGTCAGCAGCGCGACCGGTTCCTGAACATCGCCGATTTCATTCGCTCGCGCGAACTCGCGGTACAGCACGGCCAGGTCGATGTGCTGCCGTTCCAGCTGGTCACCATGGGACAGCCGATCGCGGACTTCGCCAATGAGCTGTTCGCGGGCGATAACTACCGCGACTACCTCGAGGTGCACGGCATCGGTGTACAGCTCACCGAGGCACTCGCGGAGTTTTGGCATCGCCGCATCCGGGAAGAACTTGTGCTGGAAGGGCATTCCGTCGCCGACGACGATCCTTCCGATGTGCTGGAGTACTTCAAACTCGGCTACCGTGGCGCACGGTACTCGTTCGGGTACGGTGCCTGCCCCGACCTGGAAGATCGGGCGAAACTGGTGGACCTGCTGGAGGCGGGCCGGATCGGAGTGGAGCTCTCGGAGGAACTGCAGCTGCATCCGGAGCAGTCGACGGATGCGTTCGTACTTCTGCACCCGGAAGCGAAGTACTTCAACGCCTAAGATTTTCGAAGAGTTACCGGCGGGCTCGTCGCGCAACGTTGCAGGGTGGCTCGGCGCGAAAGCCAGCAGGAGGGGCACAACCACATGACTTCAGACCGGTTGATCACGGGGCGGTACCGACTAACGGATCCGATCGGCACCGGTGCGATGGGGGTCGTGTGGCGCGCGACCGATGTTCGACTGCGGCGCACGGTCGCGGTCAAGCAGTTGCTATTGGGTCCCGGGCTCACCCGGTCCCAGGCGATCGAGGCCAAGATGCGCGCGATGCGGGAGGGGCGCATCGCGGCGCGACTGCATCACCCGAACGCGGTCACCGTCTTCGATGTGGCGGAGGAGGACGGCCAGCCCTGGCTGGTCATGGAATACGTGGACGCGGTCTCGCTGGCCGCGCTCATGCGTGAGAAGGGCAATCTCGCGCCCACCGAGGTCGCCCGGATCGGGGCCAAGGTGGCGGCGGCGCTCGCGGCCGCACACAAGGCCGGGATCGTGCACCGCGATGTGAAACCCGCCAATATCCTTGTGGCCGATGACGGGACGGTGAAGATCACCGACTTCGGCATCTCGCGCGCCATCGGTGATGTGACGGTGACCTCCACCGGATTCCTGGCCGGAACGCCCGCGTACTTGTCGCCGGAAGTGGCGCGCGGTGAGAATCCGGAGCCGCCCTCGGATGTATTCGCGCTGGGCTCAACGCTTTTCGCGGCCGTCGAGGGAATGCCCCCGTTCGGTGAGGGCGATAACCCCCTCGCGGTACTGCATTCGGTGGCGCGGGCGCAGGTGCCCGAACCCGCGCACGCGGGCGCGCTCGGGCCGGTGCTGATGGATCTGCTGGCCGCCGAAGCCGCGGACCGGCCGACCATGGAACAGGCCGCCGAACGACTCCAGGCCGTCGCCGACGGGCGGGTCACCGCGCCGATTCCGCAGACCAAGGTGCTGCCCACGGTCAATGGCGGTGCGGCGGTGGACAGTTCGGCCGCCACCACGGTGCTCGCCACGTCCACGACCGGGCAGTCCTCGGCCAATGCCACCGATCCGACGGTGCATATCGCCACCGGCGGACCGTCCGCCCGCTCCACCTCACCCGAGACGCCGGTGCCGCCCGTACCGCCGTTCACGCCGAAAACCGGTGGGCAGGACCGGAATCGGCGACAGCTCGGACTGGTGGCGCTCGGCGTCGTCGGCGCACTGGTGCTGGCCGCGCTGGTGGCGTACGCGGTGAGCCGCGGCGGCAATGACAATTCCCCGGTCGCCAAGGAGACCACTTCGGTTGTGGCGCCGGTGAATCCGTCGGCCCCGCCGTCCACGCAGGCCGCCATCGGACCGTCCGGCGGCGGCGTCGGAAATACCGAACCCACCCAGGGTGCGCAGCCGACCACGACGCCTCCGCCCGCCACCACGACCACTCCGCCGCCCGCCAGTACCACCACGACCCCGGCCAAGCCGACCACCACGGCGCCGCCGACCACGACCCCCGCGGGTCCGCCGTCGGCCGCCTCGGTGGCCTCGTTCATCCAGGGCTACTACGGCATGCTGCCCGGCAATGTCGGCGGCGCGTGGTCCATGCTCTCGCCCGGCTATCAGGCCTCGACCGGTGGTTTCGGCGCGTACTCCCAGTTCTGGGGCAGCGTCGCCGCGGTGAGCGTCGGCGGGGTCACCACCACCGGTGACAATCGCGCGGTGGTGAATCTGACTTACACCATGCGGAACGGTCAGGTCGATCGCGAGAGCCGGTGGATCCAGGTCGATTCCACCGGCGGCCGGATTCTGATCGCGGCGTCGGGCTTGTAGTCGATTGGTCTGGACCGGATCGCACCCGCGAATTCGGTCCAGACCAATCGCCCGATAACCTGTACACCGCCTCGCCTCCGCGAGCGCCAGTGGCAGTGGATGACAGGAGTGGTGTTCCGGTGACGCGTTTGGACGCGGTGTTGTGGGATATGGACGGAACGCTGCTCGATTCGGAGAAGCTCTGGGATATCGCAGTCCGGGAACTCGCGGGCGAACTCGGTCACGAGATGAACGATGCGATGCGGCATGCGCTCATCGGCGCGTCCGGCCCGAACGCGCTGCGCATCATGTTCAGCGGCTTGGGCGTGGCGGCCACACCCGAGGCGCTGGCCGAGGCCGACGCCTGGATCGAACGCCGGATCATCGAACTGTTCCGGGATCCGGTGCCGTGGCGGCCGGGCGCACAGGATGTGCTCGGTGCGCTGCACGCGGCGGGTATCCCGATGGCGCTGGTCACCAATACCAAACGGGCACTGACCGAATACGGCCTGGACACCCTGGGACGGCACCACTTCGCCGCGACCGTCTGCGCCGATGAGGTGCCGCACGGTAAGCCGTCGCCGGATGTCTATCTGCGGGCGGCCGAGCTGCTCGGGGTCGCGCCCGAACATACGGTGGCCATCGAGGATTCGCCCACCGGTGCCGAGGCCGCCGCTCTCGCGGGCTGCACGGTGCTCGTAATCCCCTGTGAGATAGCGGTTCCCGCGGCTCCCGGGCGCACCTTTCGGGATTCGCTGGTGGGTCTGACGCAGGCGGATCTGCGGGGGCTCATCGCCCGTTGAGCTGAACCCGCGCCGCCGGTGCGGCCCCGTGATAGAAGTACCGGCCCAGGCCGACGGTGAAAACCATGATGCCGTAGACCGAATGCTCCACCGATGCGGTGAACAGGGACTGGGTCTTCGCATAGCGATCGGCGAAGATCCAGCCGCCCACCCCGCTCGCGGCGACCGAGAACCAGCTGCCGAATACGATGTGCACGTAGCCGAAGGCGGCGGCGCTGGCGGCGACCATGGCGCGGCCCTCACCGAAAACCGGTGCGTACCGGTGGAACAGGAACGACCGGAAGATCAACTCCTGCGGGTACACGCTCAATGCCGGGTACAGCACCATGACCGCCAGCCAGATCGCCGGGTTGTTGCGCGGCAGATCGAACAGATCCTCGCGCCGCCGCACCGCGACCGCCGTGGTGAGCGCCAGTGCGCTCGCCCCCGCCAGTGCCGCCATCGGCCGCGCCTGCTCGCGCACGGCCGCACTGCGCCACAGCGCGTCCCGATCGAAGCCCGAGGACCGGCGCAGGTAAACCGTTGCGCCCGCGGCCAATGCGAGCAGTACCGGAATCGGCGATCTGCCCCGGCCCACCGCGTTGTACAGGGTCGTCCCGCCGAAGAACAGCCCGGCGTACTCCGCCGCCAGATACACCCGCCGCCGCGATCCAATCCTCATGAGCTCACGATAATTTCCGCGGGCGCACCGCGCTGACCGCCGAAGCTGAACATTGGGTTCCGACGGCCGACCTGGGGCTCAGCGCCGCTGTGCCGCTCCCGCGTCGGCGGTGATGGGTTCATAGCAGTCGTAATTGCGCTGGGCGAGGATCTTGCCGTCGCGGAATTCGAGCACGGTCGCGATATGCGCGCGCAGCACATGGCCCGCCGGGAGCTCGCCCATGGCCACCGCCGTGGTTCCCTCCCAAAGCACTTCCAGCGCAACCTGATCGCCCGCGGCGATGGCATTGAGCACTTCGAAGTTCTGCTCGCGCACATTCTTTCGGCCCGCCTCGGCGGCGGCGCGCAGCCCGGCGATATCGCGGACAACGCCATGGGGGAAGAGCGCGTTCGGCAATTCGTGATGCACGGCGTCGGGGTGGAAGAACTCGGCGAGCTCGTCACCGACCGCTGATCGGGAGACGGCGCGGTGGTAGCGGACGGCGATATCGATATTGGGGTGCTGTTGCAACGTCATGTCCACAACCATAGTTGCACAACTATGGTTGTGCAATAGAGAATGGTGCCATGCCCGTACCGATCGATCCGCTCGACCTCGACACCGGAACCCTGGCCCTGTTCGTCGGCAATGCCGGAGCGGCGGCGGTCCAGAAACAGTTGGCGGACGCGGGTTTCGGCGATCTCCGCTTCTCGCACGGCTATCTGTTCCAGCACCTGGTCGACGGTGAACCCACCGTCAGCGCCCTGGCCGCCGAATTGGAGATGACCCAGCAGGGCGCGTCCAAGGCCGTCGCCGAACTGGAGAAGCTCGGCTACTGCGAACGCGCGCCCGACCCGATCGACGCCCGCATCCGCCGCGTTCGCCTCACCGCGCGCGGCCATGCCGCCATCGCGGCCGCGCGGACCGCTCGCGCGGATCTCGATCGCCGGCTCACGGAGCGTTTCGGTACCGAGGCCCTCGCCGTCGTCCGATCCCAGCTGGCCGAATTGCTCGCCGAACTCGGCGGCACCGCGGCGGTGGCTCGCCGTGCTGTGCGCCCGCCTCGGTGAGCTGGCGACTCTGTGGCAATGGCGCAATGGCGAACCTGCACGGCCATATTGATCTTGGTTATGGTGGATTGGTGACTCGTTATGGCGCAACCGATTTGGGGCGGCGCGCGGTGCTCGGCGCGGCGCTGGTACTTCCGATCGCGGCCTGCGGAAAGGCGGGATCGGGATCGGGTTCGGATCCGGGACCGCCGTCGCCGTCCCGAACGGTGGATTTGAGTGCGGGGTTCGGGGAGTTGGAAACCAGGTTCGGGGCTCGGGTGGGGGTATTCGGGGTATCGATGGGGTCGGGGGCGACGGTGGCCTATCGATCCGATGAGCGATTCGCCTACTGCTCGACTTTCAAGGCCATTGCCGCGGCGGCGGTGCTGGCGAAGAATCCGCTCGAGTATCTCGATACCCGGGTGATGTTCTCGCGGGACGCCATTCGATCGATTTCACCGGTGACCCAGGATCGGGTGGATACCGGAATGACGGTGGGGGAGCTGTGCGATGCCGCGGTGCGATTCAGCGATGGCACCGCGGGGAATCTGCTGCTGGATCAGATCGGCGGGACGGCCGGATTCAACGCGTATCTGCACTCGCTCGGTGATGACGTGGGCAAGATGGTGAACTATGAGCCGGAGTTGAACAATGTAGCGCCGGGCGATGATTCCGATACCACCACACCGCGCGCCATCGCGGACAATTTCCGCGCGCTGCTGCTGGGATCGGCGCTGCCCGAGGACAAGCGGGCCAAACTCTCGGATTGGCTGGAACGCAGTCTTACCGGTGCCAAGCGCATCAAAGCCGGTGCGCCGCAAGGGGTGACGGTGCGGAGCAAGACCGGCACCGGGAACTACGGGCGCGCCAATGACGTGGGGGTGGTGACGCGGCCCGACGGCGCGACCTGGGTGCTCGCCATCATGACCGACCGGGTGCGGGACGGATACGACTCCCAGCCCAGTGAGGATTTGATCGCCGAATCCGCCCGCAAGGTATTCGCCGCACTGCCCTAGCTCGGCGAATCGGCTCAGGAAATCCCTGGGAGAGAACGCAGTTGGGCTACCGCGCGCACATCGCCCTCGATGGTGAACCAGAGGGTCTGTGCGTCGGGGGTCCGGCGGGTATGGATATCGAGGGGCTCGCCGTGCCGGATCGGTTTGTTGTATTCGAGGATGAAGCGATGCGGTCCGGCGGTGAGATCCGCTGTGTCGGAAGTGAATTCATGCACGGCATGCCAGTACGCGGTATTGGTGACGTGCTGGAAGTGGTCGATATCGGTGCGGCGCAGCGGGAAATGAGCCGGGGCGATCGGCGGCAGCGGATCGGTGAGCCATTGCCGCCAGCGCAGCCGCTGTTCCGAGGTTGTGGTGCACATCAATTCGAAGAATTTGTCGTCGACCCGTGACGGGCTCATGGTCTCTTTGTTCATATGAATCCAGAAGCCCTCGGTTTCGATGAGGCCGCCGGATTCGGAGTCGATGCGCACGCGCATGGTGCACCAGCGCGGTGATATGCCCGAACACCAGCGGCGGGTGCGGAGTGTCGCGGGCCAGGTGATCGGGCGGATGACGTCTATGACGGTGCGGCGGACAATCCAGTGCGGATGCGATTCCAGTGCGCCGCAATGCACCAGGTGATCGACGCCCGCGTCCTGGATATGCCGTGCGATGCCGTCGATGCGCAAACCCTGGTTCTCATCCATATCGACGGTGCCCAGGCGGCCCGGGAAATCGAAGATATGGCCCGAGGACGGGACCGGGGGCAGCGGGCGCAGCATCGGATGGTCGTCCAGTGCGGGCAGCACCGGCGGCGGATCGGTGAGCTGGTTCATCATCGGCAAACCTCCGGGACATCCATCCGAGTGGGGCGGGGAGTGCGAAAAGGCTGCGGTGCCAAGAGTCCGCGGCGGCAATGCCGGGGCGCGATGAGGTCAGCGTAGTGCAGAACCGGGCGCGGGGCAGGGCGGGCCACCCGCGCGCCCGGTGGCGTGTCACCGCAGCGGGCCGAAGAAGGTTCGCAGGTCCCGGGCCAGATCGGCGGGAGCCTCCATGGCCGGGAAATGCTTACCGCGCTCGAATTCGGTCCAGTGCGCATCGGCGGGGGCCGGGACCACCCGGCGCACGGTCTCATCGGAGCCGAAGATGGCGAAACCCTGGGGTGCGATCGGTGCCGAGCCCCAGTCCATCGAATGCGCCTGTTCGTAGAGGGTGTGCGCGGCGGTTGCTCCGGCGCCGGTGAACCAGTAGAGGCTGACCGTGGTCAGCAGTTGATCGCGGTCGATCGGGAGATCGGTCCACTGCTCGAACTTCTCCGCGATCCAAGCCAATTGCAGCAGTGGGGAATCGACCAGGCCGTAGCCGATGGTCTGCGGGCGTGAGTTCTGGATCGCCAGATAGCCAGAACCCTCGCGGCGGAAGGCGTCCATACGCTCGAGAATCACCTTGTCGACCGGATCATCGGCATCGAGGCGGTCGGCCACACCGGGCAGGAAGGTGGCCACATTCGCGGCGGTCAGCGGATCGGTGACCACGTGTACGCCGAGCACATGTTCGGGATCGAGACCGCCGACCATACCGGAGACGCCGCCGCCGATATCACCGCCGTGCACGCCGTAGCGGGCATAGTTGAGCCGGTTCATCAGCTCGATCCAGGCGCGCGAGGTGCGGGCCATGGACCAGCCGGTATCCGAGAGCGGGGTGGAGAAGCCGTACCCGGGCAGCGATGGGGCCACCACATGGAATGCCGGACCCTCCTCGGGCTCGGTGAGCGGCCCGATCAGATGCATGAATTCGGCGATCGAGCTGGGGAAACCGTGCGTGATGAGCAGGGGAGTGGCATCGGGGCGAGTCGAGCGCACATGCAGGAAATGGATCTGCTGTCCGTCGATCTCGGTGGTGAACTGCGGGAAGGCGTTGAGCGCCGCTTCCTGTGCCCGCCAATCGAATTCGGTGCGCCAGTAGTCGGCCAGCTCCCGCAGATCGGCCACCGGGATACCTCGCTCCCAGCCGACGCCGGGGAGTCCGGCGGCCCAGCGGGCATGCGCCAGGCGGTCAGACAGGTAGTCCAGCTCGGCCTGCGGGATGTCGATGCGGAAGGGGCGAATCTCGGTGCTCATCAGGGGTTTTCCGTTCCTTCGAGGGGAGTGGCTTACTCGATGGGACCAACATTAGGAACGATCGCGGAAAGGTTCGTTCCGCGATTGCCGGATACCATCGAAAAATGTTGGAAACCTCCGCCCGCCTGCTGCGTTTGCTCTCGCTCCTGCAGTCGCGGCGCGATTGGACCGGGCCCGAACTCGCCGAACGACTGCGCGTCACCACCCGCACCATTCGCAATGACGTCGACCGGCTGCGCGAACTCGGCTATCCGGTCGAGGCCAAGTCGGGCGTGGACGGCGGCTATCGGCTCGGTGCGGGCGGCGCGCTGCCGCCGCTGCTGCTCGATGATGAGGAGGCGGTCGCGGTCGCCGTCGGATTGCGCACGGCCGCAGGCAGTTCCATTGCCGGAATCGACGAGACGGCGCTGCGCGCGCTGACGAAACTGCAGCAGATCCTGCCCTCGCGATTGCGGCATCGGGTCAGCGCCTTCCAGCACACGCTGCCGGTGCCCGCCCGCGGTCCGCTGGTCGACCCGGATGTGCTGACCGTCATCGCCACCGCCTGTCGCGATCACGAACGCCTGCGGTTCGACTACGAATCGCACGGCGGTGCGTCCGCCCGCCGCGAGGTCGAACCGTATCGCCTGGTCAGCCTGCGCCAGCGCTGGTATCTGATGGCCTGGGACGTCGAGCGCGACGATTGGCGCACCTTCCGCGTCGACCGCATGCGTCCGCGCACGCCGACCGGCCCGCGCTTCACTGCGCGCCCGATTCCCCCCGATGCCGATATCGCCACCCGCGTGGAACGCTCCGTCGGCGAGGCCGTCTGGCGATTCCGCGCCCGCGTCATCGTGCACGCCCCGGCTTCGCATGTGCGCCAACGCCTCCCGATCCAGGTCGATATCGAGACACTGGGCGAGAACCGCTGCGCATTCGAACCGGGATCGGACAACCCGCAACAGCTCGCCCTCTACCTGGGCATGCTCGGCGCGGATTTCGAGATAGTCGACTCACCCGAACTGGCCGCCGCGCTACGCGATCTGATCGGCCGCTACGAACGTGCGCTCGCGCCCGAATAGCTCGGCGGCGTTCCCGGGGGAATGCGGAGGTGAAAGACCTGCCGTTCGATGCGGTGCGGTTCCCATTCGTACAAGTCCGGGACCTGGGAGATCGGTTAGCCTTCGGCCATGGGTGAACCTCTCGAATCGTTGCGGGCGCTGTGCACCGCGCTGCCCGAGGTGACCGAACGCCTCAGCCACGGCGAACCGACCTGGTTCGTGCGCGGGAAGAAGACCTTCGTCATGTTCGCCGACCACCATCACGACGACCGCCTCGGCTTCTGGTGCGCGGCCCCGCCCGGCGTGCAGGAGGAATTGGTCGCCGGACAACCGGACAACTACTTCCGACCGCCGTACGTCGGCCACCGCGGCTGGCTCGGCGTCTATCTCGACGTCCCCGTCGACTGGACCGAGATCGGCGAGATAGTGCAGGACGCATACCGGCTGATCGCCCCCAAAGCCCTGGTGGCCCAGTTGGACTCGTAGCGTGCTGGTCGCCCCGCCGCCTGGAAATCGCCACCCAGCCGCGCGCAGAACCCCGCACCGGTATAACGGGTGCGGTCAGCGATCGTGACTTCGCAGGCAGTAGTGGGCGTCCAGAACCGGCACGGGGTCGAGGTCGGAAATGTGGTGGCCCGCATCGCAGTGCTCGGTGAGGTCCTTGCCGTCGCGGGCCTGGACTATGCGTAATTCGCGGACGAGGTCGAACAGGGATTCGGCGACCCGGGCGGCGTGACGGTAACCCGGTGCGTCGCGGTCGGCGATGATCCAGACCCGGTGCGCGCCGGTGAACCAGGTGGCGTGCTCCGGATGCCAGCCCTGTGCGCCACCGGCATTGCAGGTGGCGGTGAGACCGGCGTGGGTGGCGGTGAGTGCGTCGGCCTCACCCTCGCAGATGTGAATATCGCGGCCGGAGCGGACCGCGTCGAGCACCTCGGGGAGATGGAAGGGCAGGTGCGCGAAACCGCCGGGGGTCCAACCGCTCTCGGTGCGGCGATACTGCCGGAAGGACTTCGCGCGGCCGTTCCGGTGCTCGGTGTGAACGCGGACCACGCATCCCGCCGAGCGACCGTCGGGCCAGCGGTAAAGGTAGGTGGCCACATCCTTCGGGTTGGCCAGTCGTGGACCGAGATCACGCTTGTGTACCTCGAGGGACAGGCCCGCCCGTTGCAACGCTTGATCGGCCAAAGCCACTGCGGGGGAGTGGGTTCGGCGCGCACCGGCGGGGGCTCGCGGCTCGTCGAATAGATCGCGGATGCGCAGGCCGAGCCGCTCCAGCACCTGCTCGTCGGGGCAGCCCGCGAAGCACCGCACCACCGTGCGCCCGCGCTGCCGGTTGTAGACGACGCCCAGCGAGGGGTGGTGATGGCGGCCGTCGGATTCGTGAACGGGGCACAGGTAGGTGGTCCAGTCGGCACCGCGCCTGCCGGGACCGGATACCCGGTTCAGGGCGGCGGTGATGGTGTCCCAGGATCGGTTCGAGTCCATAGCGAAGTCCTCTCACGACCGGTGTACCCGGATCGCGGGGACTGTCAAACGGATCGAAACCCGTTGGAGTGCACGGTAAATCGTGCTTGCAGATGTGCTGGATCGGCTTCGATGTGGCAATTGCACAATTAGTCAATGGAAATATGCGCATCTAAGCATGTAACTCGGGCGTGGCTCACCGCGCACCGGTGCCGTTCGGGCGGAACGTTCCTGCTCGCGACGACGGCCGCGAGCAGGGCGGAGTGTCAGCGACCCGAGATGAGATCGGCCATTCGCGCGATGCGGGAGGTGTGCCCGAGGCGGGTTTCGCGGTGATCGGCCGCTCGGTACAGGCTGTACATGAGCTGTACGCCGATCCAGCGCAAGGGTTCCGGTTCCCAGCGGCGCATCCGCCAGTTGACCCACGGCAGTGCGGTGAGCTCGGTATCCCTGCGCAGCAGGAGATCTCGCAGGGTGCGACCGGCCAGATTGGTGGTCGCCACACCGTGCCCGGTGTAGCCGCCCGCGTAGCCCAGGCCGGTGTCGTGGTCGAGGGCGATACTGGAACACCAGTCGCGCGGGACCGCGAGCACCCCGGACCAGGCATGTGCGAGTGGGACTTCGGCTGTGGCGGGGAAGAAGTCGGTGAGCATCGCGCGCAGGACGTCCACGGTCCACTGCTGGGTCCGCCCGTCCGCATCGATGCGGCTGCCGTATCGGTACGGCTTTCCGCGCCCGCCGAAGGCGATCCGGCCGTCCGCGGTGCGCTGGGCGTACATGTAGTAGTGCGCCATATCGCCCAGCAATTCGCTGCCCTGCCAGCCGATTTCGCGCCACACCGCATCGGGCAGCGGTTCGGTGACGATCATCGAACTGTTCATCGGCAGCCAATCACGATGGCTGGAAGCGAAAGTCGCGGTGAAGCCCTCGGTGGCGCGGATGACGTACTCGGCGGTGACGGTGCCGCGCGCGGTGATCGCGGCGGCCGGGCTGGACGCCGTGCGCGGGCGTACGGATTCCACCGTGGTGTTCTCGTAGATCCGCACCCCGAGCGCCCGCACCGTATCGGCAAGTCCGCGTGCGAGTTTCGCGGGCTGCACGCGCGCGCAGTGCGGTGTCCACAGTGCCCCGGTGGCTCCGGCGACGCGGATTCGGTCGTCGGCGGGGACGGTCATGAGATCGTCTTCGCCCCAACCCCATTCGCGCGCATGCGCCAGGGTGTCGCCGAGCCGCGCCCGCTGCGCGTCGTTGCGGGCCACGGTCAGCTGTCCGCTCTTGATCACATCGGCGTCGATGCCCTCGGCCGCCGCGACCTTCACGATCTCCTCGACGGTGTCGAACATGGTGCGCTGCAACCGCACCGCGGCATCGCGGCCGTGGACGCGGGCGTACGCCTGCGCCGATCCCGCTATCTCTCCGACAACCCAGCCGCCATTGCGGCCGGAGGCGCCGTATCCGGCGAATTCCTTCTCCAGTACTACGATTCGCAGGTCAGGTTGTGCCTGCTTCAGGTAGTAGGCCGTCCACAATCCGGTGTATCCGGCTCCGATAACGCACACGTCGGCCTGGGTGTGCCCGGACAGCGGGGCTCCCGGGTCGACGGGGGCGAGCTCACGGAACCAATACGACACCGAACCATTGACAAAGGACATATCAGACATCCTGAGCTATCTCCGAGCATTCGGCCACCGGCATTTTCGGATGGTCCCGGGGAGTGGGAACCGGCCGGGCGCGCGATGCGGCGGCCGCGCCGGATTGGCGCATGAAAACTCTTGGTGCACAGGAATAGTGAATATCCACAATCCCGGTACATCCCGGGCGTGTCGGTCGGTTTGCCCGCCAGAATGATCGACATGGTTGCGACAGGGGGTAGGGCAGACGTGTGCGATACGGACGGCGCCGGGGTGGTGGCGGCCGCGCCGGCGGGCAGTGCTGTCCCCGGTGTGGACATCGCCCGCTATCCGCTGGACTCGCCCGGCGACGCCGGGTGGAATGCCGCGGTGGCGGCCGCGCGCGCCGAATTGGCCGCCGACGGCTGCACCGTACTGCGCGGTTTCATTCGGCCCGATGAGGTCGAGACCATGCGCACCGAGGGCGTGGCGCTCGCACCGCACGCCTACTACACGGTCGAGAACGTCAACGCCTACAACATCCCGATCGATGCCGACCTACCCGCCGATCATCCGGGCCGCATCGTGCTGCGACGTGGAAATGCCTTCGTCGCAAGGGATCTGATCCCGCGCGAGGCGCTCATCCACCGGCTCTACACCGATGCGCGCTTCCAGCGTTTCATCGCCGAGTGTTTCGGCCTGGACGCGCTGCACGAGTACACCGATCCGCTGGCGGGCCTGTGCCTCAATGTCGTCGCGCCCGGTATGTCGCATCCGTGGCATTTCGACACCAATGAGTTCACCGTCAGCATGCTCACCCAGGAGCCGGAAGCCGGTGGGGTGTTCGAGTATTGCCCGAATATTCGCTCCCGCGAGGCCGAGCACCTCGACGATGTGCGCGCGGTGCTCACCGGCCACGGCGACCACCTCATCCGGCGGCTGGAACTACGCCCCGGCGACCTGCAACTGTTCCAGGGGCGGTTCTCGCTGCACCGCGTCGCGCCCGTCGGCGGCACCGTGCAGCGGCATTCGGCGATCTTCGCCTACAGCGATTCCCAGGGCGTCATCGGCACCGCCGAGCGCACCCGGCAACTGTTCGGGCGCGTGCTGCCCGATCATCTCGCGGCCGATGCTGTCCGCGGCGACCGCCTGCTCGACTGAGAAGAGGACCACGTGCCGGTTTCCTTACACAGCACTGGGAAAGCGTCGTTCGACGATATCTATGAGAGCCCCGACCCTCGTGCGTACTACGCCCGAATGTCCGAATTGGACTATCGGATACCGGAACTGGCGAAACCACACTTCCAGCAGCTGCTGGCCGACCACCACGCGGCCACCGGCATCACGAGCCCGACCGTGCTCGATATCGGCTGTTCGTACGGGGTGAACGCGGCCCTGCTGCGCCTGGACACCACCATGTCCGACCTGTTCGACAGTTACGCCGAACCCACCCCGCCCGATCTGCGGGCCCGCGACCGCGCTCGCCTGGCCGAGGAGGATCAGCTACCCGGTGTCCGATTCCTGGGTATGGACGCCTCCGGTGTCGCGCTGGACTACGCCCGCACTGCCGGACTGCTGCACGACACCGTGCACGCGGATCTGGAGGCCGCCGATCCCACCGAGGCCCAGCGCCGCGTCCTGGCGACCGCCGATCTGGTGATCTCCACCGGCTGCGTCGGCTATGTCACCGAGCACACCCTGCTGCGGGTGGCCCGCGCCCATGGTGGAAAGCTGCCCTGGATGGCGCATTTCGTACTGCGCATGTTCTCCTTCGATCCCATAGCCGCACATCTGGCCGCACTCGGTTATCACACCGAACTCGCGCCCGGCGCCTTCCGGCAACGCCGGTTCGCCTCGCCGGAGGAGCAGGCGCAGGTGTGTAATGCACTGGCGGCCAATGGAATCGATACGCAAGGCTACGAATCCGATGGCTGGCTCTACGCCCAGCTCCACCTGTCCCGCCCGAACCTATCCTTCGACCACGAGGACCTGCATTGAGCGAACGGACCTTCGCCCACGACGATCAGCTGCCGCGGGTGCCGCTCCCCACTTTGGAGGAGAGCTGCACTCGCTTCCTGCACTGGTCCGCCCCGCTGCTCTCCAGCGACGAGTACGCCGCCACCGCGGCGGCCGTCGAGGATCTGCTGCGCCCCGACAGCCCGGCCCGCACCCTGCACGCGGATCTGCAGCGGTTCGACGCCGAACCCGACGTCGGCAGCTGGCTGGACGAATTCTGGCCCTCGCGCTACCTCGGGCGCCGGGACCGAATCGCGTTGAACGCCAACTTCTTCTTCCTGTTCCGCGATGACACCGTGCTCGCGTCCTCCACCTCCGCCGGACAGGCGGAGCGGGCCTCGGCACTGGTCACCGCGGCGGTGAACTACAAGCTGCGCCTCGATGCCGAGGAGATCCCGCCGGTCACCCAGCGCGGGCAGAAACTCAATATGGCGCAGAACAAGTTCCTGTTCTCCGAGACCCGGATTCCGGGTGCTCCGCAGGACACCGTGCGGGTGCCGTACACCGATGAGTGGCCGGGGCCGTCGCAGGCGGGCCATATCGTTGTCCTGTACCGCGGCAACATGTTCCGGATGGATGTGCTCGGGGCGGACGGCGTGCCGTACAGCCCCGAGGATCTGACCGCCGGACTGCTCGGGGTCATGAAGGCCGGATCGCGGCGCGCACCGGTGAACACCTCGGCCGGACATCTCACCACCCTGGCGCGCAAGGATTGGGCCCCGCTGTACCAGCAGCTGCGGCCGGTCAACGCCGCGGCGTTCGAGACCATCGAAACCGCGCTGTTCTGCGTCTGCCTGGAGGATTTCAGCCCGCGCGACACCCTGCATGCGTGCGATCAACTCCTGCACGGGGACAGCGGTAATCGCTGGTTCGACAAGGCGGTGTCGTTCATCGTCTTCGCCGACGGCCGGACCGGTATCAATGTCGAGCACTGCGGGCTGGACGGCACCACCATCCTGTCGTTCGTGGACACGCTGCTGGAGACCTCGGTCGCCGATCACGCCGCGCAGTCCGGGGCGCAGCCGCAGGGTCTGCCCGCCGCCGAACCCATCGAGTTCACCCTCGATGCGGCGCAGCGGTCGGTGACCTCGGCCGCGGCGGCGTCGTTTTCGCAGTTCGCGCTGGACACCGCCACCAGTACGGTGTCCTTCGAGTTCGGCACCGGGCATATCAAGACCCTCGGTATTTCCCCGGATGCCTTCGCGCAGTTGAGCTATCAGCTCGCGCATCGGCGCAGCAAGGGGTTGACGGGTGCGACCTACGAGTCGATCGCGACCCGGCAGTTCCGCAACGGCCGCACCGAGGCCATGCGCGTGGTGACCCCGGAGATCCTGGAATTCATTGCCGCCATGGAGAATCCGGCCGCCGATGACGATCGCAAGCGTGAGGCCGTGCGGGCGGCCGCCACGGCGCATGTGCGGCGGGCGCAGGAGTGCCAGCGCGGGGAGGCTCCCGAACAGCACCTGTGGGAACTCGAGTGGATTCAGCGGCGGCGCGGTGAGCAGCTCGGTGCGACCGCGCCGATGGCGTTCTACGACAGCCCCGGCTGGAAGATCACCCGCGATGACTATCTGAGCACCAGTTCGGCTCCGTCGGTGAACATCCAGTACTTCGGTTTCGGATCGACGAGCCCGACCTGCATCGGTATCGCGTACGTGCTGCTGCCCGATCGCTGGAACCTCTACCTGGCCACCCCGAAGTCGGTGGCGCAGCAGATGCACGACTTCGCCGCTCAACTGCGCACGGCCGCAGCGGAATTGGAGAAGCTGCTGGCCGGATGAGTTCGGAGCCCGCCACTGCTGTCTGATTTGTCGGTAACGTGACAATCGTGATTACGCTCAAGAAAGAAGACGGCGCAGCGGATCTCGGCGGCATCACCAAGATGAGCGTCGGGGTCAGCTGGGATCCCTCCTCGGGCAGCAGTGGTGGACTACTCGGTATCGCTCGGCGCAAAAAAGGCGTCGACCTGGATTTGATCGCAGTGCTCATGCAGGGCAGCGAACCCGTGCGGTTCGCGGGCCTCGATTCCCTCGACCCCTTCGGCAACGGTTCGGTGCAGCACACTGGCGATGAGCAGACCGGCGCGGCCTCCGGTGACGATGAGACCGTGCATGTCACCTTCGCCACTGTGCCGCCCGCCATCGACGGCATCATCTTCGTCGCGGCCGCCTTCAAGAAGGGCAGCAGCTTCGAGAAGGCCAACAATGTGTCCTTCAAGATCTACGACGCGACCGGTGGCAGCACCCAGCAGGTCGCCGATATCTGGCCGTCGCTGCTCGGCGCGGATAACGCCAATGCCATCGCCCGCGCCTTCCGCAACGGCCCGGCCTGGCAGCTAGAGGTGCTCGACCGCAAGGGCAAGGTGAAGCAGGGCGATATGCAGGCCCTGTTGCGATTCGCCATGGCCTGACCTGGGATTCGCTCCGGTCCGGGTGGTTCCCGCCCTGCGGGTGAACCGCCCGGACCGGCCGGTTCATGGGGCAGGGGTGGCGATCTGCGACAATCACTTACCGTGAAATCTTTCGAAGCCCTGTTCGCCGAGCTACAGGATCGTGCAGTAAACCGCCCCGAGGGGTCCGGAACCGTCGCCGCTCTGGACGCCGGTGTACATGCGCAGGGCAAGAAGGTACTGGAGGAGGCCGGCGAAGTATGGCTGGCCGCGGAACATGAGAGTGACGAGTCGCTGTCGGAGGAGATCTCCCAGCTGCTCTATTGGGTTCAGGTGCTGATGGTGGGCCGCGGTCTGCGGCTCGAAGACGTGTACCGACATCTGTGATGCGCCGTTTCACCGCACAGCCCGTGCGGCCGACAACCCCGCGTCCACTGTCCTCACGTCCCCCCACCCGTCCCGAAAGGAATATCTATGCTTCGCGTCGCCGTCCCAAATAAGGGCTCGCTGTCCGAATCCGCCGTCGCCATCCTCGCCGAGGCCGGTTACCGCGGCCGCAAGGACGCCCGCGATCTGAGCGTGCTCGACAATGCCAACCAGGTCGAGTTCTTCTTCCTGCGCCCCAAGGACATTGCGATCTACGTCGGCTCCGGTGAGCTCGATCTCGGCATCACCGGGCGCGATCTCGCCCTGGATTCCGGCGCGCCGGTACAGGAGCGCCTGGCCCTTGGCTTCGGCAACTCCAGCTTCCGCTACGCCGCCCCCGCGGGCAGCGAATGGAAGGTCGAGGATCTCTACGACAAGCGCATCGCCACCTCGTACCCCAATCTGGTGCTCAGCGATCTGAAGTCGCGTGGCATCGAGGCCGAGGTCATTCGCCTCGACGGCGCGGTCGAGATCTCGATTCAGCTCGGTGTGGCCGATGCCATCGCCGATGTGGTCGGCTCCGGTCGCACCCTGCGTCAGCACAACCTGGTCGCGTTCGGCGATTCGCTCTGCGATTCCGAAGGTGTGCTCATCGAGGCCAAGGGTGCGGATCAGCGCAATAAGGCCCGCAATCAGCTGGTGGCGCGCATCCAGGGCGTGGTATTCGCGCAGCAGTACCTGATGCTCGATTACGACTGCCCCAAGTCGCTGCTCGACGCGGCCGTGGAGATCACCCCGGGCCTCGAGTCCCCGACGATCGCACCGCTGAGCGATCCGGAGTGGGTCGCGGTTCGCGCGCTCGTGCCGCGCAAGAACGGCAACGAGCTCATGGACAAGCTCGCGGATCTGGGCGCGAAGGCCATCCTGGCCACCGATATTCGCTCCTGCCGCGCGTTCTGATCGGTCGCGTCCGCGCGAAAGAGCGAACGCGAAATAGCCTCGCCCGCCGCGGTTTCGCGGCGGGCGAGGCTGTCTTCGATGCTCAGTCGGCCGTTTCGGTGAGGACGGTGATGGTGTCGGGTGCGGCGATGGCCGGATACGGCGGCGGGGTGCCGCCGAACTCCGGGCACAGCGGCTTGAAATCGCAGTACTGGCAGAGCCAGGATCGGCTGGGCGGGAAATCGCCTGTCTTGGAGGCGGATTCGATGGCCTGCCAGAGCGCGGAGACAATGCGCTCGAACCGTAGCAACTCCTCGGCATCGGGTTCGTAGCTCAGGGTCTGCTCATCGGCGAGGTACATGAGCCGAAGTTCGGCCGGGGCCGCGCCGAGCGTGCGCATTAGCACCAGGGCGTAGAACTTGAGCTGGAACAGCGCCCGGGTTTCGCGTTCCGGACTGGGGGAGCGGCCGGTCTTGTAGTCGATGACGTGCAGTAATCCATCGGGGGACCGGTCGATTCGATCCACGAAACCGCGCAGCGGAGTGCCATCGGGCAGATCGGTCTCGATGAACGCCTCGAGCGATTGCGGTTCGAAGGCGGTGGGATCCTCGAGGTTGAAGTAGACCCGCACCAGGTCGTACGCCTCGGCCAGGAAGCCGGGCAGTTCCTCTTCGGCTATCAGGTCGACGGTTTCGGGGCGCGATTCCAGCAGGCGGGTCCAGGCGGGCGCGATCAGATCTCCGGCGTGTGCCAGATCGCGTTCGGGCGCGGGCAGTCCGAAGAGCGCCTCGAGCACCGCGTGCACGAGCGTGCCGCGCACCGCGACCCGGGCGGGGGCCTCCGGGATCTTGTCTATCGCGCGTAGCCGATACTTGAGCGGGCACTGTTTGAAATCCATTGCGCGCGAAGGTGAGAGTGCGAGCCTGCGCGGCTGGGCGCCCGCTGAGTCCGGGGTAGTGATCGCGGGTACCGACATACCTGGCAGGCTAAACGCAGGCACCGACAAGGTGCGAACCTGATTCACGCAGCAAAATCGCAGCGACTTTCGGCATGCGCCGGGGTCGAACCAGAACGGAGATTCATGACGGCCAGACGGACCGGGCCTTTCCAGATCGGCGACCGGGTGCAGCTGACCGACGCCAAGGGACGCAAGTTCACCGTGATCCTGGCGCAGGGCGGCACCTTCCACACGCATGCGGGCGAGATCGCCCACGACGATCTGATCGGCGCGGATGAGGGCAGCGTGGTCACCTCCGCCAAGAACACCGCCTACCTCGCGCTGCGGCCGCTGCTGACCGACTACGTGCTGTCCATGCCGCGCGGCGCGGCGGTCATCTACCCCAAGGACGCCGCGCAGATCGTGCACGAGGGCGATATCTTCCCCGGCGCGACCGTGCTCGAGGCGGGCGCGGGCTCCGGCGCGCTGACCTGTTCGCTGCTGCGCGCGGTCGGCCCGGAGGGCAAGGTCGTGTCCTGGGAGATCCGCGAGGATCACGCCGAACACGCCGTCCGCAATGTCGAGCGCTTCTTCGGTGAGCGTCCGGACAACTGGGAACTGACCCTCGGCGATGTCGCCGAGTACTCCGGTCCGCAGGTGGACCGGGTCATCCTGGACATGCTCAAGCCCTGGGACACCCTGGACGCGGTCTCCAAGGCGCTGGTCCCCGGCGGTGTGCTCATGGTCTACGTGGCCACCACCACGCAGATGTCCGAGGTGGTCGAGCATCTGCGCCGCCAGGAATGCTGGACCGAACCCCGCGCCTGGGAATCCATGGTCCGCGGCTGGCATGTGGTCGGCCTGGCCGTGCGCCCGGAGCATCGCATGCAGGGTCACACCGCGTTCCTGGTGACCGCCCGCCGCCTCGCCGACGGTGTGGTCGCGCCCAAGCCGCAGCGTCGCGCCGGTAAGGGCTGACACCGCGAATCGGCCTGCCTCGCATGCTTTTCAACACGATGTGCCCCCTTTCCGCTTGGAAAGGGGGCACATTCGTGTGTTCCGGGCCGAGAGTTTTTCAGCCCGTGCGGGTTTTCACCCCGTGCGCATCAGCAGGGAGCGCGGCCCATCGACAGGATGGTGCACGCGGTGCTCTCCGAGAGCTGCCAGCCCGCGGCGGTGTGCTGCCAGGACATCGGCACGCCCGGCATGGTGCCGTGCGGGGAGATGACCGCGACCGAGGCATTGGCGTTATCGCCGTCGACCTGGATGTTCGAGACGCCGAAGCCGATCTTGCCGTAATTGCCGAGCTTCGAGGTCATGGTGTCGATATTGCTCGCGCGCCGATCGCCGCCCACCATGAGCTGCTCCTTGTCGACCGTGGCGATATTCGGGTCGACGAAGCGTTCCAGGGTGGACTGCAACTCCTCCGGCGAGGGCGCGGGGGAATCGGCGCTGGCGAATCCCGCACCCGAGACGAGCGCGAGACTCGCGCCGAGGGCGGCCAGGGTGATGCGGGCGGAGCGAGCGAGCATGAGCGGTCGAGCCTTTCGATCGGAGCGGTTACTGCTGGGTATTACGGCTGACAGGCGGCGCGCGCCATACCGAGGATGGTGCACGCGCCCGAATCGGCGAGCTTCCAGGTGCCGTCCACGTACTGGAACGACATCGGCACATCGGCCATGGTGCCGTGCGGGGATACGACCGACACCTTCACATCGGCCTTATCGCCGGTCTGCTTGATTTCGCCGACGGTGAAAGACACCGCGTAATGTGCCAGACCCTGGTTCATTGTCTCGATGAGTGAGATCCGCTTGTCCCCGTCGACAACGAGTTTCGCCTTGTCCGCGGCGGGTTTCGCCGGATCCGCGAACGCGGTCAGCACGCCCTGGAGCTGCTCGGCGGTCGGTGCGGGCGCGGTGGCCGCCTTGGTCACCGCGGCCGAGGTGGTGGCCGCGGAGTCGGTGGAGGTCTTGTCATCGGAGCCGCAGCCAGCCAGGGTTGCGGTAACGGCGAGGGCCGCCGCAACGGTAGCCACGGAAACACGAAGCGTCCGCGAGGCGTTGCGCATACCAGAAGTTCGACTGGTGGGAAGGAGCATCAACGGCACCCTTTCGGATCGGCCGGTGATTAACTCACCGGAAACATGTTAGGGCAGGCTAACATGTCCGTCCGGTCCGCTAGCCGCAGCCTAGATGTGATCACGACGAAACCATGTCGGAAAGCGAGAACGAGTATCGCCCGGTAGCGTTGATAGACCGGGACTGGGAGGAGCAGCATCATGAGCCCCAACGAACATTCGGACTCGGCGGCCTGGAGGGAACTCGAGGCCGTCCGCGCCGAGGCGGCTGCACTCCGGAGGCAACTCGCCGACTCGCCGGATCGCTCACGGGAATTGGAAGCGCGCGTTGATTCGCTGACAATTCGCAACACCAAACTCATGGACACCCTCAAGGAAGCGCGACAGCAACTCGTCGCTCTCCGTGAGGAAGTCGATCGGCTCGGTCAGCCACCGAGCGGTTACGGCGTTCTGCTTGGTGTATATGACGATCAGACGGTCGACGTGTTCACCTCAGGACGCAAGATGCGCTTGACGTGCTCGCCGAATATCGATACCGCCACCCTCATCTACGGTCAAACCGTGCGCCTCAACGAGGCACTGACCGTGGTCGAGGCCGGCAAGTTCGAATCAATCGGCGAAATCGGCACGCTGCGCGAGATTCTCGACGACGGCCGTCGAGCACTGGTTGTCGGTCATGCCGACGAGGAGCGAGTGGTGTGGCTGTCCGGCCCGCTCTCCGCGCTCGTCGACGTGGACGATATGGAAGATCCGGATCGCCCCATTCGCAAACTGCGCCCGGGTGATTCGCTGCTGGTCGATACCAAGGCCGGTTTCGCCTTCGAGCGAATCCCCAAGGCAGAGGTCGAGGATCTCGTGCTGGAGGAGGTGCCCGATGTCGATTACCACGATATCGGCGGCCTCGGGCGCCAGATCGAGCAGATCCGCGATGCGGTGGAATTGCCTTTCCTGCACAAGGATCTGTTCCGCGAATACGCGCTGCGGCCGCCCAAGGGTGTGCTGCTCTACGGCCCTCCCGGTTGCGGTAAGACGTTGATCGCCAAGGCTGTGGCGAATTCGCTGGCCAAGAAGATCGCCGAGGCGCGCGGTGAGGATGCCAAGGAAGCCAAGTCGTTCTTCCTGAACATCAAGGGCCCCGAGCTTTTGAACAAGTTCGTCGGTGAGACCGAGCGTCATATTCGGATCATCTTCCAGCGGGCTCGGGAGAAGGCCTCCGAGGGCACCCCCGTGATCGTGTTCTTCGACGAGATGGATTCGATCTTCCGCACCCGCGGTTCGGGTGTCTCCTCCGATGTGGAGACCACCGTTGTGCCGCAGCTGCTTTCGGAGATCGATGGTGTCGAGGGCCTGGAGAACGTCATCGTCATCGGCGCCTCCAACCGCGAGGACATGATCGACCCGGCCATTCTGCGGCCCGGCCGCCTGGACGTGAAGATCAAGATCGAGCGTCCGGATGCCGAAGCGGCACAGGACATCTTCTCCAAGTACCTCACCGAGACGCTGCCGCTGCACGCGGACGATCTCGCCGAATTCGATGGTGAGCGCGCCAAGTGCGTGAAGGCCATGATCGAGCGAGTGGTGGATCGGATGTACGCCGAGAGCGAGGACAACCGCTTCCTGGAGGTCACCTATGCCAACGGTGACAAGGAAGTCCTGTACTTCAAGGACTTCAACTCCGGCGCCATGATTCAGAACATCGTGGACCGCTCCAAGAAGTACGCCATCAAATCGGTTCTGGAATCGGGCAACCCGGGTCTGCGCATTCAGCACCTCTACGACTCCATCGTCGACGAGTTCGCTGAGAACGAGGACCTGCCCAACACCACGAATCCCGATGACTGGGCTCGTATCTCGGGCAAGAAGGGCGAGCGGATCGTCTACATCCGCACCCTGGTGACGGGCAAGAACGCCTCCGCCAGCCGCGCCATCGACACCGAGTCGAATACGGGTCAGTACCTGTAAATCGGAATCGTCAGGGGCGCGCCACCATTGGTGGCGCGCCCCTTTCGTATTTCCGGACCGGCGGGTTCGATATCGCATGCGGGTTTGTACCGTGCGGCGTATCGTATGCAGGCACGCCGCCACGGTCGCTGTGGTCGGCGAGAGCGTGTCGCGGGGGAGGGTTCCGGGTGCAATTCGCCCAGGGCAGTGTGGTTTCCGGCTATGTCATCGAGCGGGAGCTGGGCAGCGGCGGGATGGGTACGGTCTACCTCGCCCGGCATCCCCGTTTGGATCGGTTCGACGCGCTGAAGGTGCTGTCCGCCGAACGCAGCGGCGATGCCGGCTTCCGTTCCGGGTTCTTTCGTGAGGCCGAAATCGCCGCGCGCCTGCAACATCCGAATCTGGTGACGATTCACGATCGCGGCGAGCAGGACGGGCGGCTGTGGATCGCCATGCAGTACATCGCCGGGACGGATCTCGCCGGGCTGCTGCGGCAGGGTCCGCTCGATATCGAACGAGCGCTGCGCATTCTGGACGAGACGGCGGCGGGGCTCGACGAGATACATCGCGCCGGACTGCTGCATCGGGATGTGAAGCCCGCGAATATCCTGATCGCCGCCTCGAACGGTGGCGCGGAGCGGGTGCTGGTAACCGACTTCGGGATCGCCCGCGCCGCAGACGATTCCGCCACGCTGTCCGCACACGGCACGGTCGGGACGCTCGCGTATGCCGCGCCGGAACAGCTCGCCGGAGATACGGTGGATCACCGGGCCGACGTGTACGCCCTGGGTTGCACGCTGTACCAGATGCTCACCGGCACGGTTCCATTCCGGCGGGAGGGTGCGGGTGCGATCATCTACGCGCATCTGCACGATCCGCCGCCCCTTGTCTCGCAGCATGATTCGGCCTTGCCCAAGGCCCTGGACCGGGTGATCGCGTCCGCCATGGCGAAACAGCCGGGGGATCGCTTCGAGAGCTGTGGCGCGTTCGCGGCCGCGGCGCGCGATGCCGTCTACGGCAGGGCGCGAACCCCGGCTCGATCGCGTCGGCCGTGGCTGCTCGGTGCCGCGATCATCGCCTTGGTCGCCGCCGTCACTGTGGCCGCGGCGCTCGTCACGAGCAGGGACGACGGTGCGGGGGCGCGGAAGTTCCTGGCAGTCGATCCCGCGAGTGTCGATCCGGATCGCTGGGGCGTGTACGGGTATATCGCCGAGCTGTTTCCCCGATTGCTCCCGCCCTCGCAGATCGGCGCGGGCTATCAGGAATTGTCCATCTGCCAGCCCATGGATGAGGGCGATCACCAGATCTCACTCTTCACCACGGTCGCCGAGGTGCGAATGGTGTGTCTCGGCAATCGTGATCCGGTGGAGGGCGTCGATGTGGTGTGCCGGACCGATCGAAAGGCGATTCTGCCCGGTCCGTTGCTCGACACGGTCGAAGGCGATGAATCCTGGCAGCGGTCCTCCGGCAGCGGTCATGTGTTCTGGGGTCACAGCCTGGATTCGGCGGACTTCATCTCGCATCCGCTGGGTCAGCCGATCGGCTTCCTCGAGGTGCTGTTCGAGGATTCGTATCGGAACTTCTGCCGAATACAGGTGGTGGGCGGGACCGGCGGTGCGGAGCTGCGTGACCGCTGGTGGCGGGATGCGCCGCTGTGATGGCGAGGACCGCGCGGATCGGTCACGTCCGAGCATTGTTCACCGTCGCGCTCATGGCGTTGACGGTGGGCTGCACCGTGTCGGGGAATCCGGAGCCCGAACATGTCGATCTGACGGCGCTGGATATGGGTCGCTACAGCAGCGTCCCGCTGGCGACTCCGGTGAACGACGCCGAGCGCTATGGCCGGGTGCTGGAATCGGTGCGGCTCGGTGAGGCCCTGCTCGATCCGGTCGAAGCCGATCCGGCCCTGAGCGTTCTGCTCGAGGGTGACAGTGTCGTACCGCTGCCGACTCCGGCGACGGCCACGGTGCTGCTGTCGGACGCGGTGCGTCCGGTACTGGAGCGCGAGGGCATGGTGGCCGGTGTGGCGACGGGCGCGCGCGATCGCGATTCGGCGACGGGCGCGGTGCGGGTCGGCGGGATGCGCCAACTGGTCGCGGTCGTGCTGCGCTTCGGCGATGCCGAGGCGGCGCGGCGGGCCGCCCGGGACATCGACGCCGCCGACGCGGCGGTGAGCGCCGAGAATGTGGCGGTGAGCATCCCGGATCATCCTGGCGCGCACGGTCATTGGCGTCCCACCGCACCCACGCTGGCGGCGACGCTGGCAGAAGGTTCGTACGTGATCAGTCTGCTCGTGGCACATACCACCACCGATCTGGGCGCACTGACGGACTTGGCGCACAAGGCTTTCAACGCGCAGTTGCCGCGCCTGCGAGAGTTCCTCGCCACCCCGCCCGACCGTCTGACCCAGCTCGCGCTGGACCGGGACGGCATGCTCGCGCGCATGGTGCCCGAAGCACCCCGGCGCTGGACGTATCCAGCGGTGGCCATGACGACCACGCAGCGGATCGCGGGCTGGCAGGGTGGATTGAATCCGGTGGGCATCGTTTTCGGGCCGCGCGCCACCTACCTGTCGTTCAAACGCACCGCGGACGGGGGGATGGTCACGGACGCGGCGCAGAGCAAGCGAGATGCGTTCGCGCTCACCGGAACGACCGCGCTCATCCGATTCACCGATGTGAAATCCGCCCGGTCCGCGTACGCCCGGGCGGTGCGCACCGATGCGGCGGCCGATGTCATACCGGGCCCTACCGGGCTCGCGGATGCGCAATGCACGCAGGCGTCCGACAAGCCTCCGATGGACACCGCCAGATTCACCTGCCGCGTTCTCTACGGCCGCTATATCGCGGTGCTGTCGGGTGCCGAGCGGACGAACACGCTACAGCGAGTCGCGGCACAGTACGGTCTGCTGGCGAGGGGCGACTAGCGCCATGGTGCGAATACTGAGTGCGGGAACGGTTTTCGCGGGATACCGGATAATCCGTGTGCTCGGCAGCGGCGGCATGGGCGTGGTGTATCTGGCCGAACATCCGCGACTTCCGCGCGCCGATGCACTCAAAGTGCTTGCCGCGGGCGACGAACCGGAGTTCCGCGCCAGATTCGCGCGGGAAGCCGATGTGCTGGCACGGCTCGACCACCCGAATATCGTCGCGATCCGCGACCGCGGGGTCGAGGACGATTCGCAATGGATCGCAATGCAATTCGTCGACGGTGAGGATGCCGCACAACTCATCGCCCGCCATCCGAGCGGTATCGCTCCGGAATCGGCGGTGCGTATCGTCACCGACGCCGCCCGTGGGCTGGACGAGGCGCATCGAGCCGGGGTGCTGCATCGGGACGTGAAACCGGCGAACATACTGTTGGAGTCACGCCCGGACGGTCCGCCACGGGTCTACGTCACCGATTTCGGGATTGCCGGTACGGCCGCGGAGTCCACCGTCCTGACCGATACCGGAACGGTCCTGGTGACCCTCGCCTACGCCGCACCCGAACAGTTCACCGGGGTTGCCCGGGATCATCGGGCGGACGTGTACGCGCTGGGCTGCACCCTGTTCGAGCTGCTGACCGGTGCCAAGCCGTATCCGCACGCGGATGTCGTGCGGATCATGCGGGCGCATCTGACCGATCCGCCGCCCCGCCCGAGCGCGCACAATCCCGCTCTCCCGGCCGCGCTCGACGAAGTGATCGCCTGTGCCCTGGCCAAACGGCCGGATTCCCGTTATCGCTCATGCGGGGAACTGGCGGCCGCTGCCGCAGCGGCCTTCGATACGCCGAATGTTGTTGCCACCGTGGCGCACCGCCCCGCGCCGGTCCCGGCAATCGATCGGCCGCGTCGACGGCGCGCGGTACGAACGCCGGTGGTCCTGGCCGTGGTCGTCGCGCTGGCGCTGGCGGGTGTGGGTTGGTTCGGATTCGCCGGGCGCACAGCGCATTCGGGCCCGAGTGCCGCCGCGCCGACCACGGCAGCGAGTCCCGTCCCGACCGTGACCTCGTCGGGTCAGGCGGGGCTGACCTGGGGTGCGTACGCGTTCATCGTGGCGGCGTTTCCGAAATTGCTGCCCGTGAGCCCCGCAGCCGGTGGGTATCAGGGGATTCGGTGCCAGGTTGTGGACAAGGAGTGGAAGATGCTCGATCCGACTGTCCGGCCCGAGTCGCTGGCCACAATATTCTGCCGGGGCGATAAGAATCCGCTCAATACCCTGGCGGTGATCTGCAATACCAGTCGCACGCCGACCTCGCTGCGCGGATACCTGGGACAGGTGCAGCTCGGCGACACCCGTTGGCAGCGCGGCGCGGACAGCGGCCGAATCGTCTGGGGGAACGAGCCGATCGACGATTCGGATATGGGTTCGCTGGAGGTCGGATTCGACGATCCGGCGCGGAACTTCTGCTATCTGTCGGCTTTCGGCGGGGCGAACGGGCAGGAACTGGTGGATCGCTGGTGGCGCGATGTGCCGCTGTGAGGGATGAGGTTCGACGGTGGTGGAGTTGCGTCCGGGCTCGGTATTCGGCGACTACCGGATAGAGCGGGTACTGGGCGGTGGCGGCATGGGAACCGTCTACGCGGCCCGGCATCCGCGCCTGCCGCGAGTGGACGCGCTCAAGGTGTTGTCGGCCGAACACGGTGACGATGTCGAGTTCCGGACCAGATTCGCGCGCGAAGCGGATCTGACCGCGCGCCTGAATCACCCGAATATCGTCGCCGTCCATGATCGTGGGGTGGCGGAGGGGCGGTTGTGGATCGCCATGCAGCTCATCGACGGAACCGATGCCGCCGCCCTGCTGCGCCGGGGCGCGCTGGCACCGGAACGAGCGCTGCGTATTGTCGAGCAGGCGGCATCGGGACTGGATGAGGCGCATCGCGCGGGCGTGGTGCACCGAGACGTGAAACCGGCGAACCTGCTGGTGGAATCTCGTGCCGGGCAACCGGATCGGGTGCTCGTCACCGACTTCGGCATCGGTCGCGGTGCGGGCGGCACGGTGCTCACCGCGACCGGGACGGTGCTCGCCACGCTGGCGTACGCGGCACCGGAACAGCTGGCCGCGGGAGCGGTCGACGCGCGCACCGATGTGTACGCGCTCGGCTGCACGCTCTACGAACTGCTGACCGGTGCGAAGCCATTTCCGCGCCCGTCCGCGGTCGCGGTCATGCACGCACACCTGATGGATCCGCCGCCGCGGCCCACCGACCTGAATCCGGCACTGCCGCAGGCGATGGACGATGTCATCGCCCGCGCCCTGGCCAAGCGGCCCGAGCACCGCTATCGGAGTTGCGGTGCCCTCGCCGGCGCTGCCGCAGCGGCATTGGGCATGGATGAGCCGGTCGTCCAACGGTATGGCGGATCGGCCGGTGGCAATCACGATCGGACCGCGGTCGCATCGGCGGGGCGAGGCGTTCCTGGTCGGCGCGGTCTCATCGTCGCGATGGTGCTGTCGGTTGCCGTACTGGGAACCGTTGTGGCGGTCGCGATCTCGTCCCATCGAGCATCCGGTGGCGGGACCGCCGCAACCGCGACCACCGGTGCGACGAGCAGCGTGGCGGATCCGGCGTCGCCGTGGGGCGGCTATTCCTATATCGCGCAAGCCTTTCCGGCGCTGTTGCCCTCCGCGCCGGAAAGTGCCGGTTATCAATCGATTCACTGTGCCGCATTGGATTCCGATAGCCGTCCGGCCGACATCGGCGTTCCCGCGACCGGCTCGAATCTGTTGTCCTGCGGCGGCAACAAGAATCCGGTGTATCTGCTGACTGTGCGCTGCAATGCCGATCGCAGTGCGATGGATGCCTCGGAACTGGACGCCAAGGCGACTTCGGTCGGTGATCAGGCGTGGCGGCGTGGCTCCGCGAGCGGACAGGTGCGCTGGGGTGATATGCCGAGTCCGGCCGGTGATCCGGCAGGAACGGTGGCGGTTTCGTTCGACGATGCGGCGCACCGGTTCTGCCGCCTGGTGGCCTACGGCGGTACCTCGGGTCAGGACCTTTTCGATCGCTGGTGGCAGGACGCGCCGATCTAACTCTGTTCGCGCGATATCGAATTCGCGGTGTCGAGTTCGGCGAGGATGTCGCGCAGGGTTTCGCGGCGGTCGGGGGACAGGGTCGAGAAGAGGTCGCGGGCAGCTTGGACGCGGGCCTCGGACATGCGGGTGAGCAGGGTGTGGCCCGCGTCGGTGAGTTCTACGAGGGTGGCGCGGCGGTTGGTGGGGTCGGGGGTGCGGGTGAGCAGGCCCGCGGCTTCCAGGGCGTCCACGACGGTGGTGGCCGAGCGCGGGACGATGCCCAGGCGCTCGGCGAGGTCGGACATGCGCAGGGGTTCGCCCGCGCGGCTCAGGGTGCGCAGCGCGCGGGCCTGGGCGGGTGTCAGGCCCAGGGGGGCGAGGTTGGCCATCTGACTGTGCCGGATGCGTTTGGCGGTGCGCAGGAACAGGTCGGGCAGGTCGCCTTCGGATACCTTCTCCATATTGCTGAGCATAGCTCACTGTCATGTGGAATAATTGTGAGCCTAGCTCAGTTATGGGGAGAGATTCCCGTTGGAAGGAGGCGCCTATGGCTGCCCGATCCGAACTTCGCCGGATACTCCGGCTGTTCCATCCCTATCGTTCCCGGCTCGCCGTCGTCGGCGTGCTGGTCGGCCTGTCCTCGATCGTGGGACTGGCCTCGCCGTTCATGGTGCGCGGGGTCATCGATACCGCGCTGCCCGAGGGGCGTACCGGACTGCTGACCGCGCTGGCGGCGGGCATGATCGCCGTCGCGGCGCTCACCGCCGTGTTCGGCGTCTGGCAGACCTATCTGTCGACCGCGGTCGGCCAGCAGGTCATGCATGATCTGCGGACCGCGGTCTACTCGCGGCTGCAGTCCATGCCGCTCGCGTTCTTCACCGCGACCCGCACCGGTGAGGTGCAATCGCGTATCGCCAATGACATCGGCGGGATGCAATCGACGGTCACCTCGACCGCGACCTCGCTGATCTCCAATTTCACCTCGGTGTTCGCCGCCGTGATCGCCATGTTCGCGCTGGACTGGCGGCTCACCCTGGTATCGCTGCTCATGCTGCCGTTCTTCGTATGGATCAGTCGCAAGGTCGGTTCCGAGCGCCGCCGCATCACCGGGGAGCGGCAGAAGCAGCTCGCCGGCATGTCCGCGATCGTCGAGGAATCGCTATCGGTGAGCGGAATCCTGCTGGGCCGCACCATGGGTCGTTCGCCCGCACTGGTCGATGATTTCTCCCGTGAGTCACGGGGCCTGGTGGACTTGGAGATTCGCTCCAATATGGCGGGCCGGTGGCGGCAGTCGACCATCACCATCGTGATGGCGGCCATGCCCGCGGTCGTCTACTGGGCGGCGGGATTGACTGTCGCGGCGGGACATCCGCTGGTATCCATCGGCACGCTGGTGGCATTCACCACCCTGCAGGCCGGATTGCTGCGGCCCGCGGTCATGCTGCTGTCCACCGGTGTGGAGGTGCAGAGTTCGCTGGCGCTGTTCGGGCGGATCTTCGAATATCTGGATCTGCGACCGGAAATCGCCGAACCGGAGCATCCGGTGGCGCTGCCCGCCGCGGGCGTGACCGGCGCGGTGCGGTTCGATCGGGTCGGGTTCGCCTACGATCCCGCCGATCGGAATGTGCTGAACGATATCGATATCAGCGTTCCCGCCGGGACCAGCCTGGCGATCGTCGGCGAAACCGGTTCGGGCAAGACGACTCTCGGCTATCTGGCCGCGCGGCTGTACGACGCGAGCACCGGTGCGGTCACCGTCGACGGAATCGATGTGCGGGACTTGAGTTTCGCGGATCTGTCCGCCACCGTCGGCGTGGTTTCCCAGGAGACCTACCTGTTCCACGCCTCGGTCGCGGAGAATCTGCGCTTCGCCAAACCCGATGCGACGGACGAGGAGCTGTACGCCGCCGCGCGCGCCGCCCAGATCCACGAGCACATCGCTTCGCTGCCCGACGGCTATGACACCAAGGTCGGCGAACGCGGCTACCGCTTCTCCGGCGGTGAGAAACAGCGCCTGGCGGTGGCGCGCGCCATCCTGCGCAACCCGCCGATCCTGGTGCTGGACGAGGCCACCAGCGCCCTGGACACCCGCACCGAACGCGAGGTCCAGGCCGCCATCGACGCGCTGTCGCAGGGCCGCACGACGATCACCATCGCGCACCGGCTCTCCACCATCCGCAATGCCGATCAGATCGTGGTGCTCGACCACGGTCGCGTGGTGGAGCGCGGTACACACGCGGAACTGCTGGCGCGCAACGGTTTCTACGCCGATCTGCTCGCCCGCGATGAGGTGCTGGCGGTGGCCTAACCGCTGCCCGGAATGAATCCGGGGTAGACGTAATGGCTGGCGCCGCCACCCGGCGCGCCCGATCCGGTGAAGGACGGGAAGTTGAACGGCAACGCGATCAGCTTGTGCGGGTTGCCGTCCGCGTCGGCCTGCCAGCAGCCCGTGGACACACCGTGGAATCCGGTGCACACGATGCGCGTGCTGGTGCCGTACGGGGAGGTGAGCCGGGGGCTGGAATCGAGCGGATTCCAGTACCCGATATCGGTGGGTGTCAGGAAGTTCTTGGTCTCGATCACGTAGATCGGGCTGTTCGGCTGCTGCTGCGGCCAGTCATCGGCCGCCGCCACGCCCGCGCCGAAGGCCAGGGCCGTTCCGGTCGCGGCCACGGTGGCGGCGAGGCGGGTGATGTTTCGAACGCTTGTCTGCACTACCCCTCCATCGAATTCGAATGCCATACGGCGTCGATCATCCATCGTGCGCGTCCCGGCAAACGTTGCATCGTGATGTTCGTGTTGTCATAACCCGAGGTATCGCATACGGTCTACCTCGACCGTCGGGGGATTGTCGAGTGAACGAGTTCTGCTGGTGTGCAGTGTATTTGGCTGCATGACCGGATGATGGGCACCTGGAGGGGAAGTCCCGATGCGTTTCGATTCCGCACGCCTGCTCGCGATAACCGCGGCGGCTCTTGCCATTCCGCTCGCGGCCGCGGTGGCCGCCCCGCCGACGGCATCGGCCGCACCGATATCGGGTCCGGTGCATCGCGCGCCCGCCGGTGGCTTCGAGGAATTGATGGTCCCGTCGAGTATGGGCCCGGTCAAGGTGCAGGTGCAGTGGGCCAAACGCGGTGGCGGCTCGGCACTGTATCTGCTCGACGGTATGGCGGCCCGGGACGATCGCAACGCCTGGTCCTTCGAAACCAATGCCCTGCAACAGTTCGGCGACGACGATGTCACCCTGGTGATGCCGGTGGGCGGCCAATCCAGCTTCTACACGGACTGGGCCTCGGCCAGCAATACCAATGGCCAGAAGTACACGTACCGCTGGGAAACCTTCCTCACCAAGGAACTTCCCGATTTCCTCGCCGGTTACGGCGTCTCGCGCACCAATAACGCCGTGGTGGGGCTGTCCATGAGCGGCGGTGCCGCGCTCATGCTCGCCGCCTTCCACCGTGACCAGTTCAAATTCGCCGGAACCTTCTCCGGAGCCCTGAACATCTCCGCCCCCGGTATGCGCGAAGCCGTTCGCGTGGCCGTATTGCGCTGGGGCGCATACAACATCGACGCCATGGCCGCCCCGTGGAGCCCCGCATGGCTGCGCATGGACCCCTTCGTCTTCGCACCCCAGCTGAAGAGCCTCCCCATGTACATCTCCGCGGGCAGCGCCCTGCCCGGCCCCGACGATCGCCCCGCCAGCGTGGCCCAGGTCTTCGACACCGGTGTGAGCATGGGCATCGAAGCGGTGGCCCTGGTCAACACCAGATCCTTCCAGGCCCGCCTGAATTCCCTCGGCATCCCCGCCACCTTCGACTTCCCCGCCTCCGGCATCCACACCTGGAAGTACTGGGAAGCCGAACTCTGGAAGGCCCGCCCCGCCATCCTCGCGGCCCTGAACGCCTGATCGCCGATCCCGGAGAATACCGTCCGGCACTGTTATAGTCCGTCCGGAAGCCTTGTCGCGCAGTCTGTTCGAGCGGCGAGGCGGGAGTGCTGGTCGCGGGAGGGGACCCGTTGGATATCGCTGCGGGTACCGCCTTCGCGGGTTACCGAATCGAACGTCTGCTGGGTACGGGCGGAATGGGTACGGTCTACCTCGCCACGCATCCGCGCCTGCCTCGATATGACGCGCTGAAGGTGCTGTCCGCCGAACGTTCCGCGCCGCGATATCGGGAGGGTTTCCTGCGCGAGGCGGAAATAGCTGCGCGCGTACGACATCCGAACCTGGTCGCGGTGCACGATCGAGGCGAATCGGCGGGCCGGCTGTGGATCGCCATGCAATATGTGGCCGGGGTGAACCTCGCCGAGGTGATCCGGCGCGGGCCGGTACCGCCCGAACGAATCGTGCACGTGCTCACCGAGGCGGCATGCGGGCTCGATGAACTGCACCGCGCCGGACTGCTGCACCGGGATGTGAAGCCCGCCAACATACTCATCGACGAACAGCCCGGACAGCCGGATCGGGTGCTGGTGACCGATTTCGGAATCGCCAGTGCGGCAGAGGATTCGGCGGCCATCGCGGCCGGCGGTTTCACCGGGACGCTGGCGTACGCGGCTCCGGAGCAGCTCGATGACGACCCGATCGATCATCGCGTGGATGTGTACGCGCTGGGCTGCACGCTCTTTCAGCTGTTGACCGGATCATTGCCGTTCGTGCATGATGCGCCCGGCTCGCTGATGTACGCGCATATGCATGCGGATCCACCGCGCCCCTCGGCACTGAATCCCGCGCTGCCGAAGGGATTCGACGCGGTCGTGGCGCGGGCGATGGCCAAGCGGCCCGCTGATCGGTATCAGAGCTGTGCCGCGCTGGCCGCCGCGGCGGCCGCGGCGTTGGAGGGCGTGGTCGAACAGACGCCTCGACACCGGCGGGTCATACCGCGCCTGCGCGGCGCGGTGTCGACTCGGCGACTCACCGTGGCGGTGGCGCTGCTGATCGCGGTGATCGTCATGGGCGCGTTCGCGGTCCGATCGCTCTCGGGCGGCGCACATCCGGATTCGACCTCGGTCAAGCCGGTGACCGGCACCATCGATCCCGCGTACTGGGGTGCCTACGCCTATATGGCGCAGACCTTTCCGGAGTTGCTGCCGCCGACGCCGTACGGCAGCGGCTATCAGGAACTCACCGGATGCATTCCGATCGGCGAGGGTGATGCCGACTCATGGGCGACACCGGTGGCCGAGGGGCAGCTGTACTGCATCGGGAATTCGGATCCGGTCTACTCGGTCTTCCTGACCTGCAATGCCGACAGGTCACCCATTTCGACGGATTTCGGTATCGCGGTCGCCGAAGGCGATGAGCGCTGGACTCGGCCGTCGGGGTCGGGCCATTTGTTCTGGGGCATCGGCGTATTGAATGAGACCGGCACCGTTCTCGATAATCGAGGCGTCGGGGTGCTGGACGTGTATTTCGACGATCCCTCCCGCAATTACTGCCGCCTGGAGGTGCTCGGCAGCGCCGCGACCGGCGCCGAGTTGCGCGCGAGGTGGTGGCCGAATGCGCCGTTCTGACAACGCGCTCCGCCGTTCCGGAGAGGTGGTGCGCCGCGCCTTCGGAGCTGTCATGGCGCTCGCGGTGGGTGTGGTCCTGTCGGTCAGCGGTTGCACGGTGCCAGGCACGCCCATCGGGCAGTATCCGGATCCCGCCGCGCTGGACGTGGGCGCGTTCGGCATTCGCCGCCTGGAGGAACCGGCGGGCGGTGAACAGTACGGCCGGGTGGTCGAATCCGTGCGCATCGCCGAGGCGCTCATCGACCCGGTCGACGCCGATCCGATCCTGTCCGGTGTGCTCGGCCCCAACGGCCTGCATCTGTTGCCGACAACGGCGAAGGCCACCCTGTTGCTGGCCGCTCCCGTGCGCGCGGTGCTCGACCGGGAGGGCATGCTGGCGGGAGCTGCGGTGGGCGGCACCGAGCCGAAGGTGGGTTTCGAACCGTCGGTCGGTGCGGCCAGGGTGCTGTCCCTGCTCATCCTCCGTTTCCCCGATGCCGATGCGGCCCAGCGCGCCGCCCGCGATATCGATGCCGTCGACGTCGCGGTCAGCGCGCAGAACGTCCCGCTCACGGTGCCGGGATATCCTGCCGCGCACGCACATTGGCGTCCGGGCGTGCCGACCGCGGCGGCGACCATCGCCACCGGCGACTTCGTGGTGAGTCTCTACGCCGGTGAGACCACCCCGGATGCCACGGCTCTGATGTCGCTGGCGCGCAAAGCGTTCGACGCCCAACTCCCCAGGCTCCGGAACTTCGTGGTGACTCCGCGCGACCGGATAGCCGCCTTGCCGCTGGATCGCGATGGCATGCTGGCGCGCATCGTGCCCGAGGCGCCCGGCCACTGGCCCTATCCGGTCGTCGTGGCGAATGTCCCGCAGCCCGATGCGGCCTGGTCCGAGGTCATCCGCGGCGAAGGAGTGGTGTACGGCCCGCACGCGGCGCGGCTGTGGAGCAATCACTCACCGCGCGATACCGGGATCGAACTCGAGGCCGTCATCGGCTTGACCCAGCTGGTGCGGTATTCCTCCGCGACGGCGGCGCGTCTGGCGTACGCGGCGGCCGTGCGGGACTACTCCACGGGAGCGGGCAAACGTCCGGCGGCGGGACCCTCGGGCGTGCCGGATATCTACTGTGCCGAGGACACATCGGCGAGCATGCAGTGGCATCTGCGCTATGCCTGCCGACTGCTGCACGGCCGATACCAGGCGATGTTGATCGGTCCCGATCTGACCGATCTGCGGCAACGCCTCTCCGCCCAGTACGGCCTGCTCGTGAACGGTGACTGACGATGGCCGCATTACCTCTGCCCGGGCAGACCTTCGCCGGATACCGCATCGAACGCGTGCTGGCCGGTGGTGAGCGCGGCCGGGTGTATCTGGCCGCGCATCCGCGCCTGCCCCGGCGCGATGTGCTCAAGGTGCTGCCGCCGACCGAGGATTTCGAATTCACCGCGCGTTTCGTTCGCGAAGCGGAATTGGCTGCCCGACTGGAGCATCCGAATATCGTGCGGGTGTACGACCGCGGTGTGGAGCGCGGCTGCCTGTGGCTGGCCATGGCATTCGTCGACGGTATCGACGCGGCGGAACTGATTCGGCGGCACCCAGACGGTGTGCCCGCGGCGCGGACGGTGCGCATCGTGACCGATGTGGCGCGCGGGCTCGACGCGGCGCATCGAGCCGGGCTACTGCACCGGGATGTGAAGCCCGCCAATATCCTGATCGAATCCCGTTCCGGGGATACGGATCTGGCCTATATCTCGGATTTCGGGGTGGCCCGGTCGATGGCCGAGACCGAAGCTCTGACCGAGGCCGGAACCATGCTGGCCACCCTGGATTACGGTGCGCCCGAACTGCTCTCGGGCACGGCGGTCGATCACCGGGCCGATGTGTACGCGCTGGGCTGCACCCTGTTCGAATTGCTCACCGGGACGGTGCCGTTCCCGGTAACCAGCCCGGCGGCGCAGATCCGGGCGCATCTCACCGAGCCGCCGCCCCGGCCGTCGCAGCGAAATCCGCGGCTGACGACCGCGCTGGACGAGGTGATGGCGCGTGCCCTGGCGAAATCGCCGCAGCGGCGCTATGACTCGGCCGAGGAGCTGGCGCGGGCCGTCGCCGCGGCGGTGGACACCGGCGGGAGCGGCGGGCCCGGACTCCGGTGGTGGGCGGGGCGGACGGTATGGCACGGAAGGCCCGCGCGGGGTGGCTGGCGTGCGCGCGCCGCCATCCTGCTCGCGCTGCTCGCGGTGCCGGTACTCGTGGCCGGTGTGCTCGGCTGGCCCCGGCCGTGGTTCGCGAGCCCGCCCCAAGCGCCGGTCGCCGTCCCCGTCGCCACCACCGCGGTCGCGCCGATCGACAGATCCTGGGGTGCTTACGGTTTCATGGTGCAGGCTTTCCCCGCACTGCTGCCCCCGGCACCGATGGGCAGTGGCTATCAGGCCCTGCGCTGTTCCCCGATGGACTCGCACCACGCCGACACCAAACTCAATGCCCCGCTCGGGGATATCGCGGGGTTGCGCTGCAATGGCAATGGCGACCCCATGATGTGGCTCTTCGTCGTATGTCGCGTCGACCGCGGTCCGATGACATTGGATGCCGACACCGACGAATCGGTGCTGGGCGTGCGAGAGTGGACCCGATCCTCGGGAAATGGGCGGATGGTCTGGGGCACCGGGGTGGGCCTCGGGTCCGGACTCGATACCAGCGTCGACCGGATGCGCACCGGCAGGCTCGATATCGCGTTCGACGATCCCGCGCGAAACTTCTGCGCGTTGCAGGCGTTGGGCGGGGTCACCGGTCAGGAATTGGTGGATCGCTGGTTCCCCGGAGTGCCGCTGTGAACCGTCGCGATCAACCCCGCCGAATACGCCGATAGGCGGGCGCGGCGACCGCGGCGACCGCCAATCGCGCTGCCAGCGAATCGATTTCGGTGAGCGGCAGGGTGGCGATGGTGAGGCGGAGGTGGTCGGTGTCGGGGTGGTCGGTCACCTCGAAGGGGCCGCCGGGGGCGGCTTTGATGCCCGCGGCGGCGAGGGAGATCATGGCGGCGTTCTCGTCGGTGACGGGGAGCCAGAGGTTGATGCCGTCGCCTCGGGTGACCGGGAGGTGGTGGCGGTGCAGGGCTTTGCGCAGGGCGGTGGCTCGGGTGCGGTAGGTGGTGCGGGCGGTGGCCACGGTGGTGCGGGCGGTGTCGTCGGTGAGCATGTGGAGTAGGACGCGCTGCAGGAGGCGGCTGGTCCAGCCGGGGCCGAGCATGCGGCGTTCGATGATCGGGTCGAGGTAGGCGGCGGGGCCGCCCGCGACCGCGAGGCGCAGGTCCGCGCCGTGGGATTTGGAGTACGAGCGGATGTGGACGGTGTGGGTGGGCAGGCGGCTGCCGAGCGAGCGGACGGGGGTGTGGGCGATGCCGTCGGAGTGGTCGTCCTCGATGATGAGCAGGGGGGACGCGGTGAGGATGTCCGCGAGTTCGCGGACCCGGGTCGCGGAAAGAGAAGCGCCGGTGGGGTTTTGGGCTCGGGGCTGGAGTAGCAGCGCCACGGGGGAGTGACGGGGGAGGGATTCGGCGAGATCGGCGGGCAGCGGACCGGATTCGTCCATGCGGAGGGGGATGGGGCGTGCGCCGATGCGGGAGAGTAGGTCGAGGAACGGCGGGAAGCACGGGTTCTCGACCAGTACCGCGTCGCCGAGGTGGATGTGGGCGGTGAGCAGGCGGTCGATGGCGTCCAATGCACCGTCCAGCACGGTGAAGCGTTCGGCGCGCATGGGCCAGTCGGCGCGCACCGTGGCTTCCAGTTCGGGCAGCACGGCCTCGCCCAGGTAGGTGGCGGAGAGATCATCGATGGCGTCCTCGCCGCCGAGGGCGCGCAGGGCCGCCGTCAGATCGGGCAGTAGTGCCGGATCGGGGACACCGCACGAGAGGTCGATGCGAAAGTTGTTGTCCGAGTGCGAATGTAGGCGCTGATAGCGGCCAGCGGCGGTGACCGGGATCGGTTGCGGCAGGGTGGCGACGAAGGTCCCGGCGCGTCCGCGCGCGCGAATCGCGCCCGCCGCGGCCAGGGCGCGCCAGGCCTGATTGACCGTGGCGGGGGAGACCTTCAGCACCCGGGAGACCTCGCGGACCGTGGGCAGCCGGGTGCCCGGTGCCAGTGCACCGGACCGAATGCGGCGGCTGACGGCGGCGGCGATGCCCGCGGCGGTGCGGTCGTGTATCCCTGACAGGAATTCGATGGCCTCCGGACCGGCCGGGGCCGGATCGGCGCTGGGCGCGTCGTCCGGGACCGTGGGGCCGAGTTCCGTTGTCACGCTTTCATTCTGCGTTGGCGCATGCCGGGTGACGGGTGCGGTCCGCAAGATTTACGGTCACGAAACTGTTTCCGTCAACATGTAACACAACGAAATTCGTTTCGGGTGCAGTATCACAAAGTATGGCAATCGTTCGAGCTGCGCTGGTCCAGACGAACTGGACCGGCGACAAAGAGTCCATGATCAAGGCGCATGAGGACTATGCGCGGCAGGCCGCTGCGGCCGGGGCGAAGGTGATCTGCTTCCAGGAGCTGTTCTACGGGCCGTATTTCTGCCAGGTCCAGGATGCCAAGTTCTACGACTACGCCGAATCCGTGCCCGGCCCCACGGTGGACCGGTTCGCCGCGCTGGCGCGCGAGCTGGGCATGGTGATGGTGCTGCCGGTGTACGAGCAGGAGCAGTCGGGACTGCTGTACAACACCGCGGCCGTCATCGATGCCGACGGCAGCTACCTCGGCAAATACCGCAAGCACCATATTCCGCAGGTCAAGGGGTTCTGGGAGAAGTTCTACTTCCGCCCCGGCAATTCCGGCTGGCCGGTCTTCGATACCGCGGTCGGCAAGGTCGGCGTCTACATCTGCTACGACCGGCATTTCCCGGAGGGCTGGCGGGCGCTGGGCCTGGCGGGCGCGGAGATCGTGTTCAATCCCTCGGCCACCTCGCGCGGACTGTCGAGTTATCTCTGGAAGCTGGAACAGCCCGCCTCGGCGGTGGCCAACGAGTACTACATCGGCGCGATCAACCGGGTCGGCATCGAAGAACTCGGCGATGACGATTTCTACGGCACCAGCTATTTCGTCGATCCGGAGGGCAAATTCGTCGGTGAAGTCGCCTCGGACACCAGCCCGGAACTGGTGGTGCGCGATCTCGATATGGATCTGATCAAAGTGGTGCGCGATCGCTGGGCCTTCTACCGCGACCGCCGCCCGGACGCCTACGGACCGCTGGTGAACCCCTGATGACACGCACATTCATTCACGGCGGAACGGTGGTGTCGCCCACCGGATCCCAACTCCTCGACGTACTCATCGACGGGGAAACCATTGCGGCCGTTGTACAACCGGGCAGCACCGCGCTCGGCACCGATCTGGCCGCCGCCTCCGATACGGTGATCGACGCCACCGGCAAATACGTGATTCCCGGTGGCGTGGACGCGCATACGCATATGCAGATGCCGTTCGGCGGCACCGAAGCCTCGGACACCTTCGAGACCGGCAGTCGCGCCGCCGCCTGGGGCGGCACCACCACTTTCGTGGACTTCGCCATCCAGAAACCCGGTGAGCGCGTTCAGGACAGCCTCGCGCTATGGCATCGGAAGGCCGCCGGGCAGTGCGCCATCGATTACGGCTTCCATCAGATCATCGGTGACGTGAATGCCGAATCCCTCAAGGGCATGAGCGAATTGGTGTCCGAGGGCGTGAGCAGTTTCAAACTGTTCATGGCGTATCCGGGCGTCTTCTACTCCGATGACGGGCAGATCCTGCGCGCCATGCAGACCGCCGGTGACCTGGGCGCGGTGCTGATGATGCACGCGGAGAACGGAATCGCCATCGATGTGCTCGTCGAACAGTCGATCGCGCGCGGTGACACCGCACCGTACTTCCACGGCACCAGTCGCCCTTGGCAATTGGAGGAGGAGGCCACCCACCGCGCCATCATGCTGGCGAATGTGACCGGTGCGCCGCTGTACGTCGTGCACGTCTCGGCGAAACAGGCCCTGGAACAGATCGCCACCGCACGCGGTAAGGGGCAGAACGTCTTCGGTGAGACCTGTCCGCAGTACCTCTACCTCTCACTCGAAGAGCAGTTGGGCGCACCGGGTTTCGAGGGCGCGAAATGGGTGTGCTCGACCCCGCTGCGCTCCCGGGAGGAAGGGCATCAGGACGAGCTGTGGCGGTATATCCGCACCGGTGACGTCGCCAATGTCGCCACCGATCACTGCCCGTTCTGCATGAAGGGCCAGAAAGAGCTGGGGCTCGGCGATTTCAGCAAGATCCCCAATGGCATCGGCGGTGTCGAACATCGAATGGATCTGATGTTCCAGGGCGTGAAGGACGGCCGCATCTCGCTGGAGAAGTGGGTGGAGATCTGCTGCACCACACCCGCGCGCATGTTCGGCATGTACCCGCGCAAGGGCATCATCAGCCCCGGCGCGGACGCGGACGTGGTGATCTACGACCCCAACGGGCACACCAGCATCGGGGCGGACAAGACCCATCACATGAATATGGATTACTCCGCCTACGAGGGCTTCGAGATCGACGGACACGTGGACACGGTGCTCTCGCGCGGCCGGGTGATCGTCGACGGCGGGCAGTACCTGGGTGCGGCCGGACACGGCCGGTTCGTCAAACGCGCACTGTCACAGAACCTCATCTGACGCGAAGGGAGTGTGCGGGATGGATATCGGAGTGGTGCTGCAATGCACGCCGCCCGCGTCACGGGTGGTCGAACTCGCGAGAGTGGCCGAGACGCACGGGTTCTCGCACGTGTGGACATTCGATTCGCATCTGCTGTGGCAGGAGCCGTACGTCATCTACAGCCAAATCCTGGCCGTGACCCGCAAAGTCGTGGTCGGGCCCATGGTGACCAATCCGGCCACCCGGGATTGGACGGTCACCGCGTCGACCTTCGCCACCCTCAACGAGATGTTCGGCAATCGCACCATCTGCGGTATCGGACGCGGTGATTCGGCGGTGCGCACCCTGGGCGGGCGGCCGTCGAATCTGGCGACGCTGCGCGAATCCATCGGTGTCATCAGGGAACTCGGTAATGGCCGCGCGGTCACCATCGGTGACACCACGGTGCGATTGCCGTGGGCGGGCGATTCCCGCCTGCCGGTGTGGGTGGCCGGATACGGGCCGCGCGCACTGGATCTCACCGGTGAGGTGGCCGACGGCTTCATCCTCCAGCTCGCCGATCCGGATATCACCGCGTGGACCATCGCGCGGGTGCGAGCGGCGGCCGAACGCGCGGGGCGCGATCCGAACGAGGTGACCATCTGTGTCGCGGCACCCGCGTACATCACCGATGGCACCGAGGCCGGACTGAAACACGCACGCGAACAGTGTCGTTGGTTCGGCGGCATGGTCGGCAATCACGTCGCCGATATCGTCGCCAAATACGGTGCCGACAGCGAGATTCCGGCCGCGCTGACCGAATACATCGCGGGGCGGCAGGGTTACGACTACAACCAGCACGGCCGGGCGGGAAATACGCACGCGGACTTCGTCCCCGATGCCATCGTGGACCGCTTCTGCATCCTGGGCACACCCGATGAGCACCTGGTGCGGCTGCGGGAACTGGAGGCCCTCGGTGTCGACCAGTTCGCGGTGTACCTGCAACACGATGCCAAGACCTCGACACTCGAGGCATATGGCGAATCGGTGCTACCGCGCCTGGCCCATCCGGTGACGGCGACCAGCGCATGACCGATTCATCGACGCTGACCGCGGCGGCCGCGCTCGAACCCGCCGCGGTCGTCCGGCCCATGCGACGGGGTGCCCCGGTGCGCGCAGCGGCAACGCTGCGCGCGTTCGGGTATCCAGTCGCCGCATTCGTATTACTGCTCGCCGCATGGGAATTGGTGAAGACGCTGGTGCCGGAGAACGGTGTCAGCATCGGGGATCAGCGGATACTGCCGCGCACCTCGGACGGCGCGCTGCCGCATGTATGGGCGGTGCTGACCGTCCTGGGGGAGAAGGACGGAAAGCGTTCGGTCGGCGCGACCCTGCTGCACACCGCCGGATTCACGCTCGGCCTGGCGCTGCTGGCGCTGGTGCTGGGCACCGTGGTCGGTATCGCGCTGGCGGTGCTCATGCAGCGGTTCTCGGTCATCGAGCGCGGACTGCTGCCGTATGTGATCGTCTCCCAGACGGTTCCGCTCATCGCGCTCGCGCCACTGGTCGCGGGCTGGGGCGGGCGGGTGGTCATCGCGGGCCAGCCCTGGAAACCGTGGATGAGCATCGTGGTGATCGCCGCCTACCTGGTGTTCTTCCCCGCCGCCATCGGCATGTTGCGTGGCTTGCAGTCGCCCGCCAAGGCTTCGGTCGAACTGCTGCACAGCTGCGCGGCCGGATGGTGGCGCACGCTACTGCATCTGCGCCTGCCCGCCGCCGTCCCGTATCTGCTGCCCGCACTCCGATTGGGCGCGGCCGCCGCCGTGATCGGGGTGGTGGTGGCCGAGATATCCACCGGCACCGCGGGCGGTATCGGCCGCCAGATCATCGTCTTCTCGCAGCAGTCCACCGGTAACGCGGCCCGGCTCTACGCGGCGGTCATCGCGGCGGCGCTGCTCGGGGTGGTGCTCACCGCGCTGGTGGGGCTGGCCGAGTTCGCCCTGCGCCGCTACAGCAAGCCAGGTCATTCTTCAGGAGATACCCGTTGACCGTCGAACCCTCGCTATCCGAAAAAACATCGACCACAACGGATTCCGTGCCCGCCGTGGAATTGGACGCGGTCGGGAAGATCTTCACCGCCGGAGCGGTGACCGCACTCGAACAGGTGAGCCTGACCGTCGCCGCGGGCGAATTCGTCTCGCTCATCGGACCTTCCGGATGCGGTAAATCCACGCTGCTTCGCATTGTCGCCGATCTCGAACAGCCCAGTTCGGGAACCGTTGTGGTGCACGGTAAGACAGCGCGGCAGGCGCGCCTGGACCAGGACTACGGCATCGCCTTCCAGCAGGCCGGACTGCTGGATTGGCGGACCGTGCAGGAGAACGTCGAGCTCCCACTGCAATTGCACGGAATCGGCAAACGTGAGCGGCGCGCCCGCAGCGCCGAACTCCTGGAGATCACCGGGCTCACCGACTTCGCGCGCCGCTATCCGGCCGAACTGTCCGGCGGTATGCAGCAGCGCGTCGCCATCGCGCGGGCCTTGGCCCGCAAACCACCACTGCTGCTCATGGACGAACCGTTCGGCGCGCTCGATGAGATGACCCGCGAACGCATGCAGGGCGAACTGCTGCGCATCGCCGAAGAGACCGGTGCGGCGGTCATTTTCGTGACGCACTCGATTCCCGAAGCGGTCTTCCTCTCCGACCGCGTGGTGGTCATGACACCGCGGCCCGGACGCATCACCGCCGTCCTCGATACCGGCGGCTGGGATCGCGATACCGACACCGATGTGCGCTCCAGCGACGCCTTCTTCGCCTCGGTCGCGGCCGTGCGCGCCGCGCTGCACGAGGGTCACGGCACCGATCCGCAGGACACCGCGGGACGGGATATCCGGTGACTCGACTGCTCAGAACCGCGCTGCCGCCGGTGCTCTTCGGCATCACCATTCTCGTGCTCTGGCAGGTGCTCACCGTCGCGGCCGGGGTGCCGTCCTTCCTGCTGCCGTCACCGTCCGCGATCGCCGATGCCTTCACCGGCAATTTCGACGCGATCGTCAAGGCCGCCACCGCGACCGGAACCAATGCGCTCATCGGCCTGATCGTCGGAAGCTGGTTCGGAATCGCCGCCGCCATGCTGGCGGTGCGCTTCGAGGTGGTGGGCGGACTGCTCGGCGCACTCGCCGCCGGTGCCGCGGCCGTGCCCATCGTGGCGCTGGCCCCGCTGCTGAACTCCATGTACTCGACCACCACCGATCTGCCGCGCCGGCTGGTCGCCGCCATCGTGGTGTTCTTCCCCGTATTCGTCAGCACCGCACGGGGATTGCGCCAGGTCCCGCGTGTACAGCACGACCTCATGACCGCCTACGCCGCCACCGGCTGGCAGATCACCCGCACCGTGCGATTGCCCGCCGCGCTGCCACATCTGTTCACCGGCCTGCGCATCGCCGCACCGGGCGCGGTCATCGCCGCCATTATCGCCGAATACTTCGGCGGTCTGCAGCACGGACTGGGCAGCCGGATCACCTCGGCCGCGGCCAATACCGCGTATCCCCGCGCCTGGGCCTATGTGGTCGCCGCCATGGTGCTCGGCCTGCTCTTCCTGGCCGCGGTCCTGCTGCTCGAACAACTCACCCGCCGACCCCGCACCACCCTCTGGAGATCCGAATGAGAAGTACCGCACACAAATACCGATTCCGGGCCTGTCTGGCCGTCGCGGCGCTGGGCCTGGCAGCGCTGACGGCGTGCAGCACCACCGACAGCACCACCACCTCCGACGGCCTGACCAAGGTGAAGCTGCAACTGCAGTGGTTCAAACAGGGACAGTTCGCCGGATATCTGGCTGCCGTCGACCAGGGCTTCTACAAGGAACAGGGTCTGGACGTCGAAATCCTCGACGGCGGAACCGATATCGTGCCGCAGACCGTTCTCGCACAGGGACAGGCCGACTACGCCATCGCCTGGGTACCCAAGGCGCTCGCATCCCGCGAGGCCGGGGCGGGCATCACCGATGTGGCGCAGATCTTCCAGCGCTCGGGCACCAAACAGGTGTCGTTCAAGAACGCGGGCATCAACGCTCCGGCGGACCTGCGCGGTAAGAAGGTCGGAAACTGGGGCTACGGCAATGAGTTCGAGCTCTTCGCAGGTATGACCAAGGTCGGCATCGATCCGGCCAAGGACGTCAAACTCGTGCAGCAGCAGTTCGATATGAACGCCTTCCTCGCGCACGATATCGATGCGGCACAGGCCATGTCGTACAACGAGTACGCGCAGCTGCTGGAAACCAAGAACCCGGCCACCGGAAAGCTCTACACCGCAGACGATTTCGCCGCCCTGGACTGGAATGATCAGGGCGTGGCCATGTTGCAGGACGCCATCTGGGCCAATACGTCCAAGCTGAAGGACACCAAATACGCCGATCAGACGGTGAAGTTCATCGCGGCCTCACTCAAGGGCTGGGCGTTCTGCCGCGACAATGTCGATAAATGCCGCGATATCACCGTCGCCGCCGGGTCCACACTCGGTGCGAGTCATCAGCAGTGGCAGATCACCGAGGTCAACAAACTCATCTGGCCCTCGCCCAACGGCATCGGCCTGATGGACAAGGCCGCATGGGATCGGACGGTATCGATCGCCAAGACCGCCCGCAATCAAGAGGGCGCGACCGTGCTCACCAAGGATCCGGACGCGGACGCCTATACGACCGAATACGCCACCAAGGCCCTCGATCTGCTGAAGTCGCAGGGCCTGGATGTGACCGGCAGCGGGTACACCGCACAGCCGGTGACCCTCACCGAGGGCGGTAAATAGCCAGCTCACCGGCCTGACCGTGCTCGCTGTCCCGCGTCTGCCGCGCGGGGCGGCGGGCACCCCTGTTTTCTGGGGCTTCCCTTCGGTTGACCATCTGTCATAAAATTTGGCCGTGCGGTCAGAAAATGAGCCAGACGGTCAGCCGAGGTCGTTCATCGAGGAGGCGCGGCGGCGGCAGATCATCGCCGCGGCCGTCGAAGTGATCTCCGAATTCGGTTACGGCAATGCCTCACTGGCTCGGATCGCCAAACACGCCGGAATCTCGAAGGGTGTCATCTCCTACCACTTCGACGGTAAGGACGATCTGATGACGCAGCTGGTCATCCAGCTGTATGTCTCCGGGGCGGAGTACATGACCCCGATCATCGGTGCCGCGCCGGGCTGGCGCGGCAAGGTGCTGGCGTACATCGAATCCAATCTGGAGTTCATCGCCGCCAATAAGCGCTATGTGGCCGCCATGACCGATGTGGTGCTCAATCTGCGTGACGCCGAGGGCAAATCGCGGTTCGTGAACGTGGAGAGCGCGCGGGAGATCCTGCGGCCCATCGCGGACATGCTGCGAGAAGGACAGCGCGAGGGCGAGTTCGGGGATTTCGATCCGATTCTGATGGCGAAATCCATTCGCGATGCCATCGACGGCACCGGCGGGCGGGTCATCAATGAACCGGATTTCGACGCGCGTGCGTACGCGGCACACGTGTGCCGCATTTTCGATCTGGCTACGGGCAAACCGGGGGAGTAATGACAAGAACACTGGATATCGAAGTGACACGGCAGGATTCGGCGGATGAGCTACCGCCGTTCGCGCTCGGCTGGGTGAGCGCCATCGCCGCGATCGGCGCGCTGGCGCTACTGGCCACTCTGGGCCAGTACGGATTCTTCGGTGATGAACTATATTTCGTCTCGGCCGGGCATCGGCTCGCGGTGAGCTATGCCGATCAGGGGCCGCTGGTGCCCGCCATCGCCTGGGTCATGGATCTGCTCGCACCGGGATCGATGGTGGCGCTGCGGCTTCCGTCGGTGCTGCTCACCGTGGCGGCCCTGGTGGTGAGCGCGCTGATCGCCCGCGAACTCGGCGGCTCCCGCGCGGCGCAGGCGCTCACCGCCCTGGCCTATCTCACCTCGCCGTTTCTGCTGGTGCAGGGAACTCAGTTGTCCACCAACAGCATCGACACCGCGTTCTGGGTGTTCATCAGCTGGCTGGTGATCCGCTGGGTGCGCACTCGGCAGGACAGTCTGCTGCTGTGGGCGGCAGTGGTGACCGCGCTGGATCTGCAGGTGAAATGGCTGGTCCCGTTCCTGTGGGGCGCGATCGCCATCGGGGTGCTCTGTTTCGGGCCGCGCGAGCTGCTGCGCCGCCCGATGCTGTGGGCGGGTGCGGCCGGTGTCGCGGTGACCATGGCGCCCAGCCTGATCTGGCAGGCCCGGCACGGCTGGCCGCAGCTGGGCATGGGTGCGCAGGTGGCATCCGAACAGGCCGATATCGGCGGGCGCGCGATGTTCGTGCCCATGGCCCTCGCCTCGGCGGGCGTACTGGGCGCGGTATTGCTGCTGGGCGGCATCGTGGCGCTGCTGCGCATGCCCGAGCTGCGGCCCTACCGGTTCCTCGGGCTGGTGCCGGTGCTGCTGACCATCGCCTTCGTAATCACCGGCGGCCGTGCGTATTACGTGGTCGGCTGCTACGCCGCGGTGATGGCGGCCGGTGCGGTCTTCGCCACTCGCCACGGTATCGCCGGGTGGCGGCGCTGGGTGGGTGGCGCGCTGGCGGTGGTGTCGGTGGCGGTCCTCGCGCTGACGCTGCCGCTGCAACCGGAATCGAAGGTGAAACCCGCTGCGTCCGAACAGGATGCGTGGATGAGCCTGAGCGTATACGGCCGGTTCGGCTGGGAGGACCTGGCGCAGGCGACCGAGGCCGCCTATCAGGCGCTGCCCGCGCCGGAGCGGGAGCCTGCGGTGATCATCACCGATTCCTACTGGCAGGCAAGCGCATTGGACCTGGATCGGGCCAAGCATGGACTGCCGCCCGTCTACAGCCCCAATCGAGGGTTCGGTTACTTCGGCACACCGCCGGATGATGCCACCACGGTGATCTGGGTCGGCGGTGACGGCAGTGAGCCGCGCTCGCGGTGCGGGCAGGTCAGCGATATCGGCAGAGCCGATGCGCGACTGGGGATTCCGGGCGTCACCCGCGATATCACCATCCGGCGCTGCGACCACCCGCGCGCACCGTGGTCGCGCGAGTGGCCGACTATGTTGCGGCTGGGGTGAATCCGGTCAGTTCCGGTTCGCGGAGACGGTGTCGAGGGTGACTCCGGCGGCGGGTGCACCGTCGCCGGATCCGTCCGCCACCCCGGCGGCGGCGATGTTCTGCAGCACGTCCAGGCCGCCGGTCACCTTGCCGAACGGGGTGTAGTTCGGGGGCAGCTGAGAATCCTTGTACACCAGGAAGAACTGGCTGCCATTGGTGTTCGGGCCGGAGTTGGCCATCGCGAGCGTGCCCGCGGGATAGGTTGCGCCCGCGAGGTTCTCATCGGTGAACTTGTAGCCCGGACCGCCGGTGCCGGTGGCCGTCGGATCACCGCACTGCAGGACGAAGATGCCCTGGGTGGTCAGGCGGTGGCAGGTGGTGTGATCGAAATACTGCTGCTGGGCCAGGAATACGAAGGAGTTCACCGTATGCGGTGCGCGGGCGGCGTCCAGGGCGACGGTGACCGTGCCGCAGTTGGTCGCCAGATCCGCGGTGTACGCGGCGTTCTGGTCGATGGTCATGCCCGGTTCGCTCTGCCACTTCAAACCGTTCGGCTGTCCGCTCGCGGCGGTATTGCAGCCGGGGGCGGTTTCGAACCGCGGCGCGGGGGCGGCCTGGGCCCGTCCGGTGACCAGCAGGGCGACCGCGATGGTCAGCCCGAGCAGGCCGACCCGCCGAAGCGCCTTGCGTTCGAGGCGGATACGGCGGGGCTGCCGGGCGGTATCGCCGTCGACGGTCTGCGCGTGCGGTTCGGTATTCACCGGTCGGGATCTCCTTCATTCGCGGATTGCGCTTCGGACCGCATAGTGATCGGACTATGCGGTCGGCATCATTCCATCTCCCGGCCGTGCGCGGGGGTGGTTCACCGGACTGCTCGCGCCAACGCGCCGGGATCACACCCCTGCCCCGGGTTTTCGCTGCTAACTTGGCGCACATGAAGGTTCAACTGCGGCACAATCCGTCGTCGACCATCGCCCGCTGCTTCCTCGCGGGCGGTGAGCCCATGCGGGTCGAGAGCGGTGCCATGGTGGCGCACTCCGCCGGAGTTACCTTGGCCGCCAAGGCCGAAGGCGGCATCATCGCCGGACTCAAGCGGTCGGTGCTCGCGGGCGAATCGTTCTTCGTGTCCACGTTCACCGCGCCCGCCGCGGGCGGCTGGGTCGATGTCGCGCCCGCGCTCCCCGGTGACATGCTCTCGCTCTCCATCACCCAGGACCGCCCGTACTTCATCAGCCGCGGCGGCTGGATCGCGAATTCGCACGCGGTCACCGTCGAGGCCAAATGGGGTGGGCTGGCCAATCTCTTCGGCGGTGAGGGCGGTTTCGGCCTGCGCGCGCACGGCGACGGCGAGGTGGTGCTGGGCGTCTTCGGCGCGATCGACGTCATCGATCTGGCCCCCGGTGAACCGGTCACCATCGATACCGGCCACGTCGTCGCGTACGACCTCGCCATGAACTTCACCATCCGCCGCGCAGTCTCCGGCCGCTCGCTGCAATCCCTCAAATCCGGCGAGGGCTTCGTCTTCGACTTCGTCGGTCCCGGCCGCGTCCTGCTGCAAACCCGCAATCCGGGTGCCTTCGCCGCCTGGGCGGGTTCGTCGGCCTCCTCCGGCTAGATCTTGTGAGATACCTCACTCTTCACCTGTTCTCAAATAACCCCAGCTGGAACAGGTTCTACTTGGTGCGCCCGTCGACAGGCGATGCTTTTCTCTCGAAAATCATTCACCAACCAAAGTGAATCGTGCATGCTTCACATGTCGACATGTCATTTCATAGATGAGGAGTAACGCGTGTCCGGATCCGCCTCGGATTTCCTGGCCCAGGTACTGATCAAGACCCTCCAGGGTCTGTTCACCGGCAGCACCGGCCAGTAACTCGCGGAAACGCGAACGGCCCCTTACGAATCGCGCGGGATTCGTAAGGGGCCGTCCTCATGTCCGGACCATGCCGCTCAGCGCAGCAGGTGCGGGATGAGGGTGCGGGTGTCGGGGACGAAGGGCCAGGCGGGGTCGGCCAGGTGGGTGCGGAGTTCGGCGTCGGTCCACCACCAGGCGTCGGCTACTTCGGAGGGTTGATGGGTGAAGGGGCCGTCGGAGTGGACCTCGTAGGCGAACAGGTGGCAGCGCATGGGGATTCCGGCCCATTCGCCGTCCCAGGATGAGGTGATCAGGGGAGTGGGGCGCGGGTCGGCGGGGGTGAGGTGGATGCCGAGTTCTTCGCCGAGTTCGCGGATGGCAGCTTCGGCGGGATCCTCGCCGGGGTCCAGCACGCCGCCGGCGAGGCAGTCGTGCATACCGGCGAAGACGGATTTGGTGTCGGTGCGACGGTGGACGTAGACGCGGGTGCCGTCCAGGGAGCGGACCAGGACGCCCGCGCTGGCGTGCCAGAGACCTTCGGCGTAGACGACGGCGCGATCCTCGGCGCCGATCTCGCGGCCCGCGGCGTCGTATACCGCGATCATCTCCGGCATGGCGGTTCCCTTCCGTGCCGCCGGGGGTCGGCGGCGGTATCGGGAGCAGACTAGCCATATCGGGGGAAGATCCGGGACGCGGAGGGGGTGCCGGGCGCGTAGCGTCTGGGGCGCAATCGATTTCGTCGGAGAGGACGAGACCCATGCCGCTGCCCCAGGCGCTCGCGCGCATCAATCGCCGGATCAGCAATCCCGTACTCGGTGTAATGGCCCGGATCGCACCGGGATTCGGGATCGTCATCCATACCGGGCGCAAATCGGGGCGGGTGTACCGGTCGCCGGTGATGGTGTTCCGGCGCGACGGCGGCTATCGGATCGCGCTCACCTACGGGCCGAAGGTGGACTGGCTGAAGAACATTCGGGCAGCGGGCAAATTCGAATTCGAGACCCGGGGGCGCGTGATCACCCTCACCGATCCGGTGCTTCGACAAGACTCGTCGGCGGCTTGGGCCCCGATCGGCGTGCGGCAGGTGCTGACCGCGCTTACGGTGGAGTACTACGTGCAGGCTCGGCTGGCGGAATAGTCCACCGGTCGCGGACGCCGTCCGGACCGCCCCCGATCTTCCCCTGCTGTCGTAAGCGCTCTCCCCCGAAGTGAAGCTGTAGATTTGCTGATGTCCCGTCGTCATCAGGTCGAGCAGTACTTCACCGGGCAGGAGCATGCTGTTGACCGAGGTGGTGAATAGTCCGGCCCAGCCGAATTCCTCCGGTCGGCACCGGTTGGAACCGGATCGTCCGATCATCGCGTGGAAGGCGATCGCGGCCGTCGCGGTACCGGCAGCTGTGGTGTTGCTACTCGCCGCGACGCGGTACGGCTACTTCGGCGACGAGCTGTATTTCCTGGCCGCCGGACGACGGCCCTCATTCGGCTACGCGGATCAGGGACCGGTGCTGCCACTGCTGGCGCGGCTCATGGACACCATCGCGCCGGGCTCCTATTTCGTGCTGCGCCTGCCCGCGGTGGCATTGACGGTGACCGCGATCGTCCTGTGCGCGTTGCTCGCTCGCGAATTCGGCGGCGGACGCTGGGCGCAGGCGTTGGCCGCCGCCGGTTATGCCACCTCACCGTTCCTGCTGCTGCAGGGCACCATGCTCACCACCAACGCGGTCGACACCGCGCTGTGGGTGATCATCACCTGGCTGGTGGTGCGCTGGGTGCGCACCCGCGATGACCGCCTGCTGCTGGCCGCGGCCCTGGTCACCGCGGTGGACATGCAGGTGAAATGGCTGATCCCCTTCTTCTGGCTGGCCGTGGCCGCGAGCAGTCTGGTCTTCGGGCCGCGCGATCTGGTGCGCCGCCCGCTGCTGTGGCTGGGCGGTGCGATCGTGGTCGCCGCGACGATTCCGGAACTGCTGTGGCAGGCGCACCACGACTGGCCGCAATTGGAGATGGGCCGGGTGATCGGCAATGAACAGGACATCCTGGGCGGGCGGCTCATGTTCCTGCCCATGTCGGTGAGCCTGGCGGGCTTCCTCGGCGCGGTGCTGCTGGTATTCGGGGTGTGGGTGCTGCTGGTGTGGGAGTCGTTGCGGCGCTACCGATTTCTGGGCGCGACCCTCATCCTGCTGTACCTGGCGTTCCTGATCACCGGCGGGCGGATCTACTACGCCGCCGGAATGTACGGGGTGCTGATCGCCGCGGGCGCGGTCGGCGTGGTCACCACCGCCGAGCGCATGCGGGTCGAGACGCGGCGCGCGCTCATCGCCGTGGTCACCGTATTGGCGCTGGGCGCAACGGCATTCGTGCTGTACTCCACCCCGTGGCGGCCCGCCGCCGATGTGCATCCGCCCGCCGATGACGCCGAGGCCGCCATCAATATCGGTGTGTACGGATCATTCGGCTGGCATGAACTCACCGATGAGGTGGAGCGGGTCTATGCGGGCCTGACCCCGCAGGAGCGCGCCAAAGCCATCATCCTCGCCGATACCTATTGGCAGGCAAGCGCATTGGATGAGCTCGGCCGCCATGACCTACCGCCCATCTACAGTCCCAGTCGCGGCTTCGGATACTTCGGCACCCCGCCCGATGACGCGACTGCGGTGATCGCCGTCGGCGGCTACGAGGCGGTGCTGCGCTACCAGTTCGAACACGTCGATCCGGTGGGCAAGGTCGACACCCGCATCGGCTTCCCGGGCAATACCCAGAACGTGACGATCTGGAAGTGCACCGGCCTCAAGAAATCGTGGACACAGGTGTGGCCGAATTGGATGCATCTGTAACCGGGCGCACCACCCGCCCCGCCATGCCCTCGCCGAGATTGAACCGTTCCATCGCGGTCCGCAGTCCGGGCAGCGCGGCGAACAGTTCATCCCGCAGCGGCCCCTCGGCCCCGAGCTGAGCCAACACCCCGACGGTGGCCAGAATCGTGCGCCCGATCGGGGTGTACGCGGGCGGTGCGGTGAGCTGCCTGCCCACATTAGACAGACTCGGCTCGATGGTCCGGCGGACCTGACCGCGCAACCATTTCGTCGTCAGCCGCACGGTATGCGGGAAGAACAGCTCCCGGATCGGCTCGGCCAGGGTGCGCAGCGCCACGATATCGAGTTCGCGATCGGGGGCGACGAAACCGTGTGTGCGCAGTGCGGCCTCCACGTGCGCGTTCTTCCCGTTGAACGCCGCATCGGCGATATCGGCGACCACCTGCTGGAATCCGGCCGGAATCGGCGGGCACGCGCCGAAATCCACCACGCCCAGGCGGCCGTCGCGCAGCACCCGGAAATTGCCCGGATGCGGATCGGAGTAGATCAACCCGGTCCGCCCCACGCAGGAGGTGACGAAACGCAGCACCAGCAGGCCGATCCGGTTCTTCTCCTGCTGTGCGCCCGAGGCGATGATGCGCGGCAGCGGAATCCCGTCCAGCCATTCGGTGACCAGCACATCGTTCTCCTGATGCACCACGCGCGGGACCACGAAATCCGGGTCGTCGGCGTACGCCTCGGCGAAAATCCGCTGGGTGTCAGCCTCTTTGGCGTAGTCCAGCTCTTCGCTGATGCATTCCGCGAACGCCTCGGCCAAGGCCCTGGTATCGGCCCCGGGTACGAAAACCGTTGCCAGTGGCGCGAGTTGGCGAATCTGCCGCAGATCGGACTGCACCGATTCGCGCGCACCCGGATACATGAGCTTGACCGCGACGGGGCGGCCATCGTGCCAGACAGCGCGATGCACCTGCCCCACCGAGGCGGCCGCACAGGCGCGGAGGGTGAAGTCGGAGAACCGATCTCGCCAATTCGGACCCATATTGTCCGCCATGGCCTGATTCACCGCACCGGGCAGCATGGCCGGGGCGGAGTCCTGCAGACGGCTCAGCGCCTCGCCGTAGGGTGCGCCCAACTCCGGCGGCAGCGCCATCTCGTAGAGGGCGAGCACCTGGCCGAATTTCGCCGCGCAGCCCTTGAGCTCGCCGAGCACCTCGAACATGTGCTGGGCGGTGCGGGCCTGGATATCGATCTCGACCTCGCGTTTGGGCGCTCCGAGGGCGCGTCGCCCGAGTCCGCCCGCGCGCCGGGCCGCATAGGCCACCGGCAGCGTGACGATCTTGGTATTTCGGACGGCGGCGCGGGTCGGCGGCTGACCGGTCGTCTCCGGTTCGGTGCGACGACGGAGTCGCCGGAGACCACCCTGGCGCGGTTCGAGCATCGAGGACCTCCCAAGATCGGGTGTCTCAGTGTGTCATGCGGTCGATCTCCGGGGGTAGGCCGGACAGCGGCGGATTTGACCGGTTGGGGTGGCAATGGGTTATTCCGGGTGACGATTTCAGGTGCGGGACGGGCCAATCATGTGATTGTCTGGGACAATTAAGCGACCGGTCTGCCCGGACGGCAATGGGGCGGTTCGCGCGATCGGGCACAGGAGTGATCACGATGAACGAGAAGATCGGTTCGGTCGCGCTGCGACCGCGTGCGGTGCGGTTCGATTTCTCCCGGTCACCGCTGCACTGGATACCGGGTGAACCCGTTGCCTCACATGCCATCTCGGGCCTGAATCTGATTCTGCCGCTGGGCGAGCGCGGCTTCGTCGAGATGTTCCGGCGGGCGCTGCCCTATGTCACCGACGCCGACCTGCGCGAGCAGATGATCGGCTTCATGGGGCAGGAGGCCATGCACGCCGAATCGCACAATCAGGCCGTCTGGGAGTTCCTGCAACGCCACGATATCGACCCCGAACCCATTCTGACCGAGGCCGAATACCTCTTCGACCGGGCCATCGCCCGCCTGGACACGCTGCCGGAGAACCTGCGGCACCGGGTCGTCACGCAAATGCTGGCGCTCATCGCCGGGGTGGAACACTTCACCGCGCTCGGCGGCGATTGGATCCTGAATCAGGATTTCGAGAGCCTGCACGCCGATCCCGCGCTCACCGATCTGTTCCGCTGGCACGGTGCGGAGGAGGTCGAACATCGCAGTGTCGCCTACGATGTCGCGCGCTACTTCGGGGCCAAGCGCCCGCGCCTGGTCACCTTCTACCTCGGCACCAGCGTCGGACTGCCGGTGGGCTTGATCGCCATCGCCTGGTGGCTGGTGCGGCAGGACCCCACCATGCGAAATATGGGACCGGTCAGGGTATTCCGCGAGGTCGGCAGCGGTATACGGCGCGGGGTGCTGCCGCGCTGGGGCTTGATCGGACGCGGTTTCGCCTCCTTCGTGCGTGCCGATTACGACCCGGCCGATACCGGCGACACCGCACAGGCCGTCGCCTACTTGGCCAAATCTCCCGCTGCCAAATTGGCGCACGCGTCATGACCAGAACCCCCGAACTGCAATCGGTCGAAGGCCGCATCGCCGAAATGCGCACGCGCGGTGTGCCACCCGCCTTCTGGGCCCCGCTGCGCCGCGATCCGCTGCTGATGGTGGCCGACCGGCTCATCGGTCCAGGGGCGCGGGTGCTGGCCTGGCTCTCGCCGGACGCACCGGAGCCGCCACGTGCCGTACAGGCCAGAGAACTGGTGCTGGTGGACCGGGAGGTCGTCGCCGCCGACGAGGACGTCGTGAGCCTGGTCTTCGCCCACCCGCGCGGCGCGGCACTGCGGGCCTGGAGCCCCGGCGCTCATCTGGACCTGGTCCTGCCGTCCGGCCGCATGCGGCAGTACTCGCTCTGCGGCGACCCGGAAGACCCGTTCCACTACCGAATCGCGGTGCGGCGCATACCGAATGGCAGCGGCTCCATCGAACTGCACGACCTGCGGCCCGGCATGCGAGTGCGGATTCACGGCCCGCGCAACGCGTTCCCGCTGACCCTGGCGGGCCATGGTTCGCCGCCCGAGTCACCTCGCCGAATACGGTTCATAGCGGGTGGAATCGGGATCACGCCGATGCTGGGCATGATCCGCGCGGCCGATCGGGCCGGTGCGGAGTGGTCGCTGCTGTATACCGGCCGCCATCGGGCGGCGCTGCCGTTCCTCGATGAAATCGCCTGTTACGGCGGCAGAGTCACCGTGCGTACGGATGATGAGGCAGGGTTGCCGACCGCGGCGGTGCTGGTGCCGTCCGTGGAACCGGGGCTCGCCGTGTACGTATGCGGTCCGCCCGCGCTGCTCGAGGTGGTCGCCGCGCGGGTGGCGCGTGCGCCCGGGGTGGAGCTGCATCATGAGCGGTTCGCGCCGCCGCCGATTGTCGACGGGCGGGCGTTCAGCGTGCAGTGGGGCAGGTGCGGCAGTGTTTTCGAGGTGCCCGCCGATCGCACGGTGCTCGCGGTGCTGGCCGAGGCGGATCCGGCGGTGCCGTATTCGTGCCGTCAGGGCTTCTGCACCACCTGCAAGGTGCGGGTGCTCGCCGGAACCGTCGAGCACCGCGACACCGTACTCAATGACGCGCAGCGGGCACAGGGCGACATGCTGATCTGTGTGTCGCGGGCACAGCCCGGTGAGCTGCTGGTGCTGGATGCGAATACCGGTGCGGCGGGGCCGGTTCCGCCGCCGTACCGAGGCCGCTATCGCGTCAGGCTGGCGCGGGCCATGCCGAAGCGCATGAGGCTCGGCGGGGTCAAGCGGGTGCCGTAGTAGGCGACCCACGCTTCCGGGGTGACGGGGACGACCGCGCTATTGCGTTGTACGGCACGGACAATCGCCGCCGCCACCTTGGCGGGTGGGTAGCTGCGCATCCGGTACAGGGTGTCGAACAGCCGCTGCCTGGCATCCTGCTGATCCGCCGAGACACCCGAGAACTCGGTGGTGCGAACGATATTGGTGTGCACGATGCCGGGACAGATGGTGGTGACCCCGATACCGTCCTTCGCCAGTTCGGCGCGCAGGCAGTCCGAGAAGGTGAAGACGGCCGACTTGCTGGTCGAGTACGCGCTGAAACCCTGCTGCGGGGTGTACGCGGCCATGCTGGAGACATTCACGATATGACCGCCGAGCCCGCGTTCGGACATCAGATGTCCGAAGGCCCGTGAACCGTGCACGACGCCGAACAGGTTGATATCCAGCACCCGTTTGAAGCTCTCGCTGGGCGTGCGCAGGAACGGCGCGGCCTGGCCGACGCCGGCATTGTTCACCACCACATCGGGGACGCCGTGCACCGACGCGACCTCGTCCGCGTGTGCTTGAACAGCGGACTCGTCGGAGACGTCCAGGGCGTACGGGTATGCCGCGCCGTCGAATTCGGCGATCAGCGCGGCGGTCTCCTTGGCGGCATCGGCGTCGATATCGGAGACCACCACCTCGGCCCCGGCGCGGGCGAAGGCGAGCGCGGTCTCGCGGCCGATTCCCGACCCCGCGCCGGTGACCACGACGAGTTGATCTTCGAACGGACGGCGGTCGCGACCGACCTCGGCGCGGCGCAATTCCCGCGCGGGCTCGGCACCGGATACGGCGTCGATGAGCTGGACGGTGGCCCGCGCCAGCACCGCCGGATGCGAATACGGCACCCAGTGACCGGCTTTCAGATCCCGCCGCCACAGCCGATCGGTCCATTGATCCTCATCGTCGAACACCGCCGGGCGCACCGCCGGATCGTACTGGGCGACAATGAGCTGCACCGGCACCGTGGTTCGCCGCTCGCGTGCCGAGAACAGCTTCGCCACAACGAGATTGGCGCGATAGATCTGGAGTCCATTGGCGGCGTCCGCGGTGAAGGTGTCACCCAGGGTGACCTGTTCGGCGGGCGTGCCCTGCGCCAGACGCAGCCCCGCGCGGAACACCCGGTCCCGCAGACCGAACCGGACCAGCGCGGGGGTCACCGGTGCCATGAACGCGAATTGATAGGCGATCGACGCCAATTGGGCCAGGGGAGCGGCGAGATTTCCGGGGGTCGGCCGGGTGAAGCGGCCGCGCGCCCAGTGACCGGCGTGATCGAGATTCGGCCCGGACACCGAGGTGAACGAGGCGATGCGGGCCTGGGCCCCGGGTTCGCATACCGCGTCCCATACGGTCACCGAACCCCAGTCGTGAGCCAGGACGTGTACCGGAGCGTCCGGGCTGACCGCGTCGATGACCGCGAAGAAGTCGGTGGCGAGCTCCGGTATCCGGAATGCCCTGTGGTCCTTGGGATTCGTGCTGCGCCCGTGCCCGCGCGAATCGTAGGTGACCACCCGGAATCGGTCGATGAGATGCGGAAGGACGTTGTCCCACAGTCGATGTGAATCGGGCCAGCCGTGCACCAGCACGATGACCGGCCCATCGGGCACGCCCTGTTCGTACACGGCGATATCGATCTCGCCATTGGTCACGGTCCGGGTTTGCAGCGCTACTGCCGCCTCCTCTGTCTCAGACAGGTGATTCGACTCCAGCTTGGCGGGCGGCGGCAGCGCTGTCAATGTGCGGACGCGGGGGCGTTGCAGGGTGGTACGGCGGCGGCGACCAGCCGTACCACCCGCCCCCGGCCACCCGGGCCGGTGGATTCGGACGCCGCGGACTCAGTGCGTGAGCGACCCCGCGGGCGCGAGCGGCAACACCAGACTCGACGGCCATACCGAATTCCGCTGCACCTGCTGAGACGTTCCCAGCAGACGCGGCAGATCGGTCGGAATCGGCATCGTCGAGGGGAATGTACCGGTCGAAATCCGCAGGCGCAGCGCATGCCCCGGCTCCAGGCGATAGAACGTGGGGCGCAGCTTGATATCGACCTGCACCACCTCGCCCGGGGTGAGCAGCCGCTGATTCTCCCGCAGCAGCACATGTTCGGGCGCGTAGACGGTCCCGTCCGGCGTGCGCCAGGTCTTGTCCTCGTTCAGGGTGCGCTGGCTCGCCAATTGTGAACCGCCGGTGATGTTCACGGCCGAACCGTCCGGGGCCACATCGTCGAGCCACACCTGGAAGGCCGCATCGGTGCCGGTGGAGGAGGCGTACAGGCTCACACTCGACGGTCCGGCCAGCACGGTCGGCTCGGATACCGGATCGGCCGTGTACTTCAGGCCGGCGGTGGGTTCCAGCACCCGCTCGGTGCACGGGTTGTATGCGGTGAAGACGCGGAAGACGAAGTCCAGCAGCCCCGCGGTGTACTGGCCCAGACTCTGTCGATTGCAGAGATTGTCGATACCGGAGTAGTCGATTCGATCCGCGCCGACCGTGCCGGTGGGAGCCTGCTCGGTCAGCCGACCGGCATCGAAATAGCGCCGCACCACGGTGGCCTGATCGAACGGATAGTGCGCGGTATCGGCGGCATTGTTGCCCGGATCGATGACGTGCAGCGGCCGGTCGGTGTTCTCGACCCCGTTCGGAATATCCTTGAGCCAGCGGTCGAACCAGGCCAGCGTGATCATATCGGTGTCCAGGCGCGAGCCCGGGCCGACGCCGAGGCCCACGTGATACCAAGGGCCCATGAGCAATTGGTAGCGGCCGTCGGCCTGCTGGTCGCCCGCCATGGGCGCGAACTGATCGCGTCCGGCCGAAAGATTCTGCAGTTGCGAGTAATTGCGGAACGGCCCCTCCTGATAGAGGTCCCAGAGCCCGCCCACCTGATACATGGCGATGCCGTTGTCGACCAGATTGTGCAGATCGGTCTCGAACCGCCGCTCCTGCCACCACGAGGTGTCATAGGCGAGCGGCCCGCCCGCGTACGCCTCCAGCAGCAGTTTGATGGTGCTGTCCGAGGACACCAGCGCCTGGAGGTGATCCACCAGCGATTTCACGAAGGTCTGCGGGGATACCACCGCCGTCAGGAACGGTCCCATCAGACTCAGGTACGGCACCATGAGCGAGATGGCGGTGAGCAGAATCGGGCTCATCATGCCGTCGTGGCCGAGCACCTCGTTGAAGATATTGTTCGGCATCGCCATGGGCACAATGGCTTTGAGCGGTGAATCCGGGCCGACCGCCTCGGCGGTGCGCAGGGCGCTCAGCGCCGGGAACGAATACCCGTACATGCCGACCTTGCCATTGGACCCGGGCAGCTTGGCCGCCCAATCCACCAGCTGCACACCGTCTATGCCGTCCTGCCGGGACGCCGGATTCCACGCGCCGGTCGACCCGCCGGTGCCGCGCACATCCGCGATCACCTCGATATAGCCGTGCCGCACCAGCATGTCCTGTGCGCTGGTGGCCTGATTGATTACGCGCCGAACGTCTTTGATCTGATCCGGCAGCGCGATGTGCAGTTCGTCGATGACGCTGATGAGCGCCGCTGTCAGCGCACTGGTGACCGCGCCGTAGGTGGTGAAATTGACCACCACCGGGAAATCCCCGGCCGCGCGCTGCCCGGTCGCCGGATCGGTCGGATAGCGCACCTCGGCCTGCAATTGCGTGCCGTCGGACAGCGGAACCACATGTCCCAGTTCATAACTCACGCCGTATGCGGCGGGCGTCGGCACGTAGTCGGCGGGCAGGCCGAAATTCACCGGCGCGTTCGGCACCGGCCCGCTGCCGGGCACCGCCCCCGCGAAGGTGCTGCTGGACACCGTCACGGCGAACGCGGAGAAGCCCGCCACGGCCAGGGGGACCAGACGGCGGCAACGCGGCCACCGTGACTTGTTACTCAACGATCTACCTCTGCGGATGGTCAGGAGGCCGTCGCGGCGGCCCATCCCGCCCGGTGACCTCGTCGTCGGAGTTCAGCACACCGCACAGTCCCCACCCTCGGACACCGCCAATCCCCAAGACTCCGCCGTGCCCCGTTGTGCACCGGACCAAGATCGGGAGGGAATTACGGGGCGAAGGCGGCGGATTCGAGGCGGCGCGCGATCCGGGCCGCGGACAGGGTCATGGCATCGGTGGGCCGGTGCGGATCCAGACCCGTCAATTCGTGAATGCGGGCCAGTCGATAGGTGACCGTATTGCGGTGGATATTCAGCAGGCGCGCGGTGGCCAGCTGATTGAAACCGCTGTCGACGAAGACCTCCAGGGTTTCCGCGAGCAGGGGCTGCGGATCGAGGGGGAGCAGCACCGCCGCCAGGCCCACCCGCGCGGAACCGCCCGCGGCGACCGTGTACTCGAACATGAGATCGCTACGGCGGCACAGGGTTTGCGGCCGTTCCAGGCAGCGGCCCAGTTCGGCGAGCATGCGGGCCTCGGCGAACAGCTCCGGCACCGCCTCGCGGGTGGACGCCACCGTGACACCGACCCAGAAGGGCGCGGCGTGAGTGGCCTGATTGGCTGAATCGGGCTGCGGTGCGGGGTGATTCGCCGCGGCGGGCGGGGACTGCTCAGGGCGGCGGGTCGCGCTGCGCTGGGTCTGCTGCTCCTGCGTGGGGAGCAGCCGGGCACTGAGCGCGGCGATGGTCGCGGAACCGTCATCACCCGGGTGCAGGGGAAGCAGCGCGGTCCAGCCGCCACTGTCCAGGCGCAGGAACACTCCGGGAATGGCCTCGATGCGATGGCGCAGATCGCCGGTATCGGCGATCCGGGCCGAGCTGAGCCGGAACACCGCGATGAGGAACGCGTCCGGCACCGCGATGGCCGGTTCATCGGCCCATTCGATGGGATCGCGTCCGGTGAGCAGTGCGTCGGCGATGGCCCGCCGGCGCTCCAGGAGTTCCCAGCGCGGATCGTGCGCCCGATGCACGCAGGCGGTGGCGATGCGCGCGGTGAGCGTGGTGATGTAGTGCAGCAGCGGCAGCGCGGCCTCGGTGAGCAGTTCCCGCTCGGGTCCCTCGACCGCGGCGAGCATATGCGACCAGATGAATTCCGCGCCGATCCGATAGCGGCCGAGCACTTCCTCGAGGGGTTCGCCGTCGCGGACCCGGCCCAGCGCGATCTCCACGACTTCGCGGGTGTCCTCCTCACCGGGGGTGATCCCGGTGCGCAGGAAATCGAAGAACAGATCCACATTGAGCTTGGTGCCGCGTTCGAAACCGCTGGCCACCAAGGGTTGCGGCAGGGTTCGGTACGGCGGCAGCGCGGCGGGGAATACCTCCCGCGCCGCGACCGCGCGCCGATACAGCTCTTCCAGCGCACGGTCCCGGATTCGCGCTTGCATGACTCTCCTACTACGCGTACAGCGAGTCGATAGTAGCCGCATAGGCGGTAGCTATCGGTTTGCGCCTCAGTTTTCCGGTGGCCGTGAGGCAGTCACTGCCCGGGAGCCACACATCCGGCAGCACCGCGAACTTCTTGATCTGCTCCACCCGGGAGAGCTTGGCATTCGCCGCATCGACACCCTCCTGGAGGGCTTTGCGGACGATCGGGTCCTGTGCCATGGCCGCGATACTACGGTCGGTTAGCTGGTGCCGCTCGGCGAAGGCGGCGGCCAGATCCGGATCGAGGCAGATCAGCGCGGTGTTGTAGGAGCGCGCCTCACCGATCACCGCGACCGCACCCACGAGCGGGGTGTTCTCGGTGATGGTGTTCTCGATATTGGTCGGCGACATGTTCTTGCCCGCCGCGTTGATGATGAGTTCCTTCTTGCGATCGACGATCTTGAGGAAACCCTCGCTGTCGAGTTCACCGATATCGCCGGTGTGCAGCCAGCCGTCGGCGTCGATGGTCTCGGCGGTCTTCTCGGGGGCGTTGCGGTAGCCGCGCATGACCATGCGGCCGCGCACCAGCACCTCACCGTCCTCGGCGATCTTGACCTCGGCACCGGGCAACGCGGTGCCGACCGTGCCGATCTTGATGCGCTCCGGGCGGCCCACGGTCGCTCCCGCCGTGCACTCGGTCATGCCGTACCCCTCGCACAACGGCAGACCCAGGCCCAGGAAGAACTCGTGGGTGTCGGGGGGAATCGGCGCGGAGCCGGTGACGGCGACCCGAACCTTGTCCAGCCCCAGGCGTTCTCGAATGGTGGCCAGCACCAGGCGGTCGGCCAGGCGGTATCGCAGCGTCGCCAGCGGGCTCAGCGGGCGACCGTCCGAGATCGCGCGAGCGCGGGCCCGGCCGGTGCGGATCGCCCAGTCCACCAGTGCCCGGCGCACCGCGCTGGGTTCGGCGGCGAAGCGATCCTCCAGTGCCGCTTTGACTTTCACCCATACCCGGGGCACACCCAGGAAGACCGACGGATGCACCTCGGCCAGGGCCTCGGCGACCTGCTTGAGATCGGGGCAGGTGGTGATCTCGCCGCCGCTGATCATGGCCAGATAGTGCGCGAACCAGCGATTGGCGGCGTGCGCGTCCGGCAGATACGAGACCACCTTGTCCTCGGGTCCGCCACCACCGAATTCGTCGACCACGCGGGCGTTTTCGAGGAAGTTGGTGTGCGTGAGCTCCACGCCCTTGGGTGGGCCGGTGGTGCCCGAGGTGTAGACGATGGTCAGCAGATTCTCGGGATCGACCGCGCGCCAAGACTTCTCGAAATCGAAATTGGCGGCCGGGGCGGCTTCGACCGCGGCCAGCGCCAGGGTGCCGTCCGGCGCTTCATCCACGCAGATCACGTGTTCGACCGTATTGCCCTGTGCCGCGGCCTTCTCCACCGCGGCCAGGATCTGCGGTGCGAACTGGCGCTCGCAGATGACGGCGCGATTGCCCGCGTTGCCGAACTGATAGGCCAGCAGATCCACCGGATTGGTGTTGTACACCGAGAACGGCGTCGCACCGGTGTGCAGGACCGCGGTATCGCAGAGATGGAACTCCGGGCGATTGGTCAGCATGATCGCGACCGTGTCACCGGGGCCGATGCCCAATCCCGTCAGGCCCGCGGCAATGCTCCGGACCCGTTCGCCGTACTCGCGCCAGGTGATGGTCACGGCCCCGCCGAGCGTGCGCAGCGCGATCGCGTCCGGATTGGCCGCGACATTGGCCTGGAACGCCTCACACAGCGTGCGCGGCCGCACCGTCGTCACCTTTGATGAACTCACGAACCTACCTCTCTCGGATTGCCATCCAGCACACCGCACAAAGGCGGTGCGATACCAGTGGCAATCAAGAAGACAAGCGGCGCGCGGTTTGTGCACGTGAACAAATTGTCTGCCGGAGCGGCCGGAATGGGATGGCCGGTCGGCATGCGACGTATGGTTTTTACAGCCGTAGGACCGCCGGACCCAGACCGGGCCGTCCGATCGGGTAGCGGTGCGGCTGTACTAGGAGCCCGCAGTGATCACCCCCACCGCACCCGGCGTACAGGAATTCATCCGCGCCGAAGCCGTCGAATACGTCGATATCCGCTTCTGCGATGTGCCCGGCGTACAACAGCATTTCTCCATTCCCGCAACGATGTTCGGACCGGATCTGGTGCAGGAGGGCATCGCGTTCGACGGTTCGTCGGTGCGCGGCTTCCAGGCCATCCATGAATCGGACATGCTGTTGCTGCCGGATCTCGGCACCGCACAACTGGATTCGTTCCGCGGCGCGAAAACGCTCAATATCAACTGTTTCGTGCACGATCCGCACACCCGGCAGGCGTACAGTCGCGATCCGCGCAATGTGGCGCGCAAGGCCGAGGATTACCTGCGCAGCACCGGAATCGCCGATACCGCGTACTTCGGGCCCGAAGCCGAGTTCTACATCTTCGATTCGGTGCGCTATCAGACCAAGATGAATGGCGCTTTCTACGAGGTGGATTCGGTCTCGGGCGGCTGGAACAGCGGCGCGAAACACAATCCGGACGGATCCCTGAACCGCGGCTACAAGGTGCGCCCCAAGGGCGGATACTTTCCCGTCGCGCCGTATGACGCCGACGTCGACCTGCGAGATCAGATGTGCACCAACCTGATGCGCGCCGGATTCGATCTGGAGAAGGGGCATCACGAGGTCGGCACCGGCGGGCAGGCGGAGATCAATTACCGCTTCAATACCTTGCTGGCCGCCGCCGATGACCTACAGCTCTACAAGTACATCATCAAGAACACCGCGTGGGAGCACGGTAAAACCGTCACCTTCATGCCGAAACCGCTGTTCGGTGACAATGGTTCGGGAATGCATGTGCACCAATCCCTCTGGAAGGACGGCGCACCGCTGTTCTACGATGAGGCGGGCTATGCGGGCCTCTCGGATCTGGCCCGGCATTACATCGGCGGCCTGCTGCATCACGCCCCGTCATTGCTGGCGTGGACCAATCCCACGGTGAATTCCTACAAGCGCCTGGTCCCCGGCTACGAGGCCCCCGTGAATCTGGTGTACAGCCAGCGCAATCGCTCGGCCGCCGTGCGCATCCCGGTCACCGGAACCAGTGCCGCCGCGAAGCGCCTCGAATTCCGCTGCCCCGACTCCTCGGGCAACCCGTACCTCGCTTTCGCCGCCATGATGATGGCCGGATTGGACGGCATAGCCAATAAAACCGAACCAGCGCTCCCTGTCGACAAAGACCTCTACGAACTCACCCCCGAGGAATCCGCCGAGGTAACCCAGACTCCCGCCAGTCTCGATGCAGTCATCGACCGCCTCGAAGCCGATCACGAATACCTCACCCACGGCCGCGTTTTCACCGAAGACCTCATCGAAACCTGGATCCGCATCAAACGCGATAGCGAGATCGCCGAAATCAACGTCCGCCCGCACCCTTACGAATTCGACCTCTACTTCGACGTGTGAGGTTCCAGGAGCCGGGCCACCGAGTCGGCGATGGCGGCGGGTGCGGGCAGGTCCGCGTGCGCGTCCGGCGGGCTGAGGCGGCGTTGCAGGGCGAGCTGGTGCGCCGCGCCGACGAGCAATAGGGCCGCGGGGCGCGGGTCGGTGCCGGGGGCCGTGTGCCGGGTCAGTTGTGCGGCAACGGCTTCCACGGCGCGGTGCGGGCCCAGGTCCAGGTCGCGGCTGCGCTGCTGGTAGACCACGCGGAGGTCGGCGTCGGATTCGACGGCCGCCATGACCGGGATGGCGGCGGTGAAGAAATCCTCCAGGGTGGACAGCAGGGTGACCAGCTCGGTGCGGAGATCGGTTGCGGCGGTGCCGGATTGATCGGTGAGCAGGTCCTTGAACGGGCGCAGTTGATGCTGAATCACGGCCTGTAGCAGGCCCATTCGGTCGCCGAAGTGGTAGAAGATGCTGGATTCGGCGACGCCCGCGCGCTTGGCGATCTCCTTGGTGGACAGGCGGGCCACGCCGGATTCGGTGAGGGTCTGCTGGGCGCAGGCGATGACGGCCTCGCGGACGCCGGTGCGGGGGCGGCCGCGCGGGCGGGTCGCGCGCTCCGATGTCATATCGCCTCCTGGATTTTCGCTGCCTGCCCTTGCAGTATGCCGCATTCGGCCGTAGTTTTTGAGTATCTACTCAGTAAATAGGTGACTCGGAGGTAGTCCCGATGTCCAGTCCCGCCACCAGCGTCCAACCCGCCGTCGGATCGCGCGTACAGCGCACGGGGGACGCGTTCATGCGCCGCCTGCTGCGCTCACCACTGCATCGCATGGTCAGCTCGAAACTGCTGATCGTCACCGTGATCGGCCGCAAGACCGGGCACGTCTACGAAAACCCGGTCGGCTACGCCCAATTCGAAGGGCAGATCCTGATCGGCACCGCCGCGCGCTGGCACCGCAATCTGCGCCCCGGCGAACCGGTGCGCCTCACGGTGCGACGGCAACCCGTCGAGGCGGACTGGGAGGTGATCAGGGATGAGGAGACCGCGGCCGAATGCTACGGAATCATCCTCGAGCAGAACCCGACCCACGGGAAGTTCGCCAAGATCAGCCTCGACCCCGTCGGCCGCGTCAACCGCAAGGAACTGCGCGCGGCGCTCGATCGCGGCACCGTGGTGGTGCGGCTGCGGCCGCGAAAGGTTTTACCTGACGCGTAATCGCTTCCGCGCAGCTCAGCGAACAAGCTTGGTACATGAGCGAATACGAGAACATTGCACAGCGGTACATCGACAGCTGGAACGAGAAGGATGCCGATAAGCGCCTGGCGCTGATCGACGAGTTGTACACCCCCGGCGTGATTTTCACCGATCCGCTGGTGTCCCTGGTCGGCACCGCGGCCGTCGCGGAGATGGTGGCCGGAGCCCAGGAACAGTTCGCCGGGCTGGAATTCGGACTCGGCGCCGTGGACGGGCACCACGATATCGCCCGCTTCACCTGGACCCTGAACGCGCCGGGAGCCGAGGAGCCGATCGTCATCGGATTCGATGTGATCACCATCTCCGGCGGGAAGATCGAACGGGTGCACGGATTCCTGGACAAGGTGCCGGGCTGAGTGCTGAAGTATTCGGTGGTGCGGCGGCGAATCATCCCCGCACCACCGGATATTCGGTTGTGAGCCCGATCAGGGGGTGGTGCCGTCGGCGTAAGCGCGGCGGAAAATGTTGTGGGGGAACGTAGTTGAGTGCCGGGGGAGGAGCATTCCCGGCGACCGGAGCGGGTCGCCGGGTAGCCTTTCATGCCCGCGTCCCTCAAACTATGACGTTTCCCTCACTGCCCGCGCGAGTCCGGTGGCGCCCCATACGATCCGGACCTGAAGAAGGCGGGAAGGCGAAGAGGCCATGGATCGAAATGCGTTCGTCGAGGTGATGAACGAGGCGAGCGGCATGCTGGAATCCGGCCGCGCGCCCGAAGCGCTCGCCCGGCTGACGGCGTTCGACAATGCGCTGCTGTCACCGCCGGACCCCAAGGATTACGGCTGGGTGGTGTCGTACACCTTCCGGTCCGCGTTCGCCGCGGGCGAATACGACCAGGCACTGCGCATCGCCGAGAACGGCCCGGCGCGCTTCCCTGCCGATATCCCGCCCGCGACCCTGGCGACCATGTACTCCATGGGCGTGGAGGCCGCCACCCAGCTCGGCCGCGCCGACAGCGCGGTGCTCATGGCCGACCGCTGCATCGATCTGCGCCGCAGCCACGGCGATCACGGCGAGGTCCTGATGGCCGCCATGACCGCGTGCACCCTGCTCGGCGATATCGAAAGACATGATCTGGCAAGCCGGTACGCCCAGCTCCTGGTCGCCGAGGGCGACGGCTACGACGAATACCGGGCCTACGGCTACTACGCCATCTGCGCCGCCATCGAACACGAGGTCGGCGGCCACCTCATCGACACCCTGCGCGCCGGCCGCGACTGGCTGCTCGCACACGACAACGAATTCGCCCGCGAGGCACTGGGATACCTGAACAGCTCCGCCGCGGTCGAGAACGCCGCTCCGGCCCCGCAGCGCACGGACGTGCCCCTCGGCCAGGATCCATTCGCGCCGCCGCCCGGACCGGGGCAGTTCGGTCAACCCCCGCTCGGCGCGGATCCCCTCGGTCAGCGTCTGCCCGGACCGGACCCGCTCGGACAGCCGTCGTTCGGCTCGGACCCGCTCGGGCAGTCCCCGTTGGGCTCGGACCCGCTCGGTCAGCCTCCGCTCGGCTCGGCCCCTTTCGCGCAGCCGCCGCTCGGCCCGGAGTCGCCGGTTCCGGGTCCCTTCGGCCCGGCTCCGGTGGATCCGGATTTCCTCGCCCCGCCGCCCTTCGGCGCGGAGCCCTTCGACGCGCCGCCGCCCATCGATCTGTCGGTGCCGCTCGGGCCGCCGCTGGGTGAGGTGGCGCAGACCGAACTGCTGAACATCTCCGGGGACGGGATGGAATCGGTCACCGGGCCGAAACAGCCTCCGGCGGATCAGCTCGCGGGCGGTGAGGCCGCCGATGCGTTGCTCGAGGCGCAGCGGCCGGGTATCGCCGCCACCGCGTATCGCGCGCTCATCGACGATGCCATCGCCACCGGCACACCCGATCCGCTGATCGCCGGTAAGGCCGTGCTCGGTCTGCTGATGGCGCTCATCTTCGACAATCGGGTCGGCGAGGCGCACGCGGTGTGGATCGATGAGCAGGGGCCGACCTATCTCGGCGTCTGGGCGCTGGAGAACGGTCAGACCTCGGTGCACGACGCCATGGCCTACAACCTGGTCGCGGCCTTCCTGCATTCGCTCAGCACCGGTGATCCGAATGCCGCCAATCACGCCGTCGACACCCTCATGGGCCGCTGCGTGAACTGGGCCTTCGGCACCGATCCGCAGGTCGTGCCCGCCATGCTCAATACCTGGCGGCGGCACCTGTTCGAGATTCACGAAGGTGAGCCCGCCCCCGAGTACCTGTGGGAACTCGGCCAGGCCGAACAGCGCTGGGGCGGACCGCTGCCCGAATCGGCGCTGTACTGGATGCGCCCGTACCCGTGGGTCGTCGACTGGCTCTGATCGGCCCGAATTAGGCTGCCCGGTATGGCAACCGAGATCTGGCACAACCCCAAATGCTCGAAGAGCCGCACGGCCAAGGCGACGCTCGATGACACCGGCGTCGAGTACGTCGAGCGTCGCTACCTCGACGATCCGCCGAGCGTCGCCGAAATCGATTCCGTACTGGGCAAACTCGGGCTCGAACCGTGGGATATCACCCGCACCGCCGAACCCGAGGCCAAGGAACTCGGGGTGGCCTCCTGGGATCGCACGCCCGCCGAGCGGGACCGCTGGATCGAAGCCCTCGCCACCCATCCGCGACTCATCCAGCGGCCGATCGTGCTGACCGCCGACGGTCGCGCCATTCTCGCCCGCAGCGACGAAGCGCTCGACGAATTGCGCTGAGCGGCACGACGATTCGTCACGAGAGCGCGAAAACCGGGAATCCCGGTGCGATGGCGGCCAATTCGGCATCGGAGGAGTTCTTGGTCACGCCCTCGAAGAACCGGCCCACTTCCCAGCCCCAGCGATCCAGGTAGGCGTGCAGGACGGGGAGCTTCTCGGCATCGGGGAGCTCCCGTGCGGTGAAGGTCTCGGTCTTGCGGCCCAGCCGCAGTTCACCATTGCCGGAGACGCGCAGATTCCGGACCCACTGGGTGTGGCCGCGCGGTGCGACCAGATAGCGCTGTCCGTCGACGACCAACAGATTGACCATCGTGGTGCGCCATTCGCCGCTCTTGCGCCCGCGCACCGCGAGCAGTCGTGAACCCGCCACGCTGATGCCCAGTTTGGGCAGGGTATTGGCGATGCGGTTCATGATCGGGTCCAGGCCGGTGGGGGACAGGTACCGGGTTGCGAGGTCGCTCATGGCTGACTTCCTTCTCATATTCGAGAGCGGCGCTCTCTGATGTGATCAGTGTGCGCCGCCGGTCGCCGCGCTGTCAAGAGCAGTGCTCTCATTTCATTCATCTGCTCCGAAACGTGGCACACTATTCGCATGAGCGCCCCACGCACCGCCCGTGAACGGGCACGAGCCGAGATCACCCGCGAGATCACCGACGCGGCGCGCCGTCAGCTCGCCGACTCCGGCGCGGCCGCGCTGTCGCTGCGTGCCATCGCCCGCGAACTCGGCATGGTGTCCTCGGCGCTGTACCGGTACTTCCCGAGCCGGGACGAACTGCTCACCGCGCTGATCATCGAGGCGTACAACGCCGTCGGCGAGGCGGTGGAGAACGCGGTCGCGACCGGGGACACCCCGCGCGCGCAGTGGCGGGCCGCGGCGGCGGCGGTGCGGCACTGGGCCATCGGGCATCCGCACGAATACGCGCTGCTGTACGGGTCGCCGGTGCCTGGGTATCAAGCGCCGCAGGACACCATCGGGCCCGCGTCCCGGGTGCCGGTCGCGGCGCTGGGAATCGTCGTGAACGCCTGGCGGGCAGGCACTTTGGCGGACGGCGGGGGCGAGATGTCCGCCGAGCTCACCGCGCAATGCTCCGAGATCGCCGCGCAGATCGCACCGGGGTTGCCGCCCGAGGGCGTGGCGCGCACGGTGGTGGCGTGGACGCAGCTCTACGGCGCGGTCGGCTTCGAACTCACCGGGCAGCTGGTCGGCAGTATGGATCCCGCCGGGCCGTTCTTCGACTACGCCGTGGAACTGATGGCCGATCTCATCGGCCTGTCCGGCTAGCGGCGGTGAATCTCGGCCTGCTCCAACGGGAATGGCGGCTCACCGAGTCCGACGATGCGCAGATTGCCCCAGGGGTCACGCTCCTGGAGCACGCCGCGCGCGGGCGTTCCACCCGGCACTGTGAGGAAGACCTGACCGCGCCCGGGATCGGGTAATTCGATGCCCTCGGGCGCGGAAACCCTTCCGTACCAATGGAAATTGCCGTCGATCGGATCGAGGTGGCCGTTCAGGCTGACCGTGACGGCGACCTCCGCGCCCGGCGCGTCCAAGAGCGCCGGACCCGAATACTCCGGTGCGGGAGCGGGATCCGGATAGTCGATATCCGGTGCCGCCGCCCGCCGCGATCGCCTCACAGCAGCCCCTGGCGCTGCCAGATGCGCTTGCCGATCGGGCCGATCAGGCCCTGCTTGTCCAGGAACGCACCGAGATTCGCGGCTCCGACGCCCAGGGCGCGCTTGGCATGCGGATTGGCGCGGGCCATCCGCCGTGCGCCGCGACCGTCCTCGATGCCGGCGCGGACGTACATATGCCAGTTCGTCATCAGGTGTACGAACAGCGGTGCGGCGATCGCGACGCACAGTTTGGTGTACGCCAGTTCGGCCCGGGACATCTCGGGGACCATGCGCGCCAAGGCATCCCGGGCGAAACCGATATGCCGCGCCTCCTCGGTGACGTGAATCCGCATGGCGCGCGCGACGACCGGCTGCAATTCCGGATCGTCGAGGGTCTGGCGCTGAATGGCGTCGAAGATCTCCTCGCCGACCAGCGCGCCCACCCACACCATGGAACCGCGCAGGAAGATCTGCAATGCGCTGATGGTCAGGCGCTCATAGCGATTGGGCCAGTACGGCTTCGCCTCCACCCGGTCGATGAGCTTGCCGAACATCATCATGTGCCGGCATTCATCGCCCATCTCGGTGAGCGTGTAGTGCGAATGCCGGGACCGTGGATCGCCGGACATGAGCTCGCGCAACAGCAGTCGATTGAGCAGGTTCTCGAACCAGATGCCGACGGAGAGCACATTGGCCAGTTCCTGGCGCGAGAGTTCGCGGCGCTGTTCATGATCCATCGCATCCCACAGCGGCGTGCCGAAGAGCGAGACCACCTCGGGCGGCAGGAAGAGTTTGTCCGGGTCCAGGGGTGCGTCCCAGTCGATATCGACGACCGGATCGTAGAACTTCTTCACATGCCCCGTGAGCAGTCGCTGAGCGAAGGAATCGCGAGGGAGCAGTGTCTTGTCGGGGGAGGCGATGGCGTCGTTGCTCATGGCAGCATCCTGACTGAAATTACTGATACACGCTGTTACACTCAGATTAGTGGTACACGGTGTATCGGTCAATAAGCAGGTGGGTATCGTGGGCCGAGTGACCGGAACCAGCACTCATACACCGTCGAGCGACGGCCGCAGCACCCGCTGGAGCGGACACAAGGCTCGCCGCCGCCTCGATATGCTCGACGCCGCCCTCGGTGTCATCGAGGACAACGGTGTGGAGATCTCGGTGCAGCAGATCGCCGATCGCCTCAAGGTGCCGCGCCCGGTCGTCTACCGGCACTTCGACGGCCGCGCCGATCTCGACGAGGCGATTCGCCGGCACATTCTGGATTCGCTACTGGCCGAACTGCTTCCGCGCCTGCGACCCGACGGCACCGTGCGCGATGCGGTGCGCGGCGCGGTCGGCACCTATGTGGGTTGGGTTGTGCGGCATCCGAATCTGCATCGCTTCCTCGCTGCCGGTGATCCGCACGGGCAGTCCTCGGGGGCGCTGGCCGGAGCCCGCGATCGCATCGGTGCGCAATTGGCGGACCTGTTCGCCGATATTCTCGGCGGCTTCGGGCTCGATCCGAATCGCGCCCGCCCCACCGCATTCGGCATGGTCGGCTTCGTGGACGGCGTGGTCAACAGCTGGCGCGCGGACGGTGTGCTCACCTCCGAGCAGGTCGAGGGCATCCTCACCGAATCGGTCCTCGCGCTGCTCGAGGGCAATGCGCGCAGTCTCGAGGTGCCGATGACCCGGGATACCGTCGTCGCCGAATTGGTGGCGCGCAGGGAAGCCGCCCAGCTCGGCTGACGGTCGCCGCTCGGTCGATCACCATCGCAAGACATGGCGGGGCCTCTCGTACGTCGAATAATTTTGCCGACGGGGAAATATTGCCGCGACGGCAAAAATCTGTACGCTGGGACACGTGAGCGATGGACTGCGTGAGCGCAAGAAGCGGGAAACCCGGCTCGCCCTGAGCCTGGCCACCATTCGGCTGGGCGTCGAACGCGGCTGGGACAACGTGACGGTGGAGGACATCGCCGCCGCCGCCAATGTCTCGGTCCGCACGTTCCGCAACTACTTCTCCAGTAAGGCCGAGGCCGTGGCGTCCCGGCATCTGGAGCGCATGGAACAGGTCGCCGAGGAATTCGCCGCCCGCCCGGACGGCGAAACCCTTTGGGAGGCAATGACAGCCGCCGTCCTGGATCGCTTCGGGCTCGGCGAGACCGTCACCGCCGCGACCACCACCGACCGGCACTGGGTGGACGGCATTCGGATCATGCTCGGCACACCCGCGGTGCAGGTGGCCATTCTCGAAGCCAATGCGACCGCGCAGCAGACGCTTACGGCCGCGGTGGCCGCCCGCACCGGCACCGATCCCGCCCGGGACCTGTATCCGAGTCTGGTCGCCGCCGCGGTGTCGGCCGCCATCAGCGCCGCCATCGATCACAGTCAGCGGGCCGATCCGCCGCAACCGCTCATGGATCTGCTGCGCGAAGCGCTCGACCGGCTGGCCGCGGGCCTGCCGGTGCCCTAACTGAAAAACGCTGTCTCGCAGGAGAAGTCATGACCCACGACGTCATCATCGCCGGAGCGGGCCCCGTCGGCCTGATGCTGGCGAGCGAACTCGCCCTGGCCGGTATCCGCCCGCTGGTGCTCGAACGGCTCACCGAACCCAGTACCGAAGCCAAGGCCAACGGCCTGGTCGGACAGGTGGTGCCGATGATGGATAGGCGCGGCCTGTACGAGCGTCTCGGCGGACCGCCCGGACGGCCGCAACCCAACTCCGCCTACTTCATGTTCGCCGCTCTCCCTTTGGATTTGAGCCTGCTCGAGCACAGTCCCGTCTACAACATGGCGATTCCGCAACCGGAGCTCGTCGCGGTGCTGCGGGATCGGGCGCTCGAACTCGGCGCGGAAATCCGCTGGGGCGCAGAGATCACCGGCATCTCGCAGGACGAAGACGCTGTCACCGTGGATGTTTCGACGGCGGGGGAGACGGTCCGGCTGCGCGCCCGATACCTGGTCGGCGCGGACGGCGGGCACAGTGTGGTTCGCAAACGCTCCGGAATCGGCTTTCCCGGAGTCAGTTACGACCGCACCACCACCCGCACCGCGCACGCCACCATCTCCCCGGACCTGGTGGATCCCGCCACCGGGGTGCTGCGCGTCCCCGGCTACGGCGAGATTCGCCCCTTCCTGCCGATTCGCACCGAACGCGGCGGACTGGCCTACGCGCCGTTCCCCGGCCGGACACCGCTGTTCAGCACCACCGAATGGGATCGCCCGGCACAGGACGGGCCGATGACCCTGGCGGAAATGCAGGCCAGCATCGCGTACGTGCTGGGCGCGGAGATCGAACTCGGTCCCGCGACCGGACCCGGACCGCACGCCCTGCGTCGCCAGCTCGGCGGAAACACCAGGGTCGCCGCACAATTCCGGGACCGCCGCGTTTTCCTCGCCGGTGATGCCGCGCATGTGCTGGTATTCGGCGGCGGTCCCGGCCTCAATCTGGGTCTGCAAGACGCCATGAACCTCGGCTGGAAACTCGCCGCCGAGATCAAAGGCCAAGCGCCGCAGGGACTTCTGGACACCTACGACATCGAGCGGCGCATCGCTGCCGACCGCGCGGTGGCGCAGTCGCAAACTCAGGCGGCGCTACTCGCGCCCGGCGCGGACATCACCGCCATGCGCGCGGTTTTCGCCGAACTGCTCACCGACCCGGCCACTGTGCAGCGGATCGCCGACCTGATCTCGGGCTCGGACGTGCGCTACGACATGGGCGTGCCGGACCCGCATCCGCTGGTCGGCGCACCCGCCCCCGACCTCGACCTGGCCCTCGACTCGGACCGGTTCCGCGTGGCCGAATTGACCAGGGCGGCACGGCCGATACTGCTCGACCTCACCGAAACCGGCTCATTCGCCGATGCACTGAGGCCATACGGCGATCGGATCGAGATCGTGCAGGCTCGCACCGAAGATCCACCCGCCGCCGCACTCCTGCTGCGTCCGGATACCTACGTCGCCTGGGCGACCGACGCCCCGACCCTCGATATCACCGACCTGGACGGATTGCGGTCCGCGCTGGCCCGTTGGTTCGACGCTGTGCCGGTGAGCACGGTCTGATTCGCGTCGTCTACGCGGCGTGAGCGGTGCCGCTGCCGCGCTCTGCCAGGGCGCGGTAGCTGGCGTTCCACAGCCATTCGACCGGGCCGCGGTCGAAACGGCGCAGCCAGATGTGGGCGAAGACGAGCATGCAGGCCGATACGAGTAGGTAGATACCGAGGGTGAAGGGGACGCGTGCGGCGGGGGAGACCAGGGCCGCCAGGCCCAGACCCCAGCCGTAGCAGAGGAATCCGGCGAGCAGGTTTTGTAATATGTAGCAGCTCAAGGCCATTCGGCCGACCTCGGCGAAGCGGCGGCCGACGAAGGCCGGGGCGCTGCGATGGGTGTAGACATGGGCGACCAGGCCCAGGATGCCCATCGACACGAACGGGGCCAGGCCGTAGCGGGTCACCAGGATCAGGTCGCCGCCCACCATGCCGACGGCGAAGTCCACGGGTGCGGCGACCGCTCCGATGATCATCAGGCGCTTGCGGATTCGCGCACCGTCCGGTTCGAACACCCCGGCCCGGAACAGGCGCGCGCCCAGCAGGAACAGGGCGATCGACATGGGGAAGATGAAGACCGGTTCGAGCCGGAACAGCAGCGCGTGGTCAACGCGGAACACCACCAGATCCCAGAAGGAGCCGTCCGCATAGGGATTGGGGTCCAGTGATTGCGGGGTGGACGATTCCTGTTGCCCGTCGGCCAGCGCGATGCCCGCCACGATCGCGGTGAGCATGAGCGTGTGCACGCTCGCCGCCACGATCAGCCAGCGGCGCTGCGCCTGCGGCCCGGTGGCGAGCACGAACGCCACCACCAGGCCCGTAATGGCATAGCCCATCAGCACATCGAATTCGGCGACCAGCAGGAAGTTCAGCAGTCCGTCCAGGCATAGCAGGGCCGCCCGCCACGGATACTTGCCCGGCCACGCGCGCCCGCCGCGCACCGCGGACCCCTGCTGAATCGCCAGCCCGATACCGAACATGATGGTGAGCAGTCCGAGGAACTTGCCCTGCGCCAGTTGTTGCAGGAAGCGCTCGATCCACAGCCACACGCCCTCGGGCTCGTCCAGGTGTGAGATGTAGCCGACCAGTCCCGAACCATTGGTGAAGATCCAGATATTGGTGCCGAGGGTGCCCAGAATCGCGATGCCGCGCAGCACATCCAGGGCGGGCAGTCGCGCGGATCGCCGCGGGGACGGTGCCGTCGGTGCGGTATCGCGTTCCGCCGGAACGGGATTCGACTCGCTCGGGGCGGTGATCGGGCGTTCCGATCGCGGGGAGGTGACCGGTTCGACCATGTCTGACATTGTGTCGTCCGCGCAGGTGGCGGCGGATCACCCGGGAGGACGATGCCGGATACGCCGCACGAATGACCAACCCCGAGACCCGAGCCCGACCCGGTCGCGCCCGATCCGCGCCCGCGTCGCCTAGGCTCGACCACATGCAGCGCATCATCGGAATCGAGGTCGAGTACGGCATTTCGACGCCTTCGGAGCCGTCGGCCAACCCGATTCTCACGTCGACCCAGGCGGTTCTCGCCTATGCCGCAGCCGAAGGCGTGCCGCGCGCCAAACGCACCCGCTGGGATTACGAGGTGGAATCACCGCTGCGCGACGCACGCGGATTCGACCTCGGCCGCCTCAACGGCCCCGCACCCGTCATCGACGCCGACGAGGTCGGCGCGGCGAATATGATCCTCACCAACGGCGCACGGCTCTACGTCGACCACGCGCACCCCGAATACTCCGCCCCCGAGGTCACCGACCCGCTGGACGCGGTGATCTGGGACAAGGCCGGTGAGCGGGTCATGGAGGCCGCCGCCCGCTTCGCCTCCAGTGTGCCGGGTGCGCCCCGCATGCAGCTGTACAAGAACAACACCGACGGTAAGGGCGCCTCCTACGGCACCCATGAGAACTACCTCATGAGCCGTGAGACCCCGTTCAACCAGATCATCGTGGGCCTCACCCCGTTCTTCGTCTCCCGCCAGGTGATCTGCGGTTCCGGCCGCGTCGGCATCGGCCAGAACGGTGATACCGCCGGATTCCAACTGTCCCAGCGCGCGGATTACATCGAGGTGGAGGTCGGCCTGGAAACCACGCTCAAGCGCGGCATCATCAACACCCGTGACGAACCGCACGCCGATGCGGACAAGTACCGTCGCCTGCACGTCATCATCGGTGACGCGAACCTGTCCGAATGGGCCACCTACCTCAAGGTCGGCACCTCGGCGCTGGTGCTCGACATGATCGAGGCGGGCGAGGACCTCTCGGACCTCCAGTTGGCCCGCCCGGTCACCGCTGTGCACACCATCAGCCATGATCCGACGCTGCGCGCGACGGTCGCCCTGGCCGACGGCCGCGAGCTGACCGGCCTTGCGCTGCAACGCATTTACCTCGACCGCGTGGAGAAGTTCGTCTACCGCCAGGGCATCGACGACGCCCGCGTGCAGGACCTGCTCACCAAATGGGCGCACGTGCTCGACCTGCTCGAGCGCGACCCCATGGAAACCGCGGACCTGCTCGACTGGACCGCCAAACTCCGTCTGCTGGAAGGCATGCGCAAGCGCGAGGGCCTGACCTGGGCGGCCCCCAAACTGCACCTGGTCGACCTGCAGTACTCGGACGTCCGCCTGGACAAGGGCCTCTACAACCGCCTGGTGGCCCGAGGTTCCATGCAGCGCTTGGTTTCCGAACAGCAGATCCTCGACGCCATGACCAACCCGCCCACCGACACCCGCGCCTACTTCCGCGGCGAATGCCTGCGCCGCTTCGGCGCGGACATCGCCGCCGCCAGCTGGGACTCGGTCATCTTCGACCTCGGCGGCGACTCCCTCGTCCGCATCCCCACCCTCGAACCCCGCCGCGGCACCAAAGCCCACGTCGGCAAGTTGCTGGACGGTGTCGAGACCGCCGCCGAATTGGTGCAACAGCTCACCCACTGAGGGTGAAAACGAGAGGCGGCGGCAGGCTTCCGGAAGATCGCGAAGCGACGTCATTGCGGTTAATCCGGCATGTTGTCGCCGCCGCTGGGTAGTGTTGGGGGACGGGCATCGGATTTTCTCCGGTGCTCGCCGATGATCACAGAGGAGGTCGGCTGCTATGGCACAAGAGCAGACCAAGCGCGCCGGTGGTGGCGACGAGGATGAGGGCCCCGTCGGGGACGGTGCTGCGGGGCAGGAGCGCCGGGAGAAACTGGCTGAGGAGACCGACGACCTGCTCGATGAGATCGACGACGTCCTCGAGGAGAATGCCGAGGACTTCGTGCGCGCGTACGTTCAGAAGGGCGGCCAGTGACCCAAGGCGACCCACTGCGTCTCCAGATGGGGAACGCCCTCTCCTCCTTCTCCGAATACTTGCGGATGCACGCTCCGGAACTGTTGCCCGGCAACAGCTTCCGGGGTGACGGAGCGCTCTCGAATACGGGCGCGCCCTCGGATATCGCACCGCACGGCACCACCATCGTCGCGGTCAGCTACCGCGGCGGTGTGCTGATCGCGGGCGACCGCCGGGCCACCCAGGGCAACCTGCTGGCCAGCCGGGACATCGAGAAGGTGTACATCACCGACACCTTCTCGGCGGCCGGTATCGCGGGCACCGCGGGTATGGCCATCGAAATGATCCGGCTGTTCGCGGTGGAGCTCGAGTACTACGAGAAGATCGAGGGCGTCCCCCTCACCTTCGACGGCAAGGCCAACAAACTCTCGAAGATGGTGCGCGACAACCTCCCCGCGGCCCTGCAGGGTCTCGCGGTGGTGCCGCTGCTGGTCGGTTTCGACCCGGATCAATCCGATCCGGATAAGTCCGGCCGCATCATCTCCTACGACGTGGTCGGCGGCCGCAGCGAGGAGCGATTCGGTTACACCGCGGTCGGTTCCGGCTCGCTGTTCGCCAAATCGTCGCTGAAGAAGACCTATCGCCGGGGCATCGATCAGGACGCGGCATTGAGCATCGCCGTGGAATCCCTGTTCGACGCCGCCGACGACGACACCGCCACCGGCGGCCCCGACACCCTGCGGGGCATCTATCCGACGGCGATCGTCATCGATTCCGAAGGCTCCGTTGAGGTGTCGGAGGGACGGCTGGCCGAGATCACCCGCGAGATCGTGGCCGAACGCGCGGACGAAGAGGGGAGTGCGCGAGCATGACACTGCCGTATTACGCGTCCGCCGAACAGATCATGCGCGATAAGACCGAACTCGCGCGCAAGGGCATCGCACGCGGGCGAAGCGTCATCGTGCTGGTGTACGACAAGGGTGTGGTGTTCGTGGCCGAGAACCCCTCGGCCACACTGCACAAGGTGAGCGAGCTGTACGACCGCGTCGGTTTCGCCGCCGTCGGCAAGTACAACGAGTTCGAAAGCCTGCGCCGCGGTGGCATTCTGCAGGCTGATCTGCGTGGTTACCAGTTCGACCGGCGCGATGTCACCGGCCGCTTCCTGGCCAACCTGTACGCGCAGAGCCTGGGCACCATCTTCACTGATCAGCTCAAGCCGTTCGAGGTCGAGATCTGTGTGGCCGAGGTCGGCTACCCGGATTCGACGCCGAGTTCGGTGCTGTACCGCATCAACTTCGACGGATCCATCGTCGACGAGCGCGAATTCGTGGTCATGGGCGGCAATACCGAGCCCATCGTCACCGCGCTCAAGGCGTCCTATCAGCCCGGTCTGGACCTGCACTCCGCTGTCACGGTGGCGATGCAGGCCCTGGCCAAGTCCGCACCCGAGGGCGCGGACAAGGACAAGAAGCCGGCCGCGTCGGCCTCGCTGGAGGTCGCCACGCTCGAACAGTCCCGGCCGCGACGGGCTTTCCGCCGCATCACCGGGGCCGCACTACAGGAACTGATCACCGGTAAGGCGCAGAGCGCCGCGGCGGCGGCCGAGGCCGACAGGCCCTCGTCCGGAGATCCGTCCCAGGCCTAGGATTTCGCCGAAATCCCCGGCCGCACACGACAAGTGCGCGCCCGGCGATTCCGGGCGATTTTCTCCCGCCCCGAAACCGGGCCGCGAACCTATTGTTCGCGGCCCGGTTTCGCATTTTCACCCCCCGCCACGTTGCACTCGGGACCTGCGAGTGTTTGCACTCTGCACAGCAGAGTGCAAAGGGGACTTGCCTTTTCGCTGCCTACAGGGGGTGCGGCGTTGCATCCCGTGCTAAATCGTTGTGAATACGTTTGCATCGGGTCTGCCACACCGCCCTTATCGGGCACTACATCGCTGTAATGTCGATAGGGTGCAGCGACGAATCATGGGGATCGAAACCGAATTCGGGGTGACGTGCACCTTTCACGGTCACCGTCGGTTGAGTCCTGACGAGGTGGCCCGGTATCTCTTCCGCCGGGTGGTTTCCTGGGGCCGTAGTTCCAACGTGTTCCTTCGTAATGGCGCCCGGCTCTACCTCGATGTCGGTTCCCATCCGGAGTACGCGACGGCCGAGTGCGACAGCTTGGTGCAGCTGGTCACTCATGACCGCGCCGGTGAACGGGTCCTGGAGGATCTGCTCATCGACGCCGAACAGCGTCTCGCCGAAGAAGGTATCGGCGGCGACATCTACCTGTTCAAGAACAACACCGACTCCGCGGGCAACTCCTACGGCTGCCATGAGAACTTCCTCGTGGTGCGTGCGGGCGAGTTCTCCCGCATCTCCGATGTGCTGCTGCCGTTCCTGGTGACTCGTCAGCTGATCTGCGGTGCGGGCAAGGTGCTGCAGACGCCCAAGGCCGCCACGTTCTGCCTCTCGCAGCGCGCGGAGCACATCTGGGAGGGCGTCTCCTCGGCGACCACGCGGTCGCGGCCCATCATCAACACCCGGGACGAGCCGCACGCCGATGCCGAGAAGTACCGCCGCCTGCACGTGATCGTCGGCGATTCGAATATGGCCGAGCCGAGCACCATGCTCAAGGTCGGCACCGCATCGCTGGTGCTGGAGATGATCGAGGCGGGCGTCGCCTTCCGAGACTTCGCTCTGGACAACCCGATTCGGGCCATCCGTGAGGTGTCGCACGATCTCACCGGTAAGCGCCCCGTGCGCTTGGCGGGCGGCCGGCAGGCCAGTGCCCTGGAAATCCAGCGCGAGTACTATGCCCGCGCCGTCGAACATCTGCGCAATCGCGATCGCGATCCGCAGGTGGACGCGGTGGTGGACCTCTGGGGCCGCACCCTCGACGCCGTCGAGGCGCAGGATTTCGCCAAGGTGGACACCGAGATCGACTGGGTCATCAAGCGCAAGCTGTTCCAGCGCTATCAGGATCGCTACAGCATGGAGCTGTCCGATCCCAAGATCGCCCAGCTGGATCTGGCCTATCACGACATCAAGCGCGGCCGCGGCGTCTTCGACCTGTTGCAGCGCAAGGGTTTGGCCAAGCGCATCACCGAGGACGAGGCGGTCGACGCGGCGGTCAACACCCCGCCGCAGACCACTCGCGCCAAATTGCGCGGCGATTTTATCACCGCCGCACAGGAAGCCGGTCGTGATTTCACGGTCGACTGGGTGCACCTCAAGCTCAATGATCAAGCCCAGCGCACGGTGCTCTGCAAGGACCCGTTCCGCTCGGTGGATGAGCGCGTCGACCGGCTCATCGCCTCGATGTAGCGGCATAGTTCGCGATCGAGAGGCGGGCCGTGAATCCTCGGATTCACGGCCCGCTTCGTCGTCGGTGGCCGACGCGCCGGGCGGATTCGTGAATTCGCTTGCAGCGAAGCCGAAGGCAAATGGGTACTGCCGTGCTACGCGCGTCGCGCGGGCACACTACTCTCTAACGGGTGGCGATATCCAAGGTCGAGCGGTTGATGAATCTGGTTATCGCGCTGCTGTCCACCCGTCAGTTCCTGACCGCCGAGCGGATTCGGGACTCCGTGGCGGGATACGAGGAGTCGGCGAGCGACGAGGCCTTCAGCCGCATGTTCGAGCGCGACAAGAACGAGCTGCGCGATCTGGGCATCCCCCTCGAAATCGGGCCCATCAGCCGGTATTCCGGCGCGGAGGGCTACCGCATCAATCGGGATGCCTACGAGCTACCCGATATCGATCTGACCAGCGCCGAATCCGCCGCGGTCGCGGTCGCGGTGCAGCTGTGGGAGTCCCCGGAACTGGCCGCGGCGGCCGAGGGCGGACTGCTCAAGCTGCGCGCGGCGGGCATTCACCTGGAGCCCGACGCCGGTGTCGCGTCGGTGCCCGCGGTCCCGGCGCGCACCCGCGGTTCCGAACCCGTACTGGGCAAACTGCTGGCCGCCATCGACGCGGGCCGCGCGGTGCGATTCCTGCATCGGCAATCGCACGGCGAACCGATCGAACGCGATGTGCAGCCCTGGGGTGTGGTCACCCATCACGGCCGCTGGTACCTCGCGGGCTATGACAATGCTCGCAACGCACCGCGAGTGTTCCGCATCTCTCGTATCGGTGAGGCGATCACCGCGTACGGCCCCGAAGACGTCGTGCACAAGCCCGCCGATGTGGATCTGCGCGCGCTGGTCGCCGAGGTCACCGGGCAGGCCCCGATCACCGGTTCGGCCACGGTCTGGGTCGCGGACGGCCGCGGTCAGGAGATCCGCAGACTCGGCGCGACCATGGAGGAGCGTGAGCTCGGCGGCCGCAAGGGCTCGATCGTCGAGGTGCCCATCCGTTCCCGCGATTGGCTGGCCCGGCTCATCACCGGTCTCGGCGCGGACGCGCTGGTGCTCGCGCCGGAAGAGCTGCGCCACAATGTGATCGCCCGGCTCGAGTCGGTGCTGGAACGGACGGAGGTCTCGGCATGAGCGACGGCGGCAATCCGCGCAAACCCGCATCGGGTGCCACGGACGGTGCGCGCGTCTCCACCGGGGCCCGCGATCGCCGTGCCAATGCCGTTGCCGCGAGCAGGCTTTCGGTGCGGCTGTCCAGGCTGCTGAATATGGTCCCGTACTTCCAGGCCAATCCGGGCATCAGCGCCGCGGAGGCCGCCGCCGAACTCGGTGTCACCACCAAACAGCTGATGAGCGATCTGAATCAGCTGTGGATGTGCGGACTTCCGGGATACGGACCGGGTGATCTGATCGATCTGTCGTTCTCCGAGGAGAGCATCGAGGTCACCTTCTCCGCCGGTATCGATCGCCCGCTGCGGCTGACCTCACTGGAGGCGACCGCACTGCTGGTGGCCCTGCGCTCGATCGCGGATCTGCCCGGCATGGTCGATCCCAGCGCCGCGCATTCGGCCATCGCGAAGATCGAATCCGCTATCTCGGGCATCGAATTCGAGGCCCCGACCACCCCGGCCGAGGCCCCGTCGGTCGCGACGGTGCGGTCCGCGCTCGCCAACGGTCACGCCGTGCGGATGGTCTACTATTCGGCCAGTCGCGATGTGGTGTCTGAACGAACCGTGGACCCGATTCGTATTGTCTTGGTGGACAACAACAGCTATCTGCAGGCCTGGTGCCGCGAAGCCGAGGGCGTCCGCCTGTTCCGCCTCGATCGCATCGAGGAGGCCGCCGAACTCGACGAACCGGCCCGCCCGCCCGCCGAGGCCGCCGCCGATGAGACCTCGGCGCTGGACCTTTTCGTCGACGATCCGGCGGTTCCGCTGGCGCGCCTGCTGATTCACGCCGACTACTCGTGGGTCCTGGATCAGTATCCGATGCATCGGGTCGCGGTGCATCCGGACGGCAATGTCGAGGCCACCATGCGCTTCGCCACCCTGGACTGGATGGCCCGGCTGCTGCTCGGCTTCGGTTCCGGGGTCACCGTGCTGGGCCCGCCCGAACTGGTGACCGCGGTGCGCGAACGCTCCGGCACCGCGCTGGCCGCGTATTCGGCCCTGGTCCAAGATAATTCGACCGAACTGCAATTGACCGGGTTAGAGGAGGTCGGTCCGGCGTGACCGTCCCGAACATGACACCGCCGGGCTCCGCGCCGCGCGTAATGGTGCTGGGCGCGGGCAGTATCGGCATTTTCGTCGGCGGCAAGCTCGCCGGTGCGGGCGCGGATGTCACGTTCATCGGACGGCCCCGCCTGCTCGACGAGATCAGCGCGTCCGGGCTGCGGCTCACCGATCTGGACGGACTGGACCAGCGCGTCGAGGCGTCCGCGTTCCGGACCGCGACCGATCCGGCCGCGGCGGCCGACGCCGATCTGGTGCTCATCACCGTGAAATCCGCCGATACCGAGAAGGCCGCGCGCGAGCTGTCCGGCCTGGTCAAGCCCGGCACCGTGGTGATCAGCCTGCAGAACGGCATCGGCAATGACGCGGTCATCCGGGAGGTGCTGCCCGCGTGCGTGGTGCTGGCGGGCATGGTCATGTTCAATGTCGTGCACCGCGAGAACGGCCGCTTCCATCGCGGTACCGCGGGCGGGGTCGCCATCGCCGATGACGCCGTGCTGAACCGTTTCGCACCCGTGCTGCACGAATCCGGGCTCGGCGTGAAGCGGTATCCGGACCTGCTGTCCGTGCAGTGGGCCAAACTGCTGCTGAATCTGAACAATCCCATCAACGCGCTGTCCGGCCGCCCGCTGCGGGAGGAGCTGGGCACCCGCGATTACCGCCGCTGCCTGGCCCTGACCCAGCAGGAGGCGCTTGCGGTGATGACCCGCGCGCGGATTCGCCCGGCCCGGCTCACCCCGCTGCCGCCGGAGCTGATGGCACGCCTGCTGACCGCCCCCGACGGGGTTTTCCGCCGGGTTGCCGGGCGAGTGCTCGCCATCGATCCGATGGCCCGCTCATCCATGGCCGATGACCTGGCGGCGGGTCGCAAAACCGAAATCGCTTGGCTCTGTGGTGAAATCGTGACCCTCGGAACCATGGTCGGCTTGCCGACACCGGTCAACGCGCGGCTCATCGAATTGATAGCGGCCGCCGAGAACGGTGACCAACGCACCTGGTCCGGGCCGGAGTTGCTGGCGGAGTTGAGCGCAGTGACCCATTCGGACTCTTGACGAAAAACCCGGGCATATGCATGTCCGGTAGCATCTGAAACACCACAGTCTTTGGAGGTTGGAATTATGGGCAGCATCAGCCCGTGGCACTTGCTGATCGTCGCACTGGTCTTCCTGCTGTTCTTCGGCTCGAAGCGCATGCCCGACGCCGCGCGCAGCCTCGGCCGATCCATGCGGATCTTCAAGAGCGAAGTCAGCCAGATGCAGACCGAGGCCAATAAGCCGGCCGAGACCGCCCCCGAGGCGGCCGCCCCGCAGCAGCTTCCCGCCGCGCAGCCGGTTCAGCCCGCTGCCGTCGCGCAGCCCGTGAACGTCGAGAAGCCCCAGGCCTGACATCATCCGTCCCCGGGGTTGAGTGATCAGCTCACCCCGGGTCGAGCGTTGTCCAGGTCCGGGGCGTTCACTCACCGCGAGGCAGTCACACACACATGCGCATTCCGTTCGATCCGCGCCGCAGCAAACGCCGGACCAATCCCGAGGGCACCATGTCCCTCGTGGAGCATCTGGCCGAGCTCCGTTATCGATTGCTCGTCGCACTGGCGGCCATCTCGGTCACCACGCTGCTGGGATTCTTCTGGTACTCGCACTCGTTCCTCGGGATCGAGAGCCTCGGTGATGTGCTGACCGGGCCGTACTGTGAACTGCCCGCGTCCTCCCGCGCCAATATCAGCCCCGATGGGGCGTGCCGCCTGCTGGCGACCGCGCCGTTCGAACAGTTCATGCTGCGATTGCAGGTCGGCGCGACCGCGGGTGTGGTCATGGCCAGCCCGTTCTGGCTGTATCAGCTGTGGGCGTTCGTGACGCCCGGGCTGTACGCCAAGGAGCGCAAGTACGCGGTCTCGTTCGTCACCGCGGGTGCGACGCTGTTCGTCGCGGGCGCGGTGCTGGCGTACTGGATTGTGGCGCACGCCTTGAGCTTTCTGCTCACCATCGGCAACAACACCCAGATCACCGCGCTCAGCGGTTCGCTGTATTTCGGGTTCATCATCAAGCTGCTGATCATCTTCGGCGTGAGCTTCGAGACGCCGCTGCTGATCGTGGGCCTGAACTTCCTGGGCGTGCTCACCTATGAGCGGCTCACCAAGTGGCGGCGCGGCTTGATCTTCGGCCTGTTCGTATTCGCGGCCATCGTGACACCGCAGGACCCGTTCTCCATGCTGGCGCTCGCGCTGGCGCTGACCGTGCTGTTCGAGATCGCGGTGCAGATCGCGCGCGTCAACGATAAGCGCAAGGCGCGCAATGCCGAGAACTGGAACAACCTGTCCGATGACGAGGCCTCACCGCTCGGGGACACCGGCGGCGGCATCGATGCGGCAACCCCCGTGGAGACTCCCGAACCGGTCGCCGCGGCCACGCCGGAGAAAACAACGCGAAGCGTGTCGGATTACTCCGATACCCTCTGACGGTGACATCAAGGTCGCTTACTGGCGAATTGGCGGCATTCGCCGCCGAGCTGAAATTCGAGCTGGATCCGTTCCAGCGGCAGTCCTGTGAGGCGCTCGCGGGCGGGCACAGCGTGCTCGTCTGCGCGCCCACCGGTGCGGGTAAGACCGTGGTCGGTGAATTCGCGGTGCATCTGGCGCTGGCCTCGGGCGGGAAGTGTTTCTACACCACGCCGATCAAGGCGCTGTCGAACCAGAAATTCGCCGATCTGACCGCCCGCTACGGGCGCGAATCGGTGGGTCTGCTCACCGGTGACCAGTCCATCAACCCGCACGCCTCGGTCGTGGTGATGACCACCGAGGTGCTGCGGAACATGCTGTACGCGAGTTCGGATGCGCTGCAAGGGCTCTCGTACGTGGTGATGGACGAGGTGCACTATCTGGCGGACCGGTTCCGCGGCGCGGTGTGGGAGGAGGTCATCCTGCACCTGTCGCCCGAGGTGCGGCTGGCGTGCCTGTCCGCCACGGTCAGCAATGCCGAGGAGTTCGGCGCGTGGATGGAAACCGTGCGCGGGGATACCGCGGTCATCGTGGACGAGACCCGGCCGGTGCCGCTGTCCCAGCACGTCATGGTCGGGCGGCGCATGTTCGATCTCTTCGACTCCCGATCCAGCGATCAGAAGGTCCTGGTCGACGAGGATCTGGTGCGCTTCATCAAACAGCGCGAAGCCGCGGACCGGACCGAGAATTTCGGCGTGCCCGGTCGGGGGCGCGGCGGTCCGCGCCGGTTCTTCCGGCCGGTGCCCCGGCCCGAGGTGATCGCCAAACTCGATGACGAGGGGCTGCTCCCGGCCATCACGTTCATCTTCAGTCGCGCGGGATGCGATGGGGCGCTTGCCCAATGCGTGCGCTCGCGGCTGGACCTCTCGCGCGATGAGGATCGCGAGGAGGTCGACGCGATCATCGAGAAGCACACCGGCGATCTGCCGCGCGGTGATCTCGAGGTGCTCGGCTACTGGGAATGGCGCGAGGGACTGCACCGGGGATTCGCGGCGCATCACGCGGGCATGCTGCCCGCCTTCCGGCATACCGTCGAGGATCTGTTCGTGCACGGTCTGGTGCGGGCCGTATTCGCCACGGAGACACTGGCTCTGGGCATCAATATGCCCGCGCGCACCGTGGTGCTCGAACGCCTGATGAAGTTCAACGGCGAAACGCACGCGGAGCTGACCCCGGGCGAGTACACCCAGCTCACCGGGCGGGCCGGGCGGCGCGGTATCGACGTCGAGGGCCACGCGGTGGTCATGTGGAATCCGGATGTGGACACCAGCGCGGTGGCCGGATTGGCTTCCACCCGAACGTATCCGCTCAAGAGCTCGTTCCGGCCCGGGTACAACATGTCCATCAATCTGGTGGATCGGATGGGTGCGGAGAACTCGCGGGCGCTGCTGGAGCGCTCGTTCGCGCAGTTCCAGGCCGACCGCTCGGTGGTGGGGCTGGTGCGCGGTATCGACAAGAACGAATCGGCCATGCGCAAGCTGCGCTCGCAGCTCGGCGATGACGATTTCCTCGAGTACATCCAACTGCGCGAACGCATTCGGGGCCGGGAACGTCAGATCGAGAATCAGGGCCGCACCGATCGGCGGTCGGCGGCGGTGAACGCACTGGCCGCGCTGCGGCGCGGCGATGTGGTGGCCATTCCGGCGGGTCGGCGCCAGGGACTCGCGGTGATTCTGGAAGCCGATGCGACACCGGGTGATCCGCGTCCGCTGGTGCTCACCGAGGACAAATGGGCGGGCCGGGTCTCGGCCGCGGACTTCCCGACACCCGCGCAATCACTGGGCCATCTGCGGTTGCCGCGGCATGTGGACCATCGCACCGCGCGGGTGCGGCGCGATCTGGCGTCGGCGCTGCGCAGCACCGGCATCGTGGTGCCGGGGCGCGGTCGCACCGGTAAGAAGTCCAAGGCCGCGGACGATCACGAATTGCAGTCGCTGCGGCGGGCCCTGCGCAACCATCCGGCGCACGCACGGCCGGATCGGGAACAGTTGGCGCGCATCGGCGAACGCTATAACCGGCTCGCGCGCGAGACCGAATCGCTGCGTCAGCAGGTGGCGTCGACGACCAATTCGCTGGCGCGCACCTTCGACCGGATTCTCGCGTTGCTCGCCGAACGCGGATACGTGGAAGACGGTGAGGTGACCGCCGACGGCAGGCGACTCGCGCGCATCTACGCCGAGGCCGATCTCGTTGTTGCCGAAAGTCTGCGGCAGGGGCTGTGGCGCGGCCTCGGCCCGGCCGAATTGGCCGCCGCGGTATCGATCCTGGTGTTCGAATCCCGCCAGGAGGGCGGCTATCTCGGCGCTTCCGGGCCTACCGCCCCGATCCGCCGGGCCGTGGACGCCACCATCGGGGTGTGGTCGCAGCTGCGCGCGGATGAGGCCAAGCATCGGCTCTCGCCCACCCGCGAACCCGATCTGGGTTTTGTCACGGGTATGCATTCCTGGGCGCGCGGCGATGACCTCGCCGACGCCCTGCTGGCCAGTGGCGATCGCGGAAATCCGCTCTCGGCGGGCGATTTCGTGCGCTGGTGCCGGCAGGTCATCGACATGCTGGATCAGATCCACAACACCGCCGACGATGTGGAGGTCGCGGCCACAGCGGCCAAGGCGGTCAAGGCTATTCGGCGGGGTGTCGTCGCGGTGGACGCCGCGTAGCGAATGTGACTGTGCTTTGATTCTTTCAGACGTACCGACCGCGGTGGGTTCACGAGCGTGTTCCCGCTCGGGGGGCTAGCGTGTGTACATCGGATTGCGAGTGGAGGCAAGCAAATGAGCGGCCCGTACGGACCGAACGACGCCCCAGGCACTGGGGAGGGACGCAACGATCCGACGCAGCAGTGGGGCGGCGGTCAGCCGCAGCCCGGCGGCGCTCCGGGTCAGAACTGGGGTGGGCAGCCCGCGCAGCCGACCACGAATTGGGGTGACCAGCAGCAGCCGTGGGCGCAGAGCCAGCCGCAGCAGCCGCAGCCCGGTCAGCAGTGGGGGCAGAGTCAGCCGCAATGGCCGCAACAGGGTCAGCCGCAGCAGCCCGCCACCGGCGGTCAGGAGTGGGGCCAGCAGCCGCAGCCCGGTCAGCAGTGGGCGGGGAGCCAGCCGCAGTGGCCGCAGCAGGGTCAGCCCGGGCAGCCCGGCTGGGATCAGTCCCAGCCCGGCGGTCAGCAGTGGCCGCAGCCGCAGCCCGCGAAAAAGAAGAAGACCGGTCTGATCATCGGCATCGCGCTGGCGGTCCTGGTGGTGCTCGGCGCCATCGTCGGCGGTGTGGTGGTGCTGACCGCCAAGGATCAGCTCGACAACAAGGCCGTGGCCACCGGTGTGCAGAAGGTGCTCAAGGATTCCTACGGCATCGAGGATGTCCAGGATGTGAGCTGCCCGTCCGGCCAGAAGGTCGAGGTCGACAAGACCTTCGACTGCTCGCTCAAAGTCGGCGGTGAGGCCAAGAAGGTCACCATCAAGGTCACCAAGGATGACGGCACCTACGAGGTGGGTCGTCCCAGCTGATCCGGTGCGATAGGCGTTGGCAACCCGGGGCGAGAGCGTTTCGCCCCGGGTTTCGTCATTTCCGGGGGTGGTTGCGGTGAATGCGCTGGAAGGGACTGTCCGGGGTGAGCGGGAGGGATATCGGGAGTACAGTGGCCACAAGATCGTGTTAGCCGATAGGAGTGTGGGGGGCGTGATGATGAAAAACGCTGCGCGCAAAGCCGGTTGGACCGTGACCTCGATCGCGGCGCTGGCCGCCGCCTTCGCCCCCGCCGCCGTGGTCAATGCCGCGGGACCCGATCCGGTGGTCTACGACTGCACCCGCACCACCGATCAAGCGGTGCAGCGGCCCTCGAACGTCCTGCTCGCCTGCGGTGACGGTGGGCTGTGGGTCAAGGACATCACCTGGACCAGCTGGGGGCCGAATACCGCCGAGGGCGACGGCACCCAGTCCCGGCGGACCTGCGTACCCAATTGCGCGCAGGGCGGTGTCGCCACCGGGCCCACGCACATCACGCTGACCGATGTGCAGGGCAATCGTTTTCGGCAGGCCGTGATCACCGATCTGAACGGTAAGCAGGAGACCTGGCCGATGTGAGCCGGAGCCCGGCCATCGGCCGGGCAGCGTGCTTCAGCGCTTGGCCATGGCCGTGATGAGGCGCTTGACCGGGCTCTCGGCGTTGTACGCGACCGCGAGGGCTTGCAGCTCTTCGGGATTCGCGGGTTCACGGGGGAGTAGATCCGGCCTGGAGAACTCGACCGTGGCATCCTGGACCACCCGCACGACGGGTGCGGCGGCCTTCAAATAGTCTTCCGCGGCAACGAGTTTGGCGCGCACGCCCTTGGCCATATCGGAGTCCGGATCGGCGGCCGCGGCGCGCAGCGATTCGATCGAACCGAATTTGGAGACGAGCTGGGCGGCGGATTTATCGCCGATACCCGCGACACCGGGCAGACCGTCCGAGGCGTCACCGCGCAGAGTCGCCATATCGGCGTACAGCGGGCCCGCGTTCTCTTGTGGCACACCGTATTTCGCCGAAACCTCGGCAGGGCCCCAGAGTTCGGCCTTGGACAGGCCGCGCCCGACATAGAACACCCGCACCGGGGGAGCCGGGGTATCGCGAACCAGTTGCAGCAGATCGCGATCGCCGCTCACCACGATCACCTCGCTATCGCGCTCCACCGTGGCCAGCGTGCCGATCACATCGTCGGCCTCCAGCCCCTCCGCGCCCGCGGTCGCGATCCCGGCGGCCTCCAGCACGGCCATGATCATGTCCACCTGTGGGGTCAACGTGTCCGGAACCTCTTCCGCCACAGCGTCGATGGCGTCCGCGGGCTGTTCCTCCGCGACCCGGTGCGCCTTGTACGACGGAATCAGATCGACCCGGAACTTGGGCCGCCAATCCAGATCCAGGCATACCACCAGTCGGCTCGGCGCATGCTGTTTGACCAGCGCCGCGACCATATCGGTGAACCCGCGCACCGCGTTCACCGGTTGCCCGTCCGGCGCGGTGATCTTCTCCGGAATCGCGTAGAAGGCGCGGAACCAGAGACTGGCGCCGTCGAGCAGCAGCAGGGGACCGGTGGCGGGAGCGCTCATAACGCCAAACGCTACCGCGCACCCCCGACACCGCGCGGCACGGCACGACGTGAGCGCGTTACCAGATCAGGACGCCGCCGCCGACTTCCAGAGCGCGTGCCGCGGCGGCTTCGATATGGGTCAGGCGCGCGGCGATGCGTTCGGTGTGCACTTCGCGGGGATGGGAGTCGTCGGCCTGTGCCGCGATCGCGTCCAGATGCGCACGCAGCAGCGCGCATTCGTCGAGGAATTCCGGGACCGCGTGCGGGAGGACGGTGAGGTCGCCGCGCGCCAGGACGGGAAAGTAGTACGCGCCCAAGGCCAGGACGGCGGTGGAGCCCCAGACGGTCGTACGCCAGCGTTCGAACCCGGCAAGTTCGCCGCCAGGTGTCGGCGGGTCGAGCAATTGCCAGGCGCGGTTCTCGTCGAGAACATAGGCGTAGACGGAAAGGCTCATTTGCCAAGCATGCGCTGACGATCACGGCGGTCCGCGCAGGGGTTGCCCGATTGGTCGTGATTCTCGGCGATCACCCAGGTCGCGCGACGAAGAATGTGGCCGTCATCGCGCACAGAACTCTGCCGTGCGACGGCTCACCATGAACCGTGCGACGGCTGACTTCGAACCGAGTGCTGGCCGGCCTCGAGTCATGCGATGGCCTGCGTCGAGCTGCGCGATGGCTGACCCCGAGCCGCGCGAAGGACTGACGGTGATCGAAATCGATGGCGGCGCTGGATGATTCGAGGCGGACGCGGTGTGTTCGCGGATCCACCGTGATGACCTTGCCCGGGCTGTCGGGGGTACCGGGTAACGTCGGGGGCTATGAGCTCTCATGACGAGACACGATTCGGAGCGGACGTCTACGGGGCGCGGCTGGAGCGGGCGGCGGAGCTGACGCGGGCCGCCCATCTGGACGCACTGCTCATCACCCCCGGGCCGGATCTGCAATATCTGATCGGGTCCCGGGCGCAGTCGCACGAGCGGTTGACCTGCCTGGTGGTGCCCGCCTCGGGTGAGACGCCGTCCGTGGTGATCCCCAAATTGGAGTTGGCGGCGCTGGGGCCGTCCGCGGTCGCCGAGCTGGGTCTGCGGATCGTGGACTGGGTGGACGGCGTCGATTCGCACGGGCTGGTGAAGTCCATTCTCAATGCCGGCGCCCGCACCGCCGTCGATGACAATATGCCCGCGCTGCATTTGCTGCCGATCACCGATCGGCTCGGCACGCTGCCGGTCTCGGCCACGCCGGTGCTGCGCGAATTGCGAATGCTGAAGGACCCCAGCGAGATCGACGCGCTGCGTCGCGCGGGCGCGGCCATCGATCGGGTGCACGCCCGCATGGGTGAGTTCCTGCGCGCCGGGCGCACCGAGGCCGAGGTCGCCGCGGATATCACCGCCGCCATCATCGCCGAGGGCCATACCCGCGCCGCGTTCGTGATCGTCGGTAGCGGCCCGCATGGCGCGGACCCGCATCACGAGGTCTCCGATCGCGTGATCGAGGACGGTGATGTGGTGGTCATCGATATCGGCGGTCCCGTCGAACCCGGCTATTTCTCCGATTCCACCCGGACCTATGTGCTGGGTGAGCCGTCCGAGGAGATCGCCGAACAGTTCGCGGTGCTCGAGCGCGCGCAGGCCGCGGCCGTCGCCGCGGTGCGGCCGGGTGTCACCGCCGAATCGGTCGATGCCGCCGCCCGCGATCTGCTGGCCGCCGCCGAACTGGCCGAATACTTCGTGCATCGCACCGGCCACGGCATCGGCCTGTCCGTGCACGAGGAGCCGTACATTGTCGCGGGCAATGATCTCGTGCTCGAAGAGGGCATGGCCTTCAGCATCGAACCGGGCATCTACTTCGCCGGTGAATGGGGAGCCCGCATCGAGGACATCGTGGTCGTGACCGCCGACGGCTGCGAATCGGTGAACAAGCGCCCGCACGGCCTCACCCGCCTGTAAAGCGCCGTACCGCAAGAGGTTTCACCGAGCTCCGCGACCTGTTTCGCGGAGCTCGGTTGTTTCCGAGGTGATTCCCGTCGAAGCCGGTCTCAGCGCTGAGCCGCTCCGGGCTTGAAGCCGCTGCTGGACAGTACGCGCCGCACGGCGATGGCGATGACCACGCGCGTCGGGTTCTCGCGCGGCTGACGGTAGCGACCGGCGTACCGCACTTCCGCCGCAGCGACGTCGGCGGGCGCGTCGAGGACCGTTGCCGGACCCTCCAGGGTCAGCCAGCGCGCACCGTCCACCTGGCTCACCGCCGCGTAACCGCCGCGCCGCACATTGCGCACCTTCATCGATCCGCCATCGGTGATGATGCGTGCGATCCCGGCCTCCGGATCCCAGGTGAATCCGACCGCGACCACGTGCGGAGTCCCGTCGGCGCGCAACGTGGTGAGGGTGGCGAGGTGGCGCTCGGTCACGAATTCGATGGCGGCGGGCGAGAGTTCGGGGCTGGTTGACGTGGTCGGCATGCGCAGAACGCTAGCAACCCCCGACCGATGCCCGTGCGTGGCGTGCGCGATGCGCCGTGCGGGGCCTGGACCTGGTGTTGGTCGTTGCGGGTCGGCCACCTCGGCGCGCCGGTGCGGGCGGGGCGAATGGCAGACTGTTCGCCATGGGAATGGGTTCGCGGGATGCCGATGCGGGCGTCGTGTTGTTGCTGGGTGGGCGCAGTGAGATCGGGCTCGAAGTGGCGCGGCGGCTGGCTCCGGGTCGGGTGGTGGTGCTGGCGGCGCGCCGGGCCGACGACCTGGGACCGCAGCGGGCTGAAATGGGCAGGTCGGGGGCGGCCGAGGTGCATTGCGTGGAGTTCGACGCCGATGATTTCGCGAGTCATCAATCGCTGTTGGAGAAGGTCACGGCCGAGTACGGACCGCTCGGGGTGACGGTGCTGGCGTTCGGGGTGCTGGGTGATCAGGCGCGCGCGGAACATGATCCGGCGCATGCGGTCGCGGTGGTGCAGACCGACTATGTGGCGCAGGTGAGTGTGCTCACCAGTCTGGCGAATCTGTTGCGCGCGCAGGGAAATGGGCAGATCGTGGCGTTCAGCTCGATCGCGGGCGTGCGGACGCGGCGCGCCAACTACGTCTACGGTTCGGCCAAGGCGGGTCTGGACGGTTTCGTCACCGGTCTCCAGGATGCGTTGTACGGCACCGGGGTTCACCTGCTGCTGGTGCGCTCGGGCTTCGTCATCGGCCGCATGACCGCGGGCATGGATCCGGCTCCGCTGTCCAGCACCCCCGATCAGGTGGCGGACGCGGTGGTCTCCGCGCTGTACCGGCGCTCGCGCGTGGTGAGTGTGCCGCGCACCATCAAACTCATGTTCATGGCCATGCACTTTGTGCCGCAGTCGATCTGGCGGCGGATGCCGCGATGACCCGCCCGGTGTCCTGGCCCGCGGAGCGCCCGATCGTGGTCGCGGGTATCGGCGCGGACGGCTGGGACGGTCTCGGCGGCCCCGCGCGCCGCGCCGTGGCCGACGCCCAGGTGCTGTTCGGCTCGCCCCGTCAACTGGCCCTGATACCCGATTCCGAATGCGCGGCCGAGCGCGTGGCCTGGCCGTCCCCGCTGGTTCCCGCCCTGCCCGGCCTGCTGAATCAGCATGCGGGCCTGCGGGTTTGCGTACTGGCGAGTGGCGATCCGATGTTCTACGGCATCGGGGTGACCCTGGAGCGGCTGGTCGGCGCCGCGGCCCTGCGGGTGCTGCCGCAGCCCTCCTCGGCCTCGCTGGCTTGTGCCCGACTCGGCTGGAATCTGGCGCAGACCCCGGTGGTGAGCGTCGTCGGCCGCCGCCTGGAGACCGTACTTCCCGAATTATCGGACGGCCGCAGGATTCTCGTGCTGAGCGAGGATGAGCACACCCCGGCCCGGTTGGCGGAGATGCTGTCCCGCAACGGTTTCGGTGATTCCCACCTCACGGTTCTGGAGCAGCTCGGCGGCCCGGAGGAACTACTGGCCGCCGCACGCGCCGTGAATTGGCAACGGGCGGCCGGAAATCCGCTCAATATCGTCGCCATCGACTGTGTGGCCGACCGGACGGTGACCCGTCTGACCCGGCTGCCGGGTCTCCCGGATGCGGTCTACGCCGGGGATGGCCAGCTCACCAAGTCCGAGATCCGCGCGCTGACCCTGACCGCTCTCGCTCCCGCCCCCGGCGAGCTGCTCTGGGATATCGGCGGCGGTTCGGGCACGATCGCCATCGAATGGTGCCGCACCCATCCGGCCTGCCGGGCACTCACTTTCGAACGGGTCGAGAGCCGTCGCAGGCAGATCACCGAGAATGCGGCCGCCCTCGGCGTTCCCGCCGTCGAAGTACACGGTGCCGCCCCCGATTCCTTTGCAGAGCTGCCCGATCCGGATGCGATATTCCTGGGCGGCGGACTGACCCAGCAGGGAATGTTCGACGCCTGCTGGAATCGGCTATCGCGCGGTGGTCGACTGGTCGCCAATTCCGTGACGGTCGAATCCGATGCGCTATTGACCGCGCTGGCCGCCGAATACGGTGGCGCGCTTCGCAAATTCCAGGTCTATCGTGCCGAACCACTCGGCGGATTCACCGCGTGGCGTCCGCAGCTTCCGGTCACCCAGTGGTCGGTCGTCAAACCGCTGTAGGTGGCCGCGGTTATTTGAGCCGGGGCTTGCCGGAGAGTTCGTCGAGATACCAGCCGCGCGGATATTCCGGTGCTGCGGATTGTGCGGGCGGCTGGGCATCGGACGAATCCGGTGGGAGCGAGTCCGACGGTTTTATCATCAGAAGTAGGACCGCCACCAGGGGCAGTGACGCGATGGCGACAATGGCGAAAAGCTGCATACTTGGCGCTTACCCACATCCGTCGCCGCCACGCATCGGCGACGGTCGGCTGGATCCCGCGTCACAGTCGATGTCGCACCGCATGGGACGACCGCGCGCGGTGTTCAGCCTCTGCTGAACACCGCGGCGAGTTCGAGTGTGTCCCCGCGCAGTTCGCCGATTTCGGCGGCCTGCTGGACGGTGAGCTGCCCCGAAGCGAGTCCCAGTACGGTCGCGGGCTCGCCGTGGAATACCGTCGCCGGATATTCATCGGGATCGAGCATCGCGTGCGTGCCGGTCGCATCGACGCGAACCGCGACCAGGGTGCCGTCGACCTCCACGCCCACCACGGTCGGCGTCTCGGTTCTTTTGTCGTGCATCAGCGCGCGCAGGGCCACCACCAGCCAGTGCGTGCGAAAGGTCTCCTCGTGCTGCGGACCCGACGCCATCAGCGGCGCGCTCCAGGTCACCAGCGAATCGACGGTGCCGCGGAGTTCTTCACCCCAGGAGGTGAGGCGATAGCTGACGCCTCTGACACCGGGTTCGAGGCTACGCCGGATCACGCCCGCGCTCTCCAGCCCGCGCAAGCGCTCCGCGAGCAGATTGGTCGCGATACCCGGCAGCGCCGCGTGTAGATCGCTGTATCGCGCTGGGCGGATGAGCAATTCGCGCACGATCAGCAGATTCCAGCGTTCGCCGATGATGTCGAGCGCGCGGGCCAGCCCGCAGTACTGACCGTAGGTCCGCGTGGAGTTCGGTGGTCGCATTCCTGTCTTCCGAATCGGGGAGGAGGGCGTGCCGATGAGGAGCGTGCAACCTAACTACTACGTACGTACGGCGATAGTAGATGGCGGTATCCGCCTGCGCAACAAAGGGTCCGGGCGGCGCGGTGCGTACACGCCGGAATTCACCAGGACAGCGAAGCATTCAGAATGAAACGTGTGCGAGTCGGCGGTAGGGTGGCCAGCGGTGATCCGGCTGTTGCCGGATCCGACTGTTAGAGCTCTATTGGGAGATTCATGAAGTACACGAAGTATGTGGCGACGGCATTCATTGCGGCGGCGGCGACAACGATCGCGGCGGGCACCGGATATGCGGCTCCGGCGGCTCCGGCTCCGGCTGTGCAGGACCAGCAGGATTTGCCGCAGATGAAGGGCAGCCAGCAGGGTGTCGACTATGTGGTGAATCTGGCGCAGGCCGGAAATGGCATCATTACCCAGGTGACCGGCGGACAGTTCAGCATGAGCGCCGATGGGAAGTCGGTGGCGCTGCAGAACAAGGATGGCGCGGTTCTCACTCGGGTGAATTTGTCCAGTGTGGTGGCCGGTAAGCAGATCGATCTGGCGGCCGCGATCGATCAGGACGGGCGGCAGTTGACGCTCACCTCGGATGCCACCCCGGTCATGTCCGCGAAGGAAATCAGCGGCGTGGATTGGTTCATCTCCGAATTGCAGCGTGCGGCGATCGGCGGATTGATCGGTGGTCTCATCGGTCTGATCTTCATCGGTATCGGCGCGATCCCGGGCGCGATCATCGGCCTGCTGGTGGTCGGTGGGCAGCCGCTGATCGATTCGGGTTCCGCGGCTCTCACGGGGCAACCCTGAAAACGTTGATTCTGGGCGGGACCCGGGAAGCCCGGGAACTCGCCGCTATCGCTTCCGGTGAGCGGGGATTCGATATCGTATCCTCGCTCGCCGGTCGTGTGCGCGAGCCCGTACTGCCCGTCGGGGCGGTGCGGGTCGGGGGATTCGGGGGAGTCGACGGGCTGCGGGAGTGGCTGGCGGACAATGGGATCGACGCCATTGTCGACGCCACGCATCCGTTCGCCGGGGGGATCACCGCCAATGCCGCGCAGGCCGCCGCGGACGTCGGGTTGCCGGTGCTGCATGTGCGCCGCCCGGGTTGGCGGGAAGAGGCGGGGGACAGGTGGATTCGCATCCCGGATGTGAGTGCCGCGGCCGAAGCCGTTGCCGGACTGGGTGATCGGGTCTTTCTGACCATCGGCCGTCAGGGCGTGGCCGCCTTCGCCGAATCGGCGCAATGGTTTCTGATCCGCGCGATCGACCCGCCGGACGGTGCGATGCCGGTTCGGCATGAATTGCTGCTGGCGCGTGGGCCTTTCAGCGTCGAGGACGAGACGGCACTGCTCGCGGATCGCCGCATCGAGGTCACGGTCACCAAGGACAGCGGGGGAGCGTTGACCGAGGCCAAGCTCACCGCCGCTCGCGCCCTGGGTATTCCGGTGCTGATGATCGATCGCCCGCCGCTGCCCGCGGGAGCGCGGCGGGTGGAAACCGTTGCCGCGGCCTGGGAATGGCTGCGGCAGGCCGGGTCAGGACAGTCGGCTGGCCGGGTCGAGTAGTTCCGGGAGCCGGTCGAACCAGTCCAGCACCGCGCGTTCGTAGCGAATGCCGAAATCCAGTGTCGCGCGTTCGAAGGGCGACATCTGCTGTTCGTCATGCCCGGACAGGTAGCCCGAGAGCCGCTGTTCGTGCAGTGGCCGGTTGGCCGCGATGATGCGCTCCAGCCGGACCGGATCGACGAATTCGCCGAAGGACAGCGTGAGCAGCAGCGGCACCCGAATCGTTTCGGCGCCCGGATCGCGGGCGATCCATTCGGCGAAGGCGTCGCGGCCGTCCTCGGTGATGCGGTACGGGGTGCGATCGCGCGCACCGGTCTCACCCTTTTCGACCAGGCCGTGCTGATGCATGGTCGCCAGTTCGCGGTACACCTGGCTCTGGGTGATGGTCCAGAAATCGCCGATGCGGTCCTGCGCCTGCGCGACCAGATCCCAACCGGACATATCGCCCTGGTGTAGGAAGCCCAATAGCGATGCGGCCGTCGAATTGAGCGGGCGCCGGGTCTTTTCCTCTGCCACTACACTCCTTCCAGCCTGCATTCCACTATGGAATGTTAGTCCCCATATCGCCGGGACGTGTACACCCGGGGTCCTCCGGGCGCGTCGAACACGGTGGTGGTGGACGCACCGATGATCAATAACGTGCGCATATCCACCTCGGCGGGGTCCAATTCGCCCAGGGTGACCACGCGTACGGTCTCGGTCGGACCACCCACATCGCGCCCGATCACCACCGGCGTCTCGGGCTTGCGATGCTCGAGCACCAGATCCCGCATCGCGCCCACCTGCCAGGTGCGCTGCGAGGACGCCGGGTTGTAGACGGCGAACGCCATATCCGCGGCGGCCACCGCGGCGATCCGCCCGGCCACCACCTCCCACGGCTTGAGCCGATCCGAGAGCGAGAGCATGGCGAAATCGTGGCCCAGCGGTGCGCCCATCCGGCTCGCCACCGCACTGGCCGCGGTCACCCCGGGCAGCACCCGCACCGGCACATCACGCCACTGCGGATCGGCCGATTCCTCGACCACCGCCGCCGCCATGGCGAATACCCCGGGATCGCCGCCCGAAACCACGACGACCTTATGCCCGGCCTTGGCCAGATCCAAAGCCATTGCCGCGCGCTCGGATTCGACCTTGTTATCGCTGGAGTGCCGCCGCTGCCCCGCCCGCTCCGGCACCCGATTCACATACGTCGCGTACCCGACGATATCGGTGGCCTCGGCCAGCGCCCGCGTCACCTCCGGCGTGGTCCACTCCGCCGCGCCGGGCCCGAGCCCGACCACAACCACCTCGCCGCGCGAATCACCCGGCGTAACAGCAGGATCGGAGTCCGCCGCCGTCGATCCGCCGTCGGCCGTCGTGGCAGCGTCGAGGTTGAGCACCGCAGCTACCTCGGCGGATTCATGCGATGTCGCGGGCACGGTGGCGGTGCGAGCAATCCGACGCGCGTCGAGGTCGCTCTCGGCAGCGCTGGAAACGTTGTCCGTCAGTGTGATCCGCGTTTGTGGTGTGGGTCCGGGGACGACGGTGATCGCGAAGTAGGGGACGCTGCTCTCATCCACGTCGGCGGCGCGCAGTACGCGCTGGCGGGTGGAGCTGGCGCGTTCCACGTAGTAGGCGTCTTCGAGGCGACCGGCGTCCGAAAGGGCTTGGCGCACATTGGGATAGGTGCGGCCGAGCTTCATGATGGCGGCGGCGTCGGCGGTGCGCAGGCGTTCGGTGAGCTCTTCGACCGGCATGGTGCCGGGCAGGACCGACAGCACCTGTTCGCCTTCGACCAGGGGTGTGCCCAGGGCGGCGGAGGCGGCGCTGACCGAGGTGACGCCGGGGATGATCTCGGAATCGAAGCGGTCCGCCAGGCGGCGGTGCATATGCTGGAAAGAGCTGTAGAAGAACGGATCTCCCGCCGCCAGCAGTGCGACCGTGCGCCCGGCGGCCAGGTGTTCGGCCAGCCGCGCGGCGGCGCTCTCGTAGAATTCGTCGATCGCGCCCTGATAGCCGCCGGGATGATCGGTGGTCTCGGTGGTCACCGGGTAGACCAGGTGTTCCTCGAGCTGTCCCGCCCGCATGTACGGTGCGGCGATGGCGCGCGAGATGCTGCGCCCGTGCTTGGCGCTGTGGAAGGCGATCACATCGGCCGCGCCGATGATCCGCGCCGCCTTGACCGTCACCAATTCCGGATCGCCGGGGCCGAGCCCGACACCCCAGAGCTTGCCGCTCATTCTTGTTCGCTCGCAATCGCATTGAGGGCCGCGGCGGTCATGGCGCTGCCGCCGCGCCGTCCCCGCACGGTGAGGAATTCGATATCCCCGTATTCGGCCAGGGCCTGCTTGGATTCGGCCGCGCCGATGAACCCGACCGGAATGCCGATCACGGCCGCGGGTTTCGGCGCACCGGAGTCGAGCATGTCCAGCAGATGGAACAGCGCGGTCGGGGCGTTGCCGATGGCGATCACGGCCCCGTTCATGCGGTCGCGCAGGAGTTCCAGCGCCGCAACCGATCTGGTGTTGCCCAGCTCCGCCGCGAGTCCCGGCACGCGCGGATCGCCGAGCAGGCACAGCACCTCGTTATCGGCGGGCAGCCGCTTACGAGTCACCCCGGACGCGACCATATTCGCATCGCACAGGATGGGCGCTCCGGCGCGCATCGCCGTGCGCGCGGCGTTCACCACGTCATTGCTGAAGTCCACGTCCGCCGCCAGATCCACCTGCCCGCAGGCGTGAATCATCCGCACCACGACCTGCGAAACATCCGCCGGAAAGCGCGCCAGATCCGCTTCTGCGCGAATCGTGGCGAACGAGCGCCGATAGATCTCGGCCCCGTCGGTGAGGTAGCTGGTACGCACGTCGGACATGGGGTTCACCCTAAGCCGTGCCCGCCAGCGTCCTTGCGCCGGTGTTCGACTCAGGTGCGCGGCCGTTCCAGTAGCCGGGACATGACGATGCTGCTGCGGGTGCGGCCGACGCGGGCGTTCTCGCGGATGCGTTCCACGGTGACTTCGATTTCGGCCATATCGGTGGCCATGACGTGCACCAGCGCATCGGCTTCCCCGGCGATGGTCCAGATGCCGATGACCTGCGGGATGGGTTCGAGGCTGCGACGGAGTTCGGCCGGGGAGATGTTGTCGCGGTAGTAGACCTCGACGTACGCCTCGGTGCGCCAGCCCAGCGCGGCCGGATTGACCAGTGCGGTGAAACCGGTGATCTGCCCGGCCGCGACCATCTTGTCCACCCGGCGTTTGACCGCGGGCGCGGAGAGTCCGACTATCGCGCCGATCTCCTGGAACGAGGCACGGGCCTGTTTGAGCAGGTGGGCCAGAATGCGCCGATCGATCTCGTCCATCGGTCCGCCTTTCGCTCCGACGCAACGAATCGCCGCCATCCATGGAAACTGCGCAACGATTCGCTATTTCTGACGCAACGGTACGCCATTTAACTTCGTGATCAATGCTTGTACGCGCAAGTCATGAAGGAGCCTCGTTGACCTCCGCAGCCACGCTCCGCGCGCCGGAACCCACGGGCGCCCGCCGCCCCACCCCGCGCCGGTATCTGATGTGCCGACCCGATCATTTCGACGTCTACTACGCGATCAACCCCTGGATGGACACCACGGCCCCGGTCGACCGGGCCCTGGCGCTGGCGCAATGGGAGAACCTGCGCGCCACTTTCGAACGGCACGGTCACACGGTGGATGTGATCGACGGCGTGCCCGCACTGCCGGATATGGTCTTCGCCGCCAATGGCGGTCTGGTGATCGGGGATCGGGCGCTGTCGGCCCGCTTCGCCAATCCCGAACGCGCGGCCGAGGGCCCGGCCTATCACGACTGGCTCTCCGCACAGCGGTTCGCGCGGGTCAGCGCCGCGCGCGAAACCAATGAGGGGGAGGGTGATTTCGCCATCGCCCACGATAAAATCTTGGCGGGCACCGGTTTTCGCAGCTCCCGCGCCGCGCACGAAGAGGTGCAGGAATTCTTCGAATTGCCGGTCATTTCACTGGAATTGATCGATCCGCGGTTCTATCACCTCGATACCGCGCTCATGGTCCTCGATGACACCATCGCCTACTATCCGGCCGCCTTCAGCGGTGAGAGCGCGCGCCTGCTCGCCGGAATGTATCCCGATGCCATCATCGCCACCGAGGAGGACGCGAACGTCCTGGGCCTCAATGGAGTCTGCGACGGCTACCACGTGTTCCTGAGCGAGAAGGCCGTCGCACTGTCCGAACAGCTGCGGGCGCGCGGTTACGAACCCGTCGGCATCGAGCTGTCCGAACTGCTCAAGGCGGGTGGCAGCGTGAAATGCTGCACGCTGGAAGAGCATTCGGTCAGAACGGCAGTGCGGCCTTCCACGGACTGACCGCCGGATTGTTCAGCGGGTGCGCGATCACCAGGAACCGCAGCAGCATGAGCGCACCCGTGATCTGCAGGATCGCCAGCGGAATCTCGCCGATGAGCGCCGTGCCCACCGACACCCAGATATCGCCGGGCGCGGCGGTCACGATATCGAACCAGGCGTCCACCAGCAGCAGCATGCCGGTGGCGAAGGCGGGCAGCACGAGGAATACCCGGCGTTTCCAGCCCAGGTAGGCGGTGGCGCTCATCATGATCACCAGCAGCACGTCGAAGCCGATCCAGGTCAGCGACCAATTGCGGGCGTGATAGTCGGCGGGCAGGGTCATGGCGAGATACACGATCCAGGGGATCAGGATCAGTGAGCCGCCGACCATGAGCGTCAGGCGAATGCGGCGGTGAATCCGCACCACCTCGGGCCGTGGCAGTCCGCGCCCGGCGGGTTGTAATCGTGCGATGAGCTCGCGCCGCTCATGATCGGACATGGCGGCGATCTCGTCATCGCTCATCTTCGAAACAGTCATGCCGACCTCCCGCGCGCTCCCTATGCGCCGATCAACAATCCGAGGTTCCCGAACAATCCATTGTCGGCCGAATCGGCCGGGATGCCACCGGCTGCTTGCCGGGGCCGCCGCCGTTCTGGTCGCCGATGTCGGACCAGCCCTGGACGCCGACGCAGCCGGAGCGAAGGCGGGGCGTGCGATCGGATCTCAGTCGGCGGGGTTGATGCGGTAGCCGTCCGGGGTGGCGATGACATCGGTGACCGCGCCACGCGGTCGGCCGCAGCGGCGATCGCAGCCGGACCAGTGCTGGCGGCCGGAGGCGACGATCTCCTCGGCGTCGAGGCCCTCCTGCGCGAATTGCGGTGCGCCGGAAGGGACTACGCGCCCGGATTCGACGGCCTCGGCAACGTCGGCGCGCACATCGGTGAGCGATTTCGCGCAGCCGGGCGCGCCCGCGCAGGCACTGGCCAGCAGCCAGGGGGAGTTGGCGTCGAAGATCAGGCCCATCGGGGCGAGCACCCGCACCACCTGCTCGGCGGTCCACTCGTCGAGGTCGGCGATGATCAGACTGCGCCACGGCGTGACCAGGATCGGGCGTTCGATCGCGGCGATGAATTCGGCGGTGCGCGCGGGCAAAGAGCCCAGTCGCACGCCCGCGCCGAGGGCGACGCGATTATCGGCCTGGGTGAGCCAGCCGATCGGAATGTCATGGTGGCCGGTCACTTCCACGCCCGGGGTGCCGGTTTCCAGCCCGGGGCGTTTGGCGTGCAGGTGTTCGGTCAGCCGGGTGACACCGTCGGGGATCTCGTGCACTCGCCACTGACCGTCACGCAGTTCGAGGAATCCGTGCGCGGCGGCGAGCATCAGCTCGACCGCATCGTCGGCGGTCACCCGAATCCCACTGTCCGTGCCCGCGAGCAGCAGCGCGAAGCTGTTCTCGTCGACCGCGTGCACGCCGATATCCCCGCCGAGTCCGCTCACATCGCCGCGACCGTCATCGAGGGTGAACAGCACGCGCCCCGGCAGTTCCGCGAGCCGCGCATCGGCTTGCAATCCGGCATCGAGCACCGGTACCAGCGGATGCACATCCGCCCAGCCGCCGACCCTCCCGGCCAACGGCGACGCGATGATATTGCGAACCCGCTCATGCGAGGCGCTGGGCAGCAGCCCCGCCGCGCTGAGCCGTTCCTCCAGCGCCGCCGCATCGCGGACCTGCCGCAACTGCACATTGCCGCGCGAGGTGAGTTCGATATTGCCGTCGGCCAATTCGCGCGCGGCCTCGGCGAGGGTCTGCATCTGTTCCGGCGTGAGCTGTCCGCCGGGTACGCGAATCCGCGCGAGTGGCCCGTCGGCGGCATCGTGCAGGCGCAACACTCCCGGGCAGGAGTCGGGATCTGTTCGGCTCATGGCAACACAAGCCTACGACGAGTGGCGCGGGCGGCCGACGACACCCGCCGTGTCCAGGTGGTAACACGACGAGCTCACCGCGGCGGCGAGATCGGGCGCGTTATGAGGCCGATGCATTGCCTGCCGCGGTGAGCGGGTGTCGGGACGGGCGGTCAGCCCGCCTGGTGGGGTTCGATGGATTTCGGTGCGCCGCGGCGAGTCGCGAACGCGGGGGAGAGTTCCCAGGTGTCCTGGAGGAGGTTGGGGACATTGTGGTGGTCCTGGTGATCGCGTCGCACCGTGGTGGTGATCAACGTGATCCCGAACAGGATGGTGCCCGCGCAGATGATGCCCGCGAGCATCGCGTACTGCGTGTGGCCACTGCCGGCGGCGGTCAAAGCCATTGCCAGCGTTGCGAACGCAACCAGTGTGCAAAAGTATCCTGACCAGGCAGCAAAGCGATTCCGCCTGACCCATCCCGGTGTGATTGGCATACCGGCAGCGTACGCGCGGCGGTGATAGCGGAACAGTATGGCGGACCGGGCTTTGCCGCACTGTGATCCGGGCGCGATAGCATCGGCGAGCTCGTCGGACGGAAGAAACCGGTGCAATTCCGGTGCGGTCGCGCCACTGTGACAGTCAGACCTTCCCGTCGAGCGCCACACCGTGCTGGGCGCGTCACCCGAGGAAGGCTGAAACCACTGTGATTCTGCTGCTGTCCACGTCCGATACCGATCTGCTGAGCGCGCGCGCCAGCGGCGCCGCGTATCGGCTCGCCAATCCGGCGCGCATCCTGCCCGAGGATCTGCCCGGCCTGCTCGACGGCGCGGATCTGGTGATCGTGCGCATCCTCGGCGGTAAGCGGGCCTGGGAGGAGGGTCTGGACACGGTGCGCGCCAGCGGTATTCCGCTGGTCGCCCTCGGCGGTGAGATCGCCCCCGACGCCGAGCTGATGGAGTGCTCGACCGTGCCCGGCGGTGTCGCCGCCGACGCGCACAACTATCTCGCCGCCGGTGGGCCCGCGAACCTGCTGCAGCTGCACAACTTCCTGTCCGATACCGTCCTGCTCACCGGGCACGGTTTCGAACCGCCGGTGGAACTGCCCAGCTGGGGTGAGCTGGAACGGGATTCGCGACCGGTTGCCGAGGGTGCGCCGACGGTCGCCGTCGTGTACTACCGGGCACAGCATCTGGCGGGGAACACCGGCTATATCGACGCACTGTGCTCGGCCATCGAGGACAAGGGCGCTCGCGCGCTGCCGGTGTACTGCGCCTCACTGCGCACCGCCGAGCCGGAGCTGCTCGCCGCCCTGCGCACGGCCGACGCCCTGGTGGTGACCGTGCTCGCCGCCGGTGGCACCAAGCCCGCGACCGCGTCCGCCGGTGGCGATGACGAAGCCTGGGATGTGGGCGCGCTCGCCGATCTGGATGTGCCGATCCTGCAGGGACTCTGCCTCACCAGCGGGCGCGCGCAGTGGGAGGCCAATGACGACGGGCTGTCCCCGCTGGATGTCGCGACCCAGGTGGCGGTGCCGGAATTCGACGGGCGCATCATTACGGTGCCGTTCTCGTTCAAGGAGTTCGACGCCGACGGGCTCTCCACCTATGTGCCCGATCCCGAGCGTGCCGCACGCGTGGCGGGTATCGCGGTGCGGTACGCGCGACTGCGCCATATTCCCAACTCCGACAAGCATATTGCGATCGTGCTGTCGGCGTACCCGACCAAGCACGCCCGCATCGGCAATGCGGTCGGCCTGGACACCCCGGCCAGTGCGCTGCGCCTGCTGAACGAATTGCGTTCCGCCGGTTACTACCTCGGTGAACCGGGCGAGATCCCGGGCCTGGAGGAGGGTGACGGCGATGCGCTGATCCACGCGCTCATCGCCGCCGGTGGTCAGGATCCGGACTGGCTGACCGCGGAACAGCTGGAGGGCAACCCGATTCGCATCGGGGCCGACACCTACGGTGCGTGGTTCGCGCAGCTCCCCGAGGATCTGCGCGAGGGTGTGGAAGAGGCGTGGGGCGCGGCCCCGGGCGAGCTGTACGTGGACCGCTCCGCCGATCCCAAGGGTGAGATCGTCATCGCCGCAATGCGATTCGGCAATGTGGTGATCATCGTGCAGCCGCCGCGCGGTTTCGGCGAGAACCCGGTCGCCATCTACCACGATCCGGATCTGCCGCCCTCGCACCACTATCTGGCCGCCTACCGCTGGCTGGCCGCCCCGGACGGTTTCGCCGCCGACGCCATGGTGCATCTGGGCAAGCACGGCAATCTGGAATGGCTGCCGGGCAAGACCCTGGGCATGTCCGCCTCCTGCGGTACCGATGCCGCGCTCGGCGATCTGCCGCTGATCTACCCGTTCCTGGTGAACGATCCGGGCGAGGGCACCCAGGCCAAGCGCCGCGCCCACGCCACCCTGGTCGACCATCTGATCCCGCCGATGGCGCGCGCCGAAACCTACGGCGATATCTCGCGTTTGGAACAGCTGCTCGACGAGCACGCCAATATCTCCACCCTGGATCCGGCCAAGCTGCCCGCCATTCGCCAGCAGATCTGGACGCTCATGCGCGCGGCCAAGATGGACCACGACCTCGGACTGGCCGAACGGCCGGACGAGGACGTCTTCGATGACATGCTGCTGCACGTCGACGGCTGGCTGTGCGAGATCAAGGATGTGCAGATCCGCGACGGCCTGCACATTCTCGGGCAGGCACCGGCCGGGGAGGCCGAGGTCGATCTGGTGCTGGCCATGCTGCGCGCCCGCCAGCTCTGGGGCGGCGAGACCAATGTGCCGGGCCTGCGCGAGGCGCTGGGCCTGAGCGAAGCGGGCGATGAATCCCGCGAGCGGGTCGACACGTTCGAAACCCTTGCGCGTGAACTGGTCTCGGCCATGCAGGAGGTCGACTGGGATGTCCAGGCGATCGACGCCATTACCGAGAGCTTGGTCCCCGATGCGGACGCGGGCGTTCAGCCCACGTCCGATGCGGCGGGATCCACCGCACCGCAGGGTGATTCGAGCGCGACCCCGGAATCGCCACGTGACGCGGTGCGCCGGGTGCTGGGATTCGCTGCGACAGAGGTGGTTCCGCGGCTGCGGCAGACCGGTGTCGAGATCGCGCGCATTCTGCACGCGCTGAACGGCGGCTTCATTCCGGCCGGGCCGAGTGGTTCGCCGCTGCGCGGGCTCATCAATGTGCTGCCCACCGGGCGCAACTTCTACTCCGTCGATCCCAAGGCCGTGCCGTCCCGGCTGGCTTGGGAGACCGGGCAGGCCATGGCGGAATCGCTGCTGGCCCGCTACCTGGCCGATCACGGCGAATACCCGCGCTCCGTTGGCCTTTCGGTCTGGGGCACCTCCGCCATGCGCACCTCCGGCGATGACATCGCCGAGGTGTTCGCACTGCTGGGTGTGCGGCCGGTCTGGGATGAGGCCAGTCGCCGCGTCACCAAGCTGGAGGCCATCGGGCTCGAGGAACTGGGCCGCCCGCGCATCGATGTGACCGTGCGCATCAGCGGCTTCTTCCGCGACGCGTTCCCGCACGTGCTGGCGCTGCTCGACGACGCGGTGCGCCTGGCGGCCGGGCTGGATGAGCCCGCGGAGTCGAATTACGTTCGCGCGCATGCCCAGTCGGATCTGGCCGAGCATGGCGATGAGCGCCGCGCCACCACCCGCATCTTCGGTTCCAAGCCGGGCACCTACGGTGCGGGCCTGCTCCAGCTCATCGATTCCAAGAGCTGGCGCACCGATGACGATCTGGCCCAGGTGTACACGGCCTGGGGCGGTTTCGCGTACGGCCGCGAGCTGGACGGCGTTCCGGCGGCCGACGATATGCGCATCGCGTATCGCCGAATCGCGGTGGCGGCCAAGAACACCGACACCCGCGAACACGATATCGCCGACTCCGACGATTACTTCCAGTATCACGGCGGTATGGTCGCCGCGGTGCGCGCGCTCACCGGTAAGAACCCGGAAGCCTATATCGGCGACAGCACCCGTCCCGATGCGGTGCGCACCCGCACGCTGTCCGAGGAGACCGCGCGGGTATTCCGGGCGCGCGTGGTGAATCCGCGCTGGCTCGAGGCGATGCGCCGGCACGGTTACAAGGGCGCGTTCGAAATGGCGGCGACCGTCGACTATCTCTTCGGCTATGACGCCACCACGAATGTGGTCGCGGACTGGATGTACGAAAAGCTCGCGGAATCCTATGTATTCGACGATGTGAATCGGAAGTTCATGGAGCAGTCGAATCCGTGGGCGCTGCACGGTATTGCGGAGCGGTTGCTGGAAGCCGCCGAGCGAAAGCTCTGGGAGCAGCCGGAAGCCGATACCCTGGAGCGACTGCGCGAGGTCTATCTGGAAACCGAAGGCGAACTGGAATAAGGGAATTCCGCATTTCGCGGCGAGTCGGGGTAGGACGCATAGGACATCGGCGGACAACCCCGGCACCTGCCCTATCCTCGCGGCAAGTCTGAGGGGACGATAAGAATCGTCCCGGCGTCAGTCTCGGGGAGGCGCCGGGAACTCCAATCACGCTATTGGGATGAATAATTGGATGTGGATTCCCCGATTCGCCGTGTGCACCCCCGGAATACGCCTTCTAGGTAATGCGGTGAATCGGCTCTTCGAATACGGGTAATCATCATGAGAATAGCCAAATTCGCCGCAACAACCCTCTTCTCCATCGCCGCGGTCTGTATAGCCACGGTCACCGCGCACGGTGAACCCGCGGTCGCGCAACCCGGTATCAGTGGTGTCGATCGAGGGGTCGAGTACACCACTGCCCTGGCGCCCGATCACTCTGCGGTCACCACCACCCTCACCGGTGGTAGGTTCGAAATGGCCGGTGGCACAGTCAATGTGCTCGGGCCCGGTGGTGAGACCATCGCCTCGCTACCGCTGACCTATCAGGCCGCTGACCGGGCGCTCAATGTCATCCCCGAAATCGACGCCGCCGGAACGACATTGACCATGCGTCCGGAGAACGCGGCCGATATCGCCACTCCCGCAGCCGATCCGGTCGCGCTACAGAATATTTCCAATGTCGGATCCATCGTGGCCGGGGCGCTGATCGGCTGTGTGGTCGGCGCGGTGATCGGCGTGTGGTTCTTCTTCGTCGGCGCGATCGTGGGCTGCGGTGTCGGCGGCCTGCTCGGGGCGATCATCGCCGGCCAGCAACCATGAGGTGAGCACGGCTGTGCGCGGGGCAGCACCGAGCCGTGCGCATGGCGGACCGCCGGACCGGATCACCGGCCCGGCGGTTCGACCGTGGTTTATTCGACGGTGGTTTCTCAGCCCTCGGCGATGATTTCGATGCCGACGGTGCCGGTCTTACCCCGGCGCAGCGTGCTGCCGGTGACCACGAGATGACCCTGCAGGCCGTAGCGGCGCTTGACCAGACCGCGCACGCGATCACTGCCCGCGTCATCGAGGATGGTCGCCTTACCGCTGACGATGTCACCGTTCGGCTTACCGCGCACATCGCACGCCTGCACGGTGACCTGCGGATTGCGGCGAATGCGCTTGACCTTCCAGCTGTCGGTGACCGTCCAGACATAGAGGCGGCCGTTATCGAGGGCCGCCCACAGCGGCGTCCCAACCGGGGTGCCGTCCTTCTTGAAGGTGGTCAACAGGACGTACTTGGCGGTCCCTACCGGGCCGAACGGGTTATCCACGCCCGCAGCCTATCCGGTGCCCGCGCGTTTAGGCGGGCTCCTCGGGCCAGTAGCCCGCACGGATTCGGCGTTTGAAGAGTTTGCCGGTGTCCTCGCGGGGGAGGTTGTCGTCGAAGACGACGGTCTTCGGGACCTTGTATCCGGCCAGGTTCGCGCGTACGTGCTCGCGGACCTGATCGGCGGTGAGGCCGGTGGCCTCGATATGGGCGGCTATGGATTCGCCCAGGTCGGCGTCGGGGATGCCGAAGACGGCGGCATCGCGGACACCGGGGAGTTCGAGCAGACAGGCTTCGATCTCGGCGGGATAGATATTGACGCCGCCGGAGATGATCATGTCGGTGCTGCGGTCATTGAGGTACAGGTAGCCGTCGGTGTCGAGGTAGCCGATATCGCCGATATCGAGGTAGCCGTCGCGTTCCATGGCGGCGCGCTTGGCCGGATTGCCGTGGTAGGTGAAGTTGGGCCAGCCGGTGGGCGGACGCAGATGGATGCGACCGGAGGTTCCGGCGGGCAGTGGTTCGCCGGTGTCGGAGTAGATGCGGATATCGCCGTCACCGATCGGGCGCCCGACCGTTCCCGGATGCGCGAGCCACTCTTCGCTGTCGCAGGCGACGCAACCGCCGGTCTCCGAGCCGCCGTAGTACTCGCGCACGATCGGGCCGAACCAGTCGATGATGCGGCGTTTGATCTCGGGCGGGCAGGGGGCGGCTGCGTGTACGACCGCTTTCAGCGAGGAGAGATCGTAACGGGCACGCACGGATTCGGGCAGGCGCAGCAACCGGACGAACATGGTGGGGACCGCTTGGAAGTGATCGATCCGATGGGTGTCGATGAGCCGCAGCAGCTCCTCCGGATCGAATTTCGGCATGATCGTCAGATCGATGCCCGCCGCCGCGCTGACCAGACAGTGCACATTGGGCGCGGTGTGATAGATCGGCGCGGGCACCAGGGTGCGCATTCCCGGTGCGAGACCGAAGGTTTCGAAGACGAGTGCGGCGAGCGCCGCGCCCTGTTCGGGGGTGGTGGCATCGCGCACGATGCCCTTGGGCCGTCCGGTCGTACCGGAGGTGTAGATCATCGATTGTGGTGCCCGCGTGGGGGATTGGGACCACGGACGCAGTTCGCCGAGCCATTTCTCATAGCGGGGATGGCGACCGGTCGGTGCTACCGCGTCGTAGTCCACCTCGATGAGCACCCGATCACCCGCCACGGGTTCGACGGTCGGGATGAGATCCGAATGCGCGAAGATCACCCGGCTGCCGCTGTCATCGAGCAGATAGGCCAGTTCCGCGCCCTTCCAATGCCAGTTCACCGGAACGGGAGTCGCGCCGAGCAGTCCGGCCGCCATGCTCACCTCGATGAACGGCAGGTCATTGTGCATGAAGATGGCGACCCGGTCACCGGCGCGCACACCGTATTCGGCGAGTCCGGTCGCCACCTGTGCGGCGCGCAGTCGTAGTTCGTCGTAGTCGCGGGAGGTCTGTCCACATCGAATCGCGGGCATGGTCTTTCGTCCTTCATCGGTTGAAACGGCGTGTTCGACAGGGTGATCGGTCAGTCGGCGACGCGGGTGGTGCGCCAGGCGTCGAAAGCGGCCGCGAACTCGCCGCGATGGAAGGCCGCGGCCTGCGCCACCGCCTCGAGGTCGATGGCGGTCGCCAGATCGGTCTCGGCGGCCGCGCGCAGTAGCCGTTTGGTCGCCGCGGCGGCCCCCGGCTGCCGGGTCAGCATCGTCGCGAGCTCCAGCGCCGTCTGTAAGGGATCCGCGGTCACCTGCGCGACCAGTCCCATCTCTTGGGCGCGCTCCGCACCGACCGGTCGGCCCGCGAGCAACATCTGCAAGGCCGGTCCCGCGCCGATGAGGCGCGGCAGTAGCCAACTCGCCCCGGTATCGGGCAGCAGGCCCATGCGAATGAATGACGGCAGCAGTATCGCCCCGGGGGAGGCGACCCGGATATCGCAGGCCAGCGCCAGTGCCATGCCCGCGCCGACGGCCGCACCGTCGACGGCGGCGATGGTCGGTTGCGGCAGCGCCCAGAGCCGTTCGGCGGCGCGCATGGTGCGCGCGAGATTCTCCGCCACCTCCTGTTCGGAGGTGCGGCCGAGATCGCCGATCGTCTCGAAATCGCCACCGGCGCTGAATGTTCCGTTCGCTCCGGTCACCACGACCGCTCGCACGCTCGAATCCGCGGCGATCGATTCCAGCTGCCGGATCAGTTCGGTGAACAGGGCATCGGTGATGGCGTTGCGGGATTCGGGGCGATCGAAGATCAGGACGCGGATCCCGTCCGAGCGCTGTCGCACCCGCAGTCCGGCGCTGTGATCCAGGGTTGAGGTTTCGGTACTCGGCACCGGGGTCCCCATTTCGTTCCGGTAATTACAGGTCACTTGACCTGTGTCGGAGGTTACAGGTCAAGTGACCTGTCGTCTATATAGTGAGGGCCATGGTTTCCGCCGCGACCCGCAATACCGCCAGTGCCCAGCGCGAACGCAGTGATCAGATGCGTGCCCGGTTGATCGAGGCGACCATCGACAGCCTTGCCGCGCACGGCTATCCGGCGACCACCACGCGCCGGGTCGCCGAGATCGCCGGGGTCTCGCTCGGGGCGATCGCACACCATTTCCCGGTGCGGATCGACCTGATCACCACCGCGCTCGACGAGGTCGGGCGGCGCATGGCGGCGGAGCTGCACGCGGCCGCCGCCGCGGCGATCGCGGCCCGGCCGCAGGAGCGCACCCCGGCCCTGCTCGATGTGCTGTGGACCGCGTTCACCAGCGAGTTGTTCGCGGTATGGGTGAAGGTGTGGATCGCCGCGGTGGACGATGCGGAGCTCTATGCCGCGCTGGCCCCGTTCGAACCGGCGCTGTCGGCGGCCTTCGCGGCGATCGCCGATGATGTTGCCCCCGAGCATCTTCCGCGTGCCGAATGGACCCATCGCATCGCGGTGGCGCTGGACGCCATGCGCGGACTCGCGCTCACCCAGACGATCCAGCCGCGTCCCGCGCAGCCGCGCCGGGATGCGTGGCCCGCGACCAGGGCGGAACTCACCGCACTCCTCGATCGCTGAGATGTGAATCGTCTCTAGTTCCGCCCTGCTGTAGCCGGGGCGGAAAAACTTCTCCTTGACTGTTGTCTTGTCGACGGTATTCACTAAGTGAATCAGCGTTAGTCAACGGAATGGGAATGGCATGAGTAGACGCGCCGTCGTGGCCGGTGTCGGGATGATCCCGTTCACCACGCCAAGTCGCAGTGAGACCTATGACGTCATGGGCACGAAGGCGGCACAGGCCGCCCTGCTCGACGCCGGGGTGGAGTACGCCAAGATCCAGCAGGCGTACGCCGGATATGTGTACGGCGACTCGACCTGCGGACAGGCCGTGGTCTACGGGCTCGGGCAGACCGGGATCCCGGTGATCAACGTGAACAACAACTGCTCCACCGGATCCTCGGCGCTGTACCTGGCGCGCCAGGCCGTGGAGTCCGGTGCGGCCGACGCGGTGCTGGCCGTCGGATTCGAACAGATGCAGCGCGGTGCGCTCGCGATGGGATACACCGATCGCCCGAGCCCGTTCGCACGCTTCGACGCGGTCATGGATCAGATTCAGGAGCGCGACGAATCTCCTTTCGCCGCACAGATGTTCGGCGGTGCGGGCAGGCAGTACGCGGAGAAGTACGGCACCTCGCCGGAGACCTTCGCCAAGATCTCGGTGAAGTCCCGCCGGCATGCGGCGAACAATCCGTTCGCGGTATTCCGGGATCCGGTGACGGTGGAGGAGGTGCTGGCGTCCCCGCATATCTACGGCCCGCTGACCCGATTGCAGTGCTGCCCGCCGACCTGTGGCGCGGCGGCCGCGGTCATCGTCAGCGAGGAGTTCGCCCGCGCCAACGATATCGACGCCTCGGTGATCATCCGGGCGCAGGCGATGGCGACGGACTTCTCGTCGACCTTCACCGAGAACGATATGACCAAGATCGTCGGCTACGACATGTCCAAGGCCGCCGCCCAGCAGGTGTACGAGGCGTCCGGGGTATCGCCCGAGGATCTGCGCGTGGTCGAACTGCACGACTGTTTCACCGCCAATGAACTGCTCACCTACGAGGCGATCGGGCTCACCGCGGAGGGGACGGCGGAGAAGTTCGTCAATGACGGCGATAACACCTACGGCGGCCGCGTGGTCACCAATCCCTCCGGCGGGCTGCTGTCCAAGGGGCATCCGCTCGGCGCGACCGGGCTGGCGCAGTGCGCGGAACTGGTGTGGCAGTTGCGCGGACAGGCGCAGGCCCGACAGGTCGAGGGCGATGTGCGCTTGGCGCTGCAGCACAATATCGGCCTCGGCGGCGCGGCCGTGGTGACGCTGTACGAGAAGGTGAGCTGATATGGCCGTCGATCCCGCGATCATCGGAACCGAGCTGCCCGCAACGACTTTGACCATCGACGCCGGTCGGCTGCGGTTCTTCGCCAAGGCGATCGGCGAGACCGATCCGGTCTACACCGATCTCGACGCCGCGCAGGCGGCGGGCTATCGCGATCTGCCCGCACCGCCGACTTTCCTGTTCTCCATCGAACTCGAAAACCCGGATCCCTTCACCTTTTTGGCGGCGGCGGGCGTGGATCTGCGCTTCGTCCTGCACGGTGAGCAGTCGTTCGTCTATCACTCGGCGGCGGTGGCCGGTGACGTGCTGACCGCGACGCCGCGCATCACCGATGTGTACAGCAAGAAGGGTGGCGCGCTGGAATTCATCGTCAAGGAAACCGCTGTCACCCGGGCCGACGGTACGGCCGTCGCGGAGCTGAAATCGGTTATCGTGGTTCGCAATCCGGGAGCAGGCAAATGACCCTCACGCAGCCCGTCGAGGTCGGCACCGAACTGCCGCCGCTGAAGATCCGGCCCATCTCGCGCACCACGCTGGCCCTGTTCGCGGGCGCGTCGGGCGATCACAACCCGATGCACATCGATCTCGATGTGGCGAAATCCGCTGGGCTGGACGACGTTTTCGCGCACGGCATGCTGTCCATGGCCTATCTCGGCCGATTGCTGACCGGCTGGGTGGCGCAATCGTCGATCCGGTCCTACGGTGTGCGATTCGCCGCCATCACCCCGGTACTGGGTAAGCCCACCGCCACCGGCCGGGTCGTCGCCATCGATGAGGTCGACGGGGAACGGCGCGCTACCGTCGAACTCGTCGTCACGCTGGACGACGGCACCGTCACCCTGACCGGCGACGCCGTCGTCGCACTCTGACTTCCACCACCAATCGAAAGGTTTTGTCTCCCATGGGAACTCTTGATGGCAAGGTCGCCATTGTCTCCGGCTCGGGGCGCGGTATCGGCCGCGAGATCGCGCTGAAGCTCGCCTCCGAGGGCGCACGCGTCGTGGTGAACGATCTCGACGCCGAACCCGCCAAGGAGACCGTCGCGGCGATCGAGGCTGCGGGCGGGGCGGCCGTGGCCTGCACCGGGAGCGTCACCGAGGAAGGCTTCGCGGAGCGCTTCGTGCAGACCGCGGTCGATACCTACGGCGGACTCGACATCATCGTGAACAATGCCGGATACACCTGGGATTCGGTCATCCAGAAGATGACCGATGAGCAGTGGGACGCCATTCTCGATGTGCACCTCAAGGCCCCGTTCCGGATTCTGCGCGCCGCCCAGCCGGTGATCGCGGCCGCGGTCAAGAAGGCCAAGGCCGCGGGCGAGCCCGTGCCGTGCCGCAAGGTCGTCAATATCTCCAGCCTCGCGGGCACCGGCGGCAATGCCGGACAGGCGAACTACTCCTCGGCCAAGGCCGGGGTCAACGGTCTGACCAAGGCGATCTCCAAGGAGTGGGGCCGCTACAACGTCACCGTGAACTCGGTGGCGTTCGGCGTGATCAAGACCCGGCTCACCGAAACGCCCGCGGGCGGCGACGGCACCATCGATGTGCAGGGTAAGGAGATCAAGGTCGGGGTGAATCCCGGACTGCTCTCGGCCATGGAGCAGATGGTGCCGCTGGGTCGCGGTGGCACGCCCGCCGAGGCCGCCGGTGCGGTGTACCTGTTCTGCATTCCGGAATCGAACTACGTCAGCGGGCAGACCCTGGTCTGCGGTGGCGGGTTCAACATCTAGGATTCGCAGGACGCGAACATCGCCGCCGCGCGGTGTCCTGAAGGAGTGATGCAATGGTGAACGGGCCGGACGTGGTCCGTCCGGCCCGTGGCACCCGGCCGGCGAACCGGCGTGAGCTGATCGTGTCGGCGGCGGCGGATCTGTTCTACCGCAAGGGATTCCAGAATATCGGCATGGGCGAGGTGGCCGAGGCGGTCGCCATCGGGCCGTCCGCGCTGTACCGGCATTTCCGGGGTAAGCAGGGACTGCTGGCCACGGTCATCGGCGGGGCGCTGGCCAAGGTCGATGCCGCCATCGACGAGATGGGGGAGCCGCCGCACGATATCGCGGGTGTACTCGCGGCGTTCGCGCTCGCCCATCGCGAGGTCGGGGTGCTGTGGCAGCGGGAGGCCCGGCATCTGTCGGAGGCCGATCGCGCGGAATTCCGCGCCGATGCCCGGCGCATCGGTGTGAAGCTCGCGGAGGTGCTGCGGCGGCGACGGCCCGAACTCGATGCCGCCCAGGCCGATCTGCTGGCCTGGAGTGCCCTGGCGGTCGCGGACAGTATTTCGTTCCATAGCCTTTCGCTGCCGGAGCCCGAATTCACCGCGCTACTGCGCGAACTCATCGCGGTCGTGGTCGACGCCCCGGTGCCGGCCTTGTGCGACGGGCGCGCGGATTCGGTTGCGCTGGTGGCCAATTCGCGGCGCGAGGCGATTCTCACCGAATCGGCCAGACTGTTCGCCGAACGCGGTTTCGCCGGGGTCAGCGTCGACGATATCGGCGCGGCGGTCGGCATCGCCGGACCCAGTGTGTACAACCACTTTCCGGGCAAGACCGATATTCTCGCCGCGGCGATGGTGCGCGGCGACGAATGGCTGCGCTTGGGCATGCATCGCGCGCTGTCCACCGCCTCGGATCCCGGTGACGGACTGGTGCGATTGCTGGGCAGCTACAGCGAGTTCGCATTCGAAAACCCCTATCTCATCCGGACTCTCGTCTCCGAGGCCGAATATCTGCCCGAGGCGGAGCGGGAGCGAGCGCGGCTATCCCAGCGCGCGTACATCACCGAATGGGTGCATCTGCTGCGCCGATCGCATCCGGAGCTGGATCCGGTCACGGCCCGCATTCGGGTGCAGGCCGCGCAGATCATGGTCAACGACATCGCCTCGACACCGCATCTGCAACGGATTCCGGACATACACGTCGCCGTATCCGGTATCGGGGCCGGGTTGCTCGGTGGCTCCCGACCCTCGGAGACTTAGCGCGGGCGGCGGTGCTCGGCGATCTCCTTGGCCGTGGTGCTGTCGAGTTCGGCCGGACCGGGGGCGACCTGGCCCTGATATTTGATCGCCGAACCGATCAGGCCGCCGTTGTACACCAGTGCGGTCCAATCGTTCTGGGTGGTGAGCACACCGCGCACCTCGTCCTTGTTGATCGAGGTGGCGACGGGCGCCGGGCCGAAGATGCCGTCGCAGTTCCAGTCGATGCGCTTATCCGCGGTCTGCTGGGTGGTGACCATCCACTGCGCCCACTTCTGGCAGTAGTAGGAGGTGCGCCACCCGGCGGCACCCTCGCCCAGGCCCAGTGATTCGTCCAGGTGGTCCTCGTTCAAATCCGGCAGCGCGAGTGCGGAGTAGCCGAAATAGTTGGTGCCGTCACCGCGCGGGACGCCGCCGGTCTGGAACGAATAGTTCAGCACGCTCAGGTAATTGGGCTTGAAATTCACCCCGTCATGACCGCCGTGCTGCAGGCCCAGATTATGGCCGAGCTCGTGTACGAAGGTGCCGACGAGTTCATCGTCGGTGGGGGTCGGTCCCCAACTGCACACCGCCGCCGGGCTGAAGGCGACGATGAAGGTGTCACCGGGCAGCTGCGGTGAATTACCGCTGGAACAGCCGCCGTCATAGCCGTTGACCCAGACCATGTAGTGGAAGACGTGCTGTCGTTCCGGCGCGAAGTACTGATCCTTCAACTGTTGCAGTCCGGCGAGCATGGGGTTGAGATCCTCGGCGGCGGGGACCTGATTTCCGCCGCCGAGATCGTATTTTCCCCGTGCCGGTGCGTTTTTCGGCGTCAATGGACCGGGCGACGCGGCGGATCCGGACGAGCCCGAGGCCGGTGAGTTCGCCGAACCGGTATCGGCATCGCGTGCCGGTTGGCGCGGCGGCGGAATCGGCGCACCCCGTGTGCCGAGGTCCAGATGGATGCCGATCCCGGTCTTCTTGTCCGGATTGGTGACCGGACTGGTCGCGAACACCTGGGTGATCCGGTCCAGCACCGCGTCCGAGGGCTCTTTACCCGTCATGTAGTCCATCTCGACGAAGATGTCCTTGTGATTCGGGTCCGCACCCATACCGGGCAGATCCACATCGGCGACACCGTCACCGTCGGCGTCCAGCCCGTACTTCTCCCAATTGTCCGGCAGCCCGTCACCGTCGGTGTCGACGGTGTCCTGGAGCGTGCCCACCGGAGCCGCGAAGGCGATCGGGGCATGGGCGGCCACCAGAACGACGGTGGCGGCGAGCGTTCCGACGAGCACCCGGGTCCTCATTACGCTGAGAATTATGTCCGGTTGCCCGCCCAACCGCGCGACACCCCGTCGGTTCAGCGGAAAGGCGCTGGACCGGGCGGGTGTCAGGCGGCGGCGGTGAGGATGCGCGGGCCCGATTCGGTAATGGCGATGGTGTGTTCGGAATGCGCGGTGCGGGAACCGTCGGCCGAGCGAATGGTCCAGCCGTCCGGATCGGTGACGATCCGATCGGTGGTGCGGGCGAACCAGGGTTCGATGGCGATGGTCAGGCCCGGGCGCAGGATGAAGCCGCGGCCCGCGCGACCGGTATTGGGGATGTGCGGATCCTCGTGCATGGTGCGGCCCAGGCCGTGGCCGCCGAATTCGGTGTTCACCGGATAGCCGTAGGACCGGGCGACACCGCCGATGGCAGCGGAGATATCGCCGATCCGATTGCCCGGCAGCGCAACGGAGATCGCGGCGTCGAGGGCCTCCTCGGTGGCGCGGACCAGGCGGGCGTCGGCCGCGTCCGGGGTGCCGACGATGGTCGTGACGGCGGAGTCGGCGACCCAGCCGTCGATGCCGACCGCGAGGTCCGCCGTCAGCACATCACCGTCGGCGAGGGTGTAGTCGAACGGAAGTCCGTGCAGCACCGCGTCGTTCACCGACAGGCAGACGGTATTGCGGAATGGGCCGCGCCCGAACGAGGGCGAGTAGTCCCAGTAGCAGGACACCGCACCGCGTTCTCGAATGCGTTCGCGCACATGGGCTTCCAGATCGAGCAGATTCACCCCCGGTCGCGCGCGCTCATGTAGTTCGGACAGGACGTTCGCGACGAATTCGCCGGTTACCCGCATGCGGTCGATCTCCGCCGCGGATTTGAGTTCCACCATGACAACCTCCGGATTGGTATTTTAATACCGACCATAGCGGGTTGCGGTATTTTTATACCAACCGTAAGGTGGCGGGCATGGTTCGACTTCCTTTGACCCCCGCCCAGGTAGAAGCCGGTCGGCGGCTCGGTTCGGCGCTGCGCTGCGCACGCGGCGACCGGGATCTGGTCGAGGTGGCCGTCGACGCGGGCATCTCTCCGGAGACGCTGCGCAAGATCGAATCGGGCCGCATGCCCACCCCCGCCTTCGGCACCGTGGTCGCCCTGAGCCGCGCCCTCGGCATCTCCCTGGAGGAACTGGCCGATAACTGGCAGCCCGCCGTCGTGGAATCGGCGCGGCTCACCGCCTCCTAGGCCGAGCCCGCCGACCGTATCGGCTGACGGCCGTCCGAATCCGATTCAGTCCACGGTCAATTCGACCGGGACGGCGATCACGTCCACCATCGCGCCGTTGCGCAGCACCGTGACCGGCAGGGTGCGGCCGATGGCGTCGCCGAAGAGTTGGCGTTGGATGCCCTGTGCGTCACGCACTTCGCGGCGGGCCACGCTCAGCACCAGATCGCCGCGCCGCAATCCGGCGCGTTCGGCGGGGCCGCCGCGCACCACCTCCACGATGCGCAGACCGGCGTTCTGGCCGGTGCGTTCGGCGACGGCCTCCGGTAGCGGTGCTGGTACGCCGACAATGCCCAGGTAGGCGCGGCGCACCTTGCCCTCGTGTTGCAGGGTGGTGATGATGCGGCGGGTGGTCACATTGATCGGAATGGCCAGGCCCAGGCCGATTCCGGCCACGGCGGTATTGATGCCCACCACCCGGCCCGCCGAATCCGCCAGTGCGCCACCGGAATTGCCCGGATTCAGGGCGGCATCGGTTTGGATCACATCCTCGATGACCCGCGCGGCTCGGCCATTGCCGACCGGTACCGAACGGCCGAGCGCGCTGACCACGCCCGCCGTCACCGATCCGGCCAGGCCGAGTGGACTGCCGACCGCCACCACGAGCTGCCCGACCACGAGATTGTCGGCGTCACCCATCGATACCGCCGCTGGTGCGCCACCGCGAGCGCGCAGCACCGCCAGATCCGACAGCGGATCCACCCCGATCACATCGAAGCGGGATTCCACGCCGTCGGCGAACACGACCACCCCGTTCTTGGCCGAGCCCACCACGTGCGCATTGGTGAGCAGATACCCGTTATCGGTGTAGACGACGGCAGATCCGCCGCCGCGCCGGGTCTGCACGCTCGCCACATGCGGGGTCACCGCCTGCGCCACGCTGATCACCGTGCGGGAGTACGCGTCCAGCGCGGCGGCTTCGGCAGCCGCATCGATGTCGGCAGTCGTACCGCCAGTGCTGCTTGATCGTTCCGTGCTCGGGACGGCCCCGCTATCCGCCGGCCGGGGCGCGTCCGCGCGGGAACCCGTCGTGTCGAAGTCCGGTTGCCCGGTTTCGTCCGAACTGGCGGTCGGGGAGAGGGTTGAGTCGTCGGCCATGGTCATCACCACCCGATTACATGATTACGTTGCCTGCTCCCAGGATGCCCGCGCGCGAGCGTCTCGGCATCCTGTTCGCCGGTAGCGCAATGGGATCGGAGTCGATTGGCGGCCGCGGTCAGTTGACCTGGCGGTCCCGGCCGGACCAGTACGGTGCGCGCAGCGCCTTCTTGTCGACCTTGCCGGAGGCGTTGAGCGGGAGCGATTCCACGAAGTCCAGGGTTTTGGGCGCCCAGACGCTGCCCTTGTGCTCCTTCACCAGTTCGATCAATTCGAAGGCGGTGACGGGATGCCCGGGGCGGCGGACCACCACCGCGTGCACGGCCTCACCCCATTTCGGATGCGGTACACCGATCACCGCCGACTGCGCGACCGAGGGATGGGTGGCGAGCACATCCTCGATCTGGCGGGGGAAGACGTTGTAGCTGCCGGTGACCACGAGATCCTTCTTGCGATCAACGAGGAACAGATAGCCCGCGTCATCGGGGTAACCGATATCGCCGGAGTGCACCCAGTCCGCGCGGATGGCCTCGGAATCCTTGGCGGCGTCCAGATATCCGGCCATGCGGCCGAGTTGGCGCACGCAGATCTCACCGGGTTCGCCGGGCGGCAGCGGGCGATCCTGTTCGTCCTGAATGGAGATGTCCACCTGGAACAGCGGGCGTCCGGCTGAGCCGAGGCGGGCGAGCGCATGCGGGTCGTCGGCGTTGTGATCCTGTTTGCGCAGGCAGCTGATGAAACCGGGTTCGGTGCCCGCGTACGCCTGGACGAACACGGGGCCGAGCGCGTCGACGGCGGCGCGCAGTTTCTCCGGGGCCATCGGGGAACCGGCGTAGATCACCGTGCCGAGTGAACTCAGATCCGCCGCAACCAGTTTCGGATGATCGAGCAAGACGTACAGCACGGTGGGCACGATCGCGGTGGCCGTGACGCGATGCCGCTCGACGGTGCCGAGCAGGGTATCCACGTCCAGGCCGGGCATGATCACATTCGTGCCGCCGCGCAGGAAGGTCGGCAGCAGGAAGATCTGGGTGAAGTGGGTGAGCGGAGCGCCGTGCGCGAAGACCTCGCCGGGGCGGGTGTCGCCGATCTCCAGGCCCGCGGTGATCAGGTAGTGGCTGAGCCGATCGTGGGTGAACAGCACGCCCTTGGGGATGCCGGTGGAACCGGAGGTGAACAGGATCTGGGCCGGATCGTTCGGGCCGAGTTCCACCCCGGGCGCGGAATCGGATGCGGCCGAGGTGATTTCGCCGAAGTCCAAGGCGAGATCGACGGGCTGGTCACCGACCCGGATGAGCGTGCGCAGGGTCGGCACCCGCTGTACGAGCCCGGCCGCCACCGCATCGAAAGCCTGGTGGTAGATCAGCGTGGTGGCCTCGGACGCGGTGAGAAAGTATTCCTGATCCTCGGCCGAGGCGCGGGCGGCCATCTGCACCGGCACCGCGCCCGCCTTCCAGATGCCGTACTGGGCGGGCACGAATTTCAGGGTGTTCGGCATCAGCAGGCCCACCCGGTCACCCTTCGAAATGCCTAGTGCGAGCAGGCTGTTCGCAATCCGGTTGGTGAGGCCGCCCAGTTCGGCATAGGTCAGCGACCGGTCACCGGCGATGAGCGCGGTGCGCGTCGCGAAGTGCAGACAGGCGCGATCGAGGACGCGGGTGACCGGTCCCCACAGTGAGTTCTGATAGGTCATGACGGTGATTCCCTTCACCCGCAGGAGTTTTCGAGCAGCAGATCGCGGGCTTCGCGATATTCGGCGCGCACCCGTTCGATGACCTCGGCGGCTGATGTCACCGCGTGTACACCGGACACCGAATGCCCGGCGCTCCAGACGGTTCGGCCGCCCAGCAGTCGTTCGGTCCGGAAGTCGCCCGCCGACACCCGTTGTATGTGCAGCTCATCGAGCCAGGCGGCGAGGAGATTGGCGGGGAGCCCGCCGACATCGTCGGTCTGGCGCACATCGTCGAGGGTCGCCGCCACCACGGCTTCGCGATAGCGCTGTGGCGCACGGCTTTCGGTGGTGGCGATGAATCCGGTGCCCATATAGGCCAGATCCGCGCCGAGCGTGCGCGCGGCCAGCAGGGCGTGACCGTCGCCGATACCGCCCGCGAGCACGACGGGCCCGTCGAAGTATTCGCGCACCGCGCGCACGAACGCGAACGGGTTCGCCGAACCGGTCTGCCCGCCCGCACCCGCCGTGAGCAGGATCAGGCCGTCCGCACCCGCGTCGAGTGCGCGGCGGGCATGACGCAGGGTGGCGACATCGGCGAAGACGCGGCAGCCGAAGGCGTGCAGGGGTTCGATGACGGGTTCGGGGGAGCCGACGCTGGTGATGACCAGCTCCACCCGATGTGCGCGCAGCCGGTCCAGATCAGCGGTCAGGCGCGCGTTGGTGCGATGCACCACCAGATTGGGCGCGATCGGGGCGGCGTCGGCCGGGAGCGCGCTCAAACGGGTGAGCCAGTCGTCCAGTTCCTCGGAATCGGCCGCGTTATGCGTCGGAAAGGCTCCGATCACCCCGTTCCGGCAGGTCGCGGCGACCATTTCCGGACCGGAGACGCCGGTCATCGGCGCGGCTATGAGCGGGATCGTCAGCCGGTCGGCCAGGTCGGCGGGCAGCGACACGGAACCTCCAAAACGTGCATCTTGTTGACAGTCGAGTGCGGTGCGTGCACTCTGAGAACATCAGAGTGCAACTATTCAATGTGTGGAGTGCGACTGTCAACCGGCGGGTGAAGGAAGACGTGATCATGCGGACAGGGAAGGATGTACGCCGTGAACAGCAGCGAGACACCCTCCCTGCGCGCGGCCTCCCGTGCGCTGGCCCGGCAGCGCATCATCGACGCCGCCATGGAATTGGCGGGCAGCACCGGCTGGAACGCGGTCCGGATGGCCGATATCGCCATCCGCGCCGGGGTGAGCAGGCGCACCGTGTTCAACGAATTCGGCTCCAAAGCGGCTGTGCTGGAAGCCATTTCCTGGGAGAACACCTCGCGCTACCTGACCGGTGCGGCCGCGGTGTTCGAGGAGCATCGCGCGGATCCGGTCGCCGCCATCACCGCGATCGCCGAATTCCTGCTGCGCACCCAGGCGCAGGATCCGTTGTCGGCGGTGGTGCTGGGCGCCGCGCCCGAGGCTCCCGACGAAATGCTCTCGCTGGTGACGATTCGCTCCGGGCCGTACCTGGCCGCCGCGACTCAGCTGGCGCTGGCCAATGTGGAACAGCATTGGAAACCCCTGCTGCGCACCGATATCGACCTGGAATTCTTCGTCAACAGCCTGGTCCGGCTGCTGTTCAGCCACATGATCCAACCCGGGGACACCCCGGAGAACTCCGCGCGCTCACTCGGTCAGCTCATGCGCCTGGCCCTGCTCGATCCACCGTAGAAAGGACTCGTCAATGCCGACGAACCCCGATACCCATTCGACGACCGCGTTGCGAGGCGGGCAGGGGGAACCGCTGCTGCTGTTGCACGGCGGCACCAGTAGTTGGCATTGCTGGGATACGGTCGCGCCCCTACTGTTCGAACATCACGATGTGTTCGCGCCGACCCTTCCCGGGCACGCCGGAATGATCGATGTTCCCGGCTGGCCGCGCCCGTACACGATCGCGAAGGCCACCGATTGGCTCGAAAAGGCCATGGACGACGCCGGATTCGAGACCGCGCACATCGTGGGAAACTCCCTGGGCGGCTGGTTGGCGATGGAATTGGCGCGTCGAGGCCGGGCGCGCAGTGTGGTCGCGCTGTCTCCGGCCGGAGCGTGGTCGACCACCGAGACCCGGGTGCCGGGCATCTTCCGCGCCATGCGCCGTCGGCAACGGCTGGGCGCACCCCTGCTACCGCTGGTGATGCGGGTGCCCGCGCTGCGCCGCGAGGCCATGCGGGTGGTCTGTGAGCACGGTGATCGGGTCACCGCCGAGCATGCCATGCTGGCCGCGCGAAACGCTTTGCAGTGCACCGCGATCGAGGACTTTCCAGGAATTATCGCCACCGAGTACGAGCCGTACGGTCCGCTGGATCTGCCGGTGCTGATCGCCTGGAGCGGTAGCGATCGCATCCTCCCGTACGACCGCTACGCCCCGAACTGGCGTCGCTACGCCCCGTCCGCGACCTGGCGCACGCTGCCCGATGTCGGCCACGTCCCCATGTACGACGATCCGAAGCTGGTGGCGGACACCATTCTCGAATGGACGGCACTGGCCACCGCCACTCGCGCGGCGGGCTGATCGGAACCGGTGATCAGCGCGCGGGGTGCGGATCACCGGGTCCGATTCGGTCCGAAACTCGCTGTGCCGGTGTGGAACCGGCGCGGGATCGTCAGTGCGTCGGCCTGGCCGCGAAGAACGTCTTCAACGTGGGCGTGAAGAGCCTGGCCTTGACCTGGCGGGTCTGACCGGGCAGTTCGGCGTAATACGCGCCCGGAATGGCCTGCGCCAGTGCGGTATTGCCGTGGCGGATCCACTGCGGGCTCTTGGAGCCCGCGAAGACTGCGGTTGGTGCGGTGATGTAGTCGTAGCGATCGGCGGGGATGGGTTTACCGTCCAGGGCGTCGGCCAGGAAGCGGGCGTCGTACGGCAGCGTGTGCGCGGTCTTGGTGAGTCCGGACCAGCCGGGCATGAGGGGGAAGACCGCCGTCACCGGTGCGGGCGCTCCGATGGCGGCGCGCATGAAGTATCTGATTGCGGCGCCGCGTTTTTCGGCGGCGATGAGATCGATCAGGCGCTGCTGGTAGTCGGCCGGGATCGGCGTGCGGGAATCATCGGTGACCAGCGGGAATTCATAGAGCCCGAGTTTGTCGACGGCCAATCCGTGCCGCACCGCCTCCAGGGCGAGCGGGACGCCGGAGGCGAAGGCGCAAATGCTCACGGGCGCACCGGCTTCGGCGGCCACCGTGGCGAGATCCTCGATCTCGCGCTGCGGATCGTACGGCTGGGTGTCCCCGCTCGCACCGCGTCCGCGCCGGTCATAGGTGTACACGGTGTAGCTGTCCGAAAGCTCCTTGGCCACAGGGGCGCTGGGCCCCATGCCCCGGTGGCAGAACGCGCCGTCGACCAGGACGACGGCCGGGCCGCCGCCGATCTTGTCGTAGGCGATGACGGTGCCGTCCTTGGAGATAACGGTCGAGGTGCTCATGGTTCGGTCCTTCTGGTGCGAACGCTGGAAGAGGTGATGCCGGTACAGCCGGGTAGCTAGCCGAAGGAATCATTGCGTGGCGGAGCCGATTTGGCGTGTGTTCGCCGTCTGCGGCGTGTTCGCTGGGCGCGTCACCCGCGCCGTGGCGTGTCGCGATCAGCGGGCGGCGGTGGGCAATGCCGCGAGTAATCGCTCCGCATCGGAGGTGCTGAGCAGTACGGCCCGGGCGCGCACCCGCCGGGTGCCGCGGGTGCGGGCGGGCAGCTCGGCGCGAAAGTCGATGCGCACCAAGGGGGAGCCGGGGGAGCGGATGAACGAGAGTAGTTCGCTGTCCGCGTCGAAATCCAAGCCGAGTTCGGCGGGGCGTTGCGGTGTCGGCCGGAACCGCTCGGCCTTGCCGATCTCGGTTCGCGGAATATCAACGGCCGCAAGCCAGCCGAAGCGTGCCCGCACGCGTGCGTTATCGACCCGGATCACGCTCCACAGCGGTGAGGCCGCCGCGAGCAGGACCAAGAGCGTCTCACCGCCCACCACCGCATCCACGATGCGCGCCGCCACGGTGGGCAGCAGCGCCGTCGCGAGGAAATGCAACACAACGGCTTCGAGCACGCCGACCACCGTCATTCCCGCGACAACCGCCCACCAGCCGCCGCGTGTACCCATACCGATGCGCGACGAACCGTCCGCGTGCCGGCCGTTGGGCCCGGAGTCGTCCCTCACGCCCGAGGTCGGCTCGCCAGTCGGCACCGGTTACGTCGCCTGGCTCACCGAGGACATGTGGAAATCGGGAATTCGCAAGGCGGGCATGGAGGTCCGGGTGAACCAGTCCTTCCATTCGCGCGGCAGGGTGATCTCGCTGCGGCCCGCTTCACTGACCCGGCGCAGCAGATCCAGGGGTGATTCGTTGAAGCGGAAGTTATTGACCGCGGCGGTGACCTCACCGTTCTCGACCAGGTACACCCCGTCGCGGGTGAGACCGGTCAGCAGCAGCGTCGCCGGATCCACCTCGCGGATGTACCACAGGCAGGTCAGCAGCAGCCCGCGTTCGGTGCGCGCGATCATATCCGCGAGGGACGCGTCCCCGCCGCCGGTCATGAGCAGGTTCTCGCCAGGAACCGTGACGGTGGCATCGAATTCGGCCGCGGTGGCGCGCGGATACACCAGATTCTCGATGACGCCCTTGCGCACCCAGTTCGCGCGCTGCGCGGTGAGCCCGTTATCGAACACCGACAGCGATTCCGAAGACGCGGGGGTCGCGACGAACGGCCGATACTCCAGTCCGGCCGCGCTCGGATCCGAATACAGGGTGAGCGGAATATCGGTGAGCCGCTCCCCGATTCGGGTGCCGCCCGCGCGGGAGAACGCGGTATGGCCCTCATGCGCGCCGCGGCCCTCCATGGTCCACGCCATATAGATCATCAGATCCGCGACGGCCGATGGCGGCAGCAGGGTTTCGTAGCGTCCGGCGGGCAGGTCGACCCGCCGTTTGCTCCAATCCAGGCGGCGGGACAGCTCGGCGAGCAGGCCGGGCACATCCACATCCGCGAAATCGGTGGTGCCCGCACCGACCCACGCGCTCGCCAAATCCGCTCCGGCGCCGCGTTTGCCGTTGATCTCCACCGATCCGGTCGGCTGCACCCAGCGCCGCCGAATCCCGGCCGAGGTGCCCAGCCAGGTGGAATGCAATTGATGATGCGCGAATCCGTACAGCTGATCGCTGCCGTCGAACCCGGGTGCGAGATCGCGGGCCAGTTCGGCGAAGACCGAGATATCGGTGCTGCCGGGTTCACCCTCCCAATCCAGCATGGCATCGAGGGTCGCGTGATCCACGATCTGCGGATCCAGCAGCGGCATGGCATCGCGCGCGGGTTCGGCGGTGCGCGCGGCCTCCTCACTGGCGCGCACCACGGCCTTGATATCGGCCGGGTCCACACTCGTGGAACTCACGCTGCCGACGCGCGCACCGGCGTCATCGCGGAAGATCGAGACCACCGCCCAGTCCCGCGCTATCGAGGAACCATTGGTGGTCATGGAGTTTCCGGCCCAGCGCAGCGACGCCTCATGCGCGTCGGTGACGATCACCATGGCCTCATCGGCGCGCGAGGACCGCAGCGCGCGTTCGACGACCTCGGGGGCGGGGAGCACACTCACCGTGTCGGTCCTTTCCTACTGTCCGGCTTCGGCGCGGGTATTGAGAATATTGACCCCGCGCACCAGCACCGACGGGCAACCGTGCGAGACCGCCGCCACCTGACCGGGCTGGGCCTTACCGCAATTGAACGCACCGCCCAGCACCCAGGTGGAGGGGCCGCCGACCGCTTCCATCGAACCCCAGAAGTCGGTGGTGGTGGCCTGATACGCGACATCGCGCAGCTGCCCGGCGAGTTCGCCATCGCGGATGCGGAAGAAACGCTGGCCGGTGAACTGGAAGTTGTAGCGCTGCATATCGATCGACCAGGACTTGTCGCCGACGATATAGATGCCGTTCTCGACGCGGGAGATGAGTTCGGCGGTGGTGGTATCGCGTTCGGGATCGGGTTGCAGGGAGACGTTCGCCATGCGCTGGATCGGAACGTGGTGTGCCGAATCGGCATACGAGCAGCCGTTGGAACGCTCCAGGCCCAGGCGGGGTGCGAAGACGCGGTCGAGTTGATAGCCGACCAGGGCGCCCTCGCGCACCAGATCCCATCGCTGTCCGGCGACGCCCTCGTCGTCCCAGCCGACGCTGGCCAGACCGTGCCGCTGGGTGCGGTCGCCGGTGACATGCATGATCGGGGTGCCGTACTTCAGCGTGCCGAGTTTGTCGGGGGTCGCGAAGGAGGTTCCCGCATAGGCGGATTCGTAGCCGATGGCGCGGTCGTATTCGGTGGCGTGGCCGATGGATTCGTGGATGGTCAGCCACAGATTGGTGGGGTCGATGACCAGATCGGTGGGTCCGGCGGTGACGGTCGGGGCCTTGACCTTCTCGGCCAGCCACCCGGGGATCTGCGCGAGTTCGCCGTTCCAGTCCCAGGTTCCGTCCGCGCCGGTGACGTACTCCCAGCCGCGACCCGCCGGGGCGGCGAGGGTGCGCATGGTTTCGAAGACGCCCGCCGACGGATCGACGGTGATGGCCTCGATCTCCGGGTGCAGGCGCACACGCTGCTGGGTGATGCGCGAGCCGAAGGTGTCGGCGTAGAAGGTTTGCTCCTTCACCTGCAGCACGTTCGCTGTCACGTGATCCACGCCGTCGGCTGCTTTGAGCCGCTCCGAATAGTCCAGTAGCAGTGCGACTTTGTCCGGTGTCGGCACCGCGAACGGATCGATATCGTATTCGGAGACGTATTCCACGCCGTCATAACGTGGCTCATCGGCGAGCTCGACACGCTCGCGATTCAGGCCGCGCAATGTGCTGGCAACCGTCACGGCGCGCCGCGCCACCTGCACCGCCGACTCCGGTGTGAGATCGGCGTGCGAGGCGAATCCCCACGTGCCGTCGACGATCACGCGCACCGCGAAACCGAGATCGGTACTGTCGCGCACGGATTCGACGCGCCCGTCGCGTAACCGGATGCTCTGCTGCGTGAGTCGGTGCACCCGCAGGTCCGCGTACTCCGCCCCGGCCGCTCGCGCCGCCGTCAGAGCGGCATCGGCGAGCGCGGTCAGCGGCAGCGCGCGGAACTCGGGATCCACGACCTTGGTTGCGATGCTCACCCGCACCACGCTAGAGGGTCGCGTACCGGTGCTTCAACAACACACTGGGACACAATGAAGTTCACACCGTGCAAACCTGCACACGCTGCAAGAATGCACGGAGTGTGAAGAAGCACAGCATGAAACGCGGGCGACAAGCCCAGTACATACCGGGTTTTTCGGTCGCAATGGCGTAGCGTCTGCCCGCGTGCCGCCATCAGCGCTCCGCGACCGCAAACGAGAACGCACCCGCCGTGCCCTCTACGAGGCCGCCGTCGAATTGTTCGAAAGCAGAGGTTATGAGGCGACCACCGTCGCCGATATCGCCGCGGCCGCCGAAGTCGGCACCCGGACGTTCTTCAACTACTTCGCCAGCAAAGAGGAACTCCTCTTTCCCGAACCCGACGATCGGGTGAGTGCGGCCGCCCGCGCCATCGCCGCCCGCCGTCCCGACGAACGCCCCGTCGAGGTGTTGCTACGTGCCTTACGCGCGGCCGGCGATAACCCCGGCGAGCACCTCGGCGACACCCTCGCCGCCCGCATAGCCGTTGTCCGAGCGCAGGTCTCGCGCACCGTCCCCGCCGTCTCGGGCCGCGCCGCCTACGCCCAGCTCTCGGCGCAACAGGAAATAGCCCGGCAACTGCGCACCGCCTTCCCCGACGAACTCGACGAGGTCGGCGCGGCCGCCCTGGTGGGCGCGGTCGTCGGCGCGGTCTCCGGCGCGCTGACGGTTCTGTTCCAGACCAGCGCCATCAGCGATCCCGATGAGCTGCAACGCAAGATCCAGGAAACCACCTCGAAGGTCCTGGCCCCCTGGCTCTCCGCCCCGCCCCCCGCGGCGATAGCCAGCGCCGATCCGGACGCCAGCCATTCCCACGCCATGACGGCCGCCCCGCGCGTAGACCAAACCCCCGCGCCCCGCACCGAAGACCCCCGCCCGTCCTACGTGACCACGGAACCCGTGCGCCGCACCGACCTCCCGGTTCGCCACCTCGGCGCCGCCATGCTCCGCCGCGTCACCCCCGACCCGGTGCACCACCTCCCCACCGGCTCCTGCGTCACCCCCGACTCCACCCCCACCCCCGACTCGGGCGGCGAATCCTCTTGGCGCGGCAACTCTTCCGCATCCGACCCGGACCCCGAACCGGCAGGCGACCTACGAGTCCGCGAAAACGCCTACGTCTGACCCCGGCCCGTCGTGCCTCAGCGGTACGGCGGGAATCAGGCGAACTGCTGCCAGCCCAGGCGGATCACCATGGCTACCACCACGACCAGTAGGACGATGCGGACGAAGCCTGCGCCCTTGGCGAGGGCCATGCGGGAGCCCACGATGGAGCCCGCCACATTCGCGACGGCCATGGAGAGGCCCAGGGCCCAGAGGACGTGGCCGGTGGAGGCGAGGAAGATCAGGGAGCCGAGGTTGGAGCCGCAGTTGATGACCTTGGCCATGGCGGCGGCGCGGACGAATTCGGTGCCGAGCAGGGTGGCGAAGGTGATGATGAGGAAGGTGCCGGTGCCCGGGCCGAGGACGCCGTCGTAGAGGCCGATGAGACCGGCGGCCAGGCCCACGACCAGCAGGGTTTTGCGGCGGGTGGGGGGATGGGTCGCCATGGTGACGCCCACGGACGGGCGAATGGTGACGAAGATGGCGACGCCGATCAGCACCACCATGACGATCGGGATGAAGTATTTGCGGTCGATCAGGGCCACCAGTGCGGAACCGCACGCCGCCGCGATGGCGGCGATCACCGCGCCGGGAATCAGCAGCTTCCAGCGCATCGGCACCTTGCGGGCGAAGGTGATCACCGCGGCCGTGGTGCCGGAGAACGCGGCAATCTTATTGGTGCCCAACGCCGTTTGCGGCGCGAGTCCGGGCAGCACCACGAAGAGCGTCGGCAAGACGATCAAACCCCCGCCGCCGACCACGGCATCGACCCACCCCGCGGCGGTAGCCGCCGTCAGCAAAACCGCCCAGTCCGCAACACCCACCCCGCGACCCAACCAGACTTCGTGAACCGCGAGCAAACCGCCTACCTCTAGGGTGTGGGAGTGCGCCGGTTCAGCTTGTGGCTGCGAGGGAAGCCGCTCATCTCCGATTCCATACTGGCTCTGTTGCTGTTGACCTTGGATGTGCTGGCGGTGGGGGAGGCCAGGAATAAGGTCGCCTACCTGGTGCTGGGTGTGCTGTTGGTGGTGCCGATCATTTTCCGGCGGACCTATCCGCGCGGGGCGGCGCTGGTGTTGGTGCTGATTTCCACGAGCACCACGATCACGCATTGGGCCGGGGATGATTCGTCGGTGCATCCGGCGCTGCTGGGGCTCGGGGTGATGCTGTACACGCTGGTCGCGTATGTGGGCCGGCGCGAAGGACTCTGGTATCTGGGGTTGCTGGTCTTCGACAGCACGCTCTCGTTTCTGCTGATCGGCAAACCCGAGGGTGGTGATCTGGCGTTCACGGCGCTGTATTACGCGCTGTGCTGGACCTTCGCCGAATTCGTGGGGGCGCGGCACGCCTATGACGCAGAGGTGGCTGCACGGTTGGCGGTTGCCGACTATGACAAGGAAAGGCGTGCGCACGATGCCGTCGCGGCCGAGCGCACGCGCATCGCTCGTGAATTGCACGATGTGGTCGCGCACGCGGTGAGCGTGATCATCGTGCAGGCCGACGGTGCGCGATTCGCGTTGCGGGACAATCCCGATCTGGCCGAGAAGGCCATGACCACCATCGCCGGAACCGGCCGCGACGCGCTGCGCGAACTGCGGCGCACCGTGGAGCTGCTGCGCATCGAGCATGCGCCGGAAGAACTTCCGCAGCACGGCACCGCGGGCATCGCCAAAGTCGTACGCATGATGCGCGATACCGGACTCGATGTCTCCCTGGAATTGTGCGGCGAAATCGATACCGTCACACCGGAAGTCAGCCTCGGCATCCACCGCATCGTGCAGGAATCGCTCACCAATACCCTGCGGCACGCCGGTCCCGATCCGCGCGCCGAAGTCCGCATCGAACGCGCGGAGAACGATGTGCTGCTCGATATCGTCGATTCCGGCGGCGCGCCGACTGCCCGCACGCACGGTAAATGCGGTGAATCCCTGCCCACCCGGATCACCGCCCCCGCGAGCCTGATTCCCGGCAGTGGTCTCGGCCTGGTCGGTATGCGCGAACGCATCGCGGTGCTCGGCGGCACCCTCACCGTCGGCCGCACCGGCAATGGCGGCTGGGCGGTGCACGCCACGATCCCGCTGTACCGGGCCGTCCCGGACTAGCCGCCGGGGCCGGTCCGGCCGTCGTACCGATAGATTGGATGATGTGCCGATCACCGTTCTCGTCGTGGACGACCAGGAACTCATGCGCGCGGGTTTGAAGATGGTGCTGGGCGCCCACCCGGATATCGAGGTGGTGGGGGAGGCCGATAACGGGGCCACCGCCATCTCCCGCACCGCCGAACTGCGCCCGGATGTGGTGCTCATGGATGTGCGCATGCCCATCACCGACGGTGTCACCGCCACCGGCAAAATCATCGAATCCGGTTGCGGCAGCCGCGTTCTGGTCATGACCACCTTCGATCTCGACGAGCACGCGCTGGGCGCGCTGCGCGCCGGGGCCAGCGGCTTCCTGTTGAAGGACACCCCGCCCGAGGACCTCATCTCGGCCATTCGCAGTGTCGCCGCCGGGGACGCCGTGGTGTCACCGAAGGTCACCAAACGCCTGCTGGACCGTCTCATCGCCGATGATCCCGCCGCCGGGCGCGATCCCGCCATCCTCGATGTGCTCACCGCCCGTGAGCGCGAGGTCCTCGAACACATCGCCGTCGGACGCTCCAATGCCGAGATCGCCGGGGCTCTGTTCCTGTCCGAGGCGACCGTCAAAACCCATGTCGGGCGCGTGCTCACCAAGCTCAACCTGCGCGATCGCGTGCAGGCGGTGGTGCTGGCCTACGAAACCGGATTGGTCCGGCCGGGCAACGCCTGACCCGCTCTGCACCGGGCATTACCGCATACACCCTGATAGCCGAATGTGAATCCGGACGCATCGGGAGAAAATTCGCAGTGCGAACCGTTGAGGGAAGTAGATCGCCGAAAGGATCGCCTAATGCCCGCACTATTGTTCGCCGCGTACTTCATCGCCGAGATCGCCACGCTCATTCTGTTCGGTCACCTCATCGGCGTGTTCCCGACCATTCTGCTGCTCATCGCGGGTTCGGCCGCGGGCCTGATCCTGGTTCGCTCGCAGGGCCGTCGCGTCTTCGAGAACTTCCGCCGCGCCTCGCGCGGTGAGCTCGACCCGAGCACCGCCGTCGCCGACGGCGCACTGGTTACGGTCGGCGCGGTGCTGATGTTCGTGCCCGGTCTGCTCACCTCGCTGATCGGCCTGGTCGCGCTGGTGCCGTTCACCCGTTTCCTGATCCGCCCGGTGGTGGCCGCGTTCGCCGCGCGCCGCCTGGCCCGGGTCGCCACCGCGGTCGGCCCGTACGGCTACCGCAATGTGGTGATCGATCCCGACGGTGAGGTCATCGACGCCACCGTGGTCACCGAGTACTACGACGACGGCCAGGGCGATGCCCGCCGCATGATCGACCCGCGCTGACCGTAGGCTGAACGCCGTTCAGACCCGCATAGTCGAAGGGCCGATAGCGATGTCCAGCGAGACCACCGTGCGCAATGGCGCGGTCACCCTGCCGGTGACGCGGTCCGGGGCGGGTCCCGCGCTCGTCTTCCTCAACGGCGCGGGCGCGACCCAGGTCGCGTGGAAGCAGGTCGTCTCGGAACTGCACGGATACGAGAGCATCACGTTCGACCTGCGTGGGCACGGAAAGGCTTCCACCGCAGAGTCTTACAAGTTCGCGGACTTCGAATCCGATGTGGACGCGGTGCTGCGCGCGCTGGATGTGCAGCAGCCGATACTCATCGGCTGGTCCCTGGGCGCGGATCTTGCGGTCGAGTACGCCGCCGCGCATCCGGGCGAGATCGCCGGACTGGTGCTGCTGGACGGCGCGGCCCCCATCCAGGCATCGCTCATCGACGATCCCAAGAAGACCCGCGAATCCTTCAACAGCCTCGGCACCAAACTCGCCATGCTGTTGGTGCGTATGAGCGCGCACGGATACGCCATGCCGGGCAAGGCGTTCGCCGACCTCACCATCGAGGTCGATCAGCGGCGGCAGAAACTGCTGGACACCTATCGCACCCTGGACTGCCCGGTGACCATGCTGCTGGCCACGCAGACCTCGCAGGGTAGGGACGCGCAGGCCGCCCGGATCAACAAGACCTGGCGCGATGGCGGCGAAATCCTGCATGCCGCGGTGCCGAGCATCGAGGTGCGCTGGCTCGAGGGCGATCACAAACTGCCCTTCACCCATCCCGCCGAGGTCGCGGCCGCCATCACTGAACTCGCGGCCAAGGCGCAGCCCTCCGAATAATGTCGCCTCCCACACGGAGCGCGCGAGTCCGAATCACCGTGAGCGCCGGGCGAGATGTGACGTACGTCCGGTGGGTGGAGTGCGGTTGCGAGTGCACGCGGCGCGTGCGGCAGACTGGAAACCCGTGAGTACCCAGTTGCTTGTCGGCGGTCGCATCTACAGCTCCAGTAATCCCGACGCCACCGCCATGGCCGTCACCGACGGCACCGTGGTGTGGGTCGGCGCGGACCGCACCGGACGAGCACTGCACCCGGACGCCGAGATCGTCGACCTCGGCGGGGCGTTCGTCGCACCCGCGTTCGTGGACCCGCACGTGCACACCACCGCGCTGGGACTCAAACTCACCGGACTCGATCTGGCACAGGCGCGTTCGCTCGCCGAATGCCTGGAACTGCTGCGCGCGCACGCTGCCGCGCACCCCGCCGGACCGGTGCTCGGGGATGGCTGGGACGACACCACGTGGGCCGAAGGCCGCCCGCCCACCCTGGCGGAGATCGACGCCGCCGCACCCGGGCGCATCGTGTATCTGGCTCGGGTGGACGCGCATTCGGCCGTCGCCTCCACCGCACTGCTGGACGCCGTGCCCGCGCTGACCGGAACACCCGGCTTCACCCGGGGTGAACCATTGCGCGCCGAAGCGCATCACCTGGTGCGCCGCGCCGCGCTCGGGGCACTGGAACCCGCGCAGCGCGATGCCGCCCGTCGCGCCGCGCTGGATCACGCCGCCGCCAATGGCATTGCCGCCGTTCACGAATGCGCCGGACCCGATATCTCCGGTGAGACCGATGTGCGCGAACTGCTCGCCTTCGACCACGGTGTGGAGGTGCGCGCGTACTGGGGTCAGGCTGTGCGCACCGCCGACGAGGCCCGCACCCTGATCAAGGAACTCGGCGTGCACGCGCTCGGCGGGGACCTGTTCGTGGACGGTTCCATCGGCTCGCACACCGCGTGGCTGCGCGACCCGTACGCCGATCGGGACACCGTCGGCACTTCCTACCTCGACGCGGAAGCCATTGCCGCCCATGTGCTCGCGTGCACCGAGGCCGGGATCCAATCCGGCTTCCACGTCATCGGTGATGCCGCAATGGACGCGGTCGTCGCGGGCTTCGAACAGGTCGTCACCCAGGTCGGCGGCCCCGCCTTCGCCGCACGCGGACACCGCATCGAACACGCCGAAATGGTCGACGCCGAGCAGATCGCGAAACTGGCCGCCTGGGGTGTAATCGCCAGCGTCCAACCGGCTTTCGACGCAGCCTGGGGCGGCACGGACGGTATGTACGCCGCGCGTCTGGGCGCGGACCGCGCCGCCACCCTGAACCCCTTCTCCGCCATGGCTTCCGCGGGCATCTCCCTCGCCATCGGCTCGGATGCCCCGGTCACCGCCCTGAGCCCGTGGGAGGCGCTGCGCGCGGCGGTCAACCACCGCACCCCCGGCCACCAGATCTCCCCGCGCGCCGCCTTCGCCGCCGCGACCCGGGGCGCATGGCGCGCGGGCGGCGTCCGTGACGGCGTCGCCGGAACCCTGGTCCCCGGCTCACCCGCCTCGTACGCGGTGTGGGAAGCGGACGAATTGGTCGTCGCCGCGGCCGCCGACACCGTCCAGCGCTGGTCCACCGACCCCCGCTCCCGAGTCCCCGGCCTCCCGCCCCTGACCCCGGACGCGGCCCTGCCCCGCTGCCTGGCCACCGTGCACCGCGGGACCACAATTCATGCGGTCTGACGGGCCGGCGGAAGGCGCTTCGCGCACGACAGTGGCCGACGATAGGGCGAAGGCCCGGCCGCGTCGCGACCTGGTGCACCGCCCGCCGCTCGACATCGCGTACGGTCGGCATGAATTCCGAACCGGCAGGCCATATCTCGGGCGTGCGATCCGCATCCCATCGGGAAAGACGTTTCGGGGTGCGGTGCAGGATCGAAAGGTATTGGCGTCGTGAGCAAGTCGATTGTCGAGGGCGATGATCATGCGGGGAGCGACGCGGCGGGGCGCGGCATAGCCGCCCGGGCGAACGGTTTGCTGCGGGATCATCCGGTGGTGGCGCGCATGGTTGCGGCGGTGATCGCCGGACTGTTGCTGTTCGCGAGTTTCCCGCCTCGGACGCTGTGGTTTCTCGCGCCGGTCGGGATTGCGATTCTCATTCTCACCGTGCGCGGAAACGGCCGTCCGCGTGGGGGTTTCGGGTATGGATTCCTCGCTGGGATGGCGTTTTTCCTGCCGTTGCTGCCGTGGACCGGAATCTATGTCGGACCGGTGCCGTGGATCGGACTCTCGACGGCGCTCTCGGTGTATGTCGGATTGTTCGGAATGCTGGTGCGCGTGGTCGGGCGGTTGCCGGGCTGGCCACTGTGGGTCGCCACGGTGTGGTCGCTCACCGAATGGGGACGCTCGAGCTTTCCGTTCGGTGGGTTCCCGTGGGGCAGACTGGCTTTCGGGCAGGCCGACGGCTGGTATCTGCCGTACGCCATGCTCGGCGGCGCACCGCTGGTGAGTTTCGCGGTGGCGCTCACGGGCGCGGGACTGGCTGCGGCGACGGTGTGGGGCATCGCGTTCGCGCGTAGCACGGACACGCCGCGGGCGCGTCCGAATCGTCCCAGATCGGGGCGTTGGCGTCTCATATCCTGGAACCGAATTGTTGCTGCGGCAATGCTTGTGGCTATAGTTCCCCTCACCGGAGTGATCCTCCGGACCGCGCTGCCCCGCCCGGAGGACGGCAACCGGCCGATCACGGTCGCCGCCATCCAGGGCAGCGTGCCGCGGTTGGGATTGGACTTCAATTCCCAGCGTCGCGCGGTTCTCGACAATCACGTCAAGCGCACCGAAGAGCTCGCCAAGGCCGTTGCGGCCGGGCAGGCCGCGCAGCCGGATGTGGTTATCTGGCCGGAGAATTCCTCCGATATCGATCCGCTGCGCAATTCCGACGCCTATGCCGAGATCACGCAGGCGTCGCGAGATATCAAGGCCCCCATCCTGGTTGGCGCGGTGCTCGTCAATGACGATCGCACCACCACCAATTCGGTGATCGTGTGGACCGCGGACGGCGGCCCGGGCGAGCGGCACGACAAGAAGATCATCCAGCCGTTCGGCGAATACCTGCCCTATCGGAGCTTCTTCCGGCATTTCTCCGAATACGCCGACCGCGCTGGCTATTTCGTGCCCGGTAACGGTGACGGCGTGGTGCACGTGCAGCCCGCGAGCGGCGGCGCGCCCGTCGCCATCGGCGTGGCCACCTGTTACGAGGTCGCCTTCGATCGCGCCTTCGAGGACGCGGTGCGCGCCGGTGCGCAGATTCTCACGGTGCCGTCCAATAACGCCACCTTCGGCAAGAGCGAGATGACCTATCAGCAGCTCGCCATGTCGCGGATTCGCGCGGTGGAGCACGGTCGCGCCGTGGTGGTTTCGGTGACCACCGGGGTGAGCGCCATGATCACCGCCGACGGCACCATTCAGCAGCAGACCGAGCAGTTCGTTCCGGCCGCTCTGGTGGCGACCCTGCCGCTGCGCACGAACACGACACTCGCCTCCCGGATAGGTCCCGCGCCGGAACGAATCTTGTGTATCCTGGCCGCGGTCGCAACTGTGGCGGCCGTCACTCGCCGGCGCACCACCACTGCGACTCCGGCAGATCCTGATGCGGTGGCCGGCACCCTTCCGGCCGAATAATTCACTGCGGGCACGTGCGACGAGGGCTGTCCCGCTGCGGCGATCATGATTCGCCGATATTTAGCTGAGGCTGTCGAACCGTCCGATTTGCCCGAGTTTCCTACGGTTCCTTTTGCGAGTAACGCGAAAATCGCGAGGTTTGCTTTGAGGTAGCTGTCTAAATATGCGCTCCGCCAACGCCGTTCGTTGCCGGGCAACTCGAGATCATCCCCAATCCGGTCGGGGAGGTGCTCCGAATCATAGGGCGTGGATCACGTCCTAAGGCTCGCGCGTGCGCGAAAGCCGAAGAGACGGGGCACGGGGGTTCGGGGAGTTGCGTCTTACAGCGGCAGAAGGAGTGATTGATGAGTTCATTGGCCACCGATCGTGTCGACCAATGTTCTTCGGGTGAATTCTCGGCTCAACCTTTCGCGTTGTCTCCCGCGCAATCGGCCCTCTGGTACGCGCAACATGTCCGGCCCGACATCCCCCTCACCATCGCGCAATATGTGGAGATCCACGGTGATCTGGATGTCGGCCGCCTGCTGTACGCCATCGAGCGGTTCGGCTCGGAGACCGAGGTGGGCCATGTACGGCTGCTGGAGATCGACGGGGTGCCGCACCAGGTGATCGACCACACCCGGCGGCCGGGCTGGGGGCGCATCGATCTGCGCGAGGAACCGGATCCGCGGGCCGCGGCCCTGGCGTGGATGAACGATCACGCCAGCTCGGTCATCGATATCGAGAACGATCCGCTCAGTATCAATGTGGTGCTGCGGACGGGCGATTCGGAATACATCTGGTACACCCGCGGGCATCACATCGTCATCGACGGGTACGGGGCCATGAACGCCACCACCCGCACCGCCGAGATCTACTCGGCCCTGGAGAACCAGACCGAACCGGTCGTCTCCCGCGCCACCCCGCTGGCCACCATCTACGCCGATGAGAACCGCTACCGCGAAACCAGCCGCTCCCGCAATGACGCGGACTACTGGCGCGAACAGCTCGACGGCGTCAGCGAACCCATCACGCTCTCCAATGCCAATGTGCTGGCGGCCGGTTCGGACGCGGGCCGCCGCTGCGCCACCGCGGTGCTGGCCCCCGAGGTCGAACTCGCGGTGCAGGAGGCGGCGACCGCGTTCGGCTCCAACCCGTCCGCGCTCTTCGTCGCCGCGCTCGCCGGTTACGTACGCGCGGTCACCGGCAATCAGGATGTGGTGCTGAGCCTTCCGGTCTCCGCGCGCACCACCGTCGCACTGCGCCGCTCGGCGGGCGTGGTGTCGAATGTGGTGCCGGTGCGGGTGCGCTTCACCGGCCCGGAAACCGTCGCCGACACCGTGCGCGCGGTCGAATTGCAGATCACCGGCGCGCTGCGGCATCAGCGCTACCGCAGCGATGACATTCGCCGCGACAGCGGATACGCCCGCGACGCCCGTGGATTCTTCGGCCCCATGGTCAATCTCATGCTGTTCCACAGTGAGCTGAAGTTCGGCAGCCTGGTCGGCTCGCTCAATGTGCTCTCCACCGGACCGGTCGAAGATCTGTCCATCAACCTGTACAACGGCGTCGGCAATCGCATTCACATCGACTTCGAGGCCAACCCGCGCCTGTACAGCGATGGCGAACTGACCATGCACCACGGCCGGTTCCTCGATTATCTGGCCAGGTTCCTGCGCGCCGATCCGCAGACCGCCGTCGGCGATATGCCCGCCCTGACCGATTTCGAACGCGAACGCGTTCTGCACGAATGGAATTCGACCCAGGTCGCGCGCCAGGAGGGCACCCTGGCCGGGCTCTTCGCCGATCGGGCCGCCATGTGCCCGGGCCGGATCGCCCTGGACTTCGAGGGCGAGACGCTCACCTACGCCGCCTTCGACGAGCGCGCCAATCGCCTGGCCCGCGAACTCATCGCGCGCGGCGCCGGACCCGATACCGTTGTCGGCCTTGCCATTCGCCGCAGCCTCGACCTGCTCATCGGCATGTACGCCATCGTCAAGGCCGGCGCGGCGTACCTGCCGCTCGATCCCGATCATCCGGTGGACCGCATCGAGCAGATCGTCGAACAGGCGCATCCGCTCTGCGTGCTCACCGCCTCCCGGGACGCGGTCGAATTGCCCGATTCGGCAACCCGATTCGATATCGACACCGCCGACCTGTCCGCGCACGGCGCGCGGCCCGTCACCGATGCCGACCGCACCGCCCCGCTGCGTGCCGAACATCTGGCGTACGTGCTGTTCACCTCCGGCTCCACCGGTAAGCCCAAGGGCGTGGGCATCTCACACGCCGCCATCGTGAACCGCCTGCGCTGGATGCAGCACGCGTACCCGCTGGACAGCTCCGATGTGGTGCTGCAGAAGACCCCCGCCACCTTCGACGTCTCGGTGTGGGAGTTCTTCTGGCCGTTGCAGATCGGCGCGAGACTGCTCATCGCCGCACCCGACGGACATCGCGATCCGGGCTATCTGGCCCGGATCATCGCTGACAAGGGCGTGACGACGGCGCATTTCGTACCGTCCATGCTGTCGGTCTTCCTCACCGATACCGATGTCGCGGGCTGCACCGGACTGACCAGGGTGTTCTGCTCCGGTGAGGCACTGCCCGCCGCCACCGTCGCCGAATTCCACACCGCGCTCGGCACCGGTTCCGGCGCACCGCAATTGCACAATCTGTACGGACCCACCGAGGCCGCCGTCGACGTCACCGCCTGGCATTGCACGCCCGGCGCGACCGATGTGCCCATCGGCGCACCGGTGTGGAACACCCGCACCTATGTCCTGGACGCGCGTTTGCAGCCGGTGGCCCCCGGCGTCGTCGGCGAGCTCTACCTCGCCGGTGTCCAGCTGGCGCGCGGTTACCTCGGCCGCCCCGGATTGAGCGCCGATCGTTTCGTGGCCAACCCGTTCTCCCCCGGCACCCGCATGTACCGCACCGGCGATCTGGTGCGCTGGCGCGGCGGTCGCACCGGAGTGCTGGAATACCTGGGCCGCAGCGATTTCCAGGTCAAGATTCGCGGTCTGCGCATCGAACTCGGCGAGATCGAAGCGGCCCTGCTGTCCGATAAGCGGGTGGCGCGCGCGGTCTGCGTCGCGCGCCGTGGTCGCGGCGGCGATGAACTCGCCGCGTACGCGGTCGCCGCACCCGGCGCCGCACCGCTCGATTCGGCCGAACTGCTCGCCGGTCTGCGCCGGATCCTGCCCGGCTATATGGTGCCGCCGGTGCTGCTGGTGCTCGACGAACTACCGCTCAATGCCAATGGCAAGGTCGACCGCAAGGCGCTGCCCGATCCGGGCAGCGCCCCGCGTCGTGCCGCCCGGCCCAGCGCCGGACCGCGCACCGAACTCGAACATCAGCTCATCGCCATCTTCGCCGAGGTGCTCGGCATCGACGAGATCGGCGTCGGCGACAATTTCTTCGACCTCGGCGGCAATTCGCTCAGCGCCGCCCGGGCCATCGCGCGCGTCAACAATGTGGTTGGCGCGGGACTCACCATTCGCGATCTGTTCGAATCCTCCACGGTCGGCACGCTCGCCGCGCGCGTGGAGGGGCTCGCGGCCGAGACCTCCTCACCGAAACTCGGTGCGGCACAGCGGCCCGAGCACATTCCGCTGTCCCTGGCCCAGCAGCGGCTGTGGATCCTGAACCGCTTCGCCGAACACGCCGCCGCCTACAACATGCCCCTGGCCGTGGCTTTGACCGGGCCACTGGACATTTCGGCACTGCGCGCGGGTCTGCTCGATGTGCTCGAACGCCATGAAAGCCTGCGCACCACCTTCCCGGACAGTCCGGAAGGTCCGGGCCAGGTGGTGCATCCGGCCGCCGAGATCCCGCTCACCCTGGACCCGATCGACGCCACCGCGGGCGATGTCCTCACCCTCGCCACCGAATTCGCGGGCTACGGCTTCGATCTGCGCAGTCAGGCCCCCGTGCGGGTCGCGCTCTACGAGACCGGACCGGACCGGCACGTCTTCCTCATGGTGCTGCACCACATCAGCGGCGACGGCTGGTCCATCGCACCGCTGACCCGCGACATCATGAGCGCGGTCGCCGCCCGCAGCACCGGGGTCGCACCGGACTGGACGCCACTTCCGGTGCAGTACGCGGACTTCGCGCTCTGGCAGCGCGAATTGCTCGGCGATGAAGCCGATCCCGCCAGCGCACTGTCCAAACAGCTCGCCTACTGGCGCGCCGCGCTCTCGGACCTGCCCGATCAGCTCGATCTGCCGCTGGATCGCCCGCGGCCGCGGCAGCGCTCCACCGATGGCGGCCGGGTGGAGTTCAGCATTCCGGTCGACACCCGCCGCAGGCTCGCCGCCGTCGCGGCCGAACGCGGCGTCAGCACGTTCATGGTGTTGCACGCGGCGCTCGCGGCCGTGCTCGCGCGCCTGTGCAATACGACCGATATCGCCATCGGCACCCCCATCGCCGGGCGCAGTGATCCGGCCCTGGACGAGCTCGTCGGCATGTTCGTCAACACCCTGGTGCTGCGCACCCGGGTCGATCCGGCCGCCGGCTTCGATCGCATGCTCGCCGAGGTCCGCGATACCGATCTCAATGCCTTCGCCAATGCCGACGTACCGTTCGAACGTCTCGTCGAGGTGGTCAACCCGGAGCGCTCGGCGGCCCGGCATCCGCTGTTCCAGGTCATGCTGTCCTACGACAGCACCCCCGAGCTGAAGTTCGATCTGCCCGGGGTGACCGCCGAGGTGCTGCCCATGGCGGTCGACGTGGCCAAGTTCGATCTGCAGCTCACCGTGCACGAACCGCTCGGCACCGCGGCCGAGGAAATGCCGCTCACCGCCGAATTCGGTTATGCCGCGGATGTTTTCGACCATGCCACGGTCGAGGCCATTGCCCGCCGCTTCGGTGCGGTGCTCACTGCGGCCGTCGCCGATCCGGCCGTCCCGGTCGGCGATCTGCCCATGCTGGACGCCCGCGAGATCGCCAAACTGGTGCCCATCATGGGGTCGCCCGCCGAACCCGCCAGCACCCTGGCGCGCCTGCTCACCGATACCGCCGAACGGGTGCCCGATGCGGTCGCGGTGCGATACCAGGGGCAGGACACCAGCTATCGCGAACTCGACGAGCGCTCGAATCGCCTGGCGCGCGTGCTCATCGAACACGGCGCGGGCCCCGAAGTGGTGGTGGCCGTCGCGCTGTCGCGCAGTCTGGACTGTGTGCTCGCGGTCTGGTCGGTCGCCAAAACCGGTGCCGCGTATGTGCCGATCGATCCGGACTATCCCGCCGATCGCATCGCGCATATGCTCGCCGACTCCGGGGCCATGCTCGGCATCACCAGTCCGGACCGTCGCGGCGAAATGCCCGATTGGCCGGGAAACCGTGGGCGGCACCGCAAGAGCTACGTCGACTGGCTGCTGATCGGGTCACCCGAACTCGCCGCCGAATGCGAACAGTTCCCGCTCACCCCGCTCACCGACGCCGACCGGCATCACCCGCTGCGCACCGCCGGACCCGCGTACCTCATCTACACCTCGGGATCGACCGGAAAGCCCAAGGCCGTGGTCGTCACCAATGCGGGCATCGCCTCGCTGGCGCATGAGCAGATGCATCTGTTCCGCGTCACCGATTCCGCACGCACACTGCACTTCTCCTCGCCCAGCTTCGACGCCTCGGTACTGGAACTGCTGCTCGGTTTCGCGGCCGGAGCCACCATCGTGGTCGCGCCCGCCGGTATCTACGGCGGTATCGAACTGGCGGTGCTGCTGCGCGAGGAGCGGGTGACGCACGCCTTCGTCACCCCGGCGGCGCTGGGCACCGTGCCCTCGCGGGATCTGCCCGATCTCGAGGCGGTCATCGTCGGCGGTGAGGCCTGCCCCGAGGATCTGGTGCGCATCTGGACCGATCCCGAGGCGCGACCGGAAGCACTGCCCGTGCGCCGGATGCACAATATGTACGGTCCGTCCGAGGCCACGGTCGCCGCGACCGCCACCGGTCCGATGATCGCGGGTCAGCCCGTGCCCATTGGTCTTCCGGTGCGCGGTATGCGCCTGTTCGTGCTCGACGGCCGCCTGCATCCGGTGCCACCGGGTGTGGCGGGCGAGCTGTACCTGTCCGGTCCCGGCCTGGCGCGCGGTTATCTCGGACGGCACGGGCTCACCGCACAGTCGTTCCCGGCGAATCCGCACGGGCGACGCGGTGAGCGCATGTACCGCACCGGTGATCTCGTGGTCGCGGACGGCTCCGGACAGCTGCGCTTCCTGGGCCGCGCGGACGATCAGATCAAGATCCGCGGCTTCCGCATCGAACTGCGCGAGATCGATCATGTGCTGCTGGCGCACGAGGGAATCACCTTCGCGCTCACCGTCGTCCACAATGACGAACGCGGTATCCCGCGCCTGGTCTCCTATCTCACCGCCGATACCGAGGTCGATATCACGGCCGTCATGGCGACCGCGCGGGGCAGGCTGCCCGGCTATATGGTGCCCTCGGCCTTGACCCTGCTGGAGAATCTGCCGGTCACCCCGTCCGGCAAACTCGACCGCAAGGCGCTGCCCGCACCCGATTTCGCCGCGGGCGCACCCTCGCGCGCCCCGGAAACCGAGATGGAACTCCAGGTCGCCGCCGTCTTCGGCACCGTACTCGGTACCGAAATCCAAGGCGCGGAAGACAATTTCTTCGAGGTCGGCGGCAACTCACTGCTCGCCACCCGGCTCACCGCGGCCCTGCACACCGAATTCGGTGTGGAACTGCCGGTGCGCGCCATCTTCGAAGCGCCCACCGTGGCGGGCGTGGCCGCCCGATTGCAGGAAGCGCCCCGGACGCAGCGGGCGGCGCTGGCTGTGCATGCCCCGCGCCCGGAGCGCATACCACTGTCCCTGCCGCAGCAGCGACTGTGGTTCCTCAATAGATATTCCCCCGAATCCAGTGCCTACAACATCGCGTTCGTGCTGCGAATCGACGGCGATCCGGATGTGCCCGCCCTGCGCGCGGCCCTGGCGGATCTGGTCGAGCGGCACGAGGTGCTGCGCACCGTCTTCCCCGAGGACGAACACGGCGCACACCAGCTGCTGCAGGAGACCGCACAGTGCCTGCCGGTGCTGGACCCCATCGACACCGATGACGTCGGCGCGCGCACCGCACTGCGCTCGCTCGCCCGCCGTGGCTTCGACCTCACCCGGGACATCCCGCTGCGAATCACCCTGCTGCGCACCGGGAATCGACGGCATCTGCTCGGCATCGTGCTGCATCACATCGCCGCCGACGGCTGGTCACTCGGCCCGCTCACCCGGGATCTGGCCATCGCGTACGCCGCCCGGCACGGCGGGGTCGCACCGGCCTGGACGCCACTTCCGGTGCAGTACAGCGATTTCAGCCTGTGGCAGCGCGAATGCCTGGGCCTGGAATCCGATCCGGAGAGCACCGCCGCCACCCAGCTCGCCTACTGGCGGGGCGCACTGGCGGATCTGCCCGAGGAAATGCCGCTGCCCTACGACCGGGCCCGGCCCGCCGAACCCACCCAGCGCTCCGGCGTGGTGCGGTTCGAGGTGCCGGAAGACCTGCAGCACCGGCTCACCGACCTCGCGCGCGGCCATGGCGTCAGCATGTTCATGGTGCTGCGCTCCAGCCTCGCGGTGCTGCTGCGCGTGGTCACCGGCGGCCGGGACATCGTCATCGGCACCCCGGTGGCCGGTCGCACCGACACCCGCCTGGACGAGCTCGTCGGCATGTTCGTCAACACCCTGGTGCTGCGCTCGGATGTGGATCCGGACCGCACCTTCGCCGAACTGCTGCAGGCCGATCGCGATACCGAACTCGCGGCCATGGCCAATGCCGAGGTGCCGTTCGAACGCGTCATCGAGGAGCTCGGCACCGGTGCGGGCGGCAGCCGCCCGGTCCTGCAGGTCGCGCTGACCGTGCAGGACACACCGTTGCCCGCACTGCAATTGCCGGGTCTGGCCCTGCAGGCCGAGGAACTCGATATCGCGCTCGCCAAGTTCGATCTCGAACTGCGGGTGCTGCCCGGCGATCGCACCGCCGAGGACCGGATCTACGAATTCGTCTACGCGGCGGAGCTTTTCGATCAGCAGTCGGTGCAGATCCTCACCGACCGCCTGCTCCGGGTGTTCGAGGCCGTCACCGCCGACCCGCGGGTCCGGGTACGCGCCATCGACGCCCGCACCGACGCCGAACGCGAATTGCTCACCCCCGCCTGGGGACCCGCGCCCGAACCGCAGTGCAGCCTGGCCGCGTACTTCGCCGCCACCGCACACCTGAACGCGGACCGCGAATTCCTGCGCTTCGGTGACACCGCGCTCACCTACCTCGAATCCGACGTCTACTCGAATCGCCTGGCACGCGCGCTCATTCAGCAGGGCATCGGCCCGGGCGACCGGGTGGCCCTGGGCCTGACCCGCTCCGCCGAATCGGTGCTGTCGGTGCTGGCCGTCGCGAAGTCGGGGGCGGCGTTCGTCCCGGTCGACCCCAACTATCCGGCGGATCGCGTGCGGCATATGCTCACCGACTCCGGCTGCCGGGTCGGCATCAGCATGACCGAACACGCCGACCGGCTGCACGCGGCCGCGGGTGATCACGCCATGTCCTGGATGCTGCTCGACGATCCCGAACTCCTCGACGATCTGGAAGTACTCGACGACGGACCCATCACCGACGCCGACCGCACCACCACGCTGTGGACCGCGGACCTCGCCTACGTCATCTACACCTCCGGCTCCACCGGAAAACCCAAGGGCGTGGCGGTGACCCACGGCGGCCTGTCCAATTTCGCCGATGAGATCCGCGACCGCATGCGGGTGGACCGCGAGGCCCGCACCATGCACTTCTCCTCACCGAGCTTCGACGCCGCCATCTTCGATCTGCTGCTGGCGGTCGGCTCCGGCGCGACCATGGTCATCGTGCCCGCCGATATCTACGGCGGCGACGAATTGGCCGCGCTCATGGAGGAAGAGGAGATCAGCCACACCTTCATGACCCCGGCGGCGCTCTCCACCATCGACCGGGACCGCTGGGCGCTGCCGCATTTGCGTTCGGTCATGGTCGGCGGCGAGGCGTGCGGGCCGGAATTAGTGGCCCGCTGGGCGCCCGGGCGCGCCATGTTCAATGGGTACGGACCCACCGAGACCACCGTCGTGGTCACCATCGCCGGGCCCATGGTCGTCGGGGAACCCGTCACCATCGGCTCCCTGGTGCGCGGTGCGCGGGCGCTCGTCCTCGATGAGCGACTCCGCCCGGTGCCCGTCGGCGTTCCCGGTGAGTTGTACATCGGCGGACAGGGTTCCGCGCGCGGCTATGTCGACCGCTACGACCTCACCGCCGCGCGGTTCATCGCCGATCCGTACGGTCCCGAAGGCGCGCGCATGTACCGCACCGGTGATGTGGTGCGCTGGACCGCCGACGGCGAACTGAATTACCTGGGCCGCAGTGACCATCAGGTCAAGGTGCGCGGTTTCCGCATCGAACTCGGCGAGATCGACGCCGTGCTCACCGCACATCCGGGAATCCACTTCGCGCACACCGAAGTTCGCGATATCGCGGGCACCAAGCGCATCGTGTCCTTCGTACTGCCCGTCGATCCGGCCGCTGTCGATCTGGATCAGCTGCGGGCGCACTGTGCCGAACACCTGCCCGCGCATATGGTGCCGAGCAGCCTGACCCCGCTGGACCGCATTCCGCTGACCCCGGTCGGCAAACTCGATCGCGACGCGCTGCCGCAACCCCGGGCCGTGGTCGCACTGGTCTCTCGCGATCCGGAGACCGATACCGAACGCCTGGTCGCCCAGGTGATGAGCGATCTGGTCGGCGCGGACAACCTCGGCGCGGACGACAGCTTCTTCGAAATCGGCGGAAACTCGCTGCTCGCCACCCAATTGGTGGCGCGCCTGGCCACCGCCACCGGTGTCCGGCTGGAGGTGCGGACCGTTTTCGCCGCGCCCACCGTGGCCGGGCTCGCCGCCGCATTGGACTCCGGTCCGAGCACCGCCGACGCCCGCCTGGAACCGCGCCGGCGCACCCGCCCCGCGCAGATCCCGCTCTCGGCCGCACAACGGCGACTGTGGTTCCTGGAGAAGTTCAACGCCTCCGGGGATCAGGGAGAAGCGCTGGGCGCGTACAACATTCCGGTCGCACTGCGCCTGCACGGCGACCTCAACGTACAGGCGTTGCGCGCGGCATTGCACGCGGTGCAGCGCAGGCATGAGACGCTGCGCACGGTCTTCCCCGAAATCGACGGCGAACCCTGCCAGCACGTGCTCGAACCCGCCGACGCCGCGGTCTCGCTGCCGCTGCGCGCGGTCAAACCGCAGGAGGTGCCCGAGGAGATCCGCCGGGTCACCGCCGCCGGATTCGACCTCGGCACCCAGGTTCCGCTGCGCGCCACCCTGTTGCGCCTGACCGGTGCTACGGGCGGCAACCGGGCCGAACCGTCCGAACACGTGCTGGTCATGGTGGTGCATCACATCGCCATGGACGGCTGGTCACTGCAACCGCTCGCGGCCGATGTGGCCACCGCCTACCGGGCGTACGCGGGCGGCGGCGAACCCGACTGGGCCGAATTGCCCATCCAGTACGCCGATTACACGCTGTGGCAGCAGGACGTGCTCGGCGTCGAAGGTGATCCCGATTCGGTGATCAGCCGCCAGCTCGACTACTGGCGGCGCGCCCTCGACGGCATTCCCGAACTGCTGTCGGTACCGGCCGACCGGTCCCGCCCGCCGGTGCCCAGCTATCGCGGCGGCACCGTCGAATGCACCCTCGACGCCTTCACCCATCGCGAATTGCAGTCCCTGGCAGCCGAACACGGCGTCACCATGTTCATGGTGCTGCACGCCGCACTGGTCGCCCTCTTGCATCGGGTCACCGCCGCGGACGACATCACCGTCGGCACACCCATCGCCGGGCGCGGACATCCGGCACTGGATCGCATGGTCGGCATGTTCGTCGGCACCCTGGTGTTGCGTACCGGGGTCACCGGCGGCGCGGCCTTCGGCGATCTGCTGCGCGCGGTCCGCGATACCGATCTGGAAGCCTTCGCGCACGCCGACGTACCGTTCGAACGGCTCGTCGAGGTGCTCAATCCGGTGCGCACCCAGGCGCACCACCCCATGTTCCAGGTCATGTTGTCGGTGCAGAACCAGCCCGTGCGCGTGCTGGAGCTGCCCGGTCTGCGCATCGAGAACGACGACGCCGATCCCGGCATCGCCAAATTCGATCTGCAATTCACCCTCACCGAAGCCTGGACCCCGCGCCGCGAACCCGACGGCATCACCGTCTCGGTGAACTACGCGGCCGACCTCTTCGACGAGGGCACCGCACAGCGACTCGCGGATCGGTTCGTGCGCATGCTCGGCGCGGCCGCCGCGAATCCGGCACTGGCCGTGGGGGATCTGGAACTCCTGGACTCCGGCGAATGGTCGGCGCTGGCCCCGGTGCGCGGTGCGGAGCCCGGTCTGCCGATCACCTTCCCCGAGGTGTTCGAGGCCGCGGCCAACCTCAATCGACAGGCCATCGCCGTGCGCGCGGCGGGCACCCAGATCTCCTATGACGCCCTGGACCGCTGGACCAACCGGCTCGCCCGGGTGCTCATCGGCTACGGCGTCGGCCCGGAAACCCTGGTCGCCATGGGCATTCCGCGCTCCGCGGAATCGGTGGCCGTCACCCTGGCCATCGCCAAGGCCGGAGCCGCGTTCGTACCGGTCGATCCCAACTATCCGGAACAGCGCATCAGCCATATGCTGCTCGATTCCGGTGCGGCCATCGGCATTACGCTCTCCGCGCACCGCGAGCGCATGCCCGAGGGCGCGAACTGGACCGTCCTGGACGCGCCGTCGTTCCGGCGGCGGGTGCTGGCCTCCTCGGACGCGCCCATCCGCGATGACGAGCGTGTCTCACCGCTGCGCATGGACAATCCGGCGTACGTCATCTACACCTCCGGCTCCACCGGCATCCCCAAGGGCGTCGTGGTGACGCACGGCGGTCTGTCCAACTTCGCCGCCGAGACCGCACAGCGGTTCGAGGTCGGACCGGGTTGCCGGATATTGCACTTCGCCACACCGAGTTTCGACGCCGCCATGCTCGATCTGCTCTTCGCGCTCGGCGGTGCGGCGACCCTGGTGATCAGCCCGCCCGGTGTGGTGGGCGGCGCGGATCTGGGCCGGGTGTTCATCGACGAAGGCATCACGCACGCCTTCATCACCACCTCGGCGCTGGGCACCGTCGATCCCACCGGCGTCACCTCGCTGCGGCATGTGCTCGTCGGCGGTGAGGCGCTGCCACCGGATCTGGTGACCCGCTGGTCACCGGGCCGCAAGCTCTACAACGTGTATGGGCCCACCGAGACCACCATCGTCACGCTGATGTCCCAGCCCATGCGCCCGAACGGGCACATCACCATCGGCGGACCCATCCGCGGTGTCGGCGCGACCGTCCTGGACAGTCGCCTGCACCCGGTGCCCGCCGGCGTCACCGGTGAATTGCAGTTGGCCGGTGCGGCTTTGGCGCGCGGCTATCTGCGGCGGCCCGGGCTCACCGCACAGCGCTTCGTGGCCAATCCGTTCGGCAAACCGGGCGAGCGCATGTATCGCACCGGCGACCTGGTGCGCTGGGTCGAGAAGAACGGGCGCGTACGGGATCTGGAATATGTCGGGCGCACCGACCACCAGGTCAAGATCCGCGGCTTCCGCATCGAACTCGGCGAGATCGACGCGGCGCTGGCCCGGCATGCCGCCGTGGAGTTCGCCACCACCATCGGACATCGGACACCGGCGGGCTCCACCGCGCTGGTCGCCTATGTGAAACCGCGCAACGGCAGCTCGCCGAGCATCGACGAGCTCACCGCGCACGTGGCCGAACTGGTGCCCAATTACATGGTCCCGCAATCGATCATGCTGCTGGACCGGGTGCCGCTCTCACCGGTCGGCAAACTGGATCGGGCAGCGCTGCCCGAACCGGTGTTCGCCGCCCGCGAGGGCTACCGCGCGCCCACCACCGCGACCGAAGCGGCACTGTGCGCCGCCTTCGCCGATGTGCTTGGCGTGGAACAGGTCGGCGTCGACGACGGCTTCTTCGAACTCGGCGGCAACTCGCTGCTGGCCACCAAGGTGGTCGGACAGCTGCGCGCCGCCGGGGTGGACTTGCCCGTGCAGGCCATGTTCGGCGAATCCACCCCGGCCGCCATCGCCCGGCGCCTGGCCGATGCCGACGGTGACGCCGGTGCGGCCCTGGCGGCCGCACTGCAACCGGTGCTGCCGCTGCGTCCCATGACCGAAACCAGTGCGGCACCGCTGTTCTGCGTGCACCCGGCCATCGGTCTGGCCTGGTGCTTCGCCGGACTGCTCGCCCAGCTGCCCGCCGACCGCCCGGTCTACGGGTTGCAGGCGCCGCACGTCACCGGTGGTGATGACCACACCACCATCGGTGAAGCCGCGAATTACTATGTGGCACACATGAAGTCGGTACAGCCGCACGGCCCGTACCATCTGCTCGGCTGGTCGCTCGGTGGTCTGCTGGCGCACGAGATCGCGGTGCGGCTGCAGGAAACCGGCGATGAGGTGGCAACGCTCGCGCTCATGGACAGCTACCAGCTGTCCGATCAGTGGCTCGAGGAAGCGGTGCCCGGCGTCGCCGACATCATCGGCGAATTCGGCAGTGACCTGCTCGGCGGCGACACCGATGTCGACCCGCGCATGACACTCCAGGAGGCCGCGGAATTCCTGCGCAACCGTCCCGGACCGTTCGCCGCGCTCACCGTCGATCATCTCGAACGTCTCTACAACGGCTATGCCAATGGCGCGGTCCTCGCACACGGCTTCGAACCCCGCGTGTTCATCGGCGATCTGCTCTTCTTCACCGCCGCCGATGACGAGATCAACCGCTCCGACCCGGACCGCAACGCCGCCGCCTGGGAACCGCACGTCACCGGAGTCGTACACGATCAACTGGTGCGCTGCCGCCACTCGGGCATGACCACGCCCGAATCCCTGGCGGTCATCGGACCGGTTCTGCGGGATCACCTGGCCGCCAACGCCGCCCGCACCGAGCGGGAGGGGAGCCGATGAGTCTCGCGGTCGAAGTGGAAGGACTGATCAAGTACTACGGCAAGGTCCGGGTGCTGGACGGGATCGATCTGGAAATCCCGTCCGGCACCGTGATGGGCCTGCTCGGACCCAATGGCGCGGGTAAGACCACCACGGTCCGCATCGTCACCACCCTGCTAGCCCCGAGTTCGGGCAAGGTGTGGGTGGCCGGGGTGGACGTGCTCAAGAATCCGGCGCGCGCCCGCACCCGGCTCGGGCTGTCCGGCCAGTACGCGGCGATCGACGCCAACCTGTCCGGCTTCGAGAACCTGCGCATGGTGGCGCGGCTGTACGGCATGAGCCATAAGGAATCCGCCCAGCGCGCCACCGAACTGCTCGCCGCGCTCGGCCTCGAACACGCGGCCGGGCGGCGTGCGGGCACCTACTCCGGCGGTATGGCCCGGCGACTCGACCTGGCGGGCGCACTGGTGTGCAAACCGCCCGTGGTCGTGCTCGACGAACCCACCACCGGACTGGATCCCCGTGGGCGCCTTGATATGTGGCGCGTCATCGGCGATCTGGTGGACGACGGCACCACGGTGCTGCTCACCACCCAGTACCTCGAGGAAGCCGATCTGCTCGCCGACCGCATCACCGTCATCGATCGCGGCCGGGTGATCGCGCGCGGGTCCGCCGATGAACTCAAGACCTCCATCGGCGGTGACAAACTCACCGTCACCCTGGCGGCCGGACAGGACCCCACACCCGCCAAACAGATTCTGGCGCAGGTCGGAATCGGCGAACCCAGCGCGGACGCCGCCACCGATCAGGTCACCGTCGTGGTCGGCGACGGCACCCGCACCATGGTCGAAGCGCTGCGCCGCCTGGACGACGCGGGCGTCTGCATCCTGGACGCCGATGTGCACCGGCCCAGCCTCGACGACGTATTCCTTTCCCTCACCGGCAAATCCGCGGACCGCAAAACCTCCGCCCGCAGCACCGATACCGTGCAAGAGGAGATTCTGTCGTGACCACCACCGCCGAAGCCCCGGCGCCGAACAAGCCGCCGAGCACGGACAACACCGCGCTCCTATTGCTGCCCAGGGCGATTCGGGACAGCGCCATCGTCGCCTACCGCAATCTGCTGACCATCCTGCGCGTGCCCACCCTGCTGGTCACCGCCACCATCCAGCCGCTCATGTTCGTCTTCCTGTTCGCGTACATCTTCGGCGCGTCCCTGGGCGGCGGTCAGTACCGCGAATTCCTGCTGGCCGGAATTTTCACCCAGACGGTGGCATTCAATGCCGCGTTCACCACCGTCGGCCTGGCCAACGACCTGCACAAGGGCATTATCGACCGGATGCGCACCCTGCCCATGTCCCGGCTGGCGGTGCTGATGGGCCGCACGCTCTCCGACCTCGTGGTCAATATCCTGGCCCTGGCGGTCATGGTGGGCTGCGGGTACGCGGTGGGCTGGCGCATCAATGACGGAGTCATCAACGCCGTCTTGGCTTTCGCGGTCATCCTGCTGTTCGCGTTCGCCATGTCCTGGGTGGGCGCGCTCACCGGGCTCATGTCACCGAGCGTGGAGGTGGCGCAGAGCGCGGGCCTGATCTGGCTGTTCCCACTGACATTCATCTCCTCGGCGTTCATCTCCGGGGAGACCCTGCCCGGTCCGTTGCGCACCGTCGCCGCCTGGAATCCCATCACCGCCGTCTCGGCGGCCGGGCGCAAACTCTTCGGCAATGGCTCGCCCCCGGGATTCACTCCCGCCCAGGGCTGGCCCGCCGACCACTGCATCATGTACGCGTCGCTGTGCTCGCTCGGCATCCTCGCGATCGCGGTTCCGTTGGCGCTGTTGCAGTATCGCAAGGTCGCCAGCCACTGAGTAGCAACCAATTCGGCCCGCCAAGGGTGGCGGGCCGGTAAGATATAAGAGGCGAGCCCCCCTCCCGAATGGGAGGGGGGCTCGGCCAATTCCGTAGCGCGGAGTATTTACCGCGGATCAGGCGCGGCGACGGCTCTTGATCAGATCCATCCGCTCCTGCAGGAGCTCTTCCAGCTCCTCCTTGCTGCGACGCTCCAGCAGCATGTCCCAGTGCGTGCGCGGCGGCTTCACCTTCTTGGGCTCCTGCGTGGTGCCCTCCATGAGCACACCCTCCTGGCCGTTGCGGCACAACCAGGTCGGGGGAATCTCGGCGTCATCGGCGAACGGAACATCGAATTCCTCGCCGTTCTCCGTCTTGTACCGCGCCATCCGACGGGGCGCCAGGTCGTGGTCGCGGTCGGTCTCGTAGCTCACCGCTCCAAGTCGACTGCCCCGGAGTACGCGATCTGCCATGGGTGCGGTCCCTTCTCGCCTATCGGCAACGTTCAAAACTTCATGTCAACGCTTCTGCACAGTTAACGCAGGGGCGCGGGCTTCGGTTCCCGTGGGGGGAGAACCCTGCCATTCTACTCGCCCGTCGGCGACGCTTTCGCCACGGCGTGTCACACGCCATGCGCCGAGGGTGGATTGCGTTCAACGCAATCATGGACTGCGAAGTATGCAGTAGACATCATGCCATTCGAATTCGAGACTGAGTTCATGAGCAGAGATCAGAGAATGGACACCGTGGCCCGGATAGTGCGGCCGACCGGATACGGATCGCCGGATGTGCTCGAGGTCGTCGAGACCCCGGTACCGCTGCCCGAAGCGGATGGCGTAGTCGTGCGAGTGCGGGCGGCGGGGGTGAACCCCATTGATTGGAAGCTCTACAGCGGCGCTTTCCACGAGGTCGACGAGGACGAGAAGGATGCCGCCGGGCTCGCCGAGGAACTGCCCCGGCTCGGACTCGAATGTGCGGGCGTGGTCACCGCGATCGGTGCGGACGTGCGCGATATCGAGGTCGGCGCGGAGGTGATCGTCTATCCCGTCACCGGCGCCTACGCCGATTACGTCACCGCACCGGTGACCTCGCTGATCCCCAAGCCCGCCGAACTGGGCTGGCCCGAAGCCGGGGCATTGATGCTCACCGGCACCACGGCGGCGCACACATTGCACGCGGCCGGGGTCGGCCCGGGCGACACCGTGCTCGTGCACGGCGGTTCGGGCGGCGTCGGATCGCTGGTCGTGCAGTTGGCCGTGGCCGCGGGCGCGACCGTCATCGCCACCGCGAGCGCCGCGAATCATGAACTGCTGCATGATCTCGGGACCATTCCGGTGGCCTACGGTCCCGGATTGCTGGATCGCGTGCGGGCCGTCGCGCCCGGGCCCATTACCGCCGCCATCGATTGCGCGGGTGGCGACGAGGCCCTGGATGTTTCGCTCGAGGTGGTCGCCGATCCGCGGCGGATCGCATCGATCGCGGCCTCGGATCGTCATATCGAAGCCGGTATCAAGGCACTGGGTTACGGCCCGGGTCAGGACGCGGGGTTCGCCGTCCGCAATGCCGCGCGCGCGGAGTTGGCGGCGCGTTCGGGTGAGCTGCGCATTCTGATCGACGCCGTGTACCCCCTGACCGACGCGGCGCAGGCGCATCGCGACGGGATCAAAGGCCACGGGCCCGGCAAGCTTGTGCTCGTCCCGTAGCCGCATGCCCGGTGGCTCATGCTGGTCATATGAATGCTCAAGGTGCGCCGGCGCTGTACGCGATCGTCACCGGATCTTCCCGGGCGAGCGAGGTTGCGGCCCTGGTAGATATGGCGCGGGGGCAGGGGTGGGAAGTCTGTGTGATCGCCTCCCCATCGGGGAGAAAGTTCATCGATGCCGACGCCCTCGCGGCCACGACCGGATGGCCCGTGCGCAGCGAATACAAGGAACCGGGGACACCGGATCTGCTGCCGCCCGCGGACGCCATGATCGCGGCTCCGCTGACCGGTAATTCGATAGCCAAATGGGCGGTGGGCATTTCGGACACGCTCGCGCTCGGTCTGCTCATCGAAGCCGTCGGGGATGGGAAACCCGTTGTGGCCGTTCCGTATTCGAGTCAAGGGCAATTGAACTTCCGGCCGATTCAGCGGGCCCTGCGCACCCTCGCCGAGAGCGGGGTCACCATCGTGCCCGCAGAACCGGGTGCGGCACTTCCGCTTTCGGCGGCATGGCGCGCGGTGCTCGAGCATCCCGGGCTGCGCATGCGGGCGTGATCCGGTGGAAAAAGAGGAGGTGGGTTGTGGTGTTGCCGCGGTACGGGTGATCGATCCGGCTATCGTGTGCTGCGTGACGCGTACTCCTACCTCAGATCATCGCGCCCCCAAGCGGCAACTGTCCTGCCAGTGGTGTGGGAGGGAGATCGCCGATTCGGAGGTGGGGCGGCGTCGGCGGTATTGCCGGCAATCATGCAGGCAGCGCGCCTATGAGGCGCGGAACAGCCTGAAGGGGAGCGGGATTCCCGAGGATTCGGTGGTGCTCAGCGCGCAGGAGGTAGGCGATCTGTCCGATCGCTGGTTCGCCGCGCGCTGTGCCGCCGAGGATGTGGCCACCGCCGTCGAGGAGGGGGCCGACTCCATCGAACTGTCCGAACTCACCGCGATATTGGTGAAACTGACGCGCGATGCCGAGCGGCTGCGCTGACCACCGGCGCGGTGCCGCGGCCGTGGATCGCGTAGACCAGGGCGGTCCCCAGTAGCAGTACCGCGGCGGTGATTCCGAACCCGAGCAGGGTCGCGGAATCGGGATGGATGAGCGCCTGACCGCGCAGCGCCTGCCAGGCGATGACGCCGAAAAGTCCCGCGTAGGTCAGGGCGAACACCCAGATCAGGTCGGCGCGAGCGCGTTCGGTGCGCAGCCAGCGGGTGCGCGGGGCCAGCCGGGCCAGCAGCAGGGCGGCCACGATGAGTATCTGAATCGCGTGCAGGCCCAGGAAGTGCGCGATGCGCAGATCGCCGCCGACGGTGCTCCAATGCGTGATCGGCATGGTGCCGACACCGTCGCGCACCAGCGGTTGTCCGCTCTCGAAGGTGTGCCCGGCCGCGAGTTCGATGGGCTTGCCGTAGGCGTCGGTGGATTCCTGTTTACCGCTGAAGCCCATCATGTACGCCACGCCCATCCCGGCCACCGCGAGCGCGAGCCCGGCGTGGATGGCGCGACTGACGGGCCGATCGGTGACCCGCTGCCAGCTCAGCGTCACCGCGATCACCAGATTCGCCAGGAACAGTCCGGGCACACCGGTCATGAAGATCTGCTGTCCGATGGTGTTGAAGGCATCGGTTTCGGTATTGAAATGGCTGAAGGTGCCGCGCGCGGCCTGCATCACGATGAATCCGACATCCAGGATTCCGGTGACGGCGAAGATCGTTCCCATCCACCAGGTGAGCCGCTGCCCGCGATGCGGGAAGCGCAGCAGCCACGCCAGGGTGATCGAGTACGCGACGAAGGCGACCGCGAATTTGAGCGGTTTGAGCCACACCGATTCGTGCAGCAGCATCCGATCGTCGAATGCCATGGCGCACAGCGCGAATAGCGCCAGCGCGGACATGACGACGGTCATGGCGAGCAGGGGGCGATGCCACGGCCGCGGGCTGGAAGCGGGAGCGGCGGTGCGGATTTCGGCGACGCTGGTGGTCATATCGGTGACGCTATGAGCGCCGTCCCGCACCGGGCGTCCCCCGGCGGTGGGGTTCGCACGTAATACCCGGGTACTAGAAACGCCGAGAACCCCTCATCGATTCTCGGCGTTGCTATTTCGCTGTGCCGCTCAGTCGGTCGCGGTGCCGACGTCCATGCCGCGGCCGGCGAGCCAGGGCAGCGGATCGATGGCAGCGCCCGGGGAGGTGTGCACCTCGTAGTGCAGATGCGGTCCGGTGGAGTAGCCGCGGCTGCCGACGGTGGCGATCTCATCGCCCGCGCGCACCTGCTGGCCGACATTCACCAGGATGTCCTGCATATGGCCGTAGACGCCGATGGTGCCGTCGTCCTGCTGCACCCGCACCCACAGGCCGAAACCGGACGCGGGGCCCGCCTCGATGACGGTGCCGTCGGTGACGGCGCGAATCGGCGAGCCGAAGCCGTCGCCGAAGTCGATACCGGCGTGCATGGCACCCCAGCGCACCCCGAACCCGGAGGTCAGCGGACCTGCCACGGGACGGACGGTCTTGGGACGGGCCTGCTCGACGCCGAGGTTGCGCAGGAAGTCGGTGACCTCCGGCGGCACGAACTGCGGCATCTGGGCTTCGTACGGGGTGAAGGCGGTGAACTTCGCGTCCTGCGGGGCGGCAGCGGCGATAACCGAGGCATTGCTGTCCGGGGTATCGGTGTTCGGGTCTGCGGCGGCCAGCGCACTCACGGAGGCACAGACGACTGCGGAGACGGCCACTGCACGAGTTGCGGCCGTCCGGTACCGGCTGGCCCTCATGAGGCTTCGAGATAACGGAACGGTTACGGGCATGCATCGAACGTATGGGAGGTAATAACCGGTCCACAAACCCTGTTACCACCGTCACGTTGGTACAAAACGCCAGGTCGATTGTCACGAGTAGATAACGACACGGCGGTAATTTCGTTATGACCTCGGTATCGGGCGTTTCAGCGTGTATTGACCTGATCAACTTCGCCGGGCACTCTATTTAAGTGCCCGCTAATGGAGTGAGAGTGCTCAGCGCACTGGCCGACCCTACCCGGCGCGCGGTCTTCGAGGCGCTGCCGCAGGGGCCGAGATCGGTCGGTGAGCTCGCCGACCTGGTCGGGGTCAGTAGCTCGGCGGTATCTCAACATCTCAAGGTGCTGCGCGAGGCCCGGTTGGTGATGGCACAGCCCGAGGGCACGCGCCGCCTGTACACCCTGGACCCGCGCGGTCTGGCCGATGCCCGCGACTATCTCGAACAGTTCTGGCCCAGTGCCATCGCGGCGTATTCGGCGGCGCTGTCCAGTGCGCGCGCCGATATCGCGGACACCTGATTCGCTTCCCTATATAGAAGCGCTCCCCTTATAAGGGGAGCGCTCAGCCCACGCGCCGATAGGCCTGCTGCGCCCGCCGATCCAGTCCGGTGCCGGGCCACGGCCGTTTGCGCAGTTGCTTGTCGATGGCGTTGACGACCTCGGGCACATTGATCTTCAACAGTCCGGGATCGATGGTGGCTGCGTCCGGATCGCCGACCTGTCCGGCCCACAGCACCGCATGCCTGCCCAGCAGATGCGGCGGCGGTCCACTGCGACTGGGCGGTGTCGGCCCGAACAGCAGTACCGTGCGGGTGCCGAAAGCCGTTGCCAGATGGGCGACTCCGGTATCCCCGCACACCACCAGCGCGGCCTCGGCGACCGTCGCGGCGAGTTCGATGAGATTCTGCTGGCCCGCGAGCACATGGGTGATGGGCAGTCCGGCGCGCGCCGCCACCCCGAGGGCAATATCGCGTTCGGTCTCATCGCCGGTGAGCACCACATCGCGATCCTGCACCAGCAGATGCCGCACCACGGCCGCGAATCGATCCGGTGGCCAGCGCCGCGCGGCGGCTCCAGCGCCGATGTGCACGACCACGCAATCGCGATGGCTGGTGCCCGCCACCGGCGGCACCAGTCCGAGATTGCGGCGATCGGCGCTGATCCCCGCGGATTCGAGCAGATGGCACCAGCGGTCCACATCGTGCATATCGATCTGCCAGTCGGGTCCGGCCACCTCCGGGAAGGCCGGGTTCCGATAGGTCAGTACGCGATCGGCGTGTACGCGGGTCACCTCGGTGATACTGTCCGCGCCCGCTCCGTCCAAGTTCACCGCGAGTGCGGGCGGCGCTCCGTCCCAGCGGATTCCGGCGGGATCGGCGGTCGGGATCATTTCGTCGATGGAGGCGATGAGGTCGACGATGGGTTTGAGTCGATGGGGTGCGGCCAGTGCGATGTGGTCTTCGGGCCGGGCCCGGCGTAGTGCGCGCAATGCGGGGACCGCGGTGAGTAGATCACCCAGTCCGCGTGCCCGCAGCACGAGTACAACCGCCACCTGCGTTCTCCCTAAGCGTCACTGCTCACACATTGAGGGCCCTCCCGGTACAGCACGGAGAGCCACTGGAGGAGGACTACCCGGCCGACGGGGTGGTAAAACCTGTGCCGTACCCGATCAGCAGGCGCTTTTCGGTACTACCGGCTGTCGTTGACGCGAGCCGATCCATTAGCGTGTACAGCCATGGACGTTGTCTACAACCTGGTGGTTGTGTCCCATCTGCTCGGGATGGCGGCGGTGGTCGGCGGATATGTCGCCGCGCAGCCCCGAGTATCGGAATTGATGGTGTGGGGTGCGCGCGCCCAGCTCATCACCGGCGTGATCCTGGTCGGACTGGCCGAGTCGATCGATTCGCTCGGCAAGGATCCGAATATGCCGAAGATCATCACCAAACTCGTTGTGGCCGTTCTGGTCGCGGCGTTCGCGGAGATGGGCCGCGCCGATGCCAAGCGCGGTAAGGCGGTGCCGTGGATGACCCATGCCGCGGGTGGGCTGGCGATTCTGAACGTCTTCATCGCCGCGCTCTGGCACTGACGCCGAAGTGCCCCGGCGCCGAATTGCGCGGTGGCCGGGGCTCTTCGATATGACGCGGGCCCTCCGATGACGCCCGCGCGATGACCTATTCGCCGCCGTGCCTCGAGTCGGCGTGGCGGGCAAAGGATTTCGCCAGTTCGGCGGCGACGACGGCCTGACCGGCCATGGTCAGGTGAATGCTGTCGGCGCTGAGCCAGTCCTGGCGCAGCCGGGCGGGATGCCGCCAGAACTCGGTGAGGATGGCGTCATGGCGGGCCGCCACCCGCCGCACACTTTCGGCGAACCCGGCGAAACGCGGCCGCAGCGGGCGCAATGGCCCGGTGAACGCGTCAGCCAGGGTGAACATCGACAGGCGCGCACCGGTCGCGGCGGCCTCGGCGCACAGTGCGTCGAGATCGCGTTCGACCGCGCCGACATCACCGTCGCGGCGCATGAGGTCATTGCCGCCGCAGGTGATGTGCACCAGATCCGGGCGGAAGGCGCGCAGCGCGCCGAGCTGTTCGGCGCGGACTTCGGGAATGGTCGCGCCCACCCGCCCGGTATTGAGGTACTCGGTGTCGGGATGCGCGGACCGGAACCACCGCGCCAGACGATCGGCCCAGGACAGGTTCTCGTGGCCCGGGGACGGATCGCCGGTGCCCGCCGCGGTGGAGTCGCCGATGACCGCGAACCGCCGCCACGGAACGCCAGCGAACAATTCGCGCGCGGTGGGATCGGTGAGCAGATAGGGATCGTCGAGCCCGATCAGAGTGCGCGGGGTGAGGGTATCGACGCCGCGATTGTCGTCACGCACGCGACGAATATCGGTGTCCACGCTGCGAATATCGTTGGCGCTCACAGGTTCACTTCCTCGGTGCGGGCGGGCAGGGCGGCGAGCGCGGCGGCGATCAGGGCGATGACCCCGCAGACCGCGAACAGGGTGTGGAAGGCGGCGATCGGATCGTCCGGCCGGGCGGCGAAGATGGCGGCCAGTACCGCTACCCCGAGTGCGCCGCCGGATTGGCGGGCGGTCAGATTCATGCCGACCCCGGCCGCGAAGCGTTGCGGCGGTAGCGATCTCGCGGCGGCGGTGCCCAGCACCGTGATGACCATGCCGACTCCGCCGCCGCCCAGGATTCCGGCGGGTATCCAGCCCTTCCAGAGTTCGGGCGTGGCATCGAAGATATCGGTGCACATGTAGAACGCGGACGCGGCGAACAGCACCGCGCCGAGTACGCCCAGCCAGCGCTGGGTGGATTCGGGTGCGCGCCCGGCGATCACGGCCGTCACCATCGAGGCGATGGCCCCGACCGTCATGACCCCGGCGGATTTGAGCACCGAGTAGTGCCAGATGCTGTCCAGCCAGAGCGGTCCGGCCAGCAGCCAGGCGAACATGGCCGCGCCGAAGACGAACGCGACGGCGTTGACGAGCGCGTAGCGGTGACTGCGCCACAGTGTCACGGCGATGGCCGGGCGCGGATGCCGTCGGGACCGCCATAGCGCCACACCCAGCAGGACGAGTCCGCCGATTCCGGCGGCCAGGGTGCGCGCATCGGCCCAGCCCCACTGCTGGCCCTGGGTGACCGCGGCGACGACCGCGCCGATACCGAGTCCGGTGGCGGCGGTGCCGAGCAGATCGGGCAGCCCGTCACGGTGACGTTCTTCGTTCGTGGTGAGTGTCAGTCCAAAGGCGATGAGCGCCAGCGCGATCGGCACATTGATGACGAAGACCGAACGCCAGCCGAACCAGTCCACGAGCGCACCGCCGACCGCGGGTCCGACGGTGGCGGCGAATCCGCCCGCGGCGGTCCAGGCCGCCATGGCCATGCCGATGCGGGCGGGCGGGGTGGCGCTGAGCACCAATCCCAATCCGGCGGGAATGAGGAAAGCCGCGGCCGCGCCCTGCAGGAAGCGTCCGGTGATGAGCCATTCGGCACCGGGTGCGAGTGCGCACAGTAGGGAGGTGAGTGCGAATCCGGCCAGCGCGCCGAGGAATACGCGGCCGCGGCCGAGGGAATCGGCGAGTCGTCCGGCGGGGGTGAGCAGTGCGGCGAAGGCGACCGCGTAGCCGCTGACGACCCAGGTGAGGGTGGCCGGTGCGGTGCCGGGATAGTCGCGTCCGATCGCGGGGAAGGCGATGTTCACGACCGAAAGGTCGAGGAAGGCAATGAAAGCCGCACCGCAGGCCACGAGTAGGGCGCGGCGGCTGGAGCGGTCGGCGGGTGCGGTGGTGCCGGCGGGTGACGGGGATCGGCCGGGTTCCGGTGGCGCGGGGGAGTGTCGCGCGGAGGTCTCTGTCATGGGAGTGCTTCCGAGAGGCGGGATGAAAACTGTACGCACGATCGTTCGTATTGTTGAAAAGTACGACCGATCGTGCGTTTAAGCAAGAGTTAGTGCGAGACTGGAAGAATGGATGAGCCCGTGCACCCCGCTGAACAGCAGATTTCCGATCAGCGCCTGCTGAAGGGGGCGCGCGCCCGCGCCTCCATCGCCCGGCATGCCGCCGATGTCGCCTCCGTGGAGGGGCTGACCGGGTTGAGTCTCGGGCGGCTCGCCACCGATCTCGGGGTGAGCAAGAGTGGGGTGGCGACGCTGTTCGGCACCAAGGAGAATCTGCAACTGGCCGCCGTCGAATCCGCCCGCGAGGTATTCATCGACCACGTGGTGCGGTCCGCGCTCGCGGTCCCCGGGGGTATCGACCGCCTGCGCGCGCTATTGGACAACTGGTTCGTCTATATCGGTGAACCGGTCCTGCCCGGCGGTTGCTTCCGGGTAGCGGGACTCTCGGAATTCGACAGTCGCCCGGGCCCGGTGCGCGATGCGCTCGCCGCCGATCGCGCGGACTGGTTCGCCCTGTTGGAGAAGGAGATCGGCCGCGCGCAGGAGCAGGGCTACGCGCTCGGGCATGATCCGCACGCTCTCGCCTTCCAGTTCGACGCGCTGGTGTCCGCGGCCAATACCGCCGCCCGGCTCGGCGACGACTCCGCGATTCCGACCGCGCGCACCCTCATCGATCTGCTCATCGGATCGTCAACGCGCTGAACGCATTCGCGTGAAACGGTCGTCGATATCGCGCTGACCGGCGCGCACTCGAATGTCCTTCGCGGACTGCGATTTTGCACGAAATGCACGAATGCGCGCAGGTCAACGGTTGTTTCACGTGGAGCGTGGCGCATACATGATGACCGCGACACCCACCAGGCACACCAGCGCGCCGATCACATCCCATCGATCCGGCCGGAACCCATCCAAAACCATGGCCCACAGCAGTGATCCGGCCACGAACACTCCGCCGTAGGCCGCCAGAATCCGCCCGAAATTCGCATCCGGTTGCAGCGTCGCCACAAACCCGTAGCACCCCAGCGCGATAACCCCCGCCCCCATCCACGCCCACCCGCGATGCTCACGCACCCCCTGCCAAATGAGCCAGGCCCCACCGATTTCGGCGACGGCGGCCAGTGCGAACAGCGCGATCGAACGCAACACGGTCATGCGCTCACCCTAGATCAGCGAATTACCGGCCAACGCTGATGAGATGCGCCCGGATCATCCCGTCCACCGCACCGGTCCCGAATCGCTCGGTCAACGCGCGCTCGGCCGCCGCGGTCGCGGCATCGAGATCGCCCCGGGCTTCGATCTCATCGCGCAGCGGAGTGCCGTGACAGTAGGCCAGGGCCGGAATGCGTGCCGATTCGGCCCGACTGCGCGCGGTGACCGTGCCGATGCGCGGATCGGTGAATCCCGCTCGCGCCAAATCCGCGCTGATGGCGGATATTTCGTGATACCCGTGCGGTGTGCGTGCGAGGAATCGCGGTGGATCCTCCGGGAATAGCGACGCCATCGCGGTGATGACCGTATCGGCGAATTCATTGACCTCGATGCGATCCCAGGTGCTGAAGACGAACTGTCCGCCCGGCCGCAGTACCCGGCGCGCTTCGGCGTACGCCCCGGTCCGGTCGGGAAAGAACATCGCACCGAATTGGCACACGACCGCATCGAAACTCGCATCCGGAAAGGGGAGTTCCTGGGCATCGGCCCGCTGCCATCGGACCGGTCGCGCGGTGCCGATCGCCGCGGCCTGATCCAGCATGGCCTGATTGAGATCGGTTGCCACAATGGCTGTTCCGGCCGCCAATTCGCGTGCCAGCGCCCGGGTGACCACACCGGTGCCCGCCGCGATCTCCAATACCTCGGAGATATCCGGTGCGGAAAGCAGGCGCACGGCGGGCACTGCGTAGGGCTCGAATATCAATGGCACCAGATAGGTCTCGTAGAACTTCGCCACGACCCCCGTGAACACACTGTCATCGGCTGACATGACGCGACCTTCCGGCACGGTATTGCTGGTCAGCCGAGCGTACGCCGCGTCCTCGATTCGCGATTGCCAATCGGATGCTGACCATTCGGCCGGACCGCCCCTCAGCGCGGTCCGGCCGATCGGGTCAGCGTTGCCGCGCGGCGGCGTCGAAGAGTTGCTGGCCGAGGTATCCGCCCGGTGCGGGTACGCCGGGTGGGATGACGAAGACGGCCGAACCGACGGGTGTGGTCCATTGGTTCAGGGCGTCGAACTCCGCGAGGCGGGCCTGTACCGGCAGATACTGGGCGTCGACATCGCGCTGGAAGGCCGCGAACAACAACCCCGAATTCGACACCTGCCCGGGGGCGGGTGCGTCGTCGTAGTTGTAGCCGCGGCGCAGGAATCGCTCGGTGTCGTGCGCGTGATGCGCGCGAGCGATATGCGAGGACGGCGGGATCACCGGAATGCCGTACTGGTCCACCTTGGCGAAATCGGGTTCGTCGAATTCGGTCGAGCCCGTGAGCGGTGCGCCGTTGCTGTCGCGCCGCCCCATGGTGATGGCCCGCCCGTCGGCATCGAGTTCATCCCAGGTGTCGAGCTTCATGGCGATGCGGCGCAGTACCAGGGAGGTGCCGCCCGCCAGCCACGGCCGCGCGGCCCCGTCATCCCAGATGAGCCGATCGAAATCGACTGTGCCCGGGGCGATATTGACCGTCCCGTCCACCTGGCCCATGAGATTGCGCATGGTCTGCCCCTTGGGGGCGTTGCGGAAGCCGCGCTGCACCCAGCGCACCCGCACCAGCGATTTCACATGTTTGGACAGCACCCGCACCGCGTGCGCGACCGTGGTCGGCTCATCGGCGCAGATCTGCAACAGCAGGTCCGCGCCGGTGTACGCCGGATCCAATTGGTCGATCTTGAACGGCGGCAACTGTTTCAGCCAGGCCGGTCGTTCGGCGTCGAGTCCGGCCACGGTGAACAGTTCCGGCCCGAAGCCGACCGTCACGGTCAGCCGCGCCGGGCGCTGCGCCAATTCCGGTTCGGTATCGGCGAGCGCCGGAATGCCCTGGGTGAGCCGGGCCGCGTCATCGGTCCAGATCTTGAGCAGTCCGATAATGTCCTCGCGATCGAGCCCCGGGTTCAGGTCGAAGCCCACGAACGCCGCCGAAGCCGGTGCGTCCGTGGCGATTCCGGCCTGATGCGGTCCGTGGAACGGCACCGTCTCGAGTCCGGGATCGCGATCGTGTTCGCGATGGGTGGCCGAGGCCGCGCCCCAGCCGATGCCGGCCGCGCCCGCGACACCCGCCACCGCGGCCCCGCCGCCGAGTAAACGCCGCCGGGTCACGCGGGACGGGTGCGGCGGCTGTGCCCGCTCAGCCACCGTGCGCGGAGTTGTCGCCGGAGGCGGGTGCGTAATTCTCCTTACCGCCGGCGAAATCACGCACCTGCGCGGTGACGGTGGTGCTGGAGCCATCGGAGAACACCAGGGTGATGGCGGTTTCCGAACCGGTGCGCAGCGGCTGCTTCAAATCCATGAACATCAGATGCTCCGCGCCCGGCTTGAGCGTGGCCGATCCGTGCGCGGGGATGGCGAGCCCGCCTTCCTTGGGGCGCATGGTCTTATCGCCACCGGCGGCATCGGCGACGACTTCGTGGATCTCCACCCGCGCCGAGGCCGGACTGGACGCGGCGACCAGCTGGACGGGCTGATCACTCGAATTCTCGAGCGTGCCGAACGCGGCGGACATACCGCTGTCCGCGGCCTTGATCCACTGATCCTTGATGGTCACCTTGTCCGCGGCCTTACCGGTGGAGGTGCTCGATCCGGAATCGGAGGAACAGGCGACGGGGAAAACGGCCAGGGCCGAGATGGCGGCGATGGCGGTGAGGCGGCGGGCGATACGCGGCGCGCGGCCTGCGACAGATACGGACACCAAATACTCCGTTCGATGAGAAAGCGGCGGAAGATTCGACCCGAAACGTGCGAACACCGAAAGCGGTTGTGCGAACGGCCTACCCGGGGCGCGAACGGTCGGAACGACGGTCGGCTATCCCTGGGCGGGTGCTGCGGGGTGCGCAGGCGCACGATGCCGGAACACCGCACGATGCGCCCGCGAAGAATGCTGCTACGCCGGGGCGAGGTGAGAGAGAAGACGCGCCCGCACGGGTGGCCCGCGCCGCGCGATTCCGGGACTCACCAGCAGCAGCCGGACAGTGGCTCGCTCATCCGTGGAGGTGGTGCGTGCGGTCCGCTCCGCCGGAACGGGTGCGAGACCGAGGGTGAGAATGAATCGCCGCACACTGGTGATCGCGCGCCGCATACCGGCTTCGGCGGCGCGAATCGCCATGGCCCCGACCGGGATCGCGATCAGATGCGCGGCCAGCATGCTCGGAGACGCCGCGTGATGGTGATGCCCGGGCGACATCGACAGCGCGATATGCCCGATTCCCTGCCCGGCGGCCAGCATCCCCATCAGCGAGGTGAGCCCGTAGCGCGGTCGCACCGAGGCCACGATCACCCCGATCAGCGCGCACGCCGCGAACAGCAGTGCCAGCGCGGATCCTTCGGGCGCGGTGGTCCCGCCGCCGAGTCCGTGCGCGAAGATGGCGACGGCTCCCGAGGCGGCCCCGACGGCAGCGCCGCGCAGGCGCGCGGTGTGATCCGTCGGTGAGTGCACCCGGTCATACTACGACCGGTCGTATCAGAACCGGTGTCCAGGCCGGACTTTCCGATGCCCGGTTCGCCCCGCTCGCGCGGCCCGTGACGGGGGTCTCCACAGGATCTTCACAAGCGGCGCGAACCATCTCCACGCGCACTGCCTAATGTCACCTCCATGGAATCGATCCAGCAGGGCAGTGCGCGGCGGATTCTCGTGGTCGAGGATGAGCCGACCATCGCCGAATCGATCGCGGCCCGGCTGCGCGCCGAGGGGTTCGCCGTGGAGCTGGCGCATGACGGTCCGGCCGCGGTGGCCGCCGCGGAATCGCTGCTGCCGGATCTGGTGGTGCTCGATGTGATGCTGCCCGGCTTCGACGGGCTCGAGGTGTGCCGTCGGATTCAGGCGCATCGACCCGTGCCGGTGCTCATGCTCACCGCCCGCACCGATGAGACCGACGTGCTGATCGGGCTCGGGGTGGGCGCGGACGACTATCTCACCAAACCGTTCTCGCTGCGCGTGCTCACCGCGCGCATTCATGCCCTGCTGCGCCGGGTGGAGCGCACCGCCACCCCGGGGGCCACCATCGTCGTCGGTGATCTGCGCATCGACACCGATCAGCGCCGGGTCTGGCGGGCCGAGGCCGAAACCCAGCTCACACCACTGGAATTCGAGCTGCTCGTGCATCTGGCGCGCCGCCCGCGCGCGGTGCTGGCCCGCGATCGGCTGCTCTCGGAAATCTGGGGTTGGCCCGACGCGTCCGGGACCCGCGCGGTGGACAGTCACATAAAAGCCTTGCGCCGCAAGCTCGGCTCGGATCTGATTCGTACCGTGCACGGCGTCGGTTACGCGCTCGAGGCACGATGATCCGGGCACGGGGGGTGCGCGGTGCGGCGGTAGACGCCGCGCGAACAGGGGGAGGTGTGATGGACAGCGGCACGACCATGCGTGAGCGCGCGGACTGGTTATCGGCGCGATTACCGCGGCCACTGGATCGCATGCGCTCGATCAAACTCAAACTCGCCATCGTGATGGTGTGCTCGGGCGCGGTGGCGTTCGCATTCTTCGCACTGCGCATCGGCTGGCTGCCACCCAAGACCACGGTGGCCTCCATGCTGCTGGCGCTGGTGCTGTCCCAGGTGCTCGCGCACGGGATGACGCTGCCGCTGCGGCAGATGACCGCGGCCGCCAAACGCATGGCGCAGGGCGACTATTCGCGCCGGGTGCGCGCGACCTCCCGCGATGAGGTGGGGCAGCTGGCGGAGGCGTTCAATCAGATGGCCGCCGATCTGGCCGCCGCCGATCAGCAGCGTCGCGATTTCATCGCCAATGTCTCACATGAATTGCGCACTCCCATAACGGCTTTGGGTGTGGTGCTGGAGAACCTGGTGGACGGGGTCGCCGAACCGGATCCGGAGACCCTGCGTACCGCCCTGGCCCAGACCGAACGCCTGAGCCTGCTGGTCACCGAACTGCTCGCGCTGTCCAGCGTGGAAGCGGGCGCGGTCTCCCTGGATCGCGAAGCGCTACCCCTCGAGCCGCTGTTGAAAGACGTTGTCGCCGAAGCCGAGGTCATGGCCGCCGCGGTAGACCGTCCCGTCCGTTTCACCATCGCCGCCACCCCAGGGCTCACCGTGCACGCCGATCGCGCCCGCCTGCACCAGGTCCTGCTCAACCTGCTGGACAACGCCACCCGGCACGGCCCGGCCCACGGCGAGGTCCGCGTCACCGCCCACGCCCTGCGCGATCACACCGTCATCGAGGTCGAGGACGACGGCCCGGGCATCCCGCCCGCCGACCGCGCCCGCGCCTTCGAACGCTTCACCCGCGGCGGGCGCACCAACGGCGGCGGCACCGGCCTGGGCCTGGCCATTGCCCGCTGGATAGTCGAACTGCACGGCGGCACCATCGCCGTCGCCGCCCCCGGCTCCCGCATCCGCCTCACCCTCCCCAACCCCTGACCCACCGCGCCACCCGGCACCTCCGGCCGCGCCCATCCGATCCACCCGTACACCGTTTCCACCCAACTCCATTCACCACCCACCCGGATCACCCACGGTGCCCGGGCGGGTACCGCACGCCCATCGGAGGCACCCGAATGCCAGACAAACCCACCCCCGCCGACCCCACCCCGGATCCCGCCGACACTCCACCCGCGTCTGCCAACACCGCCGCATCTGCGCCTCCCGCCACCGCCCCATTCGCGTCATCTGGCGCGAATGCCGAGTCATCTGGCGCGAATTCCGATGCCCCTGCCGATGTTCCGTCAGCGGAGCACCCTGAACCACAGAGCATCGGTGACATGAGTGAACCGGCAGACGCCGATCCGGCCACCCCGGACTCCGGTGCCGAGGCAGCCGCAGGAGCGGTTCTCGAGGCCGTACCCACCGAGGGCGACCGGGAGGGCGCGGGCGGTGGCACCGATGCGCGGCCTTCCAATGCTGGTGCACCGCCGGTGAACTCGAACTGGGCTCGGCCCGAACCGTCCGCCGTGCCGACCCCGGATCCCGTGCCCACCGCGCCGGATCCGGTCGCGCCCGTCTCCGATTTCGTGTCCGCAGGCTCGAAGGGGTTTGCGCAAGGGGACGCGGCCGCGTGGGGTCGGCCGTCGCACAATGCGGGCCCGGGTGCCGTTTCTACGGCGGATCCGGGGACCTATTGGGATGCGGCGGCCGCCGCGCCGGGATGGCGGATTCCTGTGGCGGGTGAGATGGGTGCTGCTCCGGGAGCGTCGTGGGGTATGTCGGGAACCGAGGCGCTGTTGTATCCGCGACGTGTTCCACCGGTGCAGCGGCCGCCCAGGTCCGCGGTGATTCCGATGCCTCGCGGGACGTTCACCGCCATTGCGGGGGCGGGCGTGGCCGCGGCGGTGTGTGTGCCGCTGGATCGGCCCGGGATCGGATGGCTGTTCGCGGTGCTCGCATCCGGTGGTGCGGTGTACGCGGTGGATCGCCGGGCACGGCGAGAGGCGGCCGCGGAGGAGGCGAGTCTCGATGCGCGAGAGTCGGTGCCGAATACGGCATCGGAGGCGCGCGCCGCGGTACCGGATTCGAGTGCCGATGCGACGGGTACGTCCGGCGGTGCCACGAACGCTGCTGCTGTCGATCCGACGGGTGCGTCCGGCGGTGCCGCGAACACTGCTGCGCCGCAACAGAATTCCGGACACGCCAGCTCCGGAGCGTCGCGCGAGAGTGTCGGAGATGCTGCGAACCGGGGAGTGTCGCAGGAGAATCCCGGCGTCTCGCACGGAGACTCGCCGCAGCCCGCCGGGATATGGAGCCGGATGCCCGTGCTCGGCGGATGGTCGGCGGATCGGGTATTGCGGTCGGCTCGCATGTGGTGGGTGCTGCTCGCGGTACTGCTGGTGGCGGTCGGGACGTTCCGGGCGGCGAACTGGTTGTTCGTGCTGTGCCTGCTGGGCGCGGCGATGGCGGCATCGCTCGCGGTGGTGGGGCGGCGCACGGCCTACGGGACGATCTTCGATGTGCTGGCTGTCCCGTACGGGGCATTGACCGCACTGCCGTGGCTGTATCGATGGGCGGGGCGGCGAGAGTCCGCACGGCGCGCGGGGAGTCGCCGGGCGGGCTGGTCGGTGTTGGTCACGCTCGGACTGCTGGTGGTGTTCGTGCCATTGCTCGCGGGAGCGGACGCGGTCTTCGCGCGATTGGTCTCGGGTCTGATCCCTTCGCTCGATCCGGCCGATGTGTGGTCGTGGGGGTTCCTGTTCGTGCTCGCGGGGCTGGGTGTGGCGGGTGCGCTCTACCTGCTGGCGGGACCGCCGCCCGCCGCGCGGGGCGATTCGGTGGCCGGTGAGGTGCTCGATGACCTGCTCTCCGGTCCCGATACCGTTGGCGCGCAAGGTGTCCGACGGTTCTCCAAAGCCGAATGGGGTCTCCCGCTCGGCGCGCTGACGGTACTGTTCGCGGTGTTCGTCGGCACCCAGCTGGCGGTGCTGTTCGGCGGAGACGGCTATGTGCAGCGCACCGCCGATCTCACCTACGCCGAATACGCGCGCAATGGCTTCTGGCAATTGTCGATCGTCAGCCTGCTCACCCTCGGGGTGATCGCGATCGTGCAGCGCACCGCCGCACAGCGCACCCCGAGCGACCGATTGTGGCTGCGCGTGGCGGTGGCCGCGGTGAGCGTGCTGACCATGGTGATCGTGGCCTCGGCGCTGCATCGCATGTGGACCTATCAGCAGGCGTACGGCTTCACCGTGCTGCGCGTGCTGGTGGAGGTGTTCGAACTCTGGATCGCGCTGATCTACATCCTGGTGCTGGCGAGCCTGGTGCGGCTGTCGCGGGAGTGGGTGCCGCGCGCGGCGATCGGCGCGGCCGCGCTCACCCTGCTGGCGCTGGCGGTGGTGAATCCGGAAGGCTTCATCGCCGACCGCAATATCGACCGCTGGGAGTCCTCGCATCGCCTGGACAGCGAATATCTGAGCGGCCTGTCACCCGACGCGCTGCCCGCGGTGGACCGCCTGCCCGCCGCGCAGCGCGACAAGATCGCCGACATGATCCGCTCGGGCATCGAGCGCGACTCCTGGCGCAGTTGGAACCTGTCCCGCGCGCGAGGGCGCTGACCCGGTTCAGTGACCGCCGCGCTCGGCTTCCAGCAGCGCGGCGGTCCGCCCGATCAACTCATACGGAATCGGCTTGTCCAGCAAGAACTTCAGCGTGCCCCGACCGGTCTGATACGGCTCGATCGCGCGCGCGTAGGCGGCGTCCCCGACGGGCACCGGGTACACGCTGATGTGCTTCTTCCACCCGGCGAAGAACACCACGACCTTCGAGTCGACCCGCATGGCCGGAATCTGATAGCTGATCACCTCGGTGCCTTCGGGCAGCGCCTCCCGTATGGTCGCCCGCACCCGTTCGAGCACCTCCCGCGTCTCGGCCGGGAATCCCGCGATGTATTCGTCGACATTCGAAGCGACCACGCCGCACCTCCGCCAGTGCACTCGGACACAGCTTCCGTCGTGTCCGACCGTACCGCGCGGTCCCCGGACGATGACTGCGGTAGGGATGGATGTCGTGGGTGAACACAAAGACCGCATGCTGCGCGGTGAGCTCTACCGCGATAACGATCCCGAACTGATCGCCGAGCGCCGCCACTGCCAAGAACTACTCGACACCTTCAATGCCACGGCAGCGGGGGAGGACCGGCGGCGCTACACCCTGCTGACCGAACTGCTCGGGTCCATAGGCGAAGGCTCCTGGATCATGCCGCGCTTCCAATGCGATTACGGGCATCTGATCCGCCTGGGCTCCAACAGCTTCCTCAACTACGACGCCATCATCCTCGATTGCGCCCCCGTCACCATCGGCGATGATGTCTCCATCGGCCCGCGCGTCCAACTGCTGACCGCCCTGCACCCCATGGAGGATCACGAACTGCGCCGCCAACGCTGGGAAACCGCCGCCCCCATCACCATCGGCGACAACGTCTGGATGGGCGGCGGCGTCATCGTCTGCCCGGGAGTCACCATCGGCGCGAACACGGTGGTGGGCGCGGGCAGCGTGGTGACCCGCGACCTGCCGGAGAAGGTCTTCGCGGCGGGCAATCCGGCCCGGGTGATTCGCGCGCTGTAGTCGCGTTTGGCGGAATGCACAAGTGGCGGGCCGTGTTTCGGAGTGTTCGGCCCAGTGACAGCACCACCGTTCGGGAGTTACTGTCTGAGACAACATGCTCGCGTGGTGGCGGGCCGCATCGGCAAAGGAGCCGACCATGGCGCATCCCCGGAATCTGTCGTCCGCGCTGCCCGCGAGCGGTGCGCCGTTGCCGCCCAACGCGCGCTTCAAGCTCGGTCCCGCCCTGTACCCGCGCATCCGGATCGAGCGAGGCGTGGGAATCCGCCTGAGCGACGGCACGATTCTCTCCGCCGACATCACCCGCCCGGCGGACCGGCACGGGGAAGCGGTCACCTCCGCCCTGCCCGCGGTCATCACCCTGAGCCCCTACAACAAAACCCTGGTGACCCGGGCCAACCCGCTCATCAACGCCGTCTCCGCGCTCGGCCCGCTCATCTACCGTGCCGTCCCACCCTCCGCACACGGCCGTGCGGGCGGCCGGGAAATGCTGCGCGCCCTCGGCGGGGGAGCCCTGGAAGCCGTGCGCGCCAATCGAACCCTCATCTCCCGCGGCTACGTCCACGTCGCGGTCGACGTGCGCGGCACCGGAACCTCCACCGGCCGACTGCAACTCATGTCCGAACGCGAACAACAGGACCACCTCGAAGTCCTGGACTGGGTGCGCCGCCAACCCTGGTGCGACGGCGACCTCGCCATGACCGGCATCTCCTACCTCGCCATCACCGCCCTGCAAACCGCCGGACACCGCCCCGAAGGGCTCAAAGCCGTATTCGCACTGGTCGGTTCGGAAGACCCCACTCGCGACATCATGCTCACCGGCGGCACCCAATCCACCTTCAACCTGGCCTGGATCGCCGCCGTCAACGGTATGAAATGGCTGCCCTCGGTGCCCGGACTCGTGAAAACCGGTGCCACCGGCCGATTCCTGCGCGATCGGCTCGCCAGCCCCTTCACCCGGGGCTCCGATATCGCCGGAGCCCTGCTCTCGGATCGGCACCATCAGCACTTCTACGACGCGGACGCTGACGGCCGCCGCCCCAACCTGGAGAACTTCGCCGCCGCCACCTGGATCCACGCGGGCTGGCATGACGTCTTCGTCCGCTCCGCGCCCGCGCTCTATCAGCGCCTCCAATTACCGCCCGGCGCGGCCCAACTCGTGGTCGAGGACAGCTATCACGTCGGCCCCGGCACCGGATTCGGCTCCGCCGACCACCCGCAACGCCTCGACGAACTGCAATGTGCCTTCTTCGACCGCTGGGTCAAAGGCATCGACAACGGTATAGACGACTACGGACCCGTCACCGTCCGCCAGCTCGGCGGCGGCTGGATAAGCCGCGATGCCTTCCCGCACCCGCAGGCCACCGTGCACCGCCGCTACCTGTCCGCCGAATCCAGCGGTACGGCCCCGCACGCCGCCGTGGACGGCTCGCTGCGCGCCGAACCCGATCGGCTCCCGGGGCGAATCCCATTGCCCCGCAAGCGCCCCGGCATCGCCTCACAAACCAGCAGCTGGATCCTGATGGGCCTGCCCACCCTGCTCGGCGATCACTGGGCCGTGGATGACCGCGGCCACGAAGCCGCCGCCGTCACCTTCACCGGTGAGGCATTCGACACCGATCACGTGCTCTCGGGACCGTTGAACCTGCACCTGCGTGTCATGGCGAGCGGCACCGATGCCTTCTGGGCTGTCACGGTCTGCGATGTCGCCCCCGACGGCACCTCGGCCGTCATCGCGCGCGGTGCCCTGCGCTCCACCCGCCGCGCCATCGACGACACCGCCAGCGACTACCGCAACGGTGAACTCCTGCACCCCGCGCACCCCCTCACCGTCGAGGCCATCCTCCCGGTGAAACCCGGTGTGCCACATGACCTCGACATCGATATCACCCCCACCGAAGCCCTGCTGCGCACCGGCCACCGCCTGCGCATCGCGATAGCCCGCACCAGCTGGCCCCGCTACTTCCTCACCCCCGCGGTCACCCGGCACATCAAGAAGCAGACCATCGTTCTCGACCCCCGCCACCCCGGCCTGCTCACCTACCTGGCCGCCCCCGCCGAAACACTGCCTGCCGAAGACTCCGCATAACCGATTTCGGGCCGTGGAACCCGTTGCGCAAAATAGTATTTCGTGGCTGAAAACGACCCTCGGTAGCGTCGCCGCCATGGAACGCAGCTATCTCTCGGCCGAAGAACTCGCCACCGCTTTGCGCGGCGGCGAGGTGACCTCCCTCGAACTCACCGAAGAAGCCATCGCCCGAATCGAGCTCGACGACAAAGCGATCAACGCCATCTGCGTCCCCGACTTCGACCGCGCCCGCGCCGCCGCACAGCGCGCCGACCAAGCCCGAGCGCGCGGCGAAGACGGCCCACTGCTCGGCATCCCCGTCACTGTCAAAGAGTCCTACAACATCGCCGGACTGCCCACCACCTGGGGCATGCCCGAGAATCGCGACTTCGTGCCCGCCGCAGACGCCGAACAGGTCGCCCGCATCACCGCCGCAGGCGCGGTCATCCTCGGAAAAACCAACGTGCCGTACATGCTCCAGGACATCCAGACCTTCAACGACATCTACGGCGTCACCAACAATCCGTGGGATCACGCCCGCACCTCGGGCGGCTCCTCCGGCGGTTCGGCCGCCGCGCTCGCCGCCGGATTCGGCGCACTGTCCCTCGGCTCCGATATCGCCGGATCCCTGCGCACCCCCGCCCACTTCTGCGGCGTCTACGCGCACAAACCCACCCTCGGCCTCGCCTCCACCCGGGGCATGGTGCCACCGCACGCACCCGCCCTGCCCAGCCCGCACGACCTCGCCGTCGTCGGACCCATGGCGCGCACCGTCCGCGACCTCACCCTGCTGCTGGACATCATGGCCGGACCCGACCCGCAAACCCTCGGCATCGCATACCGATTGGCGCTGCCGCCCGCACGCCACGACCGCCTCGCCGACTTCCGGGTCCTGATCATCGAAGACCATCCGCTCATCCCGACCGGATCAGCCGTGCGCACCGCCCTCGACGACGTCGCCGAAACCCTCACCCGCAACGGAGCCCGTGTAGACCGGCACAGCCCACTCCTGCCCGACCTCACCGAAGCCGCGATCCTCTACGTCGAACTGCTCACCTCCTTCGCCGCCGCGGGCTTCCCCCTCGAACGCTACGAACAGATCCGCGCCCAAGCCGCCCAACTCGATCCGACCAACCGGGGATACGACACCGCCTGGCTGCGCGGCCCCGCCTTCACCCACCGCGACTGGATTCGAGCCGACAACCTCCGCGAACAACACCGGCGGCAATGGCGGGAACTGTTCACCGAATACGACATCGTGCTCTGCCCGATCACCCCGACCCCCGCCTTCCCGCACGACCACGAACACAGCCTGGGGGAGCGCCTCATCGACATCGACGGCAGCCCACACCCATTCCACAACCAACTCGCCTGGGCCGGCGTGGCGACCATGCCCGGCCTGCCCGCCACCGCCATACCGGCGGGCCGCTCACCCGAGGGCCTGCCGGTGGGAGTGCAACTCATCGGCCCCATGTACGAAGACCGCACACCACTGCGCCTCGCCGAACTCCTCGAACGGGAAATCGGCGGCTTCCAGCCCCCACGGTAGGAACCGCCCAAACCGCTGTCACGGGACCTCGCACACCCCGGCGTCGGTCAGTCCGCAACCATTACCTGGCGGGTAATGGTTGTGCCGCCGCCCGATTCGTACGATCGAGACATGCGTACACAAACTGCCGGGGACCTGCTGCGGCACTGGCGGGTCACCCGGCGGCTCAGCCAACTCGAATTGGCGGGCCGGGCCGAAACCTCCACCCGGCACCTGAGCTTCATCGAAACCGGCCGCGCCACCCCCAGCCGGCAGATGATCCTGCACCTGTCCGATGAACTGGAAATCCCACTGCGCGAACGCAATCGAATGCTGCTCGCCGCCGGATACGCACCCGTCTACCACGAACCCGAACTGGACGCACCCGCCATGGCACCCGTACGCGACGCCATCCGCCAGATCCTCACCGGCCACGAACCGCACCCCGCCCTAGCCGTCGACGCCAGCTGGAACATGGTCGACGCCAACGCCGGCATCGCGCTCTTCCTCGAAGGCGTCGACCCGCGCCTGCTCGCACCACCGGTCAATGCGCTCCGCCTGAGCCTGCACCCCGACGGCCTCGCACCCCGCATCACCAACCTCGCCGAATGGCGCGGCCACCTCTTCGAACGCCTGCAACGCCAGATCGACGTCAGCGGCGCACCCGAACTCATCGCACTCCTGGCCGAACTGCGCGGCTACCCCGGCGGTGAGGAAGCCCCCGGACTCCCCGAACCCGATCAGGCCGTGGTACCCATGCGCTTCCGCTACGACGGACACGACCTCGCCTTCATCAGCGTCACCACGGTCTTCGGCACCCCCATGAACGTGACCGTCGCCGAACTAGCCATCGAAGCCTTCTTCCCCGCCGACGCCGCCACCGCCGCCCTGCTGCGCGCACGGATCGCGATCCCCGCCGACTAACCCTCCCAACCGCGGCGCATCGGTCAGAATCGAATTCCATGGACGTGACCGCGCACCTGACCCAGCTGACGGGTGCCCCGGTCGCGCACCTGGAACCCGTGGGCCGCAGCCACGATTGGACCCTGTACCGAGCCGATCTGGCAGACGGGCGCGAGGTATTCGTCAAGGCCATGCGAGAGGCCCGTGACTGGCACGGAGACACGGAGTCAGCGGCTCGGGCCCGAGCGTCGGACCTGCCTCGCGATATCGCGTCCGCGGCGCACGATGGAGATTCGACGCCGAGCCCGCTCACCGCGGAGGCATCAAGCCTGCGCTGGCTCGCCGACGGCGATGCGAACCTCGTACCCCCGGTCCTCGCCGCAGACGACCGAATGCTCGTATTGCCCTGGCTGGCAGCCGAATCCGCCTCCGCACCCGTCGCCGAGAAATTCGGCCACGATCTCGCGGAGCTGCACGCGGAGTCCCCGCCCGCCTACGGCGCACCCTGGCCCGGCTACATCGCCACGCTCCCACTGGACAACTCACCGAGCACGGGGGAGTGGGGGAGCTGGTACGCCGAGCACCGCCTCGCCCCGTATCTGCCTGCGGCCCAACGGTATCTGGGCCGAGCCGGAATCCGCTCGATCGAGCAGGTCATGCGCCGCATAGCCGACCTGGCCGGTCCACCGGAACCGCCCAGTCGCATTCACGGCGACCTGTGGTCGGGCAATATGCTCTGGACCGCAGATCGCGCCCTGCTCATCGACCCGGCCGCGCACGGCGGTCATCGCGAGACCGATCTGGCCATGCTCGCCCTCTTCGGAGCCCCCTACCTCGACCGCATCCTGGCCGCCTACCACGAACGCACACCCCTGGCTTCCGGCTGGCGTCAACGCATTCCACTGCATCAGCTGCACCCGCTCCTGGTGCACGTGGTGCTCTACGGCGACTCCTACCGGGGGATGGCCTTGGCGGCCGCGGCCGCTGCGCTGGCCCAATAACGGCCGATAGCGCGGTTTCTCGTCTCGAATCCTGGCCTCCCAGAATCACTTTGTTCATGTAGTTCATACAAACATGGAAATATGCGCATCTACGCATGTGAATCCTCGGTGTATCGGGGTCCGGTAGGAGCAAAGAACCATAAGGAAAAAGCTGCCTTCAAAAGGGGAGTCGCCGCCGCGCGGGGTGCGGTGGGTTGTCGGTGGGGTGGGATACGGTCGGGCGTGTGCAGCTGCAGCGGATTCATCATGTCGCGGTGATCGCGTCGGACTATGAGAGGTCGAAGACCTTCTATGTCGATGTGCTCGGGCTGAAGGTGGTGGGGGAGCACTATCGGGCCGAAAGGCGTTCGTACAAGCTGGATCTCGCGTTGCCCGATGGGGGACAGCTGGAATTGTTCACCTTCCCGGATGCCCCGCCGCGGCCCTCTCGGCCCGAGGCGATCGGGCTGCGGCATCTGGCGTTCGTGGTGGCCGATGTGGGGGCGGCGCTGGCGGAGCTGGCCGGCAGGGGAGTGGTGGTCGAAGAGGTGCGGGTGGACGAGTACACGGGGAAGCGGTTCGGCTTCTTCTTCGATCCGGATGATCTGCCGCTGGAGCTGTACGAGGCGTGACCGCGGCATCGCCGGGATGGGTGTGGCGATTAGATAATGGAAATATGCGCATCTACGCACTGGTTTTCGGTTCTCGAAGATCGACGTGAACTCCCGGCCAACGGAACCTCACCTGCGCACCAATCCCGTTGAACCGCAGCAGAGGATGCCGGGCGGTTGACCGGTTCGGCTCTCCCATACGATGGTCGCCATGACCAAAGTGCTCCTGAAGACCTCCGCCGGGGATATCACCCTGGAACTCGACGAGGCCAAGGCGCCGAAGACCGTCGCGAACTTCGTCGACTACGTCAAGGCGGGCCACTACACCGATACGATCTTCCACCGGGTGATCCCGGGCTTCATGGTGCAGGGCGGCGGTTTCACCGCTGATATGCAGCAGAAGCCCGCCCCGAACAAGGTGGAGAACGAGGCGAACAACGGTCTCAAGAACGACAAGTACACGATCGCCATGGCGCGCACCATGGATCCGCATTCGGCCAGCGCGCAGTTCTTCCTCAACTCCAAGAACAACGATTTCCTGAACTACCCGGGCCAGGACGGCTGGGGCTACACCGTTTTCGGCAAGATCGTCGACGGCAATGCCGTTGTCGACGCGATCGAGGGTGTGCGCACCGGTTCCAAGGCCGGTCATCAGGATGTGCCGGTCGAGGCCGTCACCATCCTGTCGGCCGAGCTGGTCTGACACCTTCCCGCTGTACGGAGAACGCCCCGGAATTCGAGAGTCGAATCCGGGGCGTCGTGCTGTGCGGGGTCAGGCGTCGTGAGGTCAGGCGTCGAGGACGCGGACTTCGCGCTGTACCACGGGCGGCTGTACCGACCAGGGAAAGTTGATCCAGCGGTCGGTGTGCTTCCAGACGTATTCGCAGTTCACTTCCGAGCGCGGCTTCTCGTAGATGACCGCGCAGCGGACTTCGGCGACGTGGTCCTGGCAGAAGTCGCGGACGAGTTTGAGCGTCGCGCCGGTATCGGCGACATCGTCCGCGACAAGCACTTTGGCGCCGGTGAGGTCGACGACGCTGGGTACCGGCGGCAGCATGACGGGCAGGTCCAGGCGCTGGTCGACGCCGGTGTAGAACTCGACGTTCATCACGTGCAGGTTCTTGACGTCGAGGGCGTAGCCGAGGGAGCCGGCGACGAAGAGCCCGCCGCGGGCGATGGAGAGGATGAGGTCGGGTTCGAAGCCGTCGTCGGCGATTTCCTGGGCTAGTTCGCGTCCGGCGATGCCGAACAGTTCCCAGTCGAGTTCTTCCCGATCGCTCATCCCTGGCTCCCTCTGCCGTGTGGTGGTCGTTCAGGCGATCATACGAGCCTGCTCAGGGCTGGTGGGTGATGGTGTACCAGAGCAGAGCGAGGGTGCCGAGTGCGAAGATCGGGACCACGACGAGGGTCTCGATCTTGTTGCCGGTGCGGTCGATGAGCGGTAGCCGGGTGCGGATCTTGAGCGGCCACAGTAGGCGGCAGCCGCGATCGGTGAGGCAGTCGCCGACCAGGTGGGCGAAGGCGCCGAGGCCGACGGAGAAGGGCAGCCAGGCGGGTTTATCGCTGATGAAGTGGTCGATGGCGAATGTGCCTGCGGCGGCGAGGATTATGACGGTGCCCCAGGCTTGGGGTTTGTCGCCGGTGGGCGCGAGGTTGAGGGCGCGCACGGCGAGGGCGAGCAGGAAGAAGACGAGCGAGAGGGTGAAGTAGCGGCCGAGCCAGTGTTCACCGGCCCAGGTGCCGTAGGTGACGAGGGCGACGAACGCGAAAGAGTGCGTGCCGTGGCGGTGTCCGCCGGAGATCCACGAGATGCCTTTGCAGGCGTAATGCGAAACCGGGCCCAGTACATGGGAAATGGTGCCGGAGGGGTGGTCGGCGTCGGGCAGCAGGGCCGCGCCCGCGGTGAGGAAGGTGCCCATCACCAGGTCGACGGCCCGGATGTTTCCGGATTGCATTGCGGGATAAGTCAATACGGTCAGGGGTAACGCCGCGGCGGCCGCTGACCAAGCGAGCGCACCACTGGTTGCGTGTGAATGTCCTAGCACCTGTAGAGATTAGTTCATGTTGTTGGTCTTGCGTTCATGTGTTGGGCGACAGGACAGTTCACGTGTTCGGCGGCAGGGCTCTGGGGCTGGTGCGGTGTACGGGTGCATTGCTGGTCATGGTGCTGAGGTCGGCGGGTCCGTTCCAGCCGCAGGGTAGGCCGCAGGTGGCGACTATCTGTTCTTCGGTGCTGCCGTCGGAGAATTGCGCGGTGTAGGTGGAGGCGCGCGCGGGATAGCCGCAGAGTGGGCATTTGCCGAAGTAGTTGAGGATTTCCCGTACCTCGGAGGCGATGACGGTACGGCGGGGTTCGGTCATGCTGGCAACACCTTTCGTTGCCCGCCCAGGGTAGCGATTTTCGAATGTGCGTGCAGCGGAGATTGTTTGGCGGTGTGACGGGGGCTGCGGCGGGGGTGCGCGACCGGTGAAATATGGTCGGGTGGATTGCGCTTTCCGCTCAGAGAGGAACGGACATGTCGGTAGCGTCCGCGGTGAAGGATCAGATTCAGCAGATCGGCGGGGGGTTCATGTTCTCCCGGGAGGCGAAGGCCTTCGCCGCGGAGGTGGGTGTGCCGGGGTTCATGCCGGCGTATACGCGGGGGCGCGGGGGTGTGCTGGGGGATGTGCCCGCGGATGTGGTGACCGCGGCGTTCGGCTTCTTTCCGGCGGATTCGATTCGGGCAGCGTGGGACTCGACGGCGGGGGTACCGGCTGCGAAGGCCGCGCGGGGGTATCTTCAGGCGGCTCAGGATTTCGGGCGGCGCAAGTTGGCGTCGTTCGAGGGCGCGGATCGGCTGGCGGAGTTGCTGGACAGGGTGGTGTCCGCGGCGGATCCGGCGGGTGTGGTGTTGTTCGCCGGTTGGCGGGCTTTGCCGCAGGCGGAGGATGCGCCGGCGCGGATTCTGCATTTGATCGTGGCGCTGCGTGAGTTGCGTGGTGGGTTGCATTTGATGGCGGTGCGCGCGAGTGGTTTGGCGCCGCGTGATGCGGTGTTGATCGCGGGTTCGCCGTTGAGTTCTGGTCCGGATCAGGCGCGTTTGTACGGCTGGCCGGAGCCGTTCGGTGAAATCACTCCAGAGTTGAAGGGGCGTTGGATGCAGGCGGAGGCTTTGACCGATGAGTTGATCGCTCCGGTGTGGGCGGTATTGGATGAGGGGGAGGCGAGAGAGTTCGTGGCGTTGCTGACCGAGTGTCAGACGACCGTGTTCGGGCAGCGCTGATATGTCGCGGGTCGCGCATCTGCGAGCGTTGATCGAGCATCCGTCGACGGGTGCGGGGGAGCGGGCGGCGGCTCAGCGGATGCTGGATCGCATTCTGTCCAAGTCGAATTCGCATGCGGCGATGGATGGTCGTTCCTATGGTGTCCGGTATGAGCGGGTGGGCAGGCATGCGGATCTGGAGTCGATCGCGGAGATGATTCGCGATGATCTCGCTTTCGTGCGGGTGGTGTTCGATGACGCGCCGCATGTGGGTGGTCCGGGTCCGAATGAGCCCGCGCTGCACGATGTGATCAGGGATGCGCCGCGGGGGATCACCTATTCGGTGGTGAGTTCGCCGGCGGAGAACGCGATTGTGATCACGATCGAGGGTGTGCCCGGGGAGTGGGTGGGCTCGGAGGGTGTGAGTCCGGAGTTGAAGCGCTTGGCCGATGAGTTGGTGGCGTTGTTGAACAGCTACAACCATGACGGTGAGCAGATCGGTAAGCGGTTCTTCGCGCGGGTGCGTACCCCGCACGAGACGCTGGTCTGGTAGTTCGGCCGGGGTGCGGGTCGTAGCGGCCCGCACCGTCCGGTGGTGGTCAGCGTTGCAGGAATTCGAGGCTGGTGCGTTCGAAGGCCTGTTTGGCTTCGATCATGACCCAGTGCCCGCATTTGGGGAAGATGTGCAGTTCGCTGTCGGGGATGAGGCGCAGCGGCATCATGGCCATATCGGGTGGGCATTGCCGGTCGTCTTTGCCCCAGGCGAGCAGGGTGGGGCAGGTGACCTTGTGCAGCATGGCCCAGTAGGGCGGGGTGGGTGCGTTGGCGAGGAATTGTTGTTGTAGCGCAAAGGCTTCGGAGCCGTACATGGCTTTGAGGGCCTGATGTGAGTCGGGGTTGGCGGCGGTTTCCCAGCGTTCGTCGATGATGTCGGCGGTGACGGTTTTGGGGTCGTAGACCATGCAGTTGAGCCAGCGGGTGAGTGCGTCGCGGCTGGGGTTGTCGGCGAATTCCTGGAGGAGGCGGGTGCCTTCGCTGGGGTTGGCGCTGAAGACGCCGGTGCCGACGCCACCGATGGAGATGATCTTGTTGATGCGCGCGGGGTGTTTGACGGCGACGTTGACCGCGACGACCCCGCCCATGGAATTGCCGATGAGTGCGGTGTTGTCGATGCCCAGTGCGTCCATGAAGCGGATGACCGAGTCGACGGCCGAGAGCACCGGGTGTGCGCCGGGGACGGGATCGCTGATGCCGAATCCGGGGAATTCCAGGACGTAGCAGTGGAAGTGTTCGGCGAAGACGGCGAGGTTTCCGCGATAATTGCGCCAGCCGGAGACTCCGATACCGGATCCGTGGAGCAGCAGCAGGGGTGGGCCGTCGCCGGCTTCGTGGTAGCGCAGGGTGCCCTGGTCGGTGCTGATCTCGCGGCGGGTGTTCTCGTAGGTGATGTCCACCCCGCCAGAGTAGAACACGTTACAGTTGCTGGAATCCCTTGGGCGAGTGAGGAAATGTATGTCGCAGGGCAAGGTATTGCGGGTGGCGCAGCTCAATATGGGCTCACTGCTGGAACCGCACTGGGATGAACGACGGGTCGAGATCCTGGCCTGGCTCGACCGCCTGAACCCCGATGTGGTGTGCCTGCAAGAGGTCTGGGAGACCGAACCCGGCACCAATACCGCGGGCTGGCTGGCCGATAACGCCGCACCCGGGCGCTGGCACTGGTGCTTCGGCGGATATCCGCTGCCCGAGGAAGCCTGGGCCGATCGCAGCCTGCTGTTCGGCTCGGCGATCCTGAGCCGCTGGCCCATCGACAACCATCGGGTGTTCGCACTGCCCCTGGACGAGAACCCGGCGGATTCGCATCCCTCCTGGCGGATGCAGGCCGAGCTGCTACACGCGCACACCGCCGGAATCGATGTCTTCAGTACCCATCTGGCCCCGCCGCCCGCACAGGCGTATCACCGGGTGCGGCAGGTGCTGGCCATCGATGACGCCATCAAGGCCACCCGGGATCCGGCCACTCCCATGCCCGCCATTCTGTGCGGTGATTTCAACGCCAAGCCGCAATCGGATGAGATGCGGTATCTGGGAGCCAACGCGGTCATCGAGGGCCGCAGCACCTATTACGTGGACGCGTGGTCCACGCTGCGGCCCACCGAGCCCGGGTACACCCTCGATCCGCTCACCAATCCGCAGGCGCGGTTCTTGAACGTGCCGCCGCAACGCATCGACTACATCCTGGTGGGTGATCCGTTCCTGCGCCCGGGCGGTGCGGGCCGAATCCTGTACACCGACTTCGCCTTCCACGATTCGCTCACCGGCCCCATCGCGAGCGACCATTACGGGCTCATGGCCGACATCGCCTGGCCCCAGCGGCCGGAGTAGTTCACTCGTCAAGTCCGGCAATATGATTCGTCCGATTGTGCCGGTTTGACGGGTATGGCACAGTTCGAAACCGCCGTAGTAGGGCGGTGCAGGGGCCGCCGGAGCAGAGGGGTGCTTCTGTGTCGGAATATTCGGTGACCGGGGAATCCGGTGAGAAGTACGAGATAGCGCTCGGCGCCATCGGAATCGACGGCGAACTGTTCCGCTGCCGCGACCAGCAGGGCCGCGACCGCATCTACCGGAAATACGCGGAACCGATCACCGATCCGGACAGTATCGGCTTCGCCGAACAGGCCCTGCTGCTGGGCCGGGAGATCGTGCTCGCCGCCGAGGACGAACCCGGCTCCCGGGACTGGGCGGCGACCTCGATCAACTGGCCCATCGATCTGATCATGCGCGACCACGCCTTGGCCGGGGTGATCCGGCCGCTGATACCGGACGAATTCCTACGCGAGGACGGCACACCCCGCACCCTCGACCAATTGGTGGGGGAGCATCCGGCCGCCGCGTACTTCCGTGTCGGGGTGCTGATCCGGGTCTGCGATATCTTCCTCGTCCTCGAAGAGCGCTATCTCGCACTCCCCGGCATCGCCGAACCGCAACTGGCCTGGAGTCGCACCGAACCCCGCGCCCAGCTGATCGACTGCGACGGACTGCGGCCCGCCCTCGGGGATGCGGAGTTCGCGGGCAGGCTCGCACTGGCCAATATCATCCGCTGCGGATTGTTCCTGGCCCCCGGCATTCCCGAGGATCTCGACCTGCGCCTGCGCATGCTGTTCGATCGCGCCGACACCGCCGCGCCCGAACACAAACCCACACCGGAGGAGTGGCTGATCGCGTTGAAGGCGGCCTTCCTGACCTCCGACGGCGGCGCCTACCGCATGGAAATGCTCGATGTGGTGGATCGGCCCGCCCCGACCCTGAAACCCTTGCCCGTGGGGGCTTTTCCGCGTCCACAGCGCAGTCCCGGCGGTCGGATCGCGGGCATCCTGCTGGCGGTGGCCGGACTGCTCGCGGTCATCGGGCTGATCGCGGTCCGGTCGGGGGAGCCCGAAACGACCGAGGCGGCCGCACCCGCCGCGGCACCCGTGGTGACGACCACCCCGGTGTTCGATCCGGCCTCGTTGGATGCCGCGGGCACCGATAAGACCCCCTTCACCGAGGACGGGTTGCTGCCCAAACGCTTCCGGGACGCCAAGAATGTGGAATACACGCGGCGGGCCGGGGGAGTACGGGACTGTGTCACCAAAGGCATGTCGCAGAACGTGAAGCAGATCCTCACCAAATATCAGTGCACCAAACAGGTCGCGGGGTCCTATATCGATCAGTCGAATCGAATCCTGGTCTCGATCAACGTGTTCGCGTTCGCCACCGCCGCCGACGCCACCGCGCTGTACACCACCATGAAGGGCCAACCGCAGGACTGGACCATCTGGTGCCCGAACGAGGGGCCGGGTTCGGCGCTGTGCGACAGTGACGCCGGATCGGCGGTGCGCACCAACTGGGGTTCACTGTCGCACCGCTACGTTTTCAAGTCCACGGCCCTGTACATCAACCTGGCGACCGATATCTCGGTCAAGCAGTGGCTGGACCCGGCGGCCGAGGCCGCGGTGAAACAGGCTGGGCCGGACAACTATTGGCGTCGGTGAGGTCTGGAGGGGAGTCACCCCATAATCCCTAACTTGACATAATGTTGATTATCGGTGGTTTTACGGCGGCGGGTGAGGGGCTTAATGATCTTGTGCGACAGGCATTTTGGTGGCTTTTGACCCCTGCCGGGCATATTTTCCGGCCCCGCCCCGTGGGTTGCCGTCGGTGCGCGGTTGTCGCCGTGGACGGCGTAAACCGCTGCCGTAATTTTATTTCCGGCCAATCCGTGATTCGCCGGAGAATTTCCTGTTTGCACCGAAATGGTCAATCGGGGTGAGTTCGGCGACCTCCGGTGAATACGTCACTGTGACGGTTCTTCCCGATTCCACTCCCCTCGGGATCCGTTCCCGCACAGTACAATTCGTCACAGTGACGTAATGAGGTGGGGTGGCTGGACCCTACGCGTGTGCGGTTTTACCGCCGTCGATGACCAATTGTGCCCCTGTGAGGTACGGGTGCTCATCCGAGGCCAGGGTCAGCGCGAACGCGGCGATCTCCGCCGGGGTGCCGAGCCTGCCCAGGCCCGGAATATTGGATTTGGCCCACTGTTTCATGAACACCTGCCACGCGTCATCCGGTATCGCCTCCATACCCGCCGCACGCCGTACCAGCTCGGTATCGGTGGTACCAGGAATTAATGTATTGATACGAATATTGTCCGCCGCGTAATCCAGGGCGGCCGCCTGCACCAGCCCGGCCAGACCGCGCTTGCTGGCGGTGTACGCGCCGCGGGCGGCATCGGTGGCGATGGCATTGCTCGAGGAGGTCACCACGATGGTGCCGCCGCCAGCCCGAATCAGATGTGGCACCTGATATTTGATGGCCAGGAAGGTGCCGCGCAGATTGGTGTGCAGGACCTGATCGAACTCGTCGGCGGAGTATTCGTGCAGTTTCTTCTGGATGGTGATCCCGGCATTGTTGAACGCCACATTCAACCCGCCGTACTTGCGGACCGTGGCGTCGACGAAATCACGCACCTGGGCTTCGTCGCGGACATCGGCGCGGAAATAGGTGGCTTCCCCACCGGCGGAACGGATTTCACGCTCCACCGCGCGCCCGCGATCCTCCCTTCGACCACAGAACGCCACTCGCGCGCCCTCAGCGGCGAACAGGTGCGCGGCGGCCGCGCCGATCCCGGAGGTCGCACCGGTGATGAGCACCGTCTTACCGGTGAATCGCTGTCGTGCGGCCGGGGTGTATTGCGGCGCATTCGAATTCGCGCCGAGTGCGATACCACCGGCGAGTCCGGCCGCACCGCCCGCGAGCAGTCCGGAGGCCAGACCGCCGAGCATGCGGCGACGACTCGGGCCGGGGCGTGTGGCCGAGTCCGATGCCTGTGCGGATGTCGTTGTCGCGGAGGCATTGTCGTCGTCCTGGCCGAAGGTGGGGTTCGTGTCGGGGTCGGTCTCACGTGTCATGGCTTCGATCCTGGCGAATGCGGGGTGCGAGCGAATCCGTCCGCGAGCCCGTCCGTCGGCCACGAGGATGAGTCGTCTCCTCCGATCGGAGGAATCGGGTTCGGCGTGATTCGCGCACAATGATCGCTGTGATGGATCAAGCACGGGCGCACGGTGTCGACTCATTGTTCGATCCGCGCGCCATACCGGTTCGTGCCGTGGTGCTGGTGATTCCCGCGCTGGGCTGTCTGCTGTTCCTGTCCGCCGCGCCGAATGGAATCGATTGGGCCATCGCGTTACTCGCGGTCGCTGTCACCGCCGTAGGTGTGCGCCGGCCACTGGCCACGGCATTGGTGACCTCCGCGCTGTTGCTGGCCGGGTTCGAATTCGGTTCCACCGGACCGCTGGTCGCCAAGGTGGGTGCGGGTATCGCACTGACCGAATTGGCGGCGCGCCGCGATGGGTGGCAGCCCTACCTCGGGGCCGTCGTGCTGGCGGCGGTGTACCTGCTGCATCCCAGTGGTGAGTTCGCGGCCAATGGGTATCGCGCGGTGGTGATGGCGGGGGCACCGCTGCTGCTGGGTGGTGTGCTGCGTGCCGCACACCGATCCGCGGTCGAGGCGCGCCGGGTGGCGGTGGAAGTGGCGCGGCGGCGCGATAGTGAGGTCGCGGCCGCACGCGCGCTCGAACGCACCGCTATCGCGCGCGAACTGCACGATCTGATCGCCCATCACGTGTCCTCGACGGTGTTGCGGGTGGGTGTGGCCCGGCACGCGCTGCCCGACGCACCCGCGCCGGTGTTGCAGGTGCTGGACGAGATTCATGCCAGTGGCCGCGAAACCCTGGCCGATCTGCGCCGCCTGGTGTCGATCCTGCGGGATCCGGATATGACGGGTGAGGCGTTCCTCTCCCCCGCCGATCTGCCGGTCACCGTGCGCGCGGTCGCCGAACGTGCCCGCGCGCTGGGGATCACCGTGGACTGTGCGATCGATGAGCGTGCCGGTGAGATCGACGCGGTGTCCGCGCTGACGCTGCTGCGCCTGACCCAGGAGGGTATCGCCAATATCGCCGCGCACGCGGGCACCGATGTCATCGCGGATCTGCGCATCGACGCGGACGAGGACGAGGTGGTGTTCGTGTTGCGCGACAACGGTTCCCGGCGGCCGCATGGTTCCGGGTGGGCGAGCGGGCACACCCGGCAGTCGGTGAGTTCGGGTGCACCGGCGCTGCCGTCGCACGGTTCGGGAATGATCGTCGCCGCCGATGCGCTGCCCGGTGAGACGGACGGCCGGGGATTGGGGTTGGTGGGATTGCGCGAACGCGTGGAGTTGCTCGGTGGCGAGTTCGAGGCCGCGCCCGCGCATCCGGGGTGGCGGCTCAGTGCGCGCCTGCCCCTGGGAGCGCGGGTGCCCGCATGAGTGTGCGCGTCCTGATCGTCGATGATCAGCAGTTGGTGCGGGCCGGGTTGCGCATGCTGTGCCATACCGATCCCGCGCTCGAGGTCGTGGGTGAGGCCGCCACCGGGCGCGAGGCCATCCGGTTGGCCGAACAGCTCGCACCCGAGGTGGTGCTGATGGATCTGCGGATGCCCGGGATGGATGGCATCCGAGCCACCGCCGCCATACTCGCTGCCCGGCCCGCCACCCGCGTGCTGGTGCTGACCACCTTCGACGATGACGACCACCTGTATCCCGCGCTCGCGGCCGGAGCCGCCGGATTTCTGGTCAAGGATGCCTCACCGGCGGAACTGCTGGCGGGCATCCATCGGGCCGCGGCCGGTGAGCAAGCCTTCACCCCTGAGATCTTGCAGCGCGTGGTGGATGCCGCCGTGCGGGCGCGCACCGCACCCGAGTCCGCCGCGTCACCGCCGAACGGGCCGAACCCCCTATCGGGTCTCACGCCGCGCGAAACCGAAGTGCTGGCACTGCTGGCGGACGGATTGGGCAATGCCGAGATCGCGGTACGCCTGCATGTCGGTGTCACCACCGTCAAAACGCACATCACCAATCTGCTGAGCAAGACCGGGACCACCAACCGGTTACAGCTCGCGCTGCTGGGTGCGCGCCTGTCGTAGCGGCGCGAAAATCGCTGGGCCGCAGCGGTTTGCGACGGTAACGTGCGCCCATGGCAGCCAAGAACAATTATCTCGACCACGTGGTGGCACAGCAGGCGGCGCTGGAAGAGGATCTGCGATCCGGGCCCGCGCGCGCCGAATCCGCGGGCGCGCCGACTCGCGGGGCATTGGGGAAACGCGCCGGGCGGATCGGGCCCGCGCGTGAGACGCCCGCGCAGGGACCGGTGGATGTGCGCATCACCGGATTCTGGCGGTGGCAGACGGTGCTGGTGCCGCCCAACGCGTTCGTGGTGCACACCCGGCGCGGGCGGGCCGAACCGCTGCATATCGGGGTGGGGGTGTCCTTCCGGTTCGATCCGTCCACCGACTTGTATCTGGTGGTGCCCGGCGCGATTCAGACGATCCTGATCAACGCCTACTGCATCTGCAAGGAATTGCAGGGTGTGCTGGTGCAGGGGTATGTGCAGTGGATCATCGACGATTTCGCCACCGCGTATCGCAAACTCGACTTCTCCGATGCCGAGGATCCGATGCGACTGGTGAATGTGCAATTGCGGGAGCAGGCCGAGGCCGCCATCAAGGACAAGGTGTCCACCATGGCGGTGCGCGATGTGCTCAGCGATAAACAACCCATCATCGAAGAACTCACCGCACGCCTGCGCACCGTCGCCGAGGGGAGCGGCGGGGAGAGCCGCAATGATCGCGGGCTCGGGCTGAATATCGTGACCGTGCAGATCAAAGAGGCGGTGGTGTCCTCGAACACGCTGTGGGAGAACCTGCAACGGCCGTACCGCAGTGAACAGGATCGGGTGGCGCGGCTGGCCGAACTCGAAGCCCAGCAGTCGGTGTCCGAACGGCAGGTCGCGGTCGCGCGCACCACCGAGGAACGACGTATCGAGAACGAACGCGAACTGGCCGAACTCCGTGCCCGCAATGAGGCCGCGCGATTCGATCGCGAAGCGGTGGAAGCGTTGCGGCGCACCAACCGTGAACATGATGACGAACGCGCGGTCGCCGAACTCGCCCAGGAGACCGCGTTGCAGGCATTGCGCCTCGAACGTGAACGCCATGCCGAACAGGTGGAGAACACGCGCCTGCAACACGAGCTCGCGCGTCAGCAGCTAGAGGCGGAACTGGCGCTGGCACAAGCCCGTACGCGCGCCGCGCACGAGGAACAACTCCTGGTCCTCGAACGCGACAAGGTCGGCATCGACAATGCCAACGGTCGCAGCGCGACCAATATCCAAGCCCAACTGGTGCAGTCACTACCCGCGATCGTGTCCCGCATGCCCGCACCCGCCGAACTCAAATCGGTGCAGATCGGCGGGGACACCACCGGATTGACCGGCATCATCGCCCAGCTCACCGAAATCGTCGACGCGGTACGGCATTCACCGAAGGGCTGACGTCACTCGAGCACAGTCAACACTCGGGCGGAGCCAATGTCGTACTCGAAGTCGTGTCGTTCGTCGTGACATCAGTCGTGTGGAGTGCGGATCATCCGTGGTGACGGCGGTAGGCGTCCGCCGCACCTGGATGCAGCGGCACCGTACCGGTACCGATCAGGGACCGGGCGTCCAGGAACTGGGTACCCGCGGCTTCGGCGGGAACCAGCGAATCGGCGTGCGCGAGCAGCACTTCGGTGAGCGCCCGCGCGGTGGACTCGGCCAGGGCGGGCGCGGCCACCAGCAGATTCGCCACCCCGATGGTGTGCACGGCGGGCGAGCCGGGATAGGTGCCCGCCGGAATCAGCACCGGGTCGTACAGATATCCGAACCGTTCGCGCATCGGCTCGGTCAGCGACCCCAGATCCAGCAGTCGCACCCCGGGCTCGGCCAGCGCCGGCGTGGGCACCCCGCCCGCCCACAGCAGTGCGTCGATGCGCCCCTGCCGCAATGCCGTGACGGCCTCGGCGAGCGGCAGATGCGTCGCGGTCACCTCGGCCGGGCTCAAACCGGCCGCCGACAGCAATTTCTCCCCGGTATGAGCGGCCCCGGACCCGGTGGCACCCACATTGATTCGCGCACCCCGCAGATCGCCCGCGCTTCGAATCGGCCCGTCCGCGGCCACCGCCACCTGAAGATAGTTCTCGTACACGCGCCCTATGGCGGGCGGCGGATCAGCGCTGTCGGCCACCGAATCGGCCAGCACCAACCCCACCTCTGCTCCCCCACGCGCCAGCAACTCCAAATTGTCGACCGACCCGGCGGTGCTCACCACCTCGATCCGTACTCCGGACCCCGCCGCGGTCCGTGAAAGCAGCTGCGCGAAGGCGTAATAGAACCCACCCGACTCCCCCGCCGCCATGCGCACGGTTGTCTCATCGCTCGCGCATCCCCCGAGCGTGCCCGATAGTACGGTCCCGGCCGTGAGCGCACCCGCGCCGCGCAGGAATCCGCGTCGCCCGATCATCGCTGACCACCAGCGAAAGATGTTGTGGGAGAGTGGAATACCGCATCAAGCGATGCGGCGGCCCGGCGTGTGCGTTCGGACGGAATTCGCGACCTTCGCCCGGCGGCGCTCGTGCGCGATTGCGGTGCGGTCATCGCGGCTTCCCCACGGGCAGGCGCACGATGACCGACAGGCCGTGCGGTTCCACCGGGCGTACCGTCAGAGTCCCGTGCCGGGACGTGGTCAGTGCGGCCGCGATCGGCAGCCCCAGACCCGAACCGCCGATCCCGTCGGCGGACGACCCCCGGAAGAACCGAGTGGTCAACTCCTCGAGTTCGGTAGCGGGCACACCGACACCGTCATCGGAGACGGTGATCGTCACCCACCCCGGCTCGGTCCCGACGCTCAGGCACGTGGTTGCGCCCGCACCCGCGTACCGGCAGGAATTGCTCAGCGCCACATCGAGAATCTGCGCCAGCACATCCACCGACACCGCGATATCGGTGGGTTGCTGCGCGGAACCCGCCCGGGTGGTCGCGTGCTGCGGTTCGGCATCGCATTGTGAGGTGCGGTTGAGCAGGTCATCAGTGCTTGTGGCGATCTCATGCGAGCGCGTCACGGCTGCCGTGGCGGTGCCGACTGCCGAGGTGGTCACGCTCTGGCCCGCGAGATCGGAGGACGTGCGCTGCAGAGTGCTGCCCGCGCGTGCGAAAGCGGTGTGCCAGGCGTCGATTCGATCCTCGATGACGGTGTCGGCGTCACAGTGGTCGGTGGTGCGGGTGCGGGTGGGGTCGAAATCGGTGCCCTCGGCGACCGCGAGATCGAGCAGGCCGTCCAGCAGTGCGGTGAGGCGCTCTACCTCGCGGGTCGCGCCGTGCAAGGTGGGTAGTGCTGTCTCCGAGACGCCGGGTTCGAGGGAGTCCAGGCGAATGGTCAACGCGGCCAGTGGGTTTCGCATGGCGTGGGCGGTGTCGTCGACGAGGCGGCGCTGGGCTCGGGCCGAATCGCGGACCGCCATGGCCATGGTGTCGAAGGATTCGGCGACCGCGCGGAGTTCGGGTGGGCCGCCGTGATGGCGGGTGACGGGGGTGGCGGTGCGCGGTTTGGGCAGGGTGGCGGTGAGTTCGGCGACCGATCCGGAGAGTCCGGCCAGCGGGCGCAGGACCCAGCGCGAGAGCATCAGGGCCAGGGCCGTGAACAGGGCCATGGCCGCCAGACCACCGACCGCGACGATTCCCCAGACACGGGTGATATCGGTGCGGGCGGTGGCGGTGGAGGCTTCGATCAGGACCGCACCGTCCACATGGGTGTCGCTGCCGACCGGGCGGGCAATGAGCAGGCCGGTGTTCGACCACGGGGTCAGGCGTTGCACGGTGGCGGTGCGCTGATTGCGGCGCGCGGCGCTCAACGCCGTCGCGACGACCGGATCATGCTGGTTCACACCGGCATTCACGATCGGGGTGCCGCGCCCGTCGATCACCAGCACCGGTTCGCCGTACAGGTCGTGATAGCGATCCACCTCCATGGTGAGGGCGCGGTTGTCGCCGGTGGCGGCGGCGGTCACCGCGAGCGCGGCCAGGCGGTCCGCGTCACCGGTGCGGCCCAGGATCAATTCCTGGGTGCGGCTGGTGGCCGCGGTCAGGCACAGCGGGATCGCGAACGCGAGCACCGCGACGGTGGCGAACACGGTCAACGCGATCAGCAGACGGCGGCGCATGACCTACTCACCCCAGCGGTAGCCGTAGCCGCGAATGGTGGTGATCAGGCCGGGCCGATCGAGTTTGGCGCGCAATCCGGTCATATGCACATCGAGCGAACGCGAGACCGCCACGAACGCGTCACCCCAGATGCGATCCATCAACTGCTGGCGGCTCACCGCCGCACCGGGCCGCTCCACCAGTGCTTCCACCAGTTCGAACTCCTTGGGCGTCAACCCGATATCGACGCCCGCGACCTCGACCCGCCGCGCACCCAGATCCACCCGCACATCCCCGGATTCGACCACGCGCCGCGGTGGTGCGGTCACCGCACCGGCGCGGCGGGTCACATTCTCGATGCGCGCCAATAATTCGGAAATGCGTGCCGGTTTGACCACGTAATCGTCCGCGCCGCCGCGTAATCCGCGCACGATGGAACGTTCGTCATTGCGGGCGGTCAGAATCACCACCGGCACCGCACTCACTTCCCGCAATTGCCGCAGCACCGTCAGCCCGTCCGCATCGGGCAGACCCAAATCCAGAATGATCGCGTCATATCCGCGATGCGCGATCAGCAGATCCGCACCCCGGCGCATCCGGGTCGCCTGCAACCCGCGCGCGGTGAACGCCTCCACCAGGGCGTCACCGACCCCGTCGTCATCTTCGACTACCGCAAGGCGCATGGACCGGATTCTTTCAGTGCTGCGGGACCGCGACCGGCACGGGGTTCGGCACCGCCGGGCTGTCCTCGGCATCGATGGTCGAGGCCGCGGAGGTTTCGCGCATGAAGAAATAGGTGACCAGCGAGATGAGCACGCACGCCGACACGTACCAGAAGTACAGCGACTCATGCCCGGCCTTCTTCAATGCCAGCGCGATCATTTCCGCCGTGCCACCGAAAATCGCGACCGTGAGCGCATACGGCAATCCGACCCCGAGTGCGCGAATACGCGTCGGGAACAGTTCGGCTTTGACGATCGCGTTGATCGAGGTGTAGCCGGTGATGATGACCAGCGCGGACAGCATCAACGCGAACGCGGCGAACGGATTGCGGGTATCGCCCAGCAGCGTCATCAACGGCACCGTGCCCAGCGTCCCCAGCACACCGAAGGTGATGAGCAGTTTGCGCCGGCCGATGCGATCCGAGAGCGCGCCCGCGATCGGCTGCAACACCACGAACACCAGCAGCGCCGCGAAATTGATCCACGCCGCGGTCGGCTTGGAGATACCCGAGGTATTGACCATGTATTTCTGCATATAGGTGGTGTACGTGTAGAACGCGACCGTGCCACCCAGGGTCAACCCCACCACCAGCAGGCATTCGCGCGGATACTGCAACAGCACCCGCAGCGACCCGCGATTCGATTTCGCTTGCGGCGCAGCCGATTCGGCACGGAACGATTCGGACTCGTCCATACCGCGCCGCAGCAGCATCACCACGATCGCACCGAACGCGCCGATCAGGAATGGGATACGCCACCCCCACGAATACATTTGCGCCGACGACAGGAACTGCAACAGCACCAACTGCACACCGAGGGCGGTCAACTGCCCCGCCACCAGCGTCACGTATTGGAAGCTCGAATAGAACCCGCGTTTACCCGCCGAGGCGACCTCGGACAGATAGGTGGCGCTGGTGGCGTACTCACCGCCGACCGACAATCCCTGCAACAGTCGCGCCAGCAGCAGAATGACCGGTGCGGCCAATCCGATCGTCGCGTACGAGGGGGTCGCGGCGATGATCAGCGAACCCGCCGCCATCACCGTCACCGACAGGGTCAGCGCCGCGCGCCGCCCGAACCGATCCGCGTACCGGCCCAGCGCCCAGCCGCCGATCGGGCGCATGAGGAACCCGACCGCGAACACCGCGGCGGTGGACAGCAATTGCGCGGTCGGATCCCCGTCGGGGAAGAACGATTTCGCGAAATACACGCTGAACGCCGCATAGACATACCAGTCGTACCATTCGACCAGATTGCCGATCGAGCCACGCAGCACATTGGCCACGACCCGCCGCTCCCCGCCGGGTTTGATGTCGGTCACCGGATACTCCTTCTCTGGGAGCCTCATCGCATCCCGCACCCACTGTGGCCCGCGACACACGCCCGCAGAAGCCATGACGGGGTTTCCTAACGCTCCCTTAGGACGATCACCACCCGGCGGCGATGCGCGCAAACCTCCTGCGCGCCCCACGGTCACCCTCTACTGTCTGAGAGAGCAGGCTGGTGAGTGGATCGAGAAGTGTTATGGCAGAAATGATTACGGCCCCGGCGGCGTTCCAGGCGACCGCGGCCATCGACCCCGACGCCATCGCGGTGCGCTCGATCGGCGGGGAGCAGTCGCTGACCTGGGGTGAATACGCCGCACAGGTGCGCGCGGTCGCCGGGGGTCTGGCCGCGCTCGGGGTCGGGCGCGGGGACACCGTGGCCCTGATGATGGCCAACCGGGTCGAGTTCTATCCCCTGGAAGTGGGCGCGCAGCACGCGGGCGCGACCTCGTTCTCGGTGTACAACACCCTCACCGCGCAACAGTTGAACTATGTGTTCACCAATGCCGGGAATCGGATCGTCATCTGCGAAGCCCAATACGTGGATCGCATCCGCGCCTCGGGCGTGCCGATCGAAACGATCGTGTGCGTGGATCGTGCGGTGCCCGGCACGCTGTCGGTGGCGCAACTGACCTCGCTCGCGCGCTCGGACTTCGATTTCGACGCCACCTGGCAAGCGGTGTCCGGCGAGGACATCGTGACCCTGTGCTACACCTCGGGCACCACCGGCAACCCCAAAGGCGTCGAGATATCGCACGCCAACCTGAGTTTCGAATGCCAGGCGTACGCCTCGGTGATGCCCGTGGAATTCGGGGACCGCATCACCTCGTATCTGCCGAGTGCGCATATGGCCGACCGGGTGACGGGGCTGTATCTGCACGAATACTTCGGCAGTCAGATCACCGCGGTGCCCGATCGCGCGCTACTGGGTGCCGCGCTGGTCGATGTGCGGCCCACCATTTGGGGCGCGGTGCCACGGGTGTGGGAAAAGCTCAAGGCGGGAGTGGAATTCGCGGTCGCGGGGGAAACCGATCCCGCGCGCAAGGCCGCGCTGGCGTGGGCGCTCGAGGTCGCCGACCGCAAAGCCCAGGCGCAATTGGCGGGCGTACCGCTCGATGATGTGCAAGCCGCCGAATGGGCCAAGGCCGATGAGCTGGTGCTGTCGGCCTTGCGCGCCAAACTCGGCCTGGATCAACTCAAATGGGCGCTGTCGGGGGCCGCGCCGATTCCGGCGGAAACACTCGGCTTCTTCTTCGGGCTCGGCATTCCCATCTCCGAAGTGTGGGGCATGTCCGAGCTGACCTGTGTGGCCAGCGTCAGCCCGCCCACCCAAGCCCGTCTGGGCACCGTGGGCAAACTGCTGCCCGGACTCGAATCCAAAATCGCCGAGGACGGCGAATTCCTGGTCCGCGGACCCCTGGTCATGCGCGAATACCGCAGCGAACCCGGCAAAACCGCCGACGCCCTACAGGACGGCTGGCTCGCCACCGGCGATATCGTCACCCAGGACGCGGACGGCTATCTGCGCGTGGTGGACCGCAAGAAGGAACTCATCATCAACTCCGGCGGCAAGAACATGTCCCCGGCCAATATCGAGAACACCATCAAAGCCGCCACCCCGCTCATCGGAGCCCTGGCCACCATCGGCGACCGGCGGCCCTACAACACCGCACTCATCGTCCTGGACGCCGAATCGGCCGAACCGTATGCGGCACAACACAATCTGACCGATGCTTCGGCGGACTCACTCGCCGCGCATCCGGAGGTGATCGCCGAGATCGCGCGCGGAGTCGCCACGGGGAACACGCATCTGTCGCGCGTCGAACAGATCAAACGGTTCGTGATCCTGCCCGTGTTCTGGGAGCCCGGCGGCGACGAGATCACCCTGACCATGAAACTGCGCCGCACTCCGATCGCGGACAAATACGCCGCCGACATCGAGCGCATGTACGCCCCCGAACGCGACGCCGACGTCCACGAACCGAGCACCGAACAGGCCTCAGCGCCCGCGTAGGAGGCATTACCGCAGGTGAAGCACCCGTCCCCGGGCGGGTGCCACACACCACACTCGTAACAGAGCGCTTGCTCTGTTATGTTTCGACTATGCCCCGCCCACGCACCCACGACCCCGGCACCGTCCTCGATGCCGCCGAAGCCCTGGCCGCCGACGGCGGGGCCGCCGCGGTCACCATTCGCGCCGTCGCCACCGCCACCGGGGTTTCGAACGGGGCCATCTACCACACCTTCGGGTCGCGCTCGGAACTGTTGGGGCGCACCTGGATTCGCGCCGCCCGACGCTTCGGAGCCGTCCAGCTCGAACTCATCGACGCCCACGACGGCGGCGGAGTCGAGGCCGTGGTGGCCGCCGCGGACGCGCCCGCGGTGTTCGCGCAACGCTTTCCCGAATCCTCCCGCCTGCTGCTGACCGTGCGGCGCGGGGATCTGCTCGGCGATGACCTGCCCGCCGAGGTCGCCGACGAGCTCGGCGGACTCGAACGCTCCCTCATCGACTTGATGAAACGCCTGGCCCTGGATTTATGGGGCCGCAAGGACGCGCGCGCCGTCGACGCCATCACCACCTGCCTGGTCGATCTGCCCACCGCCATCCTGCTGCGCCGCGACCGGCTCGCCGACCCCACCGCCCGCGAACATCTGCGCGCCGCCGTGCGCGCGATCCTCGCGGTCGGACCCGCACCACGACAACCACACCGCGATACCGATCCGAAGGAACCCTCATGAGCATCACCCTCACCCACCACGACAAGATCGCCGTCCTGGACCTCGGCGGCGACGAGAACCGCTTCACCCCCGAACGCCTCGACCAGATCAACGCCGCCCTGGACACCGTGCTGACCGACGGCTCGCACGCGCTCATCACCACCGGCGGCGGCAAGTTCTACTCCAACGGCCTGGACCTGGAATGGCTCTCGGCCAATGGCGACCGCGCGGATTGGTATGTGGCACAGGTGCAGGCACTGCTCGCACGCGTGCTCACCTTCCCGCTGCCCACCGCCGCCGCACTGCCCGGACACGCCTTCGGCGCGGGAGCCATGCTCGCCATCGCCCACGACTTCCGCCTCATGCGCGCCGACCGCGGCTACTTCTGCTTCCCCGAAGCCGATATCCGCATCCCGTTCACCAAGGGCATGGCAGCGCTCATCCAAGGCAAACTCACCCCGCGCTCGGCCATCGCGTCCATGACCACCGGGCGGCGCTTTCCCGCGCCCGAGGCCGTGGAATACGAACTCATCGACGCCACCGCACCCGAGGCCGAAGTCCTGGACGCGGCGGTGGCCGTGCTCACCCCGCTCGGAGCCAAGGATCAGAGCACGCTCGGAGCGATCAAGAGCGTCATGTTCGCTGGGGCCGTCACCGCACTGACCAACCCCTGACCGCACCCTGAACGGCCCGGTGCGGGTCCGCCACGGTCCGGCGTATCAGGTGCGAATAACGCCGCGCGGCACCAGGATTCATCACGCGTGAGCGTCGACCATCCAGCACGCGGAGGTATAGCGCACCTGATCGCCGTCCACGAACGGCTCGAACGCCGCCCGCACCACCTCGATCACCATGGCGCGAGTGGACTCATCGGCCTCGGGCAGCACCTGACCCACCGGGCCGAACTGGGTGAAATACCCGACCAGTGACTCCTCGGGCATCGCGCACCGCACATCGGCCGGACGCACCGAGATATCGGCCCACCCGCTCTTGTCCAGCACCCCGCGCACGAACTCCGGATCCGCGAACCCGAACTGGCCCGGCTGATTCGCCACACGCGGCGGCAGATTCGGCAGCAGCGGTGCGGCCGCGCGCTCGGCGGTCGTCATGAACGGATTGTCCTGGGTACCGCGCCACGCCAGGAAACGCAGTGCGCCGCCCTCTCGGGTAGCCGAGCGCAAATTCGTGAACGCGGCCACCGGATCGGGAAAGAACATCACCCCGAACCGGGACAGGATCAGATCGAACGACGCCGGTTCGAAATCGTGAGTCTGGGCGTCGGCGAGCAGAAAGTCCACGCGCGCACCCGAATCCACCCCGCGCGCCTTCGCCGCGGCGATCATCGGCTCGGAGATATCGACCCCCGTACACCTGCCGAGCGCACCCATGCGCCGCGCCGCCGCGATGGTGGTCGCACCCGCCCCGCACCCCACATCGAGTATCCGCGCCCCCGATCCGACGACCACCGGCTGCACCAGCAACTCCTCGAGCGGTTTCATCACCTGATCCAGCAGCTCCTGCCACTGCACCCACGCGTGCCCGGACGGGCCGTTCCAGCGGGTGCTCTGCTCATCGGCCTGCGGTGCGCTCGCCATGGGGGATCTCCTTTACTCACCGGGATCTGCGGTACACACTTCACTGTGTCAGTTCAAGTCGACTAGAGGTCAAGCCATGAACCCCAGCACCGGCGTGGATCTCGATATCGGTGAGGTCGTCACCCGCTCGGGCATACCCGCCTCGACCCTGCGCTACTACGAGGAACGCAACCTCATCACCTCCACCGGCCGGCGCGGACAACGCCGCATGTTCGCGCCCAGCGTGCTGCGCCAACTGGCCCTCATCGGCATGGGACGCGCCGCCGGATTCAGCCTCGACGAAATCGGGCGCATGTTCACCCCCGACGGCGACCCGCACCTCGATCGCGCCATGCTCGCGGCCAAAGCCGATGAACTCGACCGCACCATCGCACGCCTGAGCACCCTGAGTGAGAGCCTGCGTCACGCCGCGGACTGCTCCGCGCCCACCCATATGCAATGCCCCACCTTCCAGCAGCTGCTCGAAGCGGCCCTCGCCGATCCGGCACGGCCGCAACCGCATCGGATCGGACGGGCACTGCCGGTGTGAGGTTCGGTGCGGGGACGGTTAGCCAGCGGCCGACGGTTCAGCGTGAGGTGGCGTGCAGATGCGGCAGCAGGTGTTCGGCCACCGCCGCGGGTTGTTCGGCATGCAGGAAATGGCCCGCGTCCGGTATCTGAGCGGCATCGACCCCCGCACTGCGCGCCAACGCCAACTGCATCGGCGGGGACATACAGCCATCGCGCGCACCGGACAGGGCCAGCGTCGGAATCGGTGCGGGAGCCGCCATCAGCACCCGATGGAACCGGCGCGTGGGGGCACGATGCACGGTGAACAGCGAACGGTAGTAGCGGGTCGCCGCGCGCGCGGTCGCCGGATCGGTGAAAACCGTTGCGGTGGGCGCGAACTCGGCATCGGTGAAATCCCAGCCCGGAGACCAGCGCCGCCACAGCCGCCGCACGAACGCCGCGTCATGACGGGTCAGCAGACGATGCGAGGCACCGGACTGCATCACCGGGATATACGACGACATCACGGTTTGCCGGGGTAGCTGCCGCGCCGCGGCCGCGGGGAAACCCGCGCCGAACGGCGGGATCGCCAGCTGGGTCAGGGAAAGCCATTGGCGGGGTTGGCGTTTGGACAGGACCATCGCCGCGAACGCACCCCAGTCATGACCCACCAGATGCGTCGGCGGGCCGCCCAGGGCACGATGCCAGGCCGCGATATCGTCCGCGACCGCCATCAGGTCATAGCGAGCATGACGGCGCGCCGACTCGGGGGTGTAGCCGCGCAGCCACGGGGTCAGCACCTGGAAACCGGAATCGACCAGCAGCGGAATCAATCCGTCCCAGCTGTGCGGGGAGTCCGGGAAACCGTGCAGCAGCATCACCAGCGGTGCGTCGGCCTCCCCGAACTGCCGTGCCGACAGCAATAAACCGTCCCGCCGCAACTCCAGCGCGGACTCACCGGTGTCAGCCGATGTCATAGGTACCTCTCTTCGAGCGCGGCCCCACCCGCGGTAGCGGATGGGGCCGAAGGCGCGCGCCGCGACCCGGCGCGCGCACGCACCCGCCCGATCGGCGAGTGCGGTTGTGCCACAACATATTCCACCCCGGGCATGCCGAACGGTGAAATCGGCGGGAAAATCCCGCTCAGCGGCCCCGCCACACCGGTGCGCGCTTCTCCACGAATGCGCGCATGCCCTCACCGGCATCCTCGGACGAGAGCGCGGCCGCCGCGACTTGACCCTGGCGCGAGAACGCCTCGGCGGTGGACCAATCCGGGGCCTGATCGATGATCTGTTTCCCGGCGTCGATGCTCAGCGGGGCGTTCACCGCGATCCGCTCGGCCAACTCCAGCGCCGCGTCCAGGGCTTTCCCGGGTGCGGCGACCTGGTTGATCAATCCCAGCTCGGCGGCCCGGGTCGCGGTGATCGGATCACCGGTCAAGGTCAACTCCATGGCGATCGCGCGCGGCAGCCGTTGCGACAGGCGCAGCACGCCACCGCCCACGGCCACCAGACCGCGCTTGACCTCCGGAATACCGAATGTCGAATCCTGCGCCGCCACAATCAGATCCGCCGACAACGCCAGCTCGCATCCGCCCGCCAGCGCCGGACCCTCCACCGCCGCGATCAACGGTTTACGCGGCGGCGTCGACACGATCCCGAGAATGCCGCGCTTCTCGGTCACCGGCACCTCACCGCGCGCGGCGGCCTTGAGATCCATTCCGGCACTGAAATATCCACCCGCACCGGTCAGAATCGCGATCCGCGCGTTCGGATCCGCCTCATAGGCGTCGATCGCTCGCTCCAGCCCCAGCGCGGTCGCCAGATCGATCGCATTGCGCACCCTGGGCCGATTGATCGTAATGATCATCACGTGCCCGCGCCGCTCGATCAGCACCGGAGCCGGTGGCGCGGCGGGCAATTCGACCCGTTCGGTGCCATCGACCCGGACCAGATCCCCGGTCACCGTCACCGGCAACCCGAGCAGATCACCATCGACCGGGAACCCGGAACCGGCCTGCTCGGGGGTCACCGCGTCCTCGCCGGAATCGGTACCCGCGCCGACAGCAACCGATTCGGCCGCACCGGCGGGAGTGTCCACTGCCGAGCCGGTAGCGGCTGTGCGGTCATCGGCCGCGGTCCCCTCGCCGCTCAGCGCGGTGAGAAGGGCGGAATCGGTGCTGCGCAGCAGGACTCGATCACCTTCGGGGGTGAGCAGGCTCAGGATCGCGGCTTCGGGATGGCCGTCGCGGTCATAGGGCAGGGTGTACGCCTCGACCACGGCGGGGCCGTCGTAACCGGTGCGGGCGCGGCGCTTGGGCGGATGCTCGATCACCGGGGTCAGATGCCGGTAGGCCGCCGCAGGCGGGGTCGCGGAGTAGACGCCGATCGCGTGTTTGGTCAGATACCAGCCCAACGAGGTGGACAGGCCGAAGGATTCGGGTTCGGCGCGCAGCCGCTGCACCAAGGTCGCGACCGCGTGACCACCGTAATTGTTGCCCGGACCGCCACCGAAGGTCAGCCCGCCGGTCACCGACAGCGGACGCTTGGGATCATCGGCGGGCAAACCCAGCTCGCGCGCGGCGATCTGCACCGCGACCGGGAAGCACGCGTACAGGTCGATATGGGCCAGATCCTCGGGGCGAATACCGGTGTGGTCGAACACCGCGGCGCCCAGGGCGCGAATGGCCGGGGAGGCCGCGAGTTCGGTGCGTTCGGAGACGAACCATTCATCGCTGCCCGACGCGCCCGCGTGCAGGAACACCCACTTGTCCTGCGGGATACCGGCGGCTTCGGCGGCCGCGGCACTGCACATGATGATGCCCGAGGCCATATCGACGGTCAGGTTCGCGCATTCGAGTTTGGTGTACGGCGCGGAGATCATGCGATTGGCTTCGGTGGCCGTCGCGATCTCGGCCGGGGTGAATTCCTGCGGCTGCCAGGCGTTCGGGTTGCCCGCCGCCACCGCCGACAACCGCGACCACAGCTCGGCCACCGCCTGCGCGTGCTCGGCCGCAGTGCGGCCCAGGCGATGCCGGTTCGCCGATTCCAGCAGCGCGTACATATTGATCGGAGCCAGTAGTCCGGACTCGGTCTCGGGTGCGTTGTTCGCGGGCTTGTCGATACCGACCGTGCGCGTGGGACGCACCGCGGAATCCTGCACCGGCCAATCCACCTCGATGCCCGCGCGCTGGGCCGCGGCCTGGGTGGCACCGGCTTCGGCTCCGGTCACCAGCACCACGTCGTAGTCGCCCGCCGCGATCGCCGCGGCCGCCTCATTGAGCACCAGCTGTCCGCCGTCACCGCCGAACGGGCTCGACTGCACCGTGTCCACCGTGCCCGCGCCCACCGCATCGGCGATCAGCGCGCCCAGATCCCGGTACTGCCACGAAGTCGGGGACACCGAGTACACCGCGTCCGCGCGCGCCAGCAGTGCGTCCCCGGCCCCGGCGTCGGTGGCCGCGGCGCGCAGCGCCCGCACCGCCAGCTCGGACGGATCGACATAGCCGGGGTCGGGGGTGCGATTCACGATCTGACCCACACCCACCAGTACGGGTGTCGTCGGCGCGAGCACCGCACCGGACGCCTTGTGCCGCACGGCTTTCCGAGACGGGCGGGACGCGGGCCCGGCGGCCGCGATCGCGGCGGGCAGTCCGGTGAGCGACTCGGCCAGTGCGTCACCGAGACTGCGCGCCACCGTCCCACCCAGGGGGCCTTCGATCGGCTGTCCGGCCAGTCCCGCATCCAGATACACCGTCGACCCGGCTCCGGCGGGCGTCACCGTGATCCACAATCCGAGGGTCAACCCCTGCGGGCCGGTACCTCGCAAGTGCAGCCCGGTCTCATCGACCCCCGCCACGGTCCAGCGCAGATCGGCGGGAATGCCCATGAACTTGGCGACCTGCCCGTATTCCAGGCCCGTCTCGGCCTGTCCGGGGGCGTCACCGCGCCAGCCCGCGTGGAAGGTGACCCACTCCGGAATCCGGTGCAGATCCACCAGATACGCCAGCGCCGTGGCCGCGTCGACATCCAGGCCCTGCTGGGCGTGCGCGGTCCGCACGAACTCGCTCAACCCCGCGGGTGGCGTGTGCTCCCCGAGATCCACCGGTTCCGGTGCCGCCTGCTGCCCGGTCAATCCCGCCACCAGATCACGCACGATGCGCGGATCCCGGCGCACGGCCCCCAGCAGATCACCGCCCGCGCGCAGCTGTTTACGCACCGCACGGAATTTGTCGAACCCGGGCACCGAAGTCACCGTCGAACCTCCTCATTGAGGATGAGAGCATTAAAGCCTCACCGTATCGCCAACCGGCGCTGAGCGGGAGGGGTGCCCGCCTCGGGAGCGCGGAAGCACCTTCGGGGCTCGTGGGCGGGAAACGAGAATCGCCCACCGCCGCATGGGCCGTGGGCGATTGTCGAAATGCGCGGCGATTGTCGTCGTCGCGCAGTGCGATCCGAACCCCGCCGATAGTTCTGCTACAGGCTGATGCCGAGCAACGCGTCCACCGCGGCCCGGATCGCCCCGGGGGCATCCGCGTCGGGACCGCCGTAGTTCAGCGCCTGCTGGGCCCAGCTGTCCACCGCGGCAAGGGCTTTGGGGGTGTCCAGATCATCGGCGAGATGCTGGCGCAGGCGCGCGATGGTGTCCGCGGCATCGGGGCCGGATGCCAGCGCGACCGCCGAGCGCCAGCGGTCCAGGCGCGAGAGTGCTTCGGCGAGCACCGCATCGGACCATTCGCGGTCCTGGCGGTAATGCCCGGAGAACAAGCCCAGCCGGATCGCGGCCGGGTCGGTGCCCGAGCGGCGCAGCTTGGACACGAACACCAGATTGCCGCGCGATTTGGACATCTTCTCGCCGTCGAGGCCGATCAAACCGGCGTGCACGTAGTGGCGGGCGAAACGACGACCCTTGACCAGTGCTTCGGCGTGCGCGGTGGAGTATTCGTGATGCGGGTAGATCAGATCGCTGCCGCCGCCCTGAATATCGAATTCGGTGCCGATGCGATTGAGCGCGATCGCCGCACACTCGATATGCCAGCCCGGGCGGCCCGCGCCGAACGGGGCGGGCCAGGACGGTTCACCCTCGCGCTCGGCGCGCCACAGCAGCGCGTCGATGGGATCGCGCTTACCGGGGCGATCCGGATCGCCGCCGCGTTCGGCGAACAGTTTCTCCATGGTGGCCCGGTCATAGCCGGACTCGTAGCCGAACTGGTCGGTGGCATCGTGCCGGAAGTAGATATCCGGATACTGCGCGTCATCGACCACATACGCCGCCCCCGACGCGAGCAGCTTGTCGACGAGTTCGACGACCTCCTGCACCGATTCGATCGCGCCGATGTAGTGCGCGGGCGGCACCACGCGCAGCGCTTCCATATCCTCGCGGAACAGGTTGATCTCGCGGGTGCCCAGATCGCGCCAGTCGATACCGTCGCGCGCGGCCCGCTCGAACAGCGGATCATCCACATCGGTGACGTTCTGCACGTAGTGCACCTCATGTCCGGCATCGCGCCAGAGCCGGTTGACCAGATCGAAGGTCAGGTAGGTGGCGGCGTGCCCGAGATGGGTGGCGTCATAGGGGGTGATCCCGCAGACGTACATGGTGGCGGTGGGGCCGGGGGTGACCGGGCGCACCTGCCGATCGGCGGTGTCGAACAAACGTAACGCCGGTCCGGATCCGGGGACGGTCGGGACAGCGGTATCGGACCAGGACTGCATGAATCGAGGTTAACTGTGTGACGGGCGTCCAACCCGCGCGCCCCCGCTCACCGGTACCCGCACCCCCGCGGTGATGCACCGCTCGACCTGCACTTTAATTACGCCCGCGCACCCGTCAATGGTTGAAATCATGATGCAGGCAACGTTTTTCGCGTTGCAACGGACTCGGCGTGATCAGAATGCGGGCCAGGGGATGGGTCGCTGGCTCGACGGCAGCGGCAGCACCGGATGCTCGAGCAACTCCCGCGCGCGGGCCTCGAGGGCCTCGATTTCGGTGTCGGTGATCAGCTCGGCGAGCCGGGCACCCAGCTCACCCGGCAGCGCTTTGACCAAAACCGTGATGTCGGTGAGCAATTCGTCCTCGATCGGCTCACCGGCCCAGCCCCACAGCACCGTGCGCAGTTTGGGTTCGGCATTGAGGCAGATGCCGTGATCGACCCCGTACACCCGGCCATCGATCCCGGCCAGCACGTGCCCGCCCTTGCGATCGGCGTTGTTGATCAGCACATCGAGCACCGCCATGCGTAGTAGCCGCGGGTCTGCCGCATGCACCAGCGATACCGGATGCCCGGACGGATCCAGCGCCCGCAGCACCTCCCGGAACCCGTCCGGAATCTGCCCCACGGGCACCAGATCCACCAGATCCGGGCCCTCGTCGACGATATCGATCCAGCGCTGCACCATGCCGATCCCGTACGGGCCCTCGCGCAGCACGGTTTCGGGAATCACGCCCCAGCCCAATGCCTCCGACACCGCGTACGAGGCGACCTCGCGCTGGGCCAGGGTGCCGTCGGGGAAGTCCCACAGCGGTCGTTCCCCGCGCACCGGTTTGTACACCACGCGCAGCACCTGGTGCTCGTCCTGCTCGGCCTCGCACACCAGCGTCACATTGCTGGCGGTGGTGACCTGCCCGATCACCGTCAGCTCGGCGGTGCGCAGCGGGTCGTTCGACACGTCAATCCTCTTCTGGCTCGCTGGTGGCGCCGAAGATCTCGCCGCGCTTGTACCCGTTGGTGCGCACACACATATGCCCGGTCGGGGACAACGGTTCCTGACACAGCGGACACGGCGGGCGGCCCGCCGCGATCACCCGCGTGGAGCGCAACGCGAATTCGCGCGCCTGCACCGGGGTCAGGAATACCCGCACCGCGTCCGGGCCTTCCTCGGTGTCATCGAGCACCACCGATTCGTCGACCTCGGTCTCGGTGATCGCCAACAGCTCCACCACCACCGCGTTCGCGTCCGCGTCCCAGCCCAAACCCATGGTGCCGACCCGGAATTCGGCTTCTATCGGGGTCGCCAGCGGTGCGATATCGGCCACATCGGCCGGTTGCGGGGGCACCGGGGTGCCGAAGCGGCGCGCCACCTCGTCCAGTAGCAGCCCCATCCGATCGGCCAGCACTTTCACCTGCTGCTTCTCCAGCAGCACGCTGACCACGCGCGGCTCCTGCACGGCCTGCAGGTAGAAGGCGCGGTCACCCGGCTCGCCGACGGTGCCGGCGATGAATCGATCGGGGGTGCGGAAAATATGGATTGCTCGGCCCATGGCACCTCCTCCAAAGCTCACTCACCACTAAGAATCGGGGCGCTCCGCTACCCCATTATCCGTACTACCGGTATTGCCCGTTTCACCGCCGGGCACCGGTCCCGATCTGGATTCGCCGCCGGTTTGCGGCGAAATCGCCGCCAAGGCGGACAGATCCGAGCCGGTGTCATTGAGCCGCCACACGTACGGGGCGGTCGGACTGTAGCGGATCACACTGATCGAGGCCGGTTCGACCACGATCCGCTGGAAACCGTCCAGGTGAATTCCGAACGCGTCCGCCAGCAGCGACTTGATCACATCCCCATGGGTGCACGCCACCCACAACACATCGCCGCCGTGTTTCTCTCCCAGAATCCGGTCGTGTTCGCGCACAGCGGAAACCGCGCGGAACTGAACCTGCGCCAAACCCTCACCCGAGGGGAACACCGCGCCCGAGGCGTGCCGCTGCACCACCTTCCACAGCGGCTCGTTCACCAGCTCGCTCAACGCCCGCCCGGTCCAGTCGCCGTAATCCACTTCCAGCAGGCGCTCATCGGGTTCGGCCTCGATCCCGAGCTTGTCCGCCAGCGGGGCGACGGTGCGCTGACAGCGCAGCAGCGGTGAGGTCACGATGTGCTCGATGGGCAGCGACCCCAGCCGCTGTGCGACCGTATGCGCCTGCTCGCGCCCGCGGTCGGTGAGATCGACGCCGGCGCTGCGGCCGGCCAGGGTGCGGGCAGTGTTCGACGTGGAGACGCCGTGCCGCAACAGGATCACCGTCACCGGGACAGCCTACGTGCTACGTCGCGCTGACGACGCCGGTCGCCAGCAGCGCCATCACCGTCAGGCCCAGGATGATGCGGTAGCCGACGAACCAGTCCAGCGAGTGCTTGGTCACGAACCGCAGCAGCCACGCCACCGAGGCGTAACCGACCAGGAAGGAGATGACCGTGGCGACCAGGATCTGCATGCCCGAGGCGTTGAGGCCCTCACCGGCGGGTTCGAAGGCGTCCGGCAGCGAGAACAGGCCCGAGGCCAGCACCGCGGGAATCGCGAGCAGGAATGAGAAGCGCACGGCGGCTTCACGAGTCAGGCCGATGAACAGACCCGCCGAGGACGTCGCACCCGAGCGCGACACGCCCGGAATGAGCGCCAGGCATTGCGCGAAGCCCATGATCAGGCCGTCGCGGGTGGTGAGCTGTTCGATCGGGCGGCGCTTCTCGCCGTAGTACTCCGCGGCCGCGATCACCAGTGCGAACAGGATGAGCATGGTCGAGACCAGCCACAGATTCCTTGCGCCGGTACGGATTTGGTCCTTGAGCAGGAATCCGATCACACCGATCGGGATGGTGGCGATGATCACATACCAGCCGATGCGGTAGTCCAGATCGCGCTGCGAATCCGGATCCAGCACATACCCGCCGGGCACATCGTCGCGATAGACCGGCAGCACGGTGGTGGGCTGATCGTGCAGCGGCACCCGCGCGGGCTCGCGTCCGGTGATCTTCCACGAGATGGTGGTGAACCAGGCCACCAGGATTCGCCAGATGTCCTTGGCGAAATACACCAGCACCGCGGCCTCGGTGCCCAACTGGGTGACCGCGGTGAAGGAGGCGCCCGCGTCATCGCCGAAGAAGACCGCCGACACGATGCGCATGTGCGCCGAGGACGAAATCGGCAGAAACTCCGTCAAGCCCTGCACCAGACCCAATATCAGGGCCTGCACCCACGTCATCGACTCGCCCACGCACATCCTCCAGTCCCGAATCGTCGGCTGCCGGTGGACAATTCGCCCACGCGCGACGGATTCGCCGCGAATACCGCCGGTGACCCTACAGGGCGCGGGACAACACCTGTCAGCGGAAGCACCCAACCGGGCGCGGAACCACCGCACGGGGTCCGCACCGTCACCGCGCGTGCGCCGGAACCGCGGTGCTCACCGTGCGCACCGGCACTCCGCGAACACGCAAACATGGTGGTCCAGAGGGGGATTGCGCGATCGGACGCGGTGGCCGCGCGACATCGCGGCCGAATCGATACGCGCACGGCCCGGCGAGGCATAGCGGGGCGGACGGGACATGTGCGCTTAGGCTGACGCGTGTGACGAAAGTGCATGCGCGGTGATGGAACAGCGGACGGTGGGGCGCAGCGGGCTCCGAGTTTCCCGGCTCGGACTGGCCACCCACACCTGGGGCCGGGAGACCGACGCCGAGGACGCGGCAGCGCAATTGGCCGCCTTCGCCGAAGCGGGCGGCACCCTGGTGGACACCTCCCCCGCGTACTGCGACGGTGCCGCGCAACGCATCCTGGGACCCCTGATCGCCGAGATCGGGCGCGAGGATCTGGTGTTGAGCGTGTGCTCGGGACAGCGTGCGGTGCATACCGATCCGGCCGCCGGACCCGCCACCATCCGCTGGAGCGTGGACGCCTCGCGCCGCACCATGATGCGCCAGCTCGATCAAACCCTGCACGTGCTGGGCACCGATCACCTGGACCTGTGGACCGTGGCCGCCTGGGATCCGCACACACCCCTGGAAGAGGTCGCGGGCACCCTCGAATACGCCGTCCGCACCGGACGCGTGCGCTACGCCGGTGTGCGCGGCTATGACGGCTGGCAGCTGGCCACCCTGGCCGCGGCCGCCCCGCTGACCGCCGCGCAAACCCCGTACTCGCTGCTCGCGCGCGGTGTGGAACACGAATTCGTCCCCGCCGCACAGCATCACGGCCTCGGCATCATCGCCACCGCGCCACTGGCCGGAGGCATCCTGACCGGCAAATACCGCGACGGCGTGCCCGCGGATTCGCGCGGCGCGGACGAGGCCACCGCCGCGGAGATCAACGCCAGCCTCGACGACCGCGCGGTGCGCGTGGTCGATGCGGTGGTGACCGCCGCGGACGGGCTGGGCACCTCGCCATTGGCGGTGGCGCTGGCGTGGATTCGCGATCAGCCCGGTGTGGCGAGCATGGTCGTGGGCGCCCGCGATATCGGCCAGCTCACCGGCGTGCTCGCCGCCGAGACCCTGGAGCTGCCGCGCGCCATCACCGCCGCACTCGGCGACGTCAGTGCGCGCACCGAATGAGCGCTGGAAATGAGCGATGGCTAGCCTTACCTGCATGAGGTGTCTCGCGAATGCCCGATCAGCGGTCCTGATGCGCACCGTCGCCGCCGTGCTCGGTGCCGGTCTGCTCATCGGCGCCACCGCCTGCACCAGCACATCGAACACACCGGCGGCCGGTCAACAGGGACCGGCCACCGCGACCGTCGGTGACGCCAACCCGGTGCCGATTGGCCCCGAACCCACCCCGACCCTGCCGGTCACCGTCCACAGCTACGACGGCGGTGAGGTGACCGTCACCGACTCCAGCCGCATCATCGCGGTCGACCGGTCGGGCACGTTCGCGCAGACCGTGTACGCGCTCGGCATGGGCTCGAAACTGGTGGGCCGCTCCACCTCCGCGGACTTCCCCGCGGTCAAGGACGTCGCCAACGTCGCGGGCGGTTCGGGCTCGATGAACGTGGAAGCCATTGCCGCACTGCGGCCTTCGGTGCTGCTCACCGACAGCACCAGCGCCACCCCGGTCATGCGCGATCAGCTCAAGGCGCTGGGCATCACCACGGTGTACCTGGATCCGCAGCGCACCATCGACGGCGTCGGCCCGCAGATCCAGGCCGTGGCCGACGCGCTCGGCGTCCCCGAGGCCGGGCGCAAACTCGCCCAGCGCACCAAGGACGAGATCGCCGCGGCCACCGCGACGGTCCCCGCGCAGGATCCGAAACTGCGCATCGCGTTCCTGTATCTGCGCAGCACCGCCATCACCATGATCGCCGGACCCGGATCGGGCGCGGACTCGCTCATCGCATCCCTGGGCGCGACCGACGCGGGCACCGCCTCGGGCATCAAGGAACCCTTCATCCCGATCACCAGTGAAGCCCTCATCGCCGCCGCCCCCGACGTGCTCATCGTCATGACCGACGGGCTGGCCTCGGTCGGCGGCGTCGACGGCCTGGCCAAGGTCCCCGGCATCGCCCAAACCCCCGCCGGAAAGAACAAGCGTGTGGTCGACATGTCCGACGCGGTCGTCCTGAGCTTCGGCCCGAACACCGGCCGCGTCGTCGCCGCCCTGGTCAAGGCCGTCTACGGCGAAAAGACGGCATGACCAACCCCGCTCACCCCGACGCACAGGACAGAACCGTGCCCCCGGCGCACTCCCCCGACCCCTCGAATGAGGATGTCGCAGCATCGGATTCCGCGAACGATGCCGATGTGCAGTCGGTGCCGGATTTGAATGCCGAGGTGGATTCGATAGGCGGACATGGCAAGTCGCGGCGGAGTTCGACCTCGCGCACCACGCTCATCTTCGCCGGATCGCTGATCGCGCTGGTGCTGCTGGCGTTGATCTCCGCGGCCGTGGGACAGGTGCCCACGACACCCCTGGAAGTCGCGGGCAGCTTCCTGCATCGCATCGGGCTGGACTGGGGTCCGATGCCCAAGCACCCCGCCGGGGATGTCACGTTGTGGGAAGTGCGATTCCCGCGCGTGGTGATGGCCATGCTCGTCGGCGCGGCACTGGCCACCGCCGGTGCGCTGCTACAGGGCGTGTTCGCCAATCCGCTGGCCGAACCGGGCGTCATCGGTGTCTCGGCGGGTGCGGCGGTCGGTGCGGGCACGGTCATCGTGGTCGGCGGGGCGTTCGTGGCGTCTTGGTCGGTGGCGGCGGGCGCGTTCGTGGCCGGACTGCTCACCACGCTGCTGGTGTATGTGCTCTCGCGGTCGAACGGGCGCACCGAAGTGGTGACGCTGGTGCTGACCGGTGTGGCCATCAACGCCTTCGCGGGCGGCCTGATCTCGTTCCTGCTGTTCAGCGCCTCACCGGCGGCACGCGATCAGATCGTGTTCTGGCAGATGGGCAGTCTCAACGGGGCCACCTGGGAATCGGTGTACGTGGTAGCGCCGCTGACCGCGCTCGGCGTGGCCGCCGCGATCCTGATGGCCCCGCGCCTGGACCTGCTCGCCCTGGGTGAATCCGCCGCCCGGCATCTGGGCGTGGACGTGGAACGCCTGCGCCGCAATGTGATCGTGGTGGTCGCGGTGCTGGCGACCGCGGGTGTGGCGTTCACCGGCATCATCCTGTTCGTCGGATTGATCGTGCCGCATCTGGTGCGCATGCTCGTCGGTCCCGGCCATCGCGTGCTCATCCCGCTCTCGGCGATCGTGGGCGCGGTGGTGCTGGTGGCGGCCGATATCGGTTCGCGCGCCCTGGTGCACAACGCGGACCTGCCGCTGGGCATGCTCACCTCGCTCGTGGGCGGGCCGTTCTTCTTCTGGCTGCTGCGGCGCACCCGCGCCCGTTCGGGAGGCTGGGCGTGAGCACCGTATTGCGAAGCATCACCGGGGTTTTCGCGCGCACCCACGAGCTGCCCGAGACCCCGAAAATCGGCGAGGTCACCCTGCGCGCACGCGGGGTCGGACTGATCCGCAACGGCGGCAACCGCGTTCTCGACGGTGTCGATTTCGAGGTCATCGCCGGGCAGATCGTGGCCCTGGTCGGCCCCAACGGCGCGGGCAAATCCACCCTGCTGGCCGCACTCGCGGGTGAACTCGACCCGACCGAGGGCACCGTCGAACTCGACGGCAAACCCCTGGGCGACTGGGCGCACCTGGATATGGCCCGCCGCCGCGCGGTACTCCCGCAGGACCACACCGTCGGATTCCCGTTCACCGCACGCGAAGTCGTCGCCATGGGCCGCGCACCCTGGGCGCGCACCGACCGTCAGGACGCCGATGAGCGGTACATCGCCGACGCCCTGACCGCCACCGACGTGAAACACCTTGCCGGACGGCCCTTCCCGGCCCTGTCCGGCGGTGAACGCGCCCGCGTCGCCCTGGCCCGCGTGCTGGCCCAGGACACCGCGACCCTGCTGCTGGACGAGCCCACGGCCGCGCTGGATCTGGGTCATCAGGAACAGGTCCTGCACCTGGCGCGCGAGCGCGCCACCGCCGGAGCGGCCGTCGTGGTCGTGCTGCACGATCTCGGTGTCGCCGCCGCCTACGCCGACCGGGTCGCGGTCCTGGACTCCGGTCGCATCGCCGCCGACGGCCCGCCCCGCGAGGTGCTGACCACCGAACTGCTCACCCGCGTCTACAAGCACCCGGTCGACGTATTCGACCATCCCGCCACCGGCGCACAACTGGTGCTCCCGGTGCGCGGGCGGCCCTGACCACGGATCAACGCGACTTACCCGAAACCGGCGACAGCACCGCCGGAAATACTACGATAAGTAGTACTACTCGGCCGCGCACCATCGCACCCCTGGATGTCGCCATGCTCGAAACATCTGCCCCCGCCGCCACCTCCCTCCAATTGCGCTGGGCCACCGTCATATTCGCGGTGGCACTGGCGACCCACGGCGCGGACCACCTGCGCCGCGGCATGAACACCGTCTCCATGACCGTCATGGTCCTGGGCTTCACGCAATCGGCGATCGCGCTGATCACCATCGCCCTGGTCTTCACCGGCCACCGCTGGGCCCCGCTCTTCGCGATCGGTATCGGCTTCGCCAGCGCCATCGGCTTCACCCTGGTGCATGTGTTCCCGGACTGGTTCGGCCCGTTCAGCGACAGCTTCATCAACCCACCCGCCAGCGCCAAGGTGAACGGGTTCTCCTGGTTCGCCGCCCTCTTCGAGATCGCCGCCGATCTGGCGATCGGTATCGCGGGCCTGCGGGCGCGCCGCCTGTGGTGACACTCGCCTCGAATTAGCTGGACGATCGCCCAGCTTCTGCTAGGCTGATCGGCGTCCGAATTCCGCACCTTCGTGTGCCACGAGAACCAGGGAGTGATGTTGATGACCGCGCGCATGGCCGTTGCCGCCAGCCGGATCACCGCATCCCCCGCGGCGACGGCCTGACCCGTTCCCGCCCTCCCGCTCGCGCCTGACGCGCGGCGGTTCCTCGTACACGAAAGGGTCTGTGCCCCATGAGCACACACCGGTCCTGGACCATCCGTACCGAAAACAGCGCGGACATCGCCCGCGTGCACGCCATCAACGCCGCGGCCTTCGACACCCCCGCCGAGGCCGAACTGGTCGACCAACTGCGCACCGACTCCGCCTGGATCGACGGACTGTCCCTGGTCGCCACCGACGACACCGACACCCCGATCGCGCATATCCTGTTGACCCGCAACCACATCGGCGACACCGAGGCGGTATGCCTGGCACCGATGGCCGTACTGCCCGAGTATCAGCGCAGCGGTGCGGGCGGCGCGCTCATTCGCGCGGTATTGCGCGAAGCCGCAACGCGCGGTGAACGATTCGTCACCGTGCTCGGACATCCCGAGTACTACCCGAGGTTCGGTTTCGACCGAGCCTCCAAGTACGGCATCGCCATGGGCGTCGAGGTCCCCGATGAGGCCCTGATGGTCATGAGCCTGGACGGTTCGGAGCTGCCGCGCGGAATCATCCGCTACGCGGCACCTTTCGGCGTGTAGGAGATCAGTCTCCCGCGGGCGGTCGCGGTGCTTCCGCACCGCCCGCGTACACCTGACCCCACAGCAGCCGCAGCCCGGCATTGCCCAGCCATAGCAGGAACAGCACCAGTCCGGCGATCGGATGCCAGGCGAAGCCCAGCAGCACACCGGCCGTGCCGAACCACACGATCTCCAGTACCGCGCGCTTCCAGCCGCGCACCGGAATCCGCGCGTCATGGGCCGCACCGAATACCGCCCACACCGCCACGAACACCGCGACCGCGCCGAACGCGGCCACCACGCGCACGATCGTCGGCACATCGAGGCTGAAACCCCACGCGATGGCCGCACCCAGCACACACAGTTCCAGCAGGAACATCAGCAGCAGGTTCGCGCCCTTGACCACATTCAACGCCACACCAATTTCAGCACAGCCGGGGTGAGCAGCATACGAACCACCGTGGCGTCCAACAGCAGTGCCGCGATCATGCCGTACGCGATGTACTTCATCAGCACCAGATCGGAGAAGCCGAAGGCGCCGGTCACCACGATGAGAATAGCCGCGGCCGAGGTGATCACGCCGCCCGTGTGCGCGATGCCGTACCGGATCGCCTCGGCGGGTTCCGCACCGTCCGCGCGCGCTTCGGCCATGCGCGATTGCAGGAACACCTCATAGTCGGTGGACAGCCCGAACAGCACCGTCACGATCAACACCAGCACCGCGAACATGAGCGGCCCGGGCGTGAAATCGAACAGCCCCGCCCCGTGCCCCTCGACGAAGATCCAGGTCAGGATGCCCAGGGTCGCACCGAGCGAGAGTGCGCTCATCACCACGGCTTTGATCGCCAGCACCAGTGACCGGAACGCCGCGTACATCAGCGCCAGCGCCGCGCTGATCAGAATCGCCGCCAGCAATGGCAGCCCCTTGATCAATCCGAGAATGCTGTCGCGTTCGAGCGCGGGCACTCCCGCCACCATGACCTGCACCCCGGGCGGCTTCTCGATCCCGCGCAATGCCGACATCACCGTATCGGCGTCCCGCTTATCGGCCAGGCCGCTGCCGAGCACCGTCACCGCGTCCTTGGTCGGTGCCACCGGATCGAACGGCCCGGTCATATGCGCGGCGCTGACCTGATTGGCCGCATACCGAATATCGCTGAGCTGCTGCGGATTCGCGCCCACCACCACGAGTTTGAGCGGTTCGGTGCGGAACTGCGGGAACATGCGATCGAAGTCCTGCTGCGCGACCCGGGCCGGATTGTCCGAGGCCAGATAGCGTTCGCTGAGCCCGCCGAATTCGATGCTGCGGAACGGCAGGATCAACGCCAGCAGCATGAGCACGATCGGCGCGATCACCAGCCACGGTTTGCGCATCGCGAAAGTGGCCAGGCGGGAGAAGAATCCGGCGTCGATCTGCTCGGCGGTGCGAATGCTCGCCAGGCGATGCCAGCCCCACAGATCGATGCGCCGCCCCACGATGCTCAACATCGCGGGCAGCGCGGTCACCGACAGCACCGCCGCCAGCAGCACGGCGCTGATACCGCCGAGCGGCACCGAGCGCAGCACTCCGTTCGGGTAGATGAACAGCGCGCCCAGGCTCACCGCGATGATCGCCGCCGAGAACAGCACCGTGCGCCCGGCGGTGGCCACGGTGCGCGCGGTCGCCTCCTCCACGGTGCGCCCGGCGGCCAACTCCTCCCGGAATCGGGTCACCGCGAACAAGCCGTAGTCGATCGCCAGGCCCAGACTCACCAGAGTGACCACGGCCGAGGCGAAGACGTTCACCTGGATGTGATCGGTGAGCATGCGCATGATGCCCTGGGTGCCCAGAATCGTCATGCCGCCGATGAGCACCGGCAACAGCGCGCCCACCACGCCGCCGAAGACGAAATACAGCAGGATCGCCACGATCGGCAGTGCGATCAGCTCCGCGCGATGGATATCGTTCTGCATACCGGTGTTGATGCCCTCGACCACCGGTTGCATACCCGCCAATTGCACGGTGGTCCCGCCCGGTCCCGAACCCGGTGCGCCGGCGTGGAATTCGTTCTTGACGGCCATGTAGTTGTTGACCGTGTCGGTGCCGCCGTCCCCGCGCAATCCGATACTGGCGAAGGCGTGCGTGCGCGAGGCGTCCGCGAACTGGCCCATGAGCGCGCCGTCCCAATACGAGTCGATCTTGAGGATCTGCTCGGAATGCGTGCCGCGCAATCGATTCAGCTCATCGGTGACCGCCGAGCGCATCGGCTCGTCATCGAGGGTGTGCCCGGGCGGGGCGGTGTAGACCACGATCAGATCGCTGTCGGTATCGCGCCCGAAGGTGGAATCGGCGAGTTTGGAGGCGGCGACGGATTCGCTGGATTCGTCGAACCAGCCCTCCTGGGTCAGATGATCACCCAGATCGCGGCCGTAGAACCCCGACGCGAGCACGATCAGCCCGAACACCGCGAACACCAGATACCGGTGCCGGTGGACGAAACGTCCCCACCGCAGCGCGAGCGGAGAGTGCACCGGTGCTTTGCCGATCATGATCCGGGGTGCGCGCTCTCCGGTCTTACCGACCATCAGCCGCAGGCCGCGGTGCGATAGTCGGCCGAGCGCAGAATGCCGCACAGATCGGTGCGCGAGATCTTCCAGCGCCCGTCCTTGTTCACGAAATGCACCACGGTGGTGCGCACATTGGAGCCGGTGCCGTCCTTGTCCAGGCTCAGCGTGGCGGTCAGGGTGCCGTCGTGATTGTCGAACACCGGATCCTTGACCCCGTACACCGCGCGCGGATTGTCCTGCAGCGCTTTGTACATATCCGGAATGGCGTCCTTGAACGCCTCACCGTCCTCGATCAGGGCGGTGCGATCGGCATCGGGCAGTGACGGATCCAATGCCGCCTTGATCTGCGCGTCCAGTTCGGCGGCGGTCGGCAGCGGCGGCCGGTTCGCGCTCGAGACGGCCGCGGCCTGGGAGGACGAGCTCAGTGCGGCATAGGCCGAGGAGCGCGCCGCCGCCACCGACGATTCGTCATCGGAGCCGCCGCACGCGCTGACGGTGAGACCGAGGACGGTGATGATCAGTGCTGCTGCGGCCGGTCGTCGAAAAGCCATCAACTTCCTCATGCTCGAACTGCGGTTACTTGCCCACAGTCAATCATGCGAACCTGTGGAACCTGACTCGCGCGTCACATGTGCGCGGCCGAGTGTCCGAGCTCATGACCGCGTCCGGGCGCGCGGGTCTCAGATTCCGTCGAGTACCGCGCCGAGGCGGCCCAAGAGCGCTCGGACCGTGCTGGCTTCCAGGGGCTGCACCGCGGGCACCGGGACCGCTTCGGGGATGAGATCGCGGACCAGGGCGATGATGCTGCGCTCATCGTCGAGATCGATATCGGTGACCCGGGCCACGGCCACGGCCACCACATCCTCGGCGGCGGGCACATCGGTATCGAGGTCGGGGCGGTAGATCTCCAGGGTGAGCGTGGACCGCACCGTGCGGAACGCGAACGAGCGCCCGTCACCGGTGACGCCGAACCCGTGCGCGTACCGACCCACGGTGATGTCCTCGACGGCGAAACCGGGCTCCGGTATGCCCGAGGTGTGGTCGGTTACCAACGAATCTCCCCTGCCAGCGCCCACTATTACCTTCCACGGTAACCGTTGCCCCCGACACGCTCTCCCAAACCCCATGTCACGTCATATGACTCGGCGCGTATGCGGCACGCCCGCGAAATGTGTGCCCCGTCATGTAGCGCATGACGGCGCGCCGTGAACCAAGACCCCGCCCACCGGGCGTGGTCGGGCAACATGGTCATATTGGAGAGCACGCATACGTTTTGTCGGTCAGGTAAGGAGTTCGCTGCATGCGCCGTCGCGGCTGGATCGAGTCGGCCCTCGCGGGTGCGGCCGTGCTGACCCTGCTGGCCGGATGTTCCTCCAGCGACGACGGTGGGGACAAACCCACCATCGAACCCGCCACGCCCGCCGCGGCTCCCGTGGCCGCCGCCGCGCCGACCGGTGAGGTGACCCCGTTCGCCGCGGTCGGAGCACTGCTGGCCGAACCGTCCACCGGAATCCTGGCCGTGCTCTCCGATGCGGGAAAGACGCTCTCGCTCATCGACAAGAGCGGTACCCGCGCGGTGCCGCTGCCCGGTCCGGCCGCCGCGCTGGCCGCCGGTAAGCCCGGGGAAATCCTGATCGCGGTGCCCGGCAAGGTACTTCGCCTCGACGCCGCCACCGCCAAGGTCACCGAGATCGCCGTGGACGGGGACGTGCGCTCGGTCGCGCTGCGCGCCGACGGTGATCTGGTCGCCGGGCTCGCCAAGGGCAAGGTGCTCATCCTGGCCCCCGATGGCGCTGTGCGGGAAAGCATTTCGGGCCTGGCCTCGGCCGATGCCATCGACACCAGCACCGACACCATCGTGGTGCTGGACCGTCGCCAGAGCGCGCTGACCGAACTCAACCTGCCCGATAAGCGCCTCGGATTGACCCTGCGCTCCGGTGACGGAGCCACGAATCTGATCGGCGATCACTTCGGCCGCCGCATCGTCACCGACACCGCCGGAGCAGAACTGCTGGTCTACACCGCCGATCCTTTGGTCCTGCGCCAGCGTTTCCCGGTAGGCTCTTCGCCCTACGCACTCGCCTACGATCAGCGGTCCGAGACCGTGTGGGTGACGCTGACAGGCAGTAACCAAGTCGTCGGATACGACCTGTCGACGGGTATACCGGTAGAGGTGGGGCGCTACCCGACGGTGCGCCAGCCCAATACGGTGACCGTCGACGCTCGCACCGGTGACCTGTTCGTGGGATCCGCGACCGGTGACGGTCTGCAGCGGATCAGCGCGGACCAGCGGAAGAGAGGGCAGTGATGGCTCGGGCCTCACGATCAGCGCATAATTCGCGCGCACTACCGGCCGGCTGGGAGGAAACCAGCGACGAGTACGAATACGTGCCGTTGCGACTACCCCCGGAAATGAATCGCGTGACCGCCTCCATGCGCCTGGCCATTCAGGCCGAATACGGCGGCTGGGAGTTGTCGCGGGTGCGCGCCTACACCGACGGCAGCCGTCGCGTGCTGCTGCGCCGCCGCAAGAGTTCCCTGCTATCCCCGACACCCGAGGCGGTGATGTAACCCGCATGTCTGAGCGCCTGTACGCCCTGCTGTTGAAGGTGATGTTCCTGCTCCCCCCGGAGCGTATTCATCATCTCGCATTCGGTGCGATCAAACTGGCCACCCGGTTCGCCCCGGGCCGCTGGATCACCTCGAAACTGCTTGTCGCCGAGGATCCGGTGCTGGCCACGCGCGCGTTCGGGATCGATTTCCCGGCTCCGCTCGGGCTGGCCGCAGGGTTCGACAAGGATGCCGAGGGCGCCGACGCGTGGGGGCCGCTGGGCTTCGGCTACGCCGAGATCGGCACCGTGACCGCACAGGCGCAGCCGGGCAATCCCGCGCCGCGCCTGTTCCGGTTGCCCGCGGACCGGGCGCTGATCAATCGGATGGGTTTCAACAATCACGGTGCGGCACAGGCGGCTTCGCATCTGTCGCGGCGACGCGCCGGCGGGATTCCGATCGGGGCGAATATCGGCAAGACCAAGGTGGTCGAGGCCGCCGACGCCGCCGCCGATTACGCCAGCAGTGCGCGCCTGCTCGGGCCGCTCGCGGATTTCGTTGTGGTGAACGTGAGTTCGCCCAATACGCCCGGTCTGCGCGATCTGCAGGCGGTGGCATCGCTGCGGCCGCTGCTGCAGGCGGTGCTCGATACGGTGTCGGTGCCGGTGCTGGTCAAGATCGCGCCGGATCTGTCCGATGAGGATATCGACGCGGTCGCCGATCTGGCCGTGGAGTTGGGGCTGGCCGGAATCGTGGCCACCAACACCACGATTCGCCGCGACGGGCTCAATACCCCCGCCGATGCGGTGGCGGCGCTGGGTGCGGGCGGGCTGTCCGGTCCGCCGGTGGCCGATCGCTCGCTCGAGGTGCTGCGCCGGTTGTACGCGCGGGTCGGCGATCAGCTGGTGCTGATCTCGGTCGGCGGTATCGAGACCGCCGAACAGGCGTGGGAGCGGATTCTCGCGGGCGCCACCCTGTTGCAGGGCTACACCGGATTCATCTACGGCGGGCCGTTCTGGGCGCGGCGCATGCACCGCGGGCTCGCGGTCAAACTGCGCGCGCACGGATACTCCAGCCTGGGTCAGGCCGTGGGCGCGGGGCATACCGCTCGCGCCTGAGTGGGTTTCTTGCGCTGACTGCGACTTTGCAGTCGGCGCAATGACTTTCGGCAACAGCCTTCGGTGGCAACGACTTTCGGGTGCGGTGACGCGCTCCGGGTCAGGACGCCGGGACGTCGTGCGCGTACGTCGTCAGGCCCACAGATGCTGTGAGCGCGCGCCGGAGGCGGCGGGGGCCAGCGTGCCCGGCGGCAGTGTTCCCACATACCAGCCGCGCAGGAACGGTTCGGGCAGTGCGGCATCGGTCTCGTACGGGACCAGGGTGTCGTGATGCATGCGTTCGGCCATGCGCTGGGCGAGCATGACCACCGCGTGCTCGACCAGAATGCCGAGCCGGGACGCGCGCTCGGCGGCCTCGGAATGGGCGGCGTCATCGAAAACGATCTCCGGATCGGACAGGATTTCGTCCAATTCCATTCCCGCGTGCGCTTGTGCGCGGGTCAATCGCTGTTCCGGTAGCCAGCTCAGCGACCACGCGTCCTCATCGCGGGCGCGTCGTGCGAATTCGGGGGTGATGTCGCTCGTCATCTCCCGATGGCTGATATCGATTGTCACTGCTGGGTCCTCCCTGAGCTGTTTGCATCCTCATCGAACACCGGGCGGTCGGTATTTCACCATTTCCCAACGCCGCCCGTTTTGTCGGGAAATTCAGTGTTCTCTCCTCCCCTGCAATACCTGCTGCACCTCTTCCACCGGCATGCCCAATTCGTCCGCGTTGACGATCGCCCGCGCCGCCAGAATCACATCGCGGCGATAGTGCTGCCCGGAAAAGATCTCCGCCAACTCCATCCCGGCCAACGCCTGCCCGCGCGACACCAATCGATGCGGCAACCAAGTCAACCGCCAGTCCAACTCCCAGCCATCGGCCACCCGATGCGCTGCCTCGCCGGTGAGGTCACTGGTCATCTGCCAGTCGGAGTAGTAGATCGTCACGGTCTCCCCCGCTCCATCATCCGCTGATGCAGCACCGCCATGACGTGTTTCACGCTGGTTCCCAGTTCCCTCGCAAGAACCTCCGCCCGAGCCCCCGGCTCTTCGGGCGAACTACACAATTCCGCAAGCTCCATCCCGGCCCGCGCCTGCTCGAGCATGAACAACCGCTCGGGCCACCAACTCAGTTCCCACGCGGGCTCGGCCCGATCATTGCGCCGCCGCGCCCACTCGGGGCACGCGCTACTGGTGATCGATCGACTGCTCTCGTACATCAAGACGGTTCTCCAAAGGTGAAGCGCCGCCGCCGCGGGATCCGTTTTCCGGAATGCCCGAGACCGGCCGATCGCATCGCGATGATCAGCCGGTGCTGTCGCTGCCAACGAATTTTGTGTACACGGATCGAGCGGGCGACGGCGGAACAGGGTGTGGTCTGTGCTGAATCGGCGAATCCGCCTACCGCACAGCGACTTCACCGTCCTGCTCCGTCTCGGGCTCGCCGGCCGCCGCCCGCGTCCCCCGCCGAAACCGCCAAATCAGTGGAATCACTCCCAACACCGAGACCTCCCAAACCGTCTGGTGCAGGCTTTCTTTCGCCTAGACTGAGAATGGCATTTGCCGACCGATCCCGGCAATTGCCGATGCACCAAGGGAATTGACGGTTCTTCTGTTCAATAAACCTGACCTCCGGTACGTGGAGGAAGAATGACCAGGAACAACCCGCACCGCCGCACCGACCGGGAGTCGGCACCACAGGATCCGGGCGTGGTCGCGGTCCGCGAACTTCTCCTGCGCCTGCGCAAACGATCCGGTCTGAACAGAGAACGGCTGGCCAGCACCGAAATCGACATCGATCCGCTCCTGCAGCTGAGCGTGGTTCGGCGGTATGCGTACTTGAGCGGGAAGTCGGCTGTCGAGGTTTTGCCGAACGTCGTCGGCCATGTGGCTCGACGGCTTCCACCCACGCAGCGGTTGATCGTCGACGCGGAGCTGGGGTTGGGCCTGCTTCGCGAAAGCTGCTCCGAGGGAGTGGATCTCGATCAGCTGTACGGGGCGGAGCTCGGCGGGCGGCGTATCTATCTGACACGGCATTGGGCGGCGCTGCATCGAATCCTGCGCATCACCGAACCGCCTGCCGCTCCCAGCGCCAGGACGTTGCGGGATGCGCCGGAAGAACTGGCCTTCACCGCACTGGCCGAGTTGTTGACCATGGGTTCCGACCTCGACGTCGGCCTCATGGTCAAGGCCGACAGCGGGCACGATGAGCCGGCTCATGTTCGCGTGACGGTGACCGTGCTCGGCGATGCGGCCATCGACCATGTCAGTGTGGTCGAGGCGATACCCGAATTCGGCGCCTCCGCGTGGGGGGACTTCCGCCGTCATCCCGGCGGTAAGGGTCTCAACCGGGCCGTCGCCCTGGCTCGTCTCGGCATGGATGCCCGATTGATCGCGGCCATCGGTGCCGATGAGGACGGCAAGAGGATCGAGGACTATCTGAAGGAACAGAAGGTCGACACGAGTCTGCTCAAGGTAATGGACGGACCGCATACGCCCGTGGCGACGGTGATCGCGCTGCTGACAGGCGAGTCCACCTCCATAGCGTTCAAACAGGACCGGCTCGCGATGACCTCGGCCGATTTGGGCAGTGCCGCGATTCACCAGGCCCTGACGAGTTCCGACGCCATGATGGTCACGTTCGAGCAGCCGATCGATGTTGTGGCTGAGGTGCTTGCGATTGTGGATCGTGCGGTGCCGCGTCCGTGGCTGATCGTCAATGCCTCCCCGCCTACCGTCCTTCCCGGGCACCTGCATCGGCATCTGGGCGCGGTCGACTACCTGATCGGTAATGCGAAAGAGGTGGCGGCGGCCTGGCCCGCGAGTTCGTGCGAGGCCTCCACCGAGCGATTGCTCCGGTACGGCGTCGGGACCGTTTGCGTTGTGGACGGCCTGGGATGCACGATTCGAACTTCGGACAGTGAGCTCCATGTCCCCCATCGCCGCATTCGTGACAGCTCGGCCGGGTCGACATCGGCATTCTCCGCTGCCTTGGTCTACCGGCTCACCACGATGCGGCGCGCCGCTCGCGAGGCCGACTTTCAGTGGGCCACCGCGGCGATCTCCGCGCGCGTTCAAGCGCTCGATATTCCGGAATCCATGCCGTCGGTCTCGGAAATCGACTCATACTTCGACGGCGGTAACCTGAATGGACTCAATGTGATTGGTGAGGAACCGGGTCGGTCCAACCGCAACTGGTAGGCGGGGCATTCGACGGGCTGCTCGCTACTCGACCGGGTCGCGCCGGTGTTGGGAGCAATCGATGCCGCCAGAAGATATCGGCCCGGTGATGCTGACCCCGGTGGGCGACCAGCGCTATGTAATCCGCAAGGGGCACCGAATGTTGGTGCGGGACTGGGAGATAGGGCCGCATGGCAGGTTCGGGCTGGCGTCCGTGATCGGTCCCGATCTGCTGGAGAACTGCCTGGTTCGCATTCATTCGCGATGCCTGCACGGGGAAGTCCTCCAGTCGGACGATTGCGATTGCGGCAGCGAACTGGATATGGCTCTGGACTTGATCCAGGATGCGAACGCCGGTGTGCTGATCTATCTGGAGCAGGAGGGCCGGGGGGCCGGCTTGATCGCGAAGGCGCGGGCCTACCAGCACGGTGAACGGACCGGGGACAACACCTATGCCAGCTATCGTGCGCTCGGATTACCGCCCGATTCGCGCACCTATGAGCATGCGGTAGCGGCGCTGCTCGAGTTCGGCCTCCGTTCGTTGCGACTGCTCACCAACAATCCTGAGAAGACCGCTGCGGCACGGGCGGCGGGGCTGGTCGTAACGCAGGTGCCCTTACACACTCCGCCACGCAGTGAACGCGCCCGCCGCTATCTCGAAGCGAAAAGACAGTACGGCCACCACCTTCCGACCTATCGCCGCTGGAGGTTGCGGTTGCGTGGGTCACGGGACTTCTGGTAGCCAATCAATAGCTGTTGCAGCGAAATTCTCCTCGGCAATCGCTGGGTAGCGCTTTCCGTCGTTGATGACGCCGGCCGCATCAGGGTCCACCCGGGCTGTGCGGTAACGGTTTCGTGCGCGACCGGGCTGTGCGGCGACACGTGCCGGCGGATTGATTGCCATTCGGATGCGAGTGGTGTTGCCTGCCTGTACCGTGTCGTCCGAGCCGTGATCGGCGCCTGCAGCGCCGGTGCATGGACCGCTCCTGTGCCTCCCGCATCACGATGGCGGGAGGCATCGTCGTGTCCACGGACTCCGGGCCCAGCCGACTACGACTGGGCGAAAGACGGTCGGTGTGGCGGACTTTCCGCTCCTGGATGCAGACGAGGCGGTCATGTGAGCGTTGATGTGGGCGATTTGTCGGGTCGGATCGATGTCGCCATCCCGTGTGGGGCCACCCTCGCCGGACACGTGGCGCTACCCGCGATGACGGTCGATTGGGAACAGGTCGAGCGAACCCGGCATCGGATGACGCGCAAGGGTGCGGAGATGACGGTGCGAGTGCTGGATGTTCCCGGTGACGGCGGCGGCAAAGCCATCATCGTCGGTGATGCCGAACGCAGCAGCAACCCACTGGTACGGATCCATTCGCGCTGCCTGTACGGCGATGCGCTGCAATCGGATGACTGCGACTGCGGTCCGGAACTGAGCAAGTCGATGGACGCCATCCAGCGGGAAGGCGCTGGTGTGCTCTTCTATCTCGAACAGGAGGGTCGCGGAGCCGGACTCGAGGTCAAGGCAATGGGTCTGCGATTGACCCAGTCGCTGGGAATAACCACCTTCGACGCCTACCACGAGCTCGGGTATCCGGACGATCTGCGGCGATTCGACCATGTCGCGCAATCCTTGCTCGACGACCTCGAATTGAGGTCGATACGCCTGCTGACCAATAACCCGGACAAACAGTCGGCCTTGGCGGAACATCGAATCGAGGTCGACAGGGTGCCGCTGCGCACCGTCCCACGCAGTGTCAGGTCACGAAAGTATCTGGAGGAGAAGCGCGTTCATCGTGGCCATGCGCTTCCACCGCGTTGGGCGTGGGTCTGCGGCATTTGGGCGAAACGCGTGGGTGTGGCTGTCACAACCCTCAGTGTCGTCGGCGCCTGGGCTCTGGATATCCGTGAACTGGTGATCACCAGTCACCTACTCATGATTGCCACATTCATACTGAATCATCCCGCCAATGCCAACGCCCGATTTCGGGTTCGCGCGATGCTGCGGCGCCTGGGCATGCTTCGGCGATAATGGCCGAAGGTCCGCAGATGAGCCGGGGTGGTCGTGGAAGAGCTTCAGGCGACAGCGCATTCGCTCGCACGCAAGGGTCGTGAACTACGCGTGCAGGTGATGGAACTCCGTGGCGACATCGTGGGCGGCGACCCCGGATCGATCTTCGGGCACGTACTGGTGTTCGGAAATCCCGGGCCGGGGTGTCTGGTGCGGATCCACTCACGCTGCCTATACGGTGATGCGCTGCGGTCCGATGACTGCGATTGCGGTCCCAAGCTCGATCTGGCCATCGACATGATTCAAGCCGAAGGACACGGCGTGCTCGTCTATCTGGAGCGGACCGGGCGCGGGGCCGAACTCATCGAAAAGGCAATGGGGCTCGGGCCGCAGATCGGGGTGGATACGTTCACCAGTTATCGGATGCTGGGGCATCCGATCGATTCGCGGTCGTATGGGCATGCGGCGCAGGCGTTGTCGGGGTTGGGGCTGCGGTCGGTGCGGTTGATGACGAACAATCCGGACAAGGTGGCGGCGTTGGAGGAGGCGGGGTTCGCGGTGGTGACGGTGCCGCTGTCGACCGAGCCGCGGAGTGAGCGGGCGCGCCAGTATATGGAGGCCAAGCGGAGGTTTCGGGGGCATCGGCCGCCGGTGGGTGGGCGGCGATGGCCGGCGCGGGCGGTGCGGGGAGCCTGGGGTGCGGTCCGAAATGTCCGATTTGTTGGATCTGGGTTGTAGCGCGAGACACAGCGGTGACTTTCTGGCTAAGCTGAGTGAGCCGCGCCACAGATGAGCGTGCGGCCATCGCGTGATCGGTGGGTGTTCTCTCGGGACGTCGGGTTCGCGCAGGTCGGATGGGTGCGCGTGTGGCGGTGTAAGCGAGAGGCAATCGGAAAAGGGTTATGACGACAGACATCGGCTATCCGCACAAATCGGGCAAAACGGTCTACACGATTCCGGAGGCGTTTCAGGAGACGCTGACATTGCGTCCGGAGCAGATCGCGATCAGGACGGTGGGGGGAACCACTGAGATCAGCTGGCGAGAGTACGGGGAGCGGGTGCGCGGCATTGCCGCCGGACTGGCGGGGCTGGGGGTCGGGCACGGCGACACCGTCGGCATCATGCTGACCAACCGGCCCGAGTTCAATCTCGTCGACACCGCGGCGCTGCACCTGGGCGCGACGCCGTTCTCGATCTACAACACCAGCTCGCCCGAGCAGATCGCGCATCTGTTCACCAATGCCGAGAACAAGGTCGTCATCACCGAACCGGCGTTCCTGGACGCGGTGCGCGGAGCCGGTGTGGAGATCGAACACATTGTGCTGGTGGAGGGTTCGGCCGCGGGCACCAAGACCCTCGCCGAGGTGGAGGCCGCACCGGCCGCCGATTTCGACTTCGACGCCACCTGGCGCGCGGTCAAGGCCGAGGATCTGGCGACGCTGATCTACACCTCCGGCACCACCGGCCCGTCCAAGGGCGTGGAGCTGACCCATCGCAATGTGGTCGCCCAGATCGTCGGACTCGTCAACGGCCCGCTCGTGGTCGGCCTGGATGACCGCTCGGTGTCGTATCTGCCCGCCGCCCATGTGGCGGACCGCATTTCGGGACACTGCGCCAACCTGTTCACCGGCGTGCAGATGACCACCGTGCCCGATCCGCGCGAGATCGCCGCCGCCCTGCCCGACGCCCGCCCCACCGCGTTCTTCGGTGTGCCGCGCGTGTGGCAGAAGATCAAGGCCGGTATCGACGCCAAGCTCGCCACCGAACCCAGCGGCGTGAAGAAGGCGCTGGCGAATTGGGCCATCGGCGTCGGTGTGGAAGCCGCGCGCGCGGACCTGTCCGGCAACGGTCGCGGCCTGCTGCTCGATGTGCAGCACAAGCTGGCCGATGCCCTGGTGCTGTCGAAACTGCGGCACACCTTGGGATTCGACGAACTCAAGGTCGCGGCCTCGGGTGCGGCGGCCATCCCGCCGGAAACCCTCGAGTACATGCTCGGACTGGGTTTCGTGGTCACCGAGGTATGGGGCATGTCGGAGACCTCCGGCGTGGGCACCTACACCCCGCTGGCCAAGCCCAAGCCGGGCACCGTGGGAATCCCCATGCAGGACACCGAGGTTCGCCTCGGCGAGGACGGCGAGCTGCTGCTGCGCGGGGCCATCGTCACGCATGGCTACCGCAAGATGGCCGATAAGACCGCCGAGGCCATCGACGCCGACGGCTGGCTGCACACCGGTGACGTGGCCACCATCGACGGTGACGGCTACATCACCATCGTGGACCGCAAGAAGGAACTCATCATCAACGAGGCGGGAAAGAACCTGTCTCCCACCAATATCGAGAACACCGTGAAGGCGGCGTCCTCGCTGGTCGGTCAGGTGGTGGCGATCGGTGACGCCAAGCCGTACATCGCCGCGCTCATCGTGCTCGATCCCGATACCGCGGTGGTGCGCGCCAAGGCGCTCGGCACCCCCGACGCCGATCTGAAGACCCTGGCCGTGCGCCCGGAAATCCTCGACGAGATCAAGGCGGCGGTCACCACCGCCAACGCCAAACTCTCACGCGTGGAACAGATCAAGCGTTTCATCGTGCTCGACGCGGGCTGGGAGCCCGGCGGTGACGAACTCACCCCGACCCTCAAACTCAAGCGGAGCCCGATCAACACCAAGTACGCGGCCGATATCGCCGCGCTGTACACCTCCCCCGCACCGGACAATGTCGTAAACCTGTCCTGAGCTGGAAAACGCTGTGGCCCCGGATGATTCATCCGGGGCCACGGTCATGTCAGACGCGGGCGGCGGTCACTCCCGCTCGCCGCAATTGCAGCGTCATCGCGGCGCTGATCCGTTGCATCTGCTCGTGGCTGTGCTCGGCCGTGTCGTACTCGACCTGAATGGTGAGGCGGCCGTCGACGGTGAAAATGGTCATCTTCGGCGGCATGCCCGGGGCCATGGCGAACACCTCATCGCGCACGAACTCCAGTGTCGCGGGCAGCGAATGTGCCGGTACCCGGCCGATATTGGACAGCGCCAGGGTGGGCGGGGCATCGAACAGCGCGGCGGTCACCGCGTCGAGTTCACGCTGGGAGGCGCGCATGAACATCGCCGGAAAACGCAGTTGCGCCGAGTCTTTCATACCCGCGGCGACGGCATGCGCCAGGTCGATCGGATCGGAATCCGCGGCCGCCGATACCGGTGTTCCGGAACCGGCCGCGCAATTGAGCAGGGTCGAGGCGGACACCACCGGCACCAGATCCGGGCGCAGATCCACCGCATGCCCGCACATCATCGGCAGCGTCCCGGCCTCGGGCGCGAACTCGGTCCGCACCGCCGCCATGGCCGCCCCGGCGAGCAGGCTGTTCATCGAAAACCCCTGTGCGCGTGCGGTCGCCACCAGTGCGGCGGTCTGATCGGCATCCACTTCGATGCGCCGGACCGCGAGCCTGCCGTTCGGGTCTCCCCCGGGCTGCCCGTCGATCGGCAGATGCACCGGAGCGGCCGCCGGATCCATGGCCATCGCGCCCGCGCGCATCATGGCCACGAACGCGTCGACCTCGGCATCACTGATCAGCGCCGCCAGTTGGGTATCGACCCCGGCGGGCAACTCGTAGTTCCATTCCGGTTGCGGCAGTGGCGATCCCGTCACCCGCGCGGTGTAGCGCCGCCACATCTCGTCCAAGAGCGGAAACACCGAGCGGCCGTCGGAGATACCGTGATGCAGCACCAATACGACCCGCGTGAACTCGCCTTCACGCAGTAGTTCCGCGCGGAAAAGCCCTGTGCCCCATTCTTGCCGCGAGTTCACCAGCGTCCGATACGCCTGCGCACCCCCGGGGCTGACGGTGACGCTCGGCCGGTAGTCGTCATCGAGTTCGAAGCGCTGCACCCCGTCGCCGCCGATGACGACTCGAGCGCGCAGCAGAGGATGCAGGGCGGCGAGTTCGGTGAGCGTCGCACGCAATGCCGCGGGATCGATCTCCCCGCGCACGGTGCTGCCGATGAACAGCGGCATACCGCCGATGGGCACGCTACCCAGATGCGTGTTCTCGCCGAAGTAGCCGATCTCGAACGGGGACAGTGGGCGCTGTGTGGTCATGTGCTTCCGACTTTCCTGCGGTGGACCTGGCGAAATCGACCATACACACGTTTCAAACAATTGTCACAAACGTGTGTTTGAAACAGTTGTCACAAACACGCTGTTAGGATGCGCATCGTGGGAACCCGAGAAGATCTGCTCGCCGGAGCCAAGAAGTGCCTGGCCGAACGCGGCCTGGCGCGCACCACCGTGCGCGATATCGTGGCCGCCTCCGGCACCAATCTGGCTGCCATCAACTACCACTTCGGCACCCGCGACCAGCTGCTCAATCAGGCGATGCTCGAATCCACGGGCGAATCGGTGACCCGGGTACTCGACTCCCTGCCCGATGACGACGACCTGGACACGGGCGAACGCCTGACTACCTTCTGGCGCAAGCTCATCGAATCCTTCGGCGCCGACCGCGCGGTGTGGTCGGCCAATGTCGAGAGCATGGCGCAGGCCCTGCACTCCCCCGAACTGCGCACCGAGATCGGCGCCGCCCAGGTCCGCGCCCGCGCGGGACTCTCGGAAGCCCTGGGCGACAACGACCCTCGTATCGGCGCCATCGTGCAAACCCTGATCGGCGGCCTACTTGCCCAGGCCCTCATCGACCCGGACAACACCCCCACCGCCGAGGAACTCACCGCCGGAATCCAAGCCCTGGCGGCACTTTCGAACCCGACCCCCTGAATCTGCTCTACATATACGGAAAAGCTGTGGCCCCGAGCGAATCGCTCGGGGCCACAGTCGAATACAGCCTGGTGACTACTTCTGCTCGTGCGTGCCGATCAGCGTCGCGCGCCCGATGGCGTTGAGGAACAGGTTGAACCCCAGGTAGGCGGGCGAGGCGCTCTCATCGACCTCGAGCTTGTCCACCCCGACCGCGTGCACCACCACGAAGTACCGGTGCGGGCCGTGCCCGGCGGGCGGGAACGCGCCGGTGTACTCGTGCAGCCCCGCGTCATTGCGCAGTACGACCGCGCCCTCGGGCAGGCTGCCGCCCTTGCTGCCCTGTCCGGTCTCCAGACCGGTGGTGGTCGCGGGGATATTGGCGACCACCCAGTGCCAGAAGCCCGAGGCGGTCGGCGCGTCCGGGTCGTACACGGTGACGGTGAAACTCTTGGTCTCCGCGGGGAATCCGGACCAGCTCAGCTGCGGGGAGATGTCCTTGCCGCCCGCGCCGCCCAGCGCGCTGACCTGATCCAGGTGCAGCGGCTCGCCCTCGGTGATATCGCCGGAGGTGACGGTGAATTCGGGCAGTTGCGGCAGCGGAGCGTAGGGATTGTAGGAGTAGTCGGGCACGGGCCGTCCTTTCGATCGCGGGGCTGATCAGCAGTTCAGGAGGAAGTGTTCCAGCACGCTCGCACCGAATTCCAGCGCCGCCACCGGGACGCGCTCGTCCACGCCGTGGAACAGCGCGCTGAAATCCAGGTCCGGCGGCAATTGCAGCGGCGCGAAGCCGAAGCAGCGAATTCCCAAGCGCGCGAACGCTTTCGCGTCGGTACCGCCGGAGAGCATATAGGGCACGGTGCGGCCCTGCGGGTCATGCGCGAGAATGGCGGCGTTCATGGCGTCGACCAGGTGACCGTCGAAAGTCGTTTCATACGAGTCGAGTTTGGTGATCCACTCGCGTTCGACATCGGGGCCGATGAGCGCGTCGACCTCCTTCTCGAACTCGGCCTGCCGCCCCGGCACCACGCGGCAGTCGACCACGGCCTCGGCGGTCTGCGGAATGACATTGGCCTTGTAGCCCGCCTGCAACATGGTCGGGTTGGCCGTATCCCGCAGTGTCGCACCGATAATGCGCGAGATGGTGCCGAGCTTGGCGAGCTGGCCCTCGATATCGGGACTGGCCGGATCGAATTGCAGGCCGGACTCCTCGGCGACCGCGGCCAGGAATTCGGCCACCGAATCCGAGACCACCAGCGGGAAGGTATGCGTGCCCAGGCGCGCCACCGCCTGCGCGAGAATGGTGACCGCGTTGTCCTCGTGCAGGAACGAGCCGTGTCCCGCGCGCGCCTTGGCGCGCAACCGCATCCAGCCCAGACCTTTCTCCGCGGTCTCGACCAGGTACAACCGCCGTTCGGTGCCATCGGGTCGCGGTACGGTGAGCGAGAATCCGCCGACCTCGCCGACCGCCTCGGTGACCCCGGCGAACAGATCGGGCCGATTATCGGCCAGCCACTGTGAACCCCAGCGCCCGCCGTTCTCCTCATCGGCCAGGAAGGCGAACACGATATCGCGCGGCGGCACCGTGCCCTCGATCTTGAACTGCCGGGCCACGGCCAGCATCATGCCGACCATATCCTTCATATCGATGGCCCCGCGGCCCCACACATAGCCGTCGCGGATCGCGCCGGAGAACGGGTGCACGCTCCAGTCCTCGGCCTGTGCGGGCACCACATCGAGGTGCCCGTGCATCATGAGCGCGCCGCGGCTCGAGTCCGCGCCCTTCAACCGCGCGAACACATTGCCGCGCCCGGGCGCGCCGGATTCCACGTACTCGGTGGTGTAGCCCGCCTGATGCAGTTGATCGGCCACCCATTGCGCGCATTCGCGCTCACCCTTGGTGGTCTCGAGTTCGCCGGTATTGGAGGTGTCGAACCGGATCAGCGTGCTGACCAGGTCCACCACCTCCGAGACGGCGCGGGACGTGCGAAGTTCGCCAGTTTCGGACACGTCCCCTTTCCTACCATCTCCGCACACCCCCGCCGCCGCGCACCATCGCCTCGGACCCCGCGCCGCGCAGGTGAGGTGTATCGGGCGCGATTGAAATCAGCCCTCGCCCAACCCTTTCCCCGCGCCGGGCACTGTGCCGAGTGGTCAGCGCAATACGCGCAGGGTCATGGTCAGGGTCGCCAGCAGTGATTCCAGGCGCTGATCGGCGATGCGGCGTTCGAGAATCTCGGGATCCAGGCGGGTGGCGGAGGCCCAGAGTTCGCCGATGCGAGCCTGCACGTCGACATCGGTGGCGGCCAGCACCCACAGCAGGGGTGCCCAGAGCCGGGCGGCCTGGGCGATGGCGGGGAGCATGATCAGCGTCGAGGCATCGAGTTCGGCGAGCTGGGTGCCTGCGCGGCGGCGCACCTCGGCGTGCGTGCGGGCCAGCGGCTCGAGCACCCCGCGCCACAGGGCCAGCTCACTGCTGCCGTCCAGGGCCGCGACCAATGTTTCGGCGGTTTCGGCGACGACCGGGTTGAACGCGAGTTTGGTCAATGCCTGCGGGCTCAATTGCCCGGCGAAACGCAGCAGGTCATCGGTGGCGCCCGCGGCCAGGAAGCTGGTGAGCAGATCCGCGATGGCAGAGGGCGGCGCGACCTCGAAGAGGATATCGCCGACCGCGGCGATGACATCGGGAGCGCAGCGCGCGAAGACCGACAGCGCCGCCAGTCGCAACTCCTTGGAACCGTCGATGACCGTGCCGAGCAGCGCCGGAATGCGATCACCGGGGCCCGAGAGCAGTTGCCGCACAATGGCACTGATGCTCTCCCCGGAATAGGCGTAGGCGGCCGAGCGGATCAGTCCCTCGTCATCGGGGACGCCCTCCTCGACCGCGCGCACCAATTCCGGTGTGGCATAGGCCAGGAACGGCCCGGCGGTGATGTAGTCGCGCCGCCGCAGCAGTTCATTGACGATCGCTATCACCGGTTCGGTGGGTGCGTCATCGGCGAGCTGTCCCACGGTGCGCGGATCCAGATACGGTGCGCAATCGGCGGCGTATTCGGTGCTGAGCCGCAGTAGCGCGTCCACGGCCTTGCGCGGATGCTGGACGCCGACGGCCCCCGCCGCGCGCCCGGTCATGGTGGGTGGCACCAGGCGCTGCACGATGGGCAGTGAAATACTGAGCGGAATGATCGGCACCAGTGAGCTGATCCGCTCGAAAACCGGTGTGTGCTGGTCGAACAACGCACCCGACATGCGCTGCTGGAGTTCGTTGAGCCGGTGCGCGCCGAGTCGCTCCAGATGTTCGACGCGTTCGACCGGGACGTGCAGGGTCCTTGCCAGGAGCACCAACTGGGCGCGGGTGACCAGATCGGTCATAGGCCGCACCGGGTCGCGGGTCTTCCGCCATAGGCGAAATCGACTGTGGCAGACATGTTTCCCCGTCCTGCGGCGTCCGTGTCCGGACCCGCCGTGTTCGACCGCCCATCATAGGCGGGCAGATACGACGAAAACCGCAAACAGTGCAGACTCACAGACCCCCGTTAGGATGCGGCCATGAGTCATCCCGCGGGGTGGTACCCCGAGAGTCCAGGATCCACCGTTTTGCGCTGGTGGGACGGTAGTCAATGGACCAATCACACCCAGCCGCAGCAACAATCGGCGCAACCGCAGCAGCAGGCGCAACCGCAGCAGAGCCAGCAAACGGGTAGCCAACAGCAGTACGGACAGCAGGATCAGCAGGGCTACGGCAAGCAGGGCCAGCAGTACGCCCAACAGGGTCAGCAGCCGCAGGGTCAGCAGTACGCCCAGCAAGGTCAGCAGTCGCAGGGGCAGCAGTATGCCCAGCAGGGACAGCAGTATTCGGGTCAGCAGTACGGCCAGCAGCCGCACCAGGGGCAATACGGCCAGCAGCAGTACCAGCAGCCCAGTGACGCGCACGCCCTGGAATTCGATATCGGCGGCGCTCACGATCCCGCCGCGATCCAGCGCCAGGTGCAGCAGCAGGCCGGCGTGGGCGCGACCCAGGCCGGTGGCGGCACCGTGTTCACCGAGCCGATCCTGGTGGTGAACCAGAAGGTCAAGCTCATCGAAATGGCCAATGAGTACGCCGTTTTCGACCAGCAGGGCCGTCAGATCGGCGCGGTGGTGGAGGTCGGGCAGAGCGCGCTCAAGAAGGCCGTGCGTTTCATGTCCAGCTATGACCAGTTCATGACGCACAAGCTGGAGATCCGCGACGGTCAGGGCCAGACGGTGCTGCGCGTGACGCGCCCGGCGAAGGTCTTCAAGTCGCGCTTCGTGATCGAGCACGGCAATGGTGCGCCGATCGGGGAGATCATCCAGGAGAACATGATCGGCAAGATCAACTTCTCCTTTGTGGTGAACGGTCAGCAAATCGGCGGGATTCGGGCCGAGAACTGGCGCGCCTGGAACTTCATGATCCACGATCACACCGGTCAGGAGGTCGCCCGCATCACCAAGACGTGGGAGGGCCTGCTCAAGAACATGTTCACCACCGCCGACAACTATGTTGTGCAGATTCACCGACAGCTGCCGCAGCCGCTGCTGTCCATGGTGGTGGCCTCGGGCCTGGCCATCGACACCGCGCTCAAACAGGATTCGCGCGGCTGGGGCTGATCCGGCCTCGCCGCGCCGTCAGCACGGCGTCCCAACCGCCTCCGGGTCGCGCGCCATATGGTGCGCGACCCGCGTTGTTTGCGGTGTGCGAGGTCCGCGCATGAGCGGCACAGCCTCCTCTCATGCGGGCGCAAGCGGTACGCAAGACAGCGCAAGGGCGCGGTAATCGAGGCTCGGCACAGTGATTCTCATGAACGAGACACGCGATGTGGTGATTGTCGGAGCCGGACCGGTCGGGCTCATGCTGGCGTGCGAGTTGCGACTGGCGGGCGTGGATGTGCTGGTGCTGGAGCGGCTCGCCGAGATGGATCCGACCCTGAAGGCGGGCGCGATCAACGTGCCCACCGCGCAGGCGCTGTACCGGCGCGGATTCCTGCCCGAGCTGATGGAACAGCATGAGGCCACCATGGCTCAGTTCGCCGCCTTCCGGCGCAGCGCCGGGATCGGGGAGCCGCCCGCCGGGAAACGCTTCGTGCCCGGACACTTCGCGGGCATCCAACTCGACGGCGGCGCAATCGATCTCGACGATCCGGTCTTCGCAAACGCGGGCCCGGCCGCCGCGGCCTGGTTCATCTCCCAGCAGGGCATCGAAACGATTCTGGCGCGCCGCGCGACCGAACTGGGCGTGGAGATCCGGCGTGAAGTAGCGGTGAGCGGATTCGAGGACGACGGTATCGGCGTCACCGTGAACACCGGTGATCGCACCGTGCGCGCGGGCTGGCTGGTCGGCTGCGATGGCGGCCGCAGCATCGTGCGCAAGCTCGCGGGCTTCGAGTTCCCGGGCGTGGACCCGGAGATCACCGGCCGGCAGGCCGTGGTGGAAATGACCGGCGCGGAACAGGTTCGGCCCGGCTGGCACGACACCCCCGGCGGCATCTACGTCTACGGCCCCACCCCCGGCCGGTTCCTGACCGTCGAACTCGACGGCCCGCCCGCCGACCGCGACGCACCCATCACCGCCGCGGAGCTGGAGGAGAGCTTCCGCAAGGTCACTGGCGTGGAAGTCCATATCACCAAGGTCATTTCCGCGACCCGCTTCACCGACAACACCCGCCAGGTCCCCGACTACCGCAAGGGGCGGGTCCTGCTGGCAGGTGATGCCGCGCACGTACATTCACCCTTCGGCGGCCAGGGCCTGAACCTCGGTATCGGCGATGCCCTCAACCTGGGCTGGAAGCTCGCGGCCGTGGTTCGCGGCTGGGCCCCGGCGGATCTGCTCGACACCTACACGACCGAACGCCATCCGATCGGCGCCTGGGTGCTGGAATGGACTCGCGCGCAGATCGCCGTCATGCGCACCGATCCGCGCAGCCGCGCCCTGCGCGCGGTCATGACCGATCTGCTCGGCACCAAGGACGGGGCCACCGAGATCTTCAAACGCATCTCCGGCGTCCTGCACCGCTACGACCTGGGCGGTACGCATCCCCTGGTCGGCGCGGTCGCGCCCGATCTGGAGCTGGCCGACGGCACCCGGCTCGGCGAATACTTCGCCGACGGCACCGGGGTCCTGCTCGACCTGAACGACTCCCCCGCACTCCGCGAGGTGGCCGCCGCATGGCCGCACCGAGTGCGCGTCGTCACCGCCAAACCCGCTCAGCCCCAAAGCGTTTCCGCGCTGCTGGCGCGCCCGGACGGTGTCGTCGCCTGGGCGGCCGACACTTCCGACATGGCCGGGTTGAAGGAGGCCCTGAGCCGCTGGTTCGGCCCCGCCGAGCGAGATGCGTAGCTAAGCCAGCGCCGGGTGATCCGCACCGAGCTGGGGTGCGTGGACGCGGGTCGCGCCGATGCGGGTGATGCGGCGTGAGCCCCACGCGCCCAGTGCGTTCAGGGCGGTGTTCAGGGCCACGCCCTCCTCGGTGAGCGAATAGTCCACGCGGGGCGGGATTTCCGGGTAGAGCTCGCGGTGGATGATGCCGTCCTCCGCGAGCTCGCGCAGATGCTGGCCGAGCATTTTCTCCGAGACGCCGGGCAGTCCCCTGCGCAGTTCACCGAAGCGGCGGACGCCGTGCTCGTGCAGCTCCCACAGGATCAGGACTTTCCATTTGCCGCCGATGACATCCATGGCGGCGTCGATACCGCAGAAGTATGGTCCCGATCTCTTTTCGCTCATGCCCGTCCTCACTAGCTGGATACACACCTTTCGGTACGTGTCCGAGAAAATAGTGCGTACTTGTTGCCCAACGTCACCGCGGGCAATCTCGATTCCAGCGCGCGCCGATCACTTCAGCCGGAATCGAAGGAGTAGTCCCAATGACGAACAATCAGCACACCCCGGTGATCGTGCTCGGCCTGGGCGCGATGGGTCAGGCGCTGGCGGCGGTATTCGTGAAAGCCGGGGTGCCGACCACGGTGTGGAATCGGTCCGCGGGCAAGGATATCGACCTGGTCGACGCCGGTGCGGTGCGCGCCGGGTCGGTGGCCGAGGCGATCAGTGGTGACGGTCTGATCATCAGCGTGCTGCTCGATCACGCCTCGGTGCACGAACAGCTCGATCCGGTCGCCGCGCGGCTCACCGGACGGCAGTGGGTCAACCTGACCAGCACCGCACCCGAGGAATCACGCGAACTTGCGCAGTGGGCGGCACGGCACGACATCGAATTCCTCGACGGCGGCATCATGGCGATTCCATCCATGATCGGCACACCGGGTTCGGCGATCTTCTACAGCGGCGGGCGCGAAGTGTTCGACACGAATCGCGGCATGCTCGAACTGATGGGCTCCGCCGAGTACTTCGGCGACGACGCCGGTGCGGCGGCGCTCAATGATTTCGCATTGCTGGCGAGCATGTATCAGATGTTCGCCGGGTTCTTCCACGGTGCGGCGATGGCGGGCACGGGCGGTCTGACCGCCACCGAATTCGCGGCGCGGGCCGTGCCGTTCCTGTCCGCCATGGTGCAGGGCCTGCCCGCCTACGGCGCGGCCATCGATGCGGGAACGTACGCGGCGGAGGTTCAGCACCTCGCCTTCCAGAAGTCCGCGCTCGATGCCATCGTGCGCGCCAGCAAGGACGCCGGGATCGCCCCGGACCTGCTGGAACCGATTGCCACCCTGGTGGATCGCCAGGTCCGGGCCGGACACGGCAACCTCGCCTTCGCCCGCACCATCGAGGAATTGCGCTGAGCGCCAAGTAGTCCGGTATCGGTCAGTGTGTGATCCGCAAGGTGGCAGCCAGTGCCGAAAGCTGTTCACCCAACTGAAGGTCGGCGATGCGCTGCTCCAGCGCGCCACGTTCGGAATCCTCCAGCGCGGACCACACCTCGCCGATCCGCGATTGGGCATCGGGTTCGGCGACCGCGAGGATACGCAGCAGTGGCGTCCACAGGTCCGCGGCGGTGAGCACCGCCGGAAGCCGGGCCAGCAGTGCTCCCTCCAGGCGGGACAGATTGCCGCCGATCCGGCGCGTGGCCGGAGCGGGTGTGCGGTCGGCCAACTCCAGCAGGCCCCGCCATACCGCGGCATCGCTGTCGATATCGATCGCCGCGGTGAACGCGTCGATGGACTCGGGTTCGGCCACAGCCGGATTGGCGGCGAGCCGATCCAGGGCCGAGGGGCTGAGCTGTCCGACGAACCGCATCGTCTCGGGCACCACCCCGGCGGTGACGAAGGCGCGAATGAGCGCGCCGATGTCCTCCGTCGAACCCTCATCGAACAGAATGTCGCCGATACCCACGATGACATCGGCGTCGCAGCGCGAGAACACCGAGACCGCCGCCAATTGGAGTTCGGCCGAGCCGCCCAGGATGGTGCGCACCAGTTTGGGAACCCGCTGTAGGTTTCCATTGAGCAGATGCCGCACCACCATGGAGATGCTCTCGCCGGAGTAGGCGTAGGCGGCCGAGCGGATCAGGCCCTCGTCATCGTGAGCGCCCTGCTCGACCGCCGCGATCAATGTCGGTGTGGCATAGGCCAGGAACGGTCCGGCCGTCACGTAGTCGCGGCGGCGCAGGATCTCGTTGACGATCCGCACCACCGGTTCGGGCGGTGCGTAATCGGCGAGCTGACCGACCGCGTGCGGATCCATATACGGCGCACCGTCGGCGGCATAGCCGGGGCTGAGAATGGTGAGCGCCTCGGCGGCCTTGCGCGGATGGTCCACCCCGATCGCCCCGGCCGCGCGCCCGGCGATGAGGGCGGGCACCAGGCGCTGCACCAGCGGCAGCGAAATGCTCAACGGAATGACCGGCACCAGCATGCTCAGCCGGGAGAAGGTCTGATTGTGCTGGGCGAACATGACTTTCGCCATGGCCTCCTGCAATTCGTGCAGGTGTTGCGCGCCCAATCGCTCGAGATGCGTCAGGCGCTCCTCGGGCACATGCAATGTCCGAGACAGCAGGGTGATCTGCGCGCGGGTGACCAGATCGCTCATCCGAGCTTGTTCCCGAACATGATCTTCTTGGCCGCCGTGCTCAGCGGCCACGGTAGCGCGCCGACGGTCTTGTCGACCGCGGCGACCATGTCCGCGGTCTCGGTGCGCTGTGCCTGCCGGAAAACCTCCAGCAGATCGGCGGTTTCGGCCTCGGTGAGCAGTTCGAGCGCGGCCAGCGGCCCGCCCAATTCCCGCTCCAGTTCGGCTTTGGCGTCCACCATGACTCCCCTTGTCCCCGAATGACCCGGATCACTCCGGTCTCGCCCCCAAGGTGTACCAAGATCGCCGCCACCGCGCCAGCCCCCGGCACGAGCCGGAATCGCCCGGGGCCGCGGGTGAACGGGGATGTCCTCGAGCACGCGAGCACCCTCTCGATCCCGAGCACGGGCCGATGCGAGTTCACCGGCCCGCCCGGCGAGCAGGGCGGGCATGCGAGAATCGTTGGTGTTCAGCGCAGTTCGGCGGCGATCGCATCCGCGGCGCGCAATGCCATCGCCATGATGGTGACCTGCGGGTTGACCCCCAGCGAGGTGGGCACCACCGAACCGTCGGCGATGTACAGGCCCCTGGTGCCGAAGACCCGGTTCTCGAAGTCCACGACCGCGGTGCGTGCATCGCCGCCCATTCTGGCGGTGCCCAGGGGATGCGGGCCCATCATGCGGAATTGCCGTGGTGTGAGCGGTGTTTCGGCGACCGCGTGAGCCTGCTCCAGCGTCCGAATGGGTGGCATACCCGCGATCGGCAGCGCCACCGCCTCCGCACCGCCGTGCAGGAACAGCTCGGCCAAGCCCGCGCAAGCATGCTGGAGGGCGGCCTGAACGCGCGGAGTCACGGTGTAGCGCAACAGCGTTCGCCCGCCCGGGCCGTGTTGCACACTGCCGCTGCCGGTATCGCGGACCATGGCCCCGAACTGCTCGGTGTACGCCCAGCGGTTCATCCATTCGGTGAGCTGCGCACCGTGGAACGGCAGCACCCCGGCCGCGAATTGCGGTGGGATGGACACCCCTTCGAACGTGCACAGCGGATCGCCCAGGCCGGTGACGTGATAGCCCTGCGGAATACCGGACCACGGCGTGCCCGGGGTGGACATCATCGCGACCGCGCCGAGTGAGGGATGCACGGACAGGTTGCGGCCCAAGGCGGGCAGGTCGATGCCATTGCGGCGCAACAGCAGCGGTGTCATGAGCGTGCCGGCGGCGACCACCACCGTGCGGGACCGGACCTCCAGCGTGCGCGGTGCGCCATGGCTGTCCTGACCTTCGGCGAGCACACCGACCGCCTGCCGGTCATTGAGCAGAATCCGGGTGACCGTCAGATTGGTGTACAGCTGCGCACCGGCCTCCAGGGCGCGCGGCACCCAGCTCACATTGCTGCTGCGCTTGGCATCGGTGGGACAGCCGTACACGCATTGGCCCTGACCGTCGCAGCCTGCCGCATTGCGCGGCAGCGGGCCGTGCGCGGCCCCGAGCGCGTCCGCGCCCTTGCCGATAATGTCCGCGACCCGGCCCAGATAGCGCGAATCGGCGTGGGCGATACCGAGTTCGCTCGCGACCTCGTCCAGGTAGGAACGGAAGATCTCGGGTTCGAAATCGCCCGGGAAACCCGCGTCGAGCCATTCCCGCAGCACCGCGTCGGGGGTGCGGAAGGCGGTGCCGGAATTGATGGCGGTGGTACCGCCGACCAGGCGTCCGGTGCTCACCCCGAGCACCGAATTGCCGAGCGCGAGGTTGTATCCGCCGTCGCGCCAATACTTCTGGGTGCGATCGTGCAGTTCGCCGCGGAATTCGGCGCGGCGCGCGTAATCGCCCTCCTCGACCATGACCACGCCCAAGCCCTGTTCGGTGAGCCGTGCCGCCACCGCCGCACCGCCCGCGCCGGTGCCGATCACCACCACATCGCAGTCGATGAGATCCCGGCTCGGGAGCGCGTCGGGAGTGGTCATATTGGCGAGCCAGCCGGGTGCGCGTTCGAGCACCGGTTCCCGATAGCTCGGTGCGCCGATGGCGTCGAGGTACCTGCGATCGCTGAAATGCGCTATCCGCACCGGTGTTTCGACCGCGGCCACGGCATGTTGCAGGGCCGGATGCTTGCGCGCGGACTCGATGAACCGCCCTCGCTCGGTCTCCCCCAATGCGGCCAGCCCGTGCCGATATCGAGCGCGCGCGGCGGTGTCCAGGCCGCGCAGCGCCAGCCGCAGGCCCGACTGCATGATCGGGGTCATATTGCCGATGTACTCATCGACGCGATCGACCGTGCCCGCGTCCACCGGCGGTACCGCGCCACCCGGTTCGATCAGGGCGGCGGCGACCGCGCGCAGTGTCGCGCGCTGCGCGTCGGTCAGGACGCCGGTGGGTTTGCCGCCGTCCGGCAGATCATCACGCAGCGAGGTCCACGGCTGGAACGAATGCAGGAAGCTCGGATAGTCGTTGGCGAAGAATTGCATTCGCCCCGAAGCGATTTCGCTATCCTCGCACCACAGCGTGGCATCGAGGTTGGTCAGGCTCGCGTGCGCACGGCGCAACCAGCGCACATCCTTGTGCCCGCTGAGCCGCCACGCGCGCCCGTCATCGTCGCGGAAGCTCACCTCGTAGGCCATCAGCCGCTTGGTCACCGGCAGCGCCACCAGGGTGCCCGTCACGGCCGCGCCGTCCACCCAGGGCAGTGCGCGAATGGTGCCGGTCAGGCGGGATCGGCCATTGGTGACGAAGCCCAGTGCCCGCCCCGATTCACAGCGCAGATCCATGGCGACGTGATGCAGTTGACCGTCGGCGTCCCGCAGTTCGCCGCGCATGGTCTCGAAGAAGGTCAAAGGCATGGTTCGGGACTTTCGCTCAGACGATGGGTTGTACGGCCGGAACCGGCTGCGAGGCAAGGAATTCCAGCGCGCCGCCGTGCGCGCTGCGCAATTCGAAGGCATTGCCGTTGACCGGGGCCACATGCACCGATACCGCCGCGGTCTTGGAATTGAGGCAGTAGCTGGTGGCGCGCGCCGGATTGCGGTAGGCCAGGCACACCATCTGCGCGGGATCGGCATGCATGCGCACCTCGGCGGTGCCGTCACGTCCGCGCATGCGCAGCGTCCACCGCGGGAAATCCAGATGCGGGCGCTGCCGCCACAGGTCGGCGATGCGGTCGAAACGGTATTCCTGGTCGCCGCGGCGGATCACCAGCATGGACAGCAGCGGGGAGACCTTGCCGCCGATGCGGGTGCGCCCGGACGCGCCCTCCATGACCGCGAACGGGGCGTCGGTGCCGGTCTCGGTGAAAATGCTGTGGCCCCAGGCATATTCGGGACTGTGCTCGGTGCCCCAGTTGTGGCCCTGCATACCGTGCCAGCCGTGCAGATCCCAGCGTTCGCCGTCCCAGTCCAGATATCCGGTCACGGTGGCAACCGGGAACGGGGTCACCAGCTTGTTCTTGGGAAAGCCGGTGTCCAGCAATCGATCCGAGGGCAGCATGGACAGCGGTGCCCCGAGCACCGGAACCCGGGTGAATTCGAGATCCCAGGTGATGGTCGAGGTGTCGTCGGCCAGGGTGCCCTGGGAATCCCCGCCGCGACCGGTCAACTGCATGCGCAGCGGTCCGGCCGTGATCGCCTGGCCGAGCGCGTTCTCCTCGAATCGCGCTGTGTCCAGGGGAATGTCGGTGCACCAGGCGCGGGTCCGGTCACCGTCGAACACACTGCACCACGCCTGTGCCAGCGCGGTGCCGTCCTTACCGGTGAGCACGGTGGCCTTGATCCACACCGCGCGCGGTGACCGCGGGTCATTGGCCCGGATGAACCAGGATTCGACGTGATCGGCGCCGGGCCGCAGCCGCGGCGCGTTCTGTTCGGTGGCAATCATGCGGTGTCCCTCAGAGTTTCGGTGTGCGGCTGAGCATGCCGAGCAGCTGCTGTCCGGCGCGGCCGTAACCGCGCAGCCGGGCGATGGGCCGGGGTTCGGCGAAGGTTGTGGCCAGCGCGCGCATGGCGTCCTCCAGTTCGACGCCGTACGGGTACCACCAGGGGCGTTTGGGGCCGAAGGCCGGACCGCGCGGGGATTCCACGATCTGCACCCAGGCCGCGTCCAGCAGGGCATCGGTGCCGTGCGAGCGGCCGAAACCGGAGCGGGCGACACCACCCCAGGGGAACTCGGGGGTCGAATACATGGTGGCGGCAACATCATTGATCGCCACCGAACCCGCGCGCAGGCGTGCGCCCAGGGCTCGGGCGCGCGCGGTATCGGCGGAGAAGACGCTGGCGGTCAGGCCGTAGTCGGTGGCGTTGTGCAGGGCAATCGCCTGCTCATCGGTATCGAAGGCGGCGACGGCGACCACCGGGCCGAAGGTCTCCTGCTGCCACACCTGCGATGCGGTTACCTCGGAGCCCGTGATGACGGTGGGTGTGTAGCGGCGGCCCGGCAGGACGGTCCCGCCGTCCACGGTGAGCCCGGCCTCCCGCGCCGCGTCCACGTGCTGCCGCCAAATATTCTGCTGCCGTTGATCAATGGCGGGTGCGAGATCACGGCCGGTGTCGATGCGGCGCAGTTTGTCGCGCAGTCGCACCACGAACGCGTCATGCAGATTCCGGTGCACCAGTACCCGCTCGATCGAGCAACACGCCTGTCCGCCATTGAATGTCGCGCCCCAGGCCACCGCCGAGGTGGTGAATTCCAGATCCGCGTCATCCAGTACGACCGCCGCGTCCACCCCGCCCAATTCGAGCCCGACCGGAATCGGGAAGCGCGCGGCCGCGGCCATCACCTTGCGGCCGGTGGCCACCGAACCGGTGAACAGCACCTTGTCCGGTCCTGCGGCCACCAGTTCCGCGCCCAGCGATCCGTCGCCGGCCGCGAGCTGGAGCACCCCGTCGGGCAGTCCGCAGCGCTCGATCACCTCCACGAGCACCGCCGCCACCTGCGGGGTCAGCTCGGACGGCTTGAGGATCACCGCGTTCCCGGCGATCAGCGCGGGCAGCACCTGACTGAACGGAATCAGGAACGGCAGATTCCACGGCGCGATGGCCACCACGACCCCGTAGGGATGATGCAGCCGCAACCCCGTGCGATGCGGCTCACTGGCCGAGGTGATCTTCGCCGGACCCAGGGTCGCGACCGCGCTCTCCAGATGATGCCGAGTCAGTGCGATGGCCGGAACCGCCTCGTGCGCAATGGCTTCCACTCGAGGCTTGCCGTTCTCCGAGCTGATCACCTCCGCGATCCGATCCAGCTCCGCCAGCAGCAGCCCCGGCAGTCCGGACAGCGCCCGCACCCGGCCCTCGACGCCGAGCGCACCCCATCCGGGCTGTGCGGCCCGAGCCGACTCGATCAACGCCTGCGCCGTCGCCGACCCGGGCATATCGCCATCAGCGGCCGTATCCCGCACCGCCTCCTCGAGGGGCGTCATATGCATCCCGCCTGTTCACAGAGATTCGATCTTGGCCAGATGGCCAAGTGGTCAGACCACTATATCCATGCGGGCGAATTAGGCAACAGTGGCTGTGGGCTATCCCAACCGCTCTGCCCGGATGGTGGCGGGAGCGGAGGGTCGGCGAAAGTTAGTGTGACGTGTCGCCGCCGGGCGTCCGGAAGACTCGATGGCGGCGTGCGACCGTCAGCCGCTCACCGCTATGGGGTGGGGACCTGGCCCAGCACCGTGTTATGGGGTGTGGACCTGGCCCAGCACGGTGTCGAATTGCTTTGCGGCCAAGGACAGCAGGGATTCCGCCGTCGCTCGCGCGGTCGCCCCGTCACCCGCGATAACAGCGTCAGCGACGGCCCGATAGCGCTCGACCTGACTCACCTCGGCGGCCATCAATCCGGCCAGGGCGGCAAGTGCGGGTTCGTACACCGCGCGTAGGTCGTTGTAGAGCAGACGGAAGACGATCGAGTCGGCCGCATCGACCAGGTGATCCCAGAAAGCCATGGCGGTTATCTGCTGCGTGATCGGATCAGGCTGCGCCGCAAGGGCTTCCAGGGCCGCACCCAGGTCTGCGGTCAGTCGCGCCCCGGCCCGCTCGGCCGCAAGTCCGGCCACCTCGCGGCCCAGTACCAGGCGCGTTTCCAGGATCGAGCGAATCACCGCCGGATCGATCTCACCCTGCCGCACCAGCAGTCGCGGCAACATATCCATCCCCGCGTGCCGTCGGTAGTCGCGCACCGTCGTCGACCCACCCTGGCGCACCTCCACCAACCCGGTGTGCGCCAACCGCTGCAATGCCTCCCGCACGGTCGGCCGCGACACCCCCAGCGCCTCGGCCAGCGCTCGCTCGGCGGGCAGTGCCGCCCCGGGTGCCAATTCCCCATCCAGCACCTCGTCCACGAGTTGCTCGAACACGGTATCGGGCACCGTCCGCCGATCGATCCGCCTGATTGCCATGCCCCGAACGTAGATCCGCCTGGTCAACAGGTCAAGCGGCCAGACCAGTGGGTGGCCCATTCGACACCGCAACGCTGCCTGGTTGGCGAGCGGGTGGTGACGCGGGTGTGGCGGGTCGGGGTGGGGGTTCGCGGGGTCTTCGGCGGGTGTTCATGTGGCGTTGGTCGGTGGGGTGCCGCGGGTAACCCGTTGCCCTGCACGATCAGCGACGTGCGCATCGTGCAGCTGGCGAACTTCTATGGGCCGCGGTCGGGTGGGCTGCGCACCGCACTGCATCATCTGGGTGAGGGGTATGTGGCGGCGGGGCACGAAGTGGTGCTGATCGTGCCGGGGCCACGGCGTGGCGAGGAGCTGCTGCCGTCGGGGGTGTGGCGAATTACCGTGCCTGCGCCCGCGATTCCGTGGACGGGCGGGTATCGGGCGGCGCATCCGCGGCGGGTGGCCGATGTGCTGTCCGGGTTGCGGCCCGATGTGCTCGAGGTGTCGGATCGGTTGACACTGCGGGGATTCGGGCGCTGGGCGCGGCGGCGCGATGTGGCGGGGGTGATGATCTCGCATGAGCGGCTCGACCGCCTGCTCGGGCAGGTGCTGCCCGGCCCGGCCGCACGGCGGGCGGCGGACGCGGCCAATCGGCGCACCGCCGAGAACTACGACATCGTCGTCTGCACAACACAATTCGCGCGCGAGGAATTCGAGCGCATCGACGTCCCGAATGTGGAATTGGTGCCGCTCGGGGTCGATCTGGACATGTTCACCCCGTCGCGCTGCGATATCCGATTGCGCACCGATCTGGGCGCACAGGACTATCCCCTGCTCGTGCACTGCGGCCGGCTCTCGGTCGAGAAGCGCGTGGATCGCAGTATCGAGGCGGTGGCCCGGCTGCGCCGCGAAGGTGTGGACGCGCGCCTCATCGTCGCCGGGGACGGCCCGCGCCGCGAGGCTCTCGAGCGCCGCGCCCGCACCCTGACACCGTTGCGCGACGGCCTGTCGGCGGTGCATTTCACCGGATTCATCAATGACCGAACCGAATTGGCGACCCTGCTGGCCACCGCCGATGTCTCTCTCGCCCCCGGCCCGCACGAAACCTTCGGCCTGGCGGCCCTGGAAGCCCTCGCCGCGGGCACCCCGGTGGTGGCGAGCCGCTCCTCCGCGCTCGCCGATATCGTCACCGCCGACTGCGGGGCCGTCGCGGCCGACCACCCCACCGCCTTCGCGCACGCCGTCACCGACGTGCTGTCCCGCCCCCTGCTCGAACGCCGCCGCGCCGCCCGCACCCGAGCCGAGCAATTCACTTGGTCCGCAGCGGTTTCCGGAATGCTCGGCCTGCTCGGCTCGGCCTGATCAGTCGCGCGTCGGATCGGGCTCCCACGGAACATACGGGCGCGCTTCGGATTCCGCGGCCACCCGCGCGGAATTCAACTGGTATGGCGTGATGCCGCCGGGCTGCCACGGCCCTACCGAACCCGAGGCGATCGCGGCCTCGGCCTTGGGAACCAGCCCGATCTCGGTGCGCACCACCGAGATCGGGCGATCGGCCAGATCGAACCAGTCCTGATCCAGGAAGTCATGACTGCCTCGGGTGAGCGCACCGCGTCGCAGCGCATCTGCCAGTCGCCCCGCCATACCGGAGGCCCGCAGATGCCCAGCGTCTGCCTCGAACAGCCCGGCCCCGGCCCGCAGATATCCGGTTTCGAACAGCGAGATCACCATCGCCAGCAGACTGAACGCGCGCGGATCGTCGTTGGCGCGCGCCATGAACGCGAACACCTCGATCTCGTTCTCCAGCGTGGTGCCGTATCCGGCCAGCACATGCACCCAATCATGCTGGGCCAGTAGCGGCGGCGCGGAACCCGGCAAACCGGGCGTGACGAAGCCGCGGTCGCGATAGAAGTCCGCCACCCCGCGCCCGAGCGTGCCCATCGGCAGCTCCCGCAATTCACCCCAGCGCGCCGCCAGCACCGGATCATCGACCACCGCGCTCCAGGAACTATCCAGCTCCGAGGTGTGCAGCGCGTGCAGCCGTCCCGCGCCCAGCCCGCCGAGATAACCGTTGCGGGAGAAGTCGACCGCCGCCAGATCCTCCGCGCCATCGGCGTATTTGCGTGCCACCGAGATCATGTCGTCGTCCACGCCCAGCGCGTCGGCGAACACCCGCAGCTTCTCGGCCACGCTCGCGGGCAGCGGCCGCACCACCAGCGCCGCCAGCAGCATGGTCTGGATGACGCGTTCGCGGAAGATCCGATTGCGACGGGTCAGCCCGTACGCGTATTCCTCGGCAGTGATCGGGGCGAGGGCGTCCAATTCCACCGGGTGTCCGGTGAGGGAGAGGAACAGCGCCGGAATCAGCAACTGCTGCAATGGCGTGAGTCCCTGTTCACCCTGCGCCGCGGTGACCACCCCGCGCGCCACCAGGTGAACCTCGGCCGCATCGGGCGGGGTCAGCAGCACATCTGTCATCGGACACCTTCCGGATTCGATTCGAACCCTGACATTGTGTCCGCGAAACCATCAGGCTGCGTGTTCATTTCACTTAGCGCGTATGAGTGGCCGCGTCCGCCGCCGCTGCCTACAATTCGTGGTTCGATCCGAGGTGAAGGGGGCAGCCCCAATGACTTCCATACCTCCGCATCCCGCCGTGGCGGCGGCCGCCGCCCGGCTGGCCGCACTCGACCAGGGCTTCGAGCCGGTGGCGCTCATCGAACACGGCGACGGCGCGGCCGCGGTGCTGCTGGAGAGCCGGGATTTCCGCGTCATCGTCATCGTGGAACACCGGGACGATGAATGGATAACCCCGGCGATGGTCTCGGGCACTCCGCGCCCGGTCTCCCGCGCGCGGCCCGCCCGCACGCTGGACCATCGCCCATTACTACGCATGAGCCGCAGCCGGGTCGCGCATCCGGACCCCAATGGCAAACCCGCCGAAACGAGTTGGTCGGCAGTGCTGGGTACCGCCGCGGCCGATGCCACCAGCCTGACGGTCATATCCACCATCGACAGTTACACGGCCCCGATCGCGTCCAACGGTTTGGCCTTCGCCCTGGTCCGCACCCGCAACGGTGAACATCCGCTCATTCACGTGCACACCGCCGACGGTCGCATCGTGCCCGTCGCCTCCTGAAATCGCCGATCATGCCGCCGGATACGGTGAGGGCGATGACGAATCGAGACGGCGGAGCGGCCCCGGTCGCGGGCGACAGTGTGGTCGAGGTCGCGAGCGACAGTGCGGTCGAGGTCGTAGGCGACAGTGCGAGCCGCGCGGTGCTGGTGGTGCTGCGCGGCAATTCGGCGTCCGGGAAGTCCACCACCGCACGGACTTTGCAGCATTCGATGGAACGCGGCAGCTGCGTCGTGGTGCCGCAGGATGTGGTGCGCCGTCAAATGACCTGGGAGCCGGACGAACCCGGGCGGATCAATGTCGATCTGATCGAGCACATCGCGCGGTTCGCACTGGCTCGCGGTCTGGTGACCATTGTCGAAGGCATTCTGGACAGCCGTCGCTACGAGGCCATGCTCGAACGCCTGGCCCGATCCGCCCCGGCGAGCCTGTTCTACGGCTTCGATCTCACCTTCGAAGAGACCCTGATCCGGCACGCGAGCCGCCCGCTGTCGGCCGAGGTGCCGGAGAGTTCGCTCGCCGAGTGGTATCACGGCTGGCAGCCACTGGGATTCACCACCGAGACCCGCATCGATGTGAGCTGGGACCTGACCGCTATCACGGAGCGAATTCGCGGCGATATCGAGAAAGCGCGCGCGACCCGTCCCTCCCGGTGAGTTCGCCGCGAGTGCCGCCCGCCCGGTAGTCGCCGTCACACCGGCGCGTTACCGGGCAATTCTCCCGTTCCGGACTACATTCGGGCTCGACTGCGTACGGCTCGAATCCGAAAGCGGGTGTGATCACATGACGATGGGTGAACCGTGGCCCTCCGGCGGCGCGGAGTGGCAGCAACCACCGGGCAGCCAGGGCTGGCAGGGCGGTGAGACGCTGGTGGAGCTGGATGTCTTTCCGCCGGAACAGCATCGGCGCTGGACGGTGCTGTTGCGCGCACTGCTGGTCATTCCACAGCTGATCGCGCTGTGGGTGCTGGGCATCGCCGCGTTCGTGGTGGTGGTCTGCGGCTGGTTCGGCGCGCTGTTCACCGGGCGGCTGCCGGAGTGGTGCGGCGATTTCCTGCGCGGGTATTTCTCCTACAGCACGCGGGTCTACGCGTACGGCATGCTGCTGGTCGACGCGTATCCGCCGTTCGCCTGGAATCCGCCGGATTATCCTGTGCGCGTGCTGTTTCCGGCGCCGACACCGCTGAATCGGCTGGCGGTGCTGTTCCGGCTGATCCTGGCGTTCCCGATCCTCATCTTCGCCAGCTGGCTCACCGGCGGCTGGGCGGTGGTGTCGTTCGTGCTGTGGCTGATCGTGCTCATCACCGGGCGTATGCCGCGGCCGGTCTTCGAGGCGACCAGCGCGGTGCTGCGGGCCGAATTGCGCACGCAGGCCTACACGTATCTGCTCACCCCCGCCTACCTCAAGGGCGTATTCGGTGATCAGACCGGTGTTCCGGCCGATGCGAGTGCGGAGTGGGTGCCGTCGGTGCCGCAGCAGTCCCCGACCCGGCCGCTGCTGCTCTCGCGCGCCGGGCAGGTACTGCTCATCGTCATGCTGATCCTGGGCATCGCGGCGAGCCTGCTGCAGAGCGTCACCACCGACTATGACGACGATTCCGACGACTACACCTCGGCGCCGGGCACCTCGCATATCGTCAAGCTGTAGGACGCCGTCCCGCGATCGACGGAAAACGGTGCGCCGCTTCGAGTTCGAACGCCGATTCCAGCAGCGTCCGTTCATCACCGTAGGCCGCGGACAATTGCACACCGATGGGCATGCCCGCACCGGTCATGCCCATCGGCAGCGAAATCGCCGGTGTGCCCGCCACATTGTTGATCGGGGTGAACCCGACGTAGTTCATCAGCCGCGTCAGCAGTTCATCGAAATCCAGTGTGGGACTGAGGTAACCGAGCTTCGGCGTGGTGTGGCAGAGCACCGGGGAGAGAATCAGTTCGTGTTTGGCGAACATCCCGGCCACCGTGTCCGCGGTACCGCGCAGCCGCCACAGCGCCGCGGGCGTGCGATACAGATGCGCGCGATGATGCGCCCGCAAACCGCGAGTGAGGCCATCGAATTCGGCGGTGTCGAAGGACAGGTCGAAGGTCAGCTTGCCCGCCGTGCCGATCAAATCGGCCAGCAGCGCCCACAATTGCACGAAATCGTCGGCCCAGCCGCGCGTGACCGGCAATCGCACCGGCTCGACATGATGTCCCGCATGCTCCAGCAGTGCCGCGGTGTATTCCACCGCCGTCCGCGTCTCGGCGTCGATCGGCTCACCCATCAGTGTCTCGGTCACCAGCCCGATGCGCAGCCGCCGCCGTGCCGGACCCAGCACAGCGCCGATCGGCGGCAGCGCAGGATTGCGCCGATAGTCCTCCGCCGCAGCCACATACGCGGCCGTATCGCGCACCGTGCGGGTGAGCACACCCTCGGAGACCAGGTTGATCGGCATCATGCGCGCCATATCGCCGTCCACATGCCGGCCTCGGCTCGGCTTCAGACCCACCAATCCGGCGCATGCCGCCGGGATGCGAATCGAACCGCCGCCGTCATTGGCGTGCGCGATCGGCACCACGCCCGCCGCCACCAGCGCGGCCGCGCCGCCGGAGGACGCGCCCACCGAATACTCGGTGTTCCACGGATTGCGCGCGGGTTCGTCGGTCATGAATTCGGTTGTGGCACTGAACCCGAACTCCGGCAGCCGGGATTTGCCCAGCACCGTCAGCCCGGTATCGCGCAGCTGGCGCGTGTACACGCCATCGGCCCGTGCGGGCCGTGCCCGGAACGCGGTGGTCCCGTGATTGCTGGGCATACCGCGCACATCGGTGTTGTCCTTGACGAAGCTCGGCACCCCGTACAGTGCGGCGGATTCGTTCTCGGCGTAGCGCGGCTGTTCGTAATCGGCGTACGCGATCGCGTGCAGCGCCGGATCGACCTTGCGGGCGCGGGCCGCCGCGGCCGCGGCCAGTTCGGCCGCGGTGGTCACTCCGGCGCGCACCGCAGCCGCCGCTCCGACCGCGTCATGATGTCCCAGGGCGTCATCGGCGAAGGCATCTAGTCGACTGTCCAGCATTAGCCGAGCATAGAGAGCGGCCACCGCACGGGGAAGGCTTCCGGCCCCTTACAACTCGCCCTTGCGGGCCGCGCGCCACAGATCGACCGTGCCGTCGTCATCGAGCAGGGCATCGATCGCCGCCAATTCCGAATCGGTCAAATCCGGTCCGGCCAGTGCGCCGATATTCTGATCCAACTGCTGCGTCGAGGACGCGCCGATCACCAGCGAGGTGACGCGCGGATCGCGTAATGCCCAGGTCAAGGCCAACTGCGCCAGCGTCTGATCGCGTTTGGCGGCGATATCGTTCAATCCGCGCAGGCGGCCGATCATCTCCTCGGTGAGCCATTCGGTCTGGAACGATTTGCCCTGTGTGGCACGCGAACCCGCCGGGACGCCGTCCAGATACTTCGCGGTGAGCAATCCCTGCGCGAGCGCGGTGAAACCGATGATGCCGAATCCGGCGTCGGCCGCGGTATCGAGCAGCCCCTCGGTCTCGATCCAGCGATTGAGCATCGAATAGGACGGCTGATGAATCAGCAGCGGCGTTCCCAGCTCCCGCAGCAGCTCCGCCATCGCCGCCGCGTTCGGCGCGGTGTACGAGGAGATGCCGACGTACAGTGCTTTTCCTTGCCGCACAGCGGTATCCAGCGCCCGCGCGGTCTCTTCCAGCGGCGTATCCGGATCGAACCGGTGCGAATAGAAGATATCGACGTAATCGAGCCCGAGCCGCGTCAGCGACTGATCGAGCGATGCCAGCACATATTTGCGGGACCCGCCGCCCTGCCCGTACGGCCCCGGCCACATATCCCAGCCGGCCTTGGTGGAGATGATCAATTCATCGCGATAGGCCGCGAGATCCTCCCGCAGCAGCCGTCCGGCATTGATCTCCGCCGCACCGTAGGGCGGTCCATAGTTATTGGCCAGATCGAAATGCGTGATCCCGGAATCGAACGCGCGCAATGCGATTGCCCGCTGCTCCTCGAACGGCCGGTCATCGCCGAAGTTATGCCAGAACCCGAGTGACAGCACCGGCAAATCCAACCCGGACCGTCCGCACCGTCGGTAACGCATGGCCCCGTCGTATCGGGCCGGATCAGCAGCAAATGTCATGCCGAACTATGTAGCACGCCTCCGGCGTTCAGTTCCCATCCAACGCGGTCACCGGAACCCCGTACGGGAGAAACCGCACCCGCCGCCGCACATCGGTATTGTCCCGATGCGCCCGCAAAGCCTCCAGCTCACTGGGAAAAACCTGCTCCACCAACGCCGCCCCGGCCTCATCCAGACTGTAAATAGCCCACACCCCACTCCCGGTCTCCCCGGTCGTCTCCTCCTCGACCTTCGTCCCCCGCCCCCGCTCCGGCTGCGCGAACTGCCCCAACAACCCCGCCAGCGTATTCACCCCCGCCTTATCGATGAACTCCCCCGCCTTCCCCAGCAACCCACCGATCTCGACCCCCGCCTCCCGCAGCGCACGCTCGAAATCTTCCGGATCGATCCCAAAGGGCTTGTCAGACGCCATAGCACTACTCCTGAGGACGAATTCGCCGATACGCCTCAACTGTCCTCTCCCGGCCCCGACTTCGCCACGAAGGGCGCGGGGCTAATCGCTCGGATGGACGCGCAGAATATCGCCGGATCCGGTGGTGACCATCAGATCGAGGGTGTCGGGGATCGGAACCACCGCGGCCAAGGGGCCCGTGCTGAGCAGTGTGCAGATGGTGCGTCGGGTGGGGTCCACGCGCAGGAGGGTGCCCGAGGTTGTTGCGACGTAGAGGAATCCGTCCGGGGCGGAAGTGAGGTCGTCGGCGAGCGGGAGGTCGAGGGTGGTGTGGGACCGGGCAGGGGTGGCGATCGGGATTTGCAGGATGCGGCCATCGGGGGCGAGGTAGACCGTCGTATAGAGCGAATCTCCCTGTATGGCAAGGCCGTTGACGCCGAAGAGGGTGGCTTGGGCGGTCCAGTCGGTGTCGACGGTGCCGTCGCGGCGGACTCGGATCACGCCCGATGCGGTGTCGGCGATGTAGAGGTTGCCCGCGGGGTCGAAGGCAGCACCGTTGGGCATGGTCAGGCCGCCGATGAAGACTTCGGGAGTGAGGGTGGGGGCGGCCGGGTCGAAGCGGACAACGCCGCCGTTTCGCGCGCCGGGGAGCATGTTCAGGGAGTTGTCGCCGTAAACGACGTAGAGCAGGTGGTCGGGGCCCAGGCGGATCGCACCGGGGGACGTGACGGGGACGGTGGCGGTGATGTGGCCCGTCGTGTCGTAGCGCTGGACCTCGTTGCGGTAGAGGCGGGATACCCAGAGGTTGCCCTGGGTGTCGTAGCCGAGGTTCTCGGCCCAGTCCAGGAATGGGACGGTCGGTGCGGTGAACGTCGTGGCGGTGGCGGTGGCGGTGGGGCAGGATCCGGGGTCGGCGTGCGCGTTCGCCGATGTGGCAGCGCCCGCCGCGGTCAGAGCCACGACGGCCGCGCACGATGAGGCGAGGGCACGATACCGGGAGTGATTGCGGGCGTGAGGGTTGTGCTGCCGCGTATCCGGCACGGGGTCTCCTGCGTGCTGAGTGGTTGCCGCGAGCCTGTTCGCGGAGTGCTCATGCATGGTAGGCGCGGCCGTCGCGGGTGTGCCTGGGTGCGTGACACCCAGGAAACCGGGTGAATCAGGCAGGGCGGGCGGCGAGCCGGGCCAAAGACTCCGCCCCGGGGCCTGGTTCGAGTTGGTAGAGCATCAGGCGCTGGCCCGCCGCACCGCGCACATCGAACGATTGGTAGGTCAGGCGGAGCGGACCAGCCTCCGGGTGGGTGAACACGCGGGCGTCGGTGGTGGCGGCGCACAGGGTGTAGGAATCCCATAGCTCGGCGAAATCGACACTGGCCGTGGTGAGTTCGGCGATCACCTCGCGCAGCCGGAGGTCGTCGGGGAACAGTGCGCCCGATTGCCGGAAGCCCGCCACGATCGCCTGACAGGTCCAGATCCAATCCCCGCAGAAGTCGGGGCTGATCGGATCGAGGAATGTCATGCGCGCCAGATTGTCGATTCGCGCGTAACCCGAGAAGAACGCGTCGGCCATCGCATTGGTGGCGAGTATGTCCATCGCCGGATTCAGTACGAAAGCCGGTGCAGCCGGATAACTTTCGAGAATCCCTCGCAGTACCGGAGCGACCGTGCCGACCGCTCGCCCCGTCGGTGCGACGCCCGCGAGCCGGAACATGTGATCGCGCAGTTCGGCATTCAGCAGCAGCGTGCGACTCAGCGCCTCGAGCAGCTGCGCCGACGGCCGCCGCTCCCGACCCTGTTCCAGTCGCGTGTAATAGTCCTGATTCATTCCGGCCGCGGCCGCGACCTCCTCGCGCCGCAACCCCGCCACCCGGCGACGACCGTACGAGACCACCCCGATGTCCGCGGCCTGCACGGTCGCCCGCCGCGCCCGCAGGAATTCACCGAGGAGATTGTCCGTCACCCGCCCAGGCTAGGCCGCCACCGAATCGGAGCGCTCGGCGAGCCGACTACGGTCGCTTCGAATGCCGGATACGTATGTCGGGGTGTCTCAGAGTTGGGTGCGGGCGTGCTCCAGGGCTTCGATCAGGGCGGGGCGGAGGGAGTTGTCGTCGGCGGCGATTTCGGTGAGGGTGGCGTCGAGTAGGTGCACCGCATCGGCTGGGCGGTTGAGGTCGATCAGTATGCGGGCTTGGCCGAGATCGACGCGGGCCGCGTTCGTGGGGTCGCCGATCGAGCGGAAGTGGGCGGCGGCGGTTGTCGATCTCGCCACCGCCTCGTCGAGGCGGCCCGCATGGCGCAGGATGCGTGCGGCACTGTGTTCGAAACGTGCGGTATGCCAGTGCAGCACTTCGGGATCCGGGTCGGTGGCTGCCAGGGCGGCGATGGCTTGCTCGGCCGGGTCGAGGGCGGCCAACGCGTCGGCGTTCGCGCCGCTCCAATGTAAGGACAGGGCAGCGCTGTAGCGGGTGTAGGACACGCGCAGTGGATCCTCGGCCAGCTCGGCCGCCTCGGCGGCTCGCCGGTAGTAGTCGGCCGCCAGGGCGTCGCGGTCGAGGGCGTCGAGGAAGTCTGCGGTTAGTGCGAGGGTGTAGCCCAGGGCCGCGTGATCGTCCGCGCCGCTGTGGAATTCGATGATTTCGTCGTAGATCGCCAGCGCCGCCTCGGGTTCGCGCAGCGCGCGATGCAGATCGGCGAGCAGGAACCGGCAGCCGTGGGCCGCCGCGAGGTGACCGTGCGCCTCACATCCGGCGATCGCCTCCTCGGCCGCGTCGGCGGCGTCGACGAGCTGCCCGGTCGCGCGATATGCCTCGGCCAGAGACCATTTCATCGACGGGACCTCATGGGGATCGTCGCTCAGCGCGATGGCGGACAGCAGTTCACCGACCGCTTCGGCATCGCGATCCACCTGCCGCAGCAGCTGCCCCCGCAATCTGTGCGCGCGTGCGCGCAAACCGGCGGGGATCTCCGGCGATGCCACGGCCAATGCTTCCTCGACGAGAGCCAGCCCGGCGTCGTGGTCGCCGCGATCGGCGTTCGCTTCCGCCATTCGGCACGCGCAGAGCACCACCATGAGTGGCGGCCCGGACGCGCGGTAGGCCGCCAGCGCTCGAGCACCGGCGTCGAGTGCCTCCTCGTGCCGGTGTCGAAGATCCTCGAAATCCATGTGCTCGTAGGCGATATCGCCGATCAGCACGGGATCCTCGGATGCCGCCGCGATTTCCTCGCTCTGTTCCAGCAGGACCGCGATCTCGTCGAGGGTGACAGCATCATGACCGTTACCCGCGGCGTCGCCGAGTCCGCTGATCAGACGCAGCACCACCCACACCCGGTCGTTGATCGGTGCGACCAGGTCGAGGTCGGCGTATGCGGCGCGAAGCAGCGCCAGGCCCTCGGACAGATCGCCGCTACCGCACAGTTTCGCGCCGAGGCGCGAGACCGCTACCGTGCGACGCTCCGATTCCCCAGCGGCGGTGAACAATTCGATCGCCCGCCGCAGCAATGATTCCGAGCGCGCGTCCTCGCCGCCGCTCGCGGCATGGAACGAAAGAAGTGCCGCGATCCGTCCGGCCAGCACGGGATCGGCGGGATCGTGTTCTTCGAGCTGCCGCATCAGCGGGCCCATCGCGGCCAATGCCTTAACGCCCTGCGCGGATTCGAGGCGTTCGACAAGTTCGAGCACCGGCAGCTCCGGCGGATCCGTGGCGGCGGGCGGGTCGAGTACCGGGCCCGGCCGAACCGAAATCGACAGCGGCAGTTGGTCGACCACCGGCTTCTGATCGAGCAGCTCACGCACCGAAGCGGTTTGGCGATCGGTGCCGTTGCGCTGATCGAAGCGTGCGGCGATCGCCAGCGCGTGACCGCGCATCTCCTCGAGCAACGCGCCCGCGGTGAGCTCGGTGGCGGGCCGATCCGCGTGCCCGGGACGCCGGATCATGGCGTCCGCGTGCCCGGCCTCGGCGACCGTGCGCAGCAGCAGCGCCGCGGACCCGGCGAATTGCATGGCCGCCAGCGGATTCGGCGCACGATCCAGCCAGGGCAGGTGGCGCTCCAGGATTTCCAGGCCGCGGGCATGATTGCCCGAGAGCGCGCAGAACTCGAGATGCCGGGCCATGGTGGCCAGATCCTGCGGCCGGTTGCGCAGGATGCGGTAGGCCCGGCGATGCGCGTTGCGGGCTTGCTCCCACTGTCCGGTGCGCAGATAGGGCAGCATCAGCTCGCTGAGGATCGTCTGCGGTTGTTCCCGGCATGTCAGCTCACCCGCGAGCACCGGCGTGGCCACCTCGATCGCCTCGCCGTCGCGTCCGAGTTCGGCGAGGTAGGCGACCTTCTGACTGGGATCGCAGCCCTCGCAGTCGGAATTGTGGTCGCGCGGGCTGGTGCACCAGCGCCCGTACCAGTCCTCGGCGGCCGTCAGATCACCCAGATGCAGGGTGACGCGATGCCGGTGCGCGTACACCGCGTTCGGGCTCTGCCCCTCGGACTTGTAGCGGCGCTCCATCTGATCCAGTGCCGCCAGCGCCCGCTCCTTGGACACCTCGGGAAAATTCACCATCCCCTGGACGGCGAACTTGAAGAACCAGCGCAACCGCCAGGCCGCCCACTCCGGGTACTCCGCCGGATTCCGGTCGTAGTCGGCCAGGCACCGCGCGAAGGGCACGAACAACTTCGACGGCTGCATGCCTCCGGCGTACGCGCTGACCAGGTCCAAGCGCGTCTCGAACGCCAGCATCGAATGGCCGCCGGCCTCGGCGTGCCGCAGGATCTGTTCCAGCGCGGCGTCCTTGCCGTCACCCTCGGGCAGTTCGCCGGCCTGGGTGAGCAGCGTGCGCAGGTCGTCCTCGCTGGGCGCCATCAGAGTTTCCCCTCCGGATCGTGCACTGCCCAATCGAGCAGTCCGACAAAAGATTTGGTCAGCAGGGCGCTGTCGACGGGACGCATCGGATGCTGGCCGAGCAGCAGCGCGTGGCTGTAGAGCGCTTCCACCGCCGTCGTCACCAGACCCGGGTCGGTGAGCCCGCAGACGCGGCGCACCAGTGGATTGCGGTAGTTGAGCAGCAACTGCGGGCGATCCGGACCCGGACCGGTGTCGAACGCGCCGAGCACATCGGCCCACAGCTCGTCGGCGACCTCGCGGGTAGCCCGCAATTCGGCGCGGTGCGCGGTATCGCGGTCCAGCAGGTACAGCGCGCCCAGTGACGGCGGATCGAAACCGCGCAGCGCGACCTCGCAGTCCAGCCGATCCAGGCAGCGCTGCGCGATCGACAGGAACGGCCGCAGCGCGAGTTCGGTCGCCGGATCCACCAGATCGAAATGGGTCGCGAGTTCGGCGGCATCCAATCGGGCGACCCGGATATCGGGATCGATCGCGGGCAATCGCTCCACGATTTCGCTGAGGTAGGAGTAGCCGCCGTTGACCAGGCCCAGGCCCTGCGCGCTGGATACCGCCGCGAGCTGACGGAACTCCTCCACCGATGGGGTGTAGCGCACGGTGCCGAAGCGGCGGCGGAATTCCGCGAGCGGGATGCGGCCCGCATTGGTTTCCACCGGCAGCCACCGATCGACCAGCCGGAGCATATCGTCGTCGTGCAGCGCCAGCGCCTTCACGCCCATGTCGTGCACCTGCAGGAACCGTGCCAGTCCGCCGGGATCGGCGGTGGCGAGCTCGACCAGCCAGTCCCGAACCCGCGCGCCGAGCGCCTCGCGAGTGGCATCGAGCAGATCGTCCTCGTAGAGCGCCTCGCGGCTGGCCGTCGGCCGCAGCTCACCGGTGTCCACCACACAGCGGATGAAGAAGGCCCAGTCCGGCAGCAACCCGATGAGGTTCTCGGACAGCAACATTCGCTTGAGGTAGACCCGATGTCCGGCGCGCGCAGCTGGATTGGCGGCGTGCGGCAGCACGAAAGCCACACCGGTGAGCCCGGCCTCGGCGCAGGACAGGTCGAAACTGGCGAACGGGGTGAACCCGAAGGTGTCCTCGGCGTATGCGGCCAGCGCCGCCTGCCGATCATCCGGGGTGGGATGACTGGCCTGCCAAGGCAATACGGAATCCGACCCCGAATGCCCGTCCACCATCACCGGGAACGGGAGCAGACCACCGAACAGGGCCGTGAGATCGGCGACGGTGGCGCGGGTGGCCCACTGCTCCATCCCCGATCGCGGCAGCAGGGTGACGGTGGTGCCGGGCTCGCCGCGGTCCTCGACGGTCTCGACTCGGAACCGGCCGTCGGCGTATCCGGTCCAGCGCACGGTCGGCCCGCCCTTCGCGGACCGGGTCACCACCAGCGCCTGATCGGCGATCATGAAGCACGACAGCAGGCCGATGCCGAACTGTCCGAGGAATTCGTGCCTGGCGAACCCGAGTTCATCGCGTTTGGCGCTGCGCCCGATGGTCGCGAGAAAGGTGTGCACCTCGGATTCGGTCAACCCGATCCCGCTGTCGTGCACCCGAATGCTGCCGTCTCCGGTGATATCCGGTGTTTCGATCCGTATCACGGCGGGTGCGTCCGGTTCGAGAGCTCGGCGCGCGGTGATCGCGTCCACCGCGTTCTGCAGCAACTCGCGCACATATACCCGCGGACTGCCGTACAGGTGGTGACTCAGTAAATCCACAATGCCGCGCAGATCAACCTGAAAGACCTGCTCCACCTGAACCTCCGAACCCCACAGCGATAAAAAATGGCGTGAATCCCTGTGTCATTCAACAGGAATTCACGCCTTGGTGTGTCCGGAGGGGGACTTGAACCCCCACGCCCTAATACGGGCACTAGCACCTCAAGCTAGCGCGTCTGCCATTCCGCCACCCGGACCGGTGTGCTCAGCCAGGTTATCGGATGCGATGGTCCGGTACAAAATCATCCATCCCGGTCGCAACCCGTTTATCGCGCGGTGGAGGAGACGTCGGAGCGGCGGGAGCGGTTGCCGCCGGGCTGATGTGCGGCCCGGCCGGCGACCCCCCGAAACTCAGGCGCTCAACGCCTCCAGCAGCGCAGCGCGCTGGCGAGAGCCCAGGCCACCGATACGACGATCGGCCGGGATTTCCGCCTCATCCATCAACTTGGCCGCCTTGACGGGGCCGATTCCCGGGAGCGCCTTGATCACGGCCGCTACCTTGGTCTTCTTGACCAGGTCTTCCTTGTCTGCGCGCTTGAGAACCTCCGCCAGACTGACCGATCCCTGCTTGACCTGCGCGATCAACTCCGAGCGGGCCTTGCGCACCGCGGCGGCTTTGGCCAGCGCCTCAGAGCGTTGTTCGGGGGTCATGGTGGGCAGAGCCATATGTCCTTACCTTTCACTCGTTCGCTGGTACGTCGGCGTCGAGTAAACATGACGCCAGGCCCGCAACCGGTACGACACACCGCGTGTTTCGGCTCAACACGTCGAGCGACCTGCCGAAACCGTCTCGTATCGCCGGTCAATTGTCCAGAAGTTTGCTGAAAAAGTCACCTGGCAAATACGCCGCTCATCGGCCGGGATCGGTATTACGGTGGGCCGGAACACCGCACGCGCACCGGTGAAAGGCGGGGCAGATGACAAACTCGTATCAGTACGCCGGGTGGGCCACCGATGAATCACCGCTGGCGCACCGATACGACAGTTCCGAGCCGCTGACCTGGAACGGCGCGAAGGTCTACCCGCTGCATTCGCAGAGCGTGGGCATCTCCCCCACCACCGTCACGCTCACCCTGCGCTCGGCCGCACCGCGCCGCGGGGTACGCGGGGTGGGTATGGGATTGGCCGTGGAGAGCGGGCACGTACTCCTGAACGGCCGCCAGTTGAGTGGGGTTGACGTCTGGGCCGACGCCATGTCCGGCGGCATCGAACTGCATGTCCGCCCCGACTCCAGGGATGCCGCCATCTCGCTGACCCCGGTCTGGGTTGACGAATTCGGCGATGTGGTCTCCTGGTCCGGCAACTACGGCATGCTCATCACCCGCGAGAGATCGTGCCTGGTGCTGCACTGCAGCACCGGCGTCGGCCCGCCCGACTTCACCGAACTCGTGGTCGAACTGGCCACCGCCCCCACCCCGCCCGACCCCATTCCGCCCGCGGACGCCGGCCGCTACACCGGCGCGCTCTACGACCTCGGCGTGGCCCTGCACCATCGCGGCGACGACCGCAAAGCCTGCGAATTATGGCGACAGGCAGCCGGTTTGGGAAATATGAGCGCCGCCTACGATCTGGCCGTGGTGCTGCTGCGCCTGGGCCAGCTCGCCGAATCCGAACAGTGGTGGCGCATCGCCGCCGAGCATGGCAATACCCGCGCCATGGCAGGGCTGGCCGACGTCCTGGACCGCCGCGGCAATCCCACCGAAGCCCGCATCTGGCGCGCGGCGATCAACGCCGAATCCCCCGCGCACTGACCGGAAAGCACTGCGGCCCCGCCACTTCGAATCCGGCGGGGCGCAGTCGATGCCGAATGGCAGTCACTGCCAGCGCATCTCAGTTTCCGCGTACCGCGGAGCCGTCCTTGTAGAGCCGCAGGTACGCACCGGTCAGTGAGTCCGGATGCCGTAGCAATTCAGCCGGGGTGCCGGTGAATACGATCTCGCCGCCGTTCTTGCCGCCGTCCGGACCCAGGTCGATGACCCAGTCGGCGTGCGCGACCACATCGAGATTGTGCTCGATCACCACGACGGTGTTTCCGCGCTCGACCAGGCCGTCCATCAGCCGCAGCAGCGTGTCGACATCGGACATGTGCAGTCCGGTGGTGGGCTCGTCCAGGACGTACACCGCCCCGCTGTTCTGCAATTGGGTGGCGAGTTTGATGCGCTGGCGTTCACCGCCGGAGAGCGTGCTCATGGCCTGTCCGAGGCTCAGATAATCGAGACCGACCTCATTCATGGTGCGCAACTTGGCATTCAGCGCCTTTTCCGGGAAGAAATCGACGGCGGCCTCGGCCGAGAGTTCCAGCACATCGGCGATCGACTTACCGCGCAGCGTGAGTCCGAGCACCTCCTCGGAGAACCTGCGGCCGTCACAGGATTCGCAATGCGTGGTCACCGGATCCATGTACGCGATCTCGGTGATGATCACCCCGCGCCCACCGCATTCTGTGCACGCGCCATCGGAATTGAAGCTGAACAGGCTCGCGGGCTTACCGGTGGCCTTGGCGAAGAGCTTTCGAATCGGATCCATCAAACCCAGGTAGGTGGCGGGCGTGGACCGCGAGGAGGCCGCGATGGCCGACTGATCGACGAATACCGAGTCCGGATAGCGCGCCATGAACTCATCGCGGATCAGACTGCTCTTCCCCGATCCGGCCACGCCGGTGATGGCGGTGAGAATTCCGGTCGGAACCCCGACGGAGACGTTCTTCAGATTGTGCGCGCTCGCATTGTCCACGCGCAGTTCACCATTGGCTGCACGGAATGCCTCTTTGACCGTGAACGCCCGCCGCAGCGCCTGCCCGGTGAGCGTCTGCGCCGCCTGCAGCTCCGCGAAACTGCCGGTGAACATGATCTCCCCGCCGTGCGCTCCGGCGCGCGGTCCGACATCGACGATGTGATCGGCGATCTGGATGACATCGGGGTCGTGTTCGACCACCAGCACCGTATTGCCCTTGTCGCGCAGCGCTTCCAGCATGCGATTGAGCCGCCCGACATCGCGCGGATGCAGTCCCACGCTGGGTTCGTCGAAGATGTAGGTCATCCCGACCAGCGTGCTGCCCAGATGTTTGATCATCTTCAATCGCTGGCCCTCACCGCCCGAGAGCGTCGACGTCGGCCGGTCCAGGCTCAGATATCCGAGCCCGATATCGGCGACCCGCCCGAGCGCGATCCGGGTGGCTTCGGCCAGCCCCAGCGCTGCCGGATCCTGGATCTCGCCGAGCACCTCGATCAGATCGGTGATCTGCAACCCGGTCCAGTCGGCGATATTGCGCCCGTTGATCTTTGTCGCGAGCGCCTTCTCATTGAGCCGAGCCCCGTGACAGGCCGGGCACACGCCCTCGGTGAGGTACTTCTGAATCTGCTCCCGGGTCTTGTCCGAGAGCCCCGAGGTATCCCGCTTGACCCGCGACCGGGTGAATTTATCGGCCAGCCCTTCGTAATTGGCTTTCCAGGTGCCCTTGTTGAAAGTCAGCTCCACTTTGCCGCCACTGCCGTGCAGCAGATCGTGCCATTCCGCATCGCCGTAGTCGGCGAGCTTCTTATCCAGGTCGAAGCGCCCGGAATTGCCGTACAGCTGCCAATCTCCGCTGCCCACACCGTATCCGGGCAGCAGGATCGCGCCTTCGTTGAGCGATTTCGACCGGTCCACCAGCTTGTCCGGATCGGCGGTGATGGTCATGCCCAGGCCGTCGCATTCGGTGCACATGCCCTGCGGTGTATTGAACGAGTAGTCGTACACCAGCCCGGTGGACGGCGAACCGAATCGGGCGAAGAGCGCGCGAATGAGCGCGTAGATATCGGTCATGGTCCCGACCGTCGAGCGCGGTCCCCCGCCCACCGACTTCTGGTCGATGATCACCGGCGCGGTGAGATTCTCGATGGCCTCCGCGTGCGGGCGCTCATAGCGCGGCAGGAAGTTCAGGATGAACGCCGGGAAGGTGGCGTACAGCTGGCGCTGGGATTCGATGGCGATGGTGTCGAACACGATGGAGGACTTACCCGAACCGGAGACGCCGGTGAAGACGGTGATCTTGTTCTTGGGGATGTCGAGGGAGACGTTGCGCAGATTGTGCTCGCGGGCGCCGAGGACCCGAATCGTTTCAGCGGAAGCAGCGGACATACCTCTCACCATGCCATCCACGTACCCCCGAACGTGCGGTGAAATGTGACGCAAATCACATCAAATCCCTTGAATATCAGGGTCCAGCCAGGATTGCCGAATGGTCGCGCCGTTCTACAGTGGCGGTCGATCGCGGCGGTCGGACACCGTCGCGCGCTACCCCGAGGGACATACCGATGAAGACCATGCGCTGGACCGCCGGCCTCGCCGCCGCCGCGTTCGCCGTCACCCTGATGTCCGGCTGCAGCGAGATCAAAACCGCTGTGAACCAGGGCGGCGACACCAAATGCACCGACTACCTCAAGCAGGATGCGGACACCCAGCGCATCACCATCACCAAGTTCATCAAGCAGCAGACCAACACTCAGAACGAGCCGTCCGGCACCAACGTGGATATCGGCATGGCCTCGGTGCAGACCCTGTGCCAGATCCAGGCCAATGGCGAAACCCCGATCAAGAACGCCGACATCGCCGGAATCTTCATCAGGAAGTAGTCCGAAACGGCCCGCTACCAGCCGATTTCTGTTTTTCCCACATCCTCGGCTACTGTTGTCGAGCACACCGAGTCGGGGTGGCGGAATGGCAGACGCGCTAGCTTGAGGTGCTAGTGCCCTTATTGGGCGTGGGGGTTCAAGTCCCCCTCTCGACACAGAAAAGAGCCCTCCTTCGGGAGGGCTCTTTTGTTTGCACGAGCAGATTCCAGGGACCTGCGCACAGCGGCGTACCGCCGATTACGGCTGGCGGCGGATGTGGGCCGCCGCCCGCCGAAGTTAGCGTTCGACCTGCGAATCACTCATTCTTTGGAGTTGTCATGGCATCTCTGTGCTTGATCTCATCGCGGGCCCGATCATGAGGGCGCTCGTCACCGGCGGCACCGAGGGGATCGGCCGCGAGATCGCGATCGGACTCGTCGGCTCGGGCGCGCGGGTACTGGTGACCGGGCGCGACGCCGCGCGCGGTGCGGCGTTCGCGGCCCAGACCGGCGCGACGTTTCTGACCGCCGAACACGCGACGGTGCACGGAAACCTCGAACTGGCCGCGGCGGTCGCGCACACCACCGACGAACTCGACATTCTCGTGAACAACGTCGGTGGTATGGCGTTTCCGACTCGAACGCTGAATTCGGAAGGGCACGAGGTCATCTCGGTGCTCAACTACCTCGGCCCGATCACTCTCACCGATGCGCTGCTGCCCATCCTCACCCCGAACGCCCGCATCGTGCAGATCGTCTCCAGCGCACTGCTCATGCACAAGGGCGACCCGTTCACCGAGCCCGACACCTACACCGCGATCGGTGCCTACGCCCGAGCAAAACAATTGAACCTGCTGGCCATGCTCTCGCTCGCCCGGCAGGCCGCCGACAATCGATCGATCAACGCGGTCAACCCCGGAACCGCCTGGACCCCCGGCGTCCGGCAGCTCACCCCCGAGACCGTCCCCGCCTGGCGTTTCATCTGGCCGATCGTGCGCGCCGTACAAAAGCGCGCACGGCCGGACAGAGCGGCCCGGGTTCCGCTCCGCCTGGCCCTGGAAAGTGTTGGCAGCGGCCAATTCTTCGAGAGCAAGGGCAAACCCGCATCGCTACCCGAGCGACTCCGTGACCCGGACCTTCAGGACCGGGCGTGGGAGGCCGCGCTGGTCCACTGACGACCCGAATCAGATCAGTGCGCGCAGCATGCCCTGTGGCTCGACACCCATCGAGGTCAGCGCATCGGAGTGGTAGATCGATCCGGGAATGTGGATGGCGTGCTGCAATCCCACGTGCGCGTCACGCCAGAAGCGCTGTAGCGCATTGTTCTTGCGCACCGCGTTACCGCCGGAGCGCGCGAAGATCTCATCTACGGCCGCAACCGCCCGCCAGGCCGAGCGAACCTGGTTGCGGCGCACCACCGATCGGTCCTCGAAGGCGATGGTCTTGCCCGCGTCGGCGAGATCGTAGAGGCGGCTGATGCCGTCGAGCAGTTGCGAACGCGAGGCGGCGATCTCCGAGGCCGCCTCGGAAATGGCGTACAGCACGTACGGATCATCCTTGATGGCGGTGCCCATGGCGGTGATGCGATTGCGCTGATAGTCCAGGTGCGCGGCCAGTGCGCCCTCGGCGATGCCGATGACCGCGGCGGTGATGCCGAGCGGGAACATGGCCCAGAACGGCAGCCGGTACACGGTTTCGGTGCGCCCGGCGCGGTCGGCGGCAATGGTTCCCGAGGCCACCTCCTCCGAATCGATGGTGCGGTAGTCGGGGATGAACGCGCCGTCGACGCTGACATCCTTACTGCCGGTTCCGCACAGCCCGATGACATCCCACGAGTCGTCGACGATCGTGTAGTCCGCGCGCGGCAGCACCACGTGCAGGGTGCGCGGGGGCATGACGGGGGTGCCGTCGGGGTTGCCGACCAACGCGCCCAGGAAGATCCAATCGCAGTGGTCGGTGCCGGAGGAGAAACTCCAGCGGCCGCGCAGAATGTAGCCGCCGTCGGTCGGGGTGGCCACGCCCTGCGGCGCGTACGGGGAGGCGATCCAGGTATCGGGATCGGTGCCCCAAACCTCCTGTTGCAGACGGCGATCCATCAGCGCCATTTCCCAGGGATGCACACCGCCGACTCCGCACACCCAGCCGGTGGAGCCGCAGGCGGCGGCGGTCGCCATCACCGCTTCGGCGAAATCCCTGGGATGTGCGGCGTATCCGCCGAATTCGGTGGGTTGCAGCATTCGCATCACCCCGGCCTCGCGTACCAGCGCGACGCTCTTCTCGGACAGTTTGCCCGCCCGCTCGGTCTCCTCGGCGTGCGCCGCCAGCTGGGCGGCGAGCTCCTCGACCCGCTGAACAACCTTGTGCGACATGCCCGCACCTTTCGAACCAACTCACGACCTCGGCCCCGCCGTGCGACGGGGCTACGTCGAAGCTAGCCGTGACGGGGGCCACAGCGGGCGGAGTTCCCGGTGACCGGGTCTCAGGATGTCTCGTCGGTGGACTCGTGCTCGGCGGCCCACAGCATGTGCTCGCGGTCGGCCCAGCGCCGCGAGACGGTGCCGGTGAGCATGCCGCGCATGGCTTCTCGATCGCGCAGCGCGTACATGACATGTCCGACAACGAGAATGCCGAAGGCGAGTGCGAACCAGTCGTGCATGAGGGTCGCGCCGGTGCGCCAGACCAGACGGGTCCAGTCGGGGAAGTACATGATGATGCCGGTGCCGAACAGGACGAAGATCGATCCGGCACTCAGCGCGGCATTGAGTTTCTGCCCGGCATTGAATTTCCCGACATCGGTGCCGAACAGTCGGCGCGCCTTGGATCGGAACCACAGTCGATCCGCGGCGGTGAATCGATTCAGCCGGGACAGATCGGCGCGATAGGCCCGCGAGACCAGACCGAGCAGGATCGGCACGGGCAGCGCGAAACCCGAATAGACGTGCACCAATTCGACGATGTGCCGATTGCCCACCAGTACCGCGAGCGAGCCGTTGTACAGGATGGCGGCGGTGGCTATGCAGATCAGCACGAGCACCGCGACCAGCCAGTGCACCCAGCGTTCGACCCGCCCGAAGCGGTGCAGCTCAGCTGGTCGGGTCATCATCACGCCCGTTCGACGCGCCGACCCAGCCGTCGATGGAATAGCCCCGGCGCTCCCAATAGCCGGGGACGACGTCGCTGGTCAGCTCGATTCCGGAGAGCCATTTACAGCTCTTGTAGCCGTACATGGGCGCAACATACAGCCGAACCGGGCCACCGTGATCGTGGCTGACCGGTCCGTCGATCATTTCCAGGGCGACGATGACGTCATCGCGCCGGGCTTGATCGAGGGTCAGGCTCTCGGTGTAGGTGCCGTCGAAGGAGGTGAAGCGCACCGCGGTCGCCGTGTTCTTGACGCCCGCGTCGTCCAGCAGATCGGCCAAACGCACTCCGCGCCAATGGACTTCGGGCACTCGCCAGCCGGTGACGCATTGGAAGTCGCGCACCAGGGTGGTCTGCGGCCGCGCGCGCAACTCCGGGAGCGTGTGACTGCGCGGGTTGTCGACCAGTCCGGTGATATCGAGCCGATAGTTGCTCTCATCGCGTCTCGGCGCGCCGCGGGTCACCGAGTAGAACCGGAAGGTATTGCCCACCGGCAACAGCCCGATCAGCCCCGTCGGATCGTGATTGCCGATGGGGCCGAGCACCGCCGCGAGGCCCCGTTGAATCGAGGCCCCGCCCAGCACCCCGGCCGCCCCGGCGGCCAGCAACCCCAGCACCACCCGGCGTCCGACGGGTGCGCCTGGATCGTCGGGCTGGGAAGCCTTGTCGGCGGGCACGACTCCACTATCCACCGCGTGCGCCGCCGCGCCCACCCGGGGCGGCTACGGTGGTGTCGAGAACCGCTTCCGCGCGGTGCCAACGAAAGGCCCGGCTATGCGCAGCCCCATCCTCGTCGCGCTCGGTGTCATCCTCGCCCTGGCCGGAGGGCTCTGGGCGCTCCAGGGCTTCGGCGTGGTCTCCGGCAGTCCGATGACCGGCACCGTCACCTGGTCGATCATCGGACCGATCGTCTTCATCGCCGGTGTGCTGCTGGCCGTGCGCGGCTGGCGCGGCGGCCTGCGCCGCTGACCGAGCTCAGTTGCCCTGTGCCGCAGCCGAAACCGGCTGCCATTCGCGCCAGGTCGCCAGCCGGGATTCGTATTCCGCGGTCGCCATGGCGAGCGGGTTCTCACCCAGGAAGATGCGCAGCGGCGGCTTCTCCGCATCGACGACCTTGAGGATCGCCTCGCCGGTGGCGGTCGGATCGCCGGGCGTATTGCGCGCCCGCTGAGCCGCACGGGCCGCACGAGCGGGTTCATACGCCTCGATGGGCGTGGCGTGCTTGGCCGACGCACCGGCCCAGTCGGTGCCGAAACCGCCCGGCTCGATGAGGGTTACATGAATCCCGAACGGCGCGACCTCCTGCGCGAGCGACTGGGAGAACCCCTCCAGCGCCCACTTGGAGGCGTGATACGCGCCCAGGTTCAGGAAGGCGGCGATACCGCCGATGCTGGACACCTGCAGAATGTGCCCGCTCCCCTGCGCCCGCAGAATCGGCAGCGCGGCCTGGGTGACCCAGAGCGCGCCGAACACATTCGTCTCGAACTGCGCCCGCAGTTCCTCCTCGGACAGTTCCTCGATCATGCCGAACTGCCCATACCCCGCATTGTTGACGACCACGTCGAGCCGCCCGAACCGATCCGCGGCCGCTCGCACGGCGGCGAAATCGCCCTCGCGATCGGTGACATCGAGCTGGATCGCCTGGAACGTATCCGGATACTTCGCGACCAACTCATCGAGCGTGCCTAGATCGCGTGCCGTGCCCGCCACGCTGTCGCCGCGCTCCAGCGCAGCCACCGCCCATTCGCGGCCGAATCCTCGTGAGACCCCGGTGATGAACCAAACTTTGCTCATGCGCTCAACGGTAATCAGCTGGAGTGCACTCCAAGCAAGCCTTTGTCGCGGCGAGTTCACACCGTCTTGATGGCGCCGCCGTCGATGACGTGGTCGGCCCCGTGCGTCGCGCCCGCCAGCGGTGATGCCAAATAGGCCACCAGCGCGGCGACCTGCCGGGGCTGCGCGAATTCGCCTGTGGTGACACCCATTTCGCGCGGAATATCGCGCAGCAACTGCTCCTGGCTCACACCGCGCGCGGCCGCGAACTTGGCCCCGGTGCCATCGGGTCCGGTCCACTGCTCGGTCAGCACGGGTCCGGGCGAGATGGTGTTGACCCGGACGCCGCGCGGCCCGTACTCCTCGGCGAGCCCTTTGCTGAACGTGCTCACCGCGCCCTTGGCGGCCGCGTAGGTCAGCGGCGAGGTGTGCGGGATGCGCGCGGTGATGTGACCGTCTACCACCCCGATCTCGACCGCCTCGCGGTCGAAGACGTATTGGCCGCGCTGGGCAATCCGGTGCGGCTGTTCATCGTGCGGGAGCTGGCAGCGTCCGAGGACGCGCGAACCTGCGGCAGTCTTCCCCTGACCGTCACCAAGCCGACGGCGACTCACCACTGGCGGGTGCTGCGCGAATCCGGCATCACCCGGGAGCGACGCGAGGGCCGGGTGAAGTTGGTGGAATTGCGGCGCGACGAACTGGCGGAACGGTTTCCGGGGTTGCTGGACGCGGTGCTCGGGGCGCGGCCGCCGGTCGAAGACGGCGCGGCGGCACGCTCGTGAACCTGTTTCGCTGAGCCGCTTACGCATTCGATATCCGGTGTGATGGGTTCAATGGGTAGCGTGGCGGCATGAATTCGCTGCTGCACCGGATCTTGGACATCGCACCGGTGTGGATCTATTTGATAGTCACCGCACTGGTTTTCGTCGAGGACGCCATCTTCGTCGGATTCGTGGTGCCCGGAGAGACCGCGGCGGTGCTCGGCGGCGTCGCGGCAAGTCAAGGGCACGTGGCGCTTTGGGCGATGATCGTGCTGGTGGTGGTCGCGGCGATCGTGGGCGACAGCGTCGGGTACGAGGTCGGTAAGAAGGTCGGTCCGCGACTGCTGGCCGTGCGGATTCTCGACAAGCATCGCGGGCGGGTGGAGCAGGCGCAGGATTTCCTGGCCCGGCGCGGCGGCTGGGCGGTCTTCCTCGGCCGCTTCACCGCGTTCTTCCGGGCCATGATGCCCGCCCTGGCCGGCACCTCGAAGATGCCGTACCGCCGCTTCCTCGCCTTCAACGCGTTCGGTGGAATCGTCTGGGGCACAACGTTCGTGGTGCTCGGCTTCATCGCCGGCAATTCCTATGAGCGGGTCGCCAAGACCGTCGGCCGCGATATCGCCATCGGCGTCGCGGTGCTGGTGATCGTGGGCTTGATCGTCTGGAAGGTGCGCGAACGCCGCCGCGAGCGCTCCTTCGAGGCGAACTACGAGGCCGCGCACGAGGCCGACTGACCCGTCCCGGGATGCCACCTGCCGAGCGTTTCGTCCGCTCTGGTTGGATATGGCCAGTGACCAGCGTTGCTTTCAAACTCGTCGGACCGCATCACTTCGATAGGGTGATGCCGGCGTGGGCACCGCAATTCCCCCGCTTCGACCGGGTGATCGGCTATACCGACCTGGGCCACGCCCTGCTCATGAGCACCCGTACCGGCGAATACGCCATTCTGGACCCGTATTTCCCCGGCACCAAGGTCTACGGGACCTTCGACGATCTGTCGGCCTTCGTGGATCGGGTCCTGTTCGACCCCGATGTCATCACGTATATCCTGCAGCCCCAGCATGTTTCGGCCATTCGCCGTCGCCTCGGCCCGCTCGCGGCCGAGGAGGTCTACATCGCCGCGCCTTACCCATTCATGGGCGGTTCGGAGCATCCGGACTCGTATCACCGAGGTGGGGTCTGGGCTTTCTACGATCTGGTGGCCCAGGCACACGGCTTCGACAGTGACGCCTTCAGCGAATGACGCTCACCCGCGCGTCGCGGTGACCGCCACGGTCGTATAGCGCACGACCGCACGACCTCCGAGCGCGTCGATGGCCGCACCAACCCCGTCGAGGATCTGCGCCAACGGTTCCGGCGCGAGCTGGGTGAGTGTGCCCTGGGACGGTAGTAGGTCCAGATATTCCGCGCGGGTGTACGGCTGTTCCCACTCGAACCGCCACACCTCGGGTTCGGTGAACCGGCCCGATTTGCCCAGCCCCTCGGTGGCCCGGTCGGTGACCGCGCCGGAGCCGGTGGCACCCCGCCGCATGGCGGCGGTATCGAACGGCGAATCGGGCAGCACTCGCCGATAGGCGGTGATGAAAGCCTCCGTCACCTCGGACGGCGCGTCGGCGACATTCCAGAACGCGGCGAACCTGCCCGCCGGGCGCAGCACGTCCGCGGCTTTGGCGGCACCGACTACCGGATCGACCCAGTGCCACGCCTGTCCGGCGGTGACGATATCGAATTCCCGCCCGGCGGGATCCCAGGTCTCGAAGGTGCCGACCTCGACCTCGACCCCGGTGCCGCGCGCGAATTCGGCCATGCGCGCATCGGGTTCGACGCCCAGCACCGCACATCCCGCGGCCTGTAGTTGCCGCGCCGATATGCCTGTGCCACAGCCGATATCGAGCACGCGCGGACCCGGGCCGGTGGCGACCAGCTGCCGGATCATGGCCTCCGGATAGTGCGGGCGACTCCGGTCGTACCGTGCGGCGTCCACCCCGAACGATTCGGCGACATCGCGATGCGTATGCGGCTCCGGTGCACGCGGAACCACCGGTTCCGGCGGTATTGTGGGCATGTGCCCACTCTAGTGGGCACCTGCCCACTCGTCAACGATCGCCCTGTGAGAGAAGGATTTACGGTGCCCACCGGCATAGCCCTCCGTGACGTTCGCGAACAACTGTTCGCCGCCGCCGAACGCGTGCTCTTGCGCGCGGGTCCCAGCGGTTTGACCAGTCGCGCCGTCACCGATGAGGCGGGCTGCGCGAAAGGCGTACTGCACCGCCACTTCTCCGATTTCGACGATTTCCTCGCCGAACTGGTCCGGGACCGGATCGCTCAACTCGCCCGCGACGCAACCGAACTGCGTGACGCCGCAGGCACGGGCACCGTTGACGACAATCTCGCCGATGCCGTCACCAAGGTCTTCGGCCCCGTCGCCGTGGCCATCGTGAGTCTGATCATCTTCCGCGACGAACTGCGCACCCGGCTGCGCCGCACCCGCCCGATCGGCGTCCCACTGTTATCGGACGCGACCGTCATGATCTCCGAATATCTCACCGCCGAACGTGAATTGGGCCGCCTCACCCCCGGCGCCGATGTGGACGCCCTCGCCCCCACTCTCATCGGCGCGGGACATCTGCTCTTCGCCGACCGCACCGGCACGCCGCCGGACGCCGTCGCGGTGCGCCGCATGGTGGCGACGGTGTTGTCCGGATCCCAGATTCGGTAGGTGCGGAATTTCGTCGGCGCACCCCGGGTTGGTGCCGGGAGACCGTAGGACGACAGCGACAGGACGGGTGCGATGAACGCCTTCAATGAAAATGTGATCCAGGAATTTCGCGCGAACGGCGGCAAGGTCGGCGGGCCGTTCGAGGGCAATAAAAACCTGGTGCTCATCACCACGACCGGCGCGAAGTCCGGGCGGGCCATCACCAGTCCGCTGGTGTACGTGGCCGACGGTGACCGGATCGTGCTGATCGCCTCCAACGGTGGCGCGGACAAGCATCCGGCCTGGTACCACAATCTGCGCGCGAATCCGGAGCTGACGGTCGAGCTGGGAACCGAAACCTACACGGGCAAAGCCGAATTCACCTCCGGCGCGGAGCGGGCGGAGCTGTACGATCGCATGGTCGCGGTCATGCCCCAGTTCGACGAGTACCGGCGCAACACCACCCGGGAGATTCCGGTAGCCGTGGTGCACCGGCAACCGGCCTGACCTACGCTGCCGTAACCACAATCAGCGCGGCACAATTTCGTACAAAAAACCCAGACTCGCCGGTAACCACGCGCCGAAATGGTTATTCGCGGAACGTGTCTTCGACATTCTGTACACTCACTCCCCTACCCTTGCATTAACGGCTTCGGAGAATTAGCGGCTTCGGATTCACGCGGCGTTGCTTTCACATGGCGTTGCATTCATGCGACACGTAATTCTGGTGATTCGGCGGAGGGGGTTGGGTGTCCGTACCGGTGAGCTGGGTGCTCGCGCAGCCCGATCTGGAGATTCCGCTGCGCGGCGGCGTCGCGGGCATCGGCCGCACCATCGAGTCGGTGCTCACCATCGAAACGGAGAATCCGTTCCCCTGGCTGTCCGGTGGTGAGCTTGTCCTCACCACCGGCCTACAACTACCCGCGACCCACGTCGCCCGCGTCGCCTACCTGCGCCGACTGCATGAACGAGGCGTCGCCGCAGTCGGTTTCGGCGTCGGCCAAACCCATCCGGCCATTCCCGAGGATCTGATCAAGGCCGCCGACGAGATCGGGCTGCCGCTTTTCGAGGTCGCGCCGTCCACCCCGTTCGCCGCCGTCGCCACCCGGATCGCCGCGCGCTCGGCCCAGCTCCAGCACGACGCCCTGCTGCGGGCCTCGCGCACGCAACCCCGCATGACCCGTGCCCTGGTGCGTTCGGGTGCGCGCGCCATCGTGCGTGAGCTCGCCACCGCGCTGCGCGCCACCGTGCTGGTGCTGGACGCGGAAACCCGGGTCACCGATGTGCACCCCGATACCCCCGATGACGAACTGCTGCATACGGTTCGCACCGCCATCGCCACCGATCCGGGCGGCGTGCACACCGATCAGGGCCGCTCGATCACCCATCAGCGCATCGGTGTCGGCGGCCGCGTGCACGGCAATCTGGTGGTGGTGAGCTCCGCCCCGCTCAGCGCGGTCGATCAGATTCTGCTCGGTCACGCGAATTCGTTGCTGGCCTTGGATTTCGAGAAACCGGCACGACTATGGGAGGCCCAGCATCGACTGAACAGCACCGTGCTGGGCCTGCTGTTGAGCAGCGAATCCGATCTGGCCCCCGCCTGGACGCATCTGGCGCAGGCCGCCGATGCCGCCGGGCGCATTCGAGTCCTCGCCGCCGATTGCGACAGCCTGGACGCGGTCGATGAGATCCGCTCGGTGGCCGAGAGCATGGCGGTGCGCTCGGGTCATCCGCTGTTCCTGCACCTGCTCGCGCGCCGCGTACTGGTGGTGCTGCCCGGGGTCGCCGCCGTCGCCTTCGCCCGCGAACTCGCCGCCGATCTGGGCGAGAGCACGAGTCGTTCGGTGCGCTTCGGCCTGAGCGGTGAACATCCGCTCCCCGAACTGACCGTCGCCGCCGATGCCGCGGGCTTGGCCGCCGCGACCGCCGAACGCGGTAGCGCCCCATCGGAATTCGGCGCGCTCACCGGTAGATCGCTGCTGTCCTTCGATTCCACCCGCCGGGTGCTGGACACCCTGGCCAATACCGTGCTGACCCCGCTCATCGATCATGACGCGGCGCACGGTTCGGATCTGTTGCATTCGCTGCGCGCCTATCTCGAGGCCAATGGCCAGTGGGAGACGGCCGCCGCCGCTATCGGTGTGCACCGTCATACCCTGCGCAAACGCATTGCGACGGCACAGGGTTTGCTCGGCTGCGATCTGGACAGCGCGCGTGTGCGCGCCGAACTGCTGCTCGCGATTCTGGCCCGGGGCAGCTGACCCGGTGTCCGGTCCGGGATGGGACGCTGGTTGATTATGAGCCGCAACCGACTTCCAGCGCTGTCAGGAGCAGTTTCATGTCCCATGCCGACCTAGTGTTCACCGGCGGCGCGGTGCTCACCATGGATTCCGCCCGCAGCCGTGCGACCGCGCTGGCGGTGACCGGCGATCGCATCAGCGCGGTCGGGCACGCCGAGGTGCGCGCCGCCATCGGTCCCGCCACCGAGGTGATCGAACTGGGCGGGCGCGCACTGCTGCCCGGCTTCCAGGACGCGCACGTGCACGCCGCCGCCGGTGGTATCGAATTGGCCGCCTGCGATCTGAGCGGGACGGTCGACCTGGCCGAGTACGTGCGCCGAATCGCCTCTTACGCCGCCAAACATCCTGAGCGCGAATGGATTACCGGCAGCGGCTGGTCCATGGAGAGTTTTCCCGGCGGGCAGCCGACCCGGCAGCAGCTCGACGCGCTGGTCGCGGACCGGCCGGTGTATCTGGTCAACCGGGACCATCACGGAGCCTGGGCGAACACCCGCGCACTGGAGCTCGCGGGGATCACCGCCGCGACCCCCGATCCCGCCAACGGCCGGATAGAACGCGAAACCGATGGCGGCCCAACCGGAATGCTCCAGGAAGCCGCCATGGCGCTGGTGGAGCGAGTGCTGCCGGAGATCACCCCGCAGGACCGGCTGACCGGACTGCTGTGCGCACAGGAACTGCTGCATTCGCTCGGAATCACGGGCTGGCAGGAGGCGATCGTCGGCGGCTACGACCGCAATATGGATTCCGCGGCGACCTTCGCCCGCGCCGCCGAACAGGGGCTGCTGACCGCGCGCGTCACCGGGGCGCAGTGGTGGGAACGCGATCGCGACGTCACCCAGATCGAGACAATGGTGCTGCGCCGCAAGCAGTTCGGCAGCGAGCGCTTCCGCCTGGACACGGTCAAGATCATGCAGGACGGAATCGCCGAGAACTTCACCGCCGCCATGACCGAGCCCTATCTGGACCATCGTGGCTGCTGTACCGCCAACGCGGGCATGAGTTTCGTGGATCCGGTGGCGTTGCGCGGCTATGTGACCGAACTGGACGCACTCGATTTCCAGGTGCACTTCCACGCGCTCGGCGACCGGGCCGTGCGGGAGGCGCTCAATGCGGTCGAGGCCGCGCTGATCGCCAACGGCCCGCGCGGCAATCGGCATCAGCTGGCGCATCTGCAGGTGATCCATCCGGACGATATGGGCCGCTTCCAGCGGCTCGGCGCGGTCGCCAATCTGCAACCGCTGTGGGCCGCGCACGAACCGCAGCTCGATGACCTGACCCTGCCGTTCCTGGGCGCGGGCCTGCGCGATCGGCAATACCTGTTCGGTGATCTGCTGCGCGCGGGCGCCACGCTGGCGGCGGGCAGCGACTGGCCGGTCAGCGATCTGAATCCGCTGTCCGGCATTCACACGGCGGTCAATCGCATCACCCCCGGTTCGGCGCTGCCGCCGCTGCTGCCCGAGCAGAGTCTGGACCTGATGACGGCCCTGGCCGCGTACACCGCGGGTTCCGCCTATGCGAACCGGCGCGATGACACGGGCAGTCTGCGCACCGGCATGCTCGCGGATCTCGTTGTGCTGGACCGTAATCCGTTCGAGCATCCGATCACCGAGATCGCCGACGCCAAGGTCGAGCAGACCTATGTCGGCGGAGCGCGGGTATTCGGTTAGGGCGAATTTCCGGGGCGGAGCCGCGGCACGGCGGGCGGGATGCTATGGTCGTATCCATCAGCCGCCCGTCGTGTGCGGCGAATCCCCCTTCTTCGGTAAGAGTCAAAGTATATGTAACCGTCGGTTACACATAAATCGCCTTTGCCTCGTTCACCGCTATTTGTCCCGGTAGGCCACCAGATGAGCCAGCGCCGTCAGATCGGCGGCGGCCATTTCCGGTGGCAACACACCCAGTGCGGATTCCAGTGCCGTGGCCGCGCGCCCCAGCGTGCGCTGCCGTCCACCGGCCTCCTCGATCAGGTTCGCCGCCCGCGCCGCCCGCTGCGCGGTCATCGGCTGCCGGGCGTGATAGAGACGCGCGAACTCCCGGCCCGGTCCGGTATCGGAGGCCAATGCGCAGACCACCGGGAACGACTGCTTGCGCTGAATCAGATCGCTGTGCGCGGGTTTTCCGGTCACCTCGGGATCACCCCAGATATCGATGGCGTCATCGACGAGCTGGAACACCAGCCCCAATTCACATCCGAAGGTATGCATCGCGGACACCACCCGATGATCGGCCCCGGCACACAGCGCACCGAGGGCGCACGCGCAGCCCAGTAGCGCCCCGGTCTTGCCCGCGGCCATGGTCAGGTATTCATCGACGGTCACCGAGGAGCGCGCCGCGAAGGCGCAATCCTCGTACTGCCCGCGGCACAGTGTGACGGTGGCGCGTGCCAGCCGGATCACCGCCTCCGCGGTCACCGATTCGGGCACACCGTCCGAGAGCACGCCCAGGGCCAGCGCCTGTAGCGCGTCCCCGAGCAGGGTGGCATTGGTTTCACCCCAGACCCGCCAGACCGTGGGCCGGCCGTGCCGGAAACGGTCCTCGTCCATGACGTCGTCGTGCACCAGGGAGAAGTTGTGCAGCAGCTCGACCGCGGCGGCGGCGTGGGTGGCGTTCTCGATGGTTCCGCCGCAGGCCACCGCGGCCGCGAAGGTGAGGGCGGGTCGCAGGGCCTTGCCCTGTAGCCCGGTGATCTCCACGCCTTCGGCGTCACACCAGCCGAAGTGGTATCCGGCCATGCGATCCATGGGTTCGGAGAGTGAGGCGACCGCCGCGCGCAGCACCGGTTCGATGGCCAGCCGCGCCGCGGCCAGCTGTCTGCGCGCCGCGACGTGCGGGCCGCCATCGGAATGTTGGCCGTATTCGGCGGGCCGCTGGCGTATTTCGCTGTGGCCGATGGTTTTCATCATGGTCGGCCGGGTGAGACCCCAGCGGCGCATGCCCTCGAGTCGTTGTCCCGCTGTGGTTCTGGTCGGTTTCGACGCTCGCATAATCGGCCCCGCTCACTCGGACACGGCCTCCGCAGCCACCCGGCGGTGATTGGGCGGCCATGCATAGAAGATCCCAATCGTCCCATCCGAACGTGAAAACGCGGGACCGCCTGTGGATTTCATTTCGGCAACGGCGGCTGCGCCGCAGCTCAGGTGAGTGGCAGGCCGTGTTCCAGCGCCTCCACCGGCGCGCTCGTATAACGGGCGGCCTGATAGTGGTAATCGAAATTCGCCCGAACGTACACCGTGTAACTGCCTGCGGTGGCCAAAGTGTCGGCGCGGTCACGATCGCCGAGTCCGGCGTCGGCGAGTTCGGCCGGAAGTTGCTCGAGTGCGGCCGTCATGCGGGCTATGCACTCGGTGAGCATGGTGTTGACGAGCTCGAGCGCTCGGGTCCGGTTGTGCCCGAAGTGATATTCGGCCAGCAGCACCGAGTTGTACAGGTAGCCCGAGGCTTCGTCCGAGGCCACCGACAGCACATCGTTGAACAGGCCCATATGCTCGACCGCCGCCTCGCGCAGGCTGCGCATGGCCGGAAGGTAGCGGGCGGGCGCGCAGAGATCTATCCCCTCGGCGCGCTCGCTGATGTCGAGAAAGACGAAGAGCGCCACACCATCTCGGCGATGCGCGCGATAGGTCTCCAGATCCGGAAGATTTCCGGAAAGCCGCCCCACGCTCTCGGTGTAATACGTCCAGAGCCAGTCCCGGATCTCCGCGCGTACGGCCTCGCACCATTCGGGTGAGCGACCCTCGCACAGTCTCCGCCACAGATCAGCGAACGCCACGGCCAGTACGCCGGAAGGTTGCCTGGCACTGTCGAATACCGCGTTCAGCGCGCGCACCGCTTCCAAACAGCGCTGTGGATCGGGGATTTCAATATCGAACTGATCGTCGACCACGAAAGCCCAAGCCGTGTACTGGCTGAGCAGCGTGAGCTCCTCGACATCGGCCTTGGGACACCAGAGTGCGTACATTCGCGCCGGTCTGGTGCGTACCATCCGCCGCCGCGTCAACTCGGTGGGCACGAGCTCGAACTTCTCGAGCCACTCCCACATACCCGCTTCTGCCTCCAGCTCCAGCGGATTGAGGTCCACCGGGGCGTACGGCATGAAAAAATCGGTTGGTTCCATCGAAACTGCCTATCTCCCAACCAGTTTACCCGCCCACCCGACAATACCGGCGTTTCGGGCAGATCCGGCGATCCGACCGCTATTCGGCCGGTGACGCGAGTCGCCGGGCGGAGTCGGAGAACGGTCGCTCCCCGGCCCGCATCGCTGTCAAAGGGGCCCACACCCGCCGCATCAGACCGGTCGTCACACCCGGAAATCTGATCAGCCCTACCACTTTCGCCGATTCTATCGTGCGAGCACGCGCCGCGCGCAGCGCCGCGGACCGGTGTGGCGCAAATGACCTTCGCATCGAGAGATCAAGGGTGAGAACGGCTTCCGCCTCGGACGCGCAGGGCGAGGAGCCTTCCGGCGGTGCCGCATCCCCGACCGCATCGACGAAAGTGCTTTCGGCACTGATCAATACGCGTCATCGCCGTCGTGGTGTACGTGCGAATGAGATTACCGATGCGCGTCCACGCCGGTGATGCGGCGCAGACCATCGGCGAGATCGCTTCCGGTGGGCGCGGTTTCCGGATCGATCAGATACTGCGCGGCCACGCCGATGAGCAGCGCCTGGTGCACCAGTCCGGCGGTGCGATCGTCGTCGGCATCGCCGCCGAACAGCCGGGCCAGGCCCGCCCGCGCCTCGGGCATGGTCGCGGCCAGCTGCGCGCGGGAATCCGCGTGTGAGAGCGCGTCGAAGGTGGCCGCCCAGACGCCCCGGTGATCGGCGATCGATCCCCGGACCGCGTCCCATCGGGTCGCGAAGCGGCGCAGTGCGTCCGGATCGGTGACATCGGTCGCCGCGAGAGCACGCGCCAGTTCGGCCCCCCATTCCCGGGTCGCCTCGGTGAGGGCGGCGGTGAGCAGAGCTTCCTTGGATCCGAAGTGGTAGCCGATGGCGGCCATGCTCACGCCCGCGGCGGTGGCGATATCGCGGACGGTGGTGCGGGCGTAGCCCTTCTCGAACAGGCAGGTGCGCGCCCCGGCCAGCAGATCCTCACGGTTTCCCATGCTGAGCAGACTAGCGCAAATGCCTGAGACAAAAGTATTGCGCAATTGCCTAAGACATTTGTACAGTTCTGCTCATGCGAAACCTGGCCAACCAGAACGTCCTCATCTCCGGCGCGAGCATCGCGGGTCCCGCTCTCGCCTTCTGGCTGCGGCGGTACGGCTTCCGGCCGACCATCGTGGAGAAGGCCCCGGCCCTGCGCGAAGGCGGTCAGGCCATCGACGTGCTCGGCACCGCCACCGAGGTCATTCGCCGGATGGGACTGCTGGAGCGGGTGCACGCCTTGCAGACCGGGAAGCGCGGCACCTCGTATGTGTCCGCCGACGGCACCGTCAAGGCGAGTATCAGCAGCGAGGTCTTCAACGGCGTCGGCGCGGGCGGCGATACCGAGATCGCGCGCGGCGATCTGGCGCGGGTGCTGTACGAGGCCACGCGCGATGATGTCGAGTACCTCTTCGGCGATTCCATCGCCGAGCTCACCGAGACCGCCGACGGGGTGCACGTCACCTTCGAGCACTCCCCCGCCCGCACCTTCGATCTGGTGATCGGCGCCGATGGCGTCCACTCCCGCACGCGCGCACTGGTTTTCGGCCCGGAATCGGATTTCGTCCGCCACATGGGCTACTACATCTCGATCTTCACCATCCCCAACCTGCTGAATCTGGATCACTGGGAACTGGACTACAACACCCCGGGCAAGATCGCGGGCAGTTACAGCGCGCGGGAGAACACCGAAGCCAAGGCGATTTTCGCGTGGGCGTCCGAGCAACTCGACTACGACTTCCGGGATGGCGACGCCCAGCGCCGCATTCTGACCGACACCTTCGCCGAGCAGGGCTGGGAGGTGCCGCGGCTACTGACGGAACTGCACAACGCCCCGGACTTCTACTTCGACGCCATGGCGCAGATCAAGATGGACACCTGGTCCCGGGGACGGGTGTCGCTGGTCGGTGATGCGGGGTACTGCGCTTCCCCGCTCTCGGGTCAGGGTGCGGACCTCGCACTGGTCGGCGCATATCTGCTGGCGGGTGAATTGGCCGCCGCCGCAGGCGATTACCGCATCGCGTTCGCCGCCTACGAGCGGGAGATGCGGCCCATGGTGGATGCCTGCCAGCGGTTCGCCGAGGGCGTGGGCCAGTGGTACGCGCCCGGTAGCAAGACGATGATCAAGGTCCGCAATCTGAATGTGCGCCTGCTGCCGTACCTGCCCTGGCGCGGGCTCATCGGTGGCGCCCCGCAGAAGGTGGCGCGCACCGTCGCGGCCAAGGACTACACGGTCGCGGTGTCCTGATTTTCGGAAACCACAAGATCAATCCGCGCCGCGCCGTACGCTCGGGCACCGAACACCAGCTGTACAGAAGGCACTACCCGGAGGCGCGCATGCTGTCCCTGCAGGAGATTTCGGATCGGATGGAGATCGAGGACCTGATGGTCCGGTACTCCCATGCGGTGGACACCAAGCAGTGGGAGCTGCTCGATGAGATCTTCACCGCCGACGCCCATATCGATTACACGGCGATGGGCGGACCGGCCGGAGATGTGGCCTCCACCAAGGCTTTTCTCGCCACGGTCATGCCGAATTTCACGGCGTTCCAGCATTTGATCGCCAACTCCGCCATCAAGGTCGACGGTGATACGGCGACCGCCCGCACCATGTGCCACAACCCGATGGTGGTGGCCGGTGCGGACGGTCTGCCCCGCTTGATGCTGTGCGGGCTCTGGTACCACGACTCATTCGTCCGGGTGGACGATCAGTGGCGGATCAGCCGGCGAATCGAGGAGAAGTCCTATATGTTCGTCGCCCCGCCGGCCGAGGCCGTGATCAGCTGATCGAACAGGTCGCGGTACCCGCGTAGCGCCTGGCGCAGTTCCTCGGTGTCCGAACCCTTTTCCTCGTGCCAGCGCTGTTCGAGCGCGTGCCGCCGCTGGGCGAAGCTGTCCACCAGCGCCTGAATGCCGCCCTCGACCAATTTGTCGGCGCGGGTCACCGCATCGCGCGGGTCGTCGACGAACATGGTCTGCACTTCGCGCCACTGCCCGCGCAGCTGGTTCGAATCGACCGGATGCGCACTCTGTCCGGCGCCGTGCTGCCGCTGCTCGTCGGTGCCCGGGCCGCCGTTGTGCAGTCGCTGTCCGGCCTCATCGGTGGCGGGACCACCGTTCGGCTGTCGCTGTCCGGCCTCATGTGCCCGCTGCGTGCTCGCGGACGGTTGCGGCTGGGCGGCGCGGAGTCGCTGATCCGCCTCGACGTTCTGATTCGGCTGTCCGTGGACCGCCTGATCCGGTGCGTGCGCCGGACGGGCATCCGGTCCCTGTGTCGCAACCGAACTCGGTTCCTGCGCCCCAAGGGAATTCGGATCGCGGCGGGGGTCGAGGGCTTCCGGCGTGCCCCGCTGGGCGTCCTCGGATCGACCGGTGTGCTCGGGCCGCTCCGGAGAACCGGCGGCGCGGACATCACTGCCGGTCACCGTATTCGCCTGTGCTGCGGCCTGTTTCGCTTGCTCTTTGTCAGTGCTCATTTGTCGTACCTCACTTATCGGTTATCGCGTGCGGAATGCGGTGCGGCGGTGTCGGATTGGGATCCGTTGCCGTCCACCAGTTCCGCGAAGAGCTGCCGGTAGTCGACAATCGCGGCGCGCATATCCTCGGTGGACACCTGCCCGCGTCCGGCCTGACCGGCGATCTGATGCGCGCGGCGGAAACGATCCACCGGCTGGGCGTGCTCGACCGAGAGATCCGCGACCCGCTGGTCCGGATCCTCGGTCGGATAGCCGCGATCGGCCATCGCCAGGGTGAGCAGGCGATCGGCGTTCTCCAGCGCGTGCGCCGGATCGTCGACGAACTGTTCCTGCACGTGGGCCCACTGCATGGTGTAGCGGCGCTTCTCATCGTCGGTCAGCTCGCGCAGCTGCAACTGCTGATGCCGCTTCTGCCGTTCCACCAGTTCACGTTCGGCGTCGCGGCGGTTGTCCGACTGTTCGACCGCGCGGTCGTACTCCGGCCCGAACCGCTCCTTCAATTTGCGACTGCGCATGCGTGGCATCAGCGCCAGCGCGATCACGATTGCCGCGGCGATCACCACCACGATGACAATCACGGTTACTACTGCACCCGACATCTTGCTCCTCCTCGCCGAGTCCGTCTTCTTGCGGACGTAATGCCTCGACGCGGCGGGCTCAAACGTATGAGCGGATCATTCCCCGCGCAGCAGCTCGATGACCGGAGCGAGTTTCTCCATATTGGGCTCCAGCACGGTGATGTAGTTGAAGCCCAACGTTTCCCGGCGTTCGCGCAGCGTATCGGCGATCTGAGCGGGCGTGCCGAGCAACAGCACCGGGAGGTCATCGAGCGCGCCGTCGAACTCGAATGGCAGGTGCGCGGCCAGATAATCGGCTGCGGCGGAACGCTCTTCGTCCCGTATGACGCCCTGCACCAGCAGATTGAATTCCACCGAGCGCCCGCCCAGATGGTCGCGCACATAGTCGGTGCGCTTGGCGAGGGCCGCGCTGTCGGCGAGCGTCAGGCGGCCGTTATCGCTCGCACCCGCGCCGGTGAAGGCGACGATATCGGCGTTCGCGGCGGCGAAGCGCAGTGAACGGTCTCCCCACGCCGCGAGCAGCAGGGTGGGCCCGCCGGGCTGTACCGGCCGCGGGGTGTACTCCGGATCGGCGAACAGCCCGCGCAGCGTGGCGACGGTGCGCTCTAGATGGTCGACCCGCTCCCGGGCGGACGGGAAAGGCATTCCGGCGGCTTCGAATTCGGCCTTGACGTAGCCCGCGCCGAGGCCGAGTTCGACCCGGCCATCGGTGAGCTGATCGAGTCCGGCGACATCGCGCGCCAGCAGCACCGGATTGTAGAACGGGGCGTTCAGGACGAAGGTGTTGAGCCGGACTCGCTCGGTCGCCTCGCCCGCGAGCATGAGCGCCGGGAACGGTGCGGCCAGGCCCAGATGGTCCGGGACGCCGATCACATCGAAGCCGAGTTGTTCGGCCCGGCGACACTTCTCGATCCAGCTCGCACGCGAAGACGGGGCAATCATGTTCACACCGAAGCGAAATGGGTACGCCATACCTACTGTCTACCAGTCGAATCCGAACAAGATCACAAGCATCGGCCCCGCGACGCCAGGCGAAGCCTGCGAAGACGGTCGAATCGAATTAACGCGCGGACTCCACCGAATGGGGTACGGGCGGGGCTCGCGCACGCCATCATGGGGTATCGCATTTCCGAGTCGCCCGCGAGGAGTTTGCGCGATGACACAGCTACCGGCCATTTTCCAACAGCGTGCGGAGTTGGAGAAGGTGTGGGCGCGGTGGGCGACGGGAACGCAACAGCTGCCCGCGCTCGGTCCCGCGAGCGCACCGGTGCCGGTGCTGCGCGAGGAAGTGGTGGAGTCGTGGGAGCGCTCGCTGCGCACCGTGGACCCCGCACGGGCGGTGGCACCGGCCACCGATCGGGACGAATTGGGTTCGCGCTGGGCCGAATCGCCGCTGCGCACCCCGGTCACCGAACTCGCCGGGGAGATTCGCGCCATCGCCGAGGACGCCGGAATGATCGCGGTCGTCACCGATGACGAGGGCACCGTGCTGTTCAGCTGCGGCGACCGCGCGGTGCGGCGGCGCGCCGAGACCGTGAACCTCGCGCCCGGCGGTTGCTGGGATGAGCCGTACATGGGGACCAGCGGGGTGGCGCTATCGCTGCACACCGGCCGCCCCAGTTCGGTCTGGGCCGCCGAGCATCTGGTGGAGGCGTTGCACGGCTGGGTCTGCTACTGCGCCCCGATTCGCGCCGCCGACGGCCGTCAAATCGGCGTACTGGATCTGTCGACCTATTGGGATCGCTCGCATCCGATGATTCTGGCCACGGTGCGGGCCCTGGTTACCGCCATCGAATCCCGTTTGCACACAGAGCAATCCAGACCGGTGGCGCGCACCCGGCTGGAATGCCTCGGGGTGCCGCGCCTGTACAAGCAGGGCCAGCAGGTCCCCATGCGCCCGCGGCAGGTGGAGATCCTCACGCTGCTGGCGCTGGAGCCGGAGGGTTACACCCCCGAGCGTCTGCACGCCGCCGTCTACGGTGATCGGTCCGTCTCCCCCAGCACCCTCAAGGCCGATGTCTCGCGCCTGCGCCGCGCCACCGACGGTCAGATCGCGGACCGCCGCTATATGCTCACCGATCCCCTGGCCTGTGACGCCACCGAATTGCTCGCGGCGCTGGAGGCGGGCGATCTGACCACCGCCGTGCGGCTGTATCGCGGTCCGCTGCTACCGGATTCCGATATTCCCGGCATCGTACAGTGGCGCGAACATCTCGACGTGGGTCTGCGCACCGCCGTGCTCGCGGACCGGAATCCCGAGCACGCCTTGCGATTCGGGCAGCGTTGCCCGGACGATATCGAAATCCACGAGCACGCACTGCGTTTGCTCGCCCCGGGCGACAGTCGCCGCGCGCTGGCCACGGCCCGGCTGCACACCGCACTACGCGCGTAGTTGGTCGATACCGGTCCATAGCGGACCGGTCCGGCGAATAGGACACGAACGCCCGTGGGTTGGCGCATCGTTGCGCCGAGGTTGCAGTGAACAGCCTACTTTTCACCAACCGCGCGCCAACCCTGTGCCAACCCGGCGGGGTCATAGTGACCCCGGTCACCGTAGCTCGGGTTCGTCTGAGGCCCAACGCTTCCCACGACATCCGAGCTATCACTGGAGGAGTCAGATGAAGACGGGTTCGGTCACCCGGGTGGCCATCACCGATGCCGCGGCCGATGTGCTGCAGGTGCTCATCTCCCATCACGGCCCGGTCCTGTTCCATCAGTCCGGCGGCTGCCGCGACGGCAGTTCGCCGATTTGCTATCCGCTGGGCGATTTCCGGGTCGGGGCGGCCGATGTCATGCTCGGCCGGGTTTTCCCGGATACGCCATTCTGGTTGAGCGCCGGTAATTTCGAGCACTGGCGGCATACCCATTTGACCGTCGACGTGATATCCGGTCGCAGCAGCGGCTTCTCCCTCGAGGTCCCAGAGGGGGTCCGATTCATCATCCGGTCGCGGTTGTTCACCGATGCCGAGGCGGCGGTGTTGGAGGCGGCTCCCAGGCCGCCCCGAGGCGCCGACCTGACCGGATGAGATAGGTGGCGCGGCCGGTTTCTCCGGGCCGGCCGCGCCTCCGCCCTCTCGTGAAAACGCTACTGCGGCAGCAGTTCCCAGAGACCGTCGATACCGAGACGGAGCGGATACAGCGGATGCCCCTGGTCGTCGTGCGTCACCCTGGGGCGCACGATGATCTCCTCGGCGAAGGGAATCGTCCACCCGCGATCCAGCAGCGCGGGCGGTAGATAACCGGACTCGACGGTCACCGGCAGTCCGCGATCGGCCGCGAAACCGGCCAGTCCGAGCAGATGCCAGGAGACGAAACCCACCGGGGCGAGACATCGTTCGGGCGTACCCCAGAATCGCCGATGCTGTTGCAGCGCTTCGGCGATCGCGGTGTTGAACTCCGCGGCCGAACCCGTTGCGGCGTAGTCGAGCGCCCGGATAGCGGGCGCGGCACACAGTACGGCGTATTCATCCGAACTGTCCGCGGCCGCGCTCCAGGCTGCCCGCAAGGTGTCCCGGACATCGGCTGCACCGCTGTGCAGCTGCTGCCAGCCCAGCGCCCACAACGTCGCGTAGTCGTGCGCGTCCGGCAGTGGAAAACCCGGCCGGTCCGCGGTGCCCACCAGAAAGGCCAGCAGCCGCGGATCGCGGGTGATGAGGCCCAGCGAGAGCGCGGACACGAAATCCGATGCGGCGGGGCCGGGTTGGCGGCCGCCGATGCCCGGCACCCGGTACTGATCATCCTCGATGATCATGGTGACGGCGGAGCCGCCCGCCGGTTGCCGCGCCGCCTGCAACCGGCCCACCAGCGCGTTGGCCGCCGATTCGGTGTACGAGCGGATGCGTGTGTTCCCGTCGCCGAAATCGGCGAGACTGTAATATCCCGCGAGCCCGAGGAATTCATTGGCCACCGCCTGCAACCCGATGAAGGGTTCGGTCGCCAGTTCCTCCTCGAGAATCGCGTGCGCGGTCTCCCACGCCCCCGAGACCTGCTCGTGGACCAGATCCATCGCGTCGTCCAGGCGGCCACCGGGCCGCTCCGCATCCGGATCGCAGGGATAGTGCCGCCCGATCTGCCCCGTGCTCAGCGTCATTGGCCCTCCTGAAATCGAAACAGGGTGCCGGACATCGCCGCCCGCCCCCGTACCGAAACATACCGGTGGTTTCGGGCCGGGGCAGGCGGGCGGATCGGATCAGCGGCCGGGCAGGTACTTGATGGCGCGGGCAACGCCCATCAGGAACGGCTGCCACTTGTCCTGCGAGATGAGCGGGGGCGCATCGAGATTCAGGAACCGGGTGACCACGACCGTCTGCGGTTCGGTGAACTTGAGCAGCCCGTCGGGACCGTGGCGACGGCCGACGCCGGAGATGCCCATACCGCCCATCGGCGCGCCGGTCGAGCCCCAGGCGGGGGCGTAACCCTCGTCGATATTGACGGTGCCCGCGTGCAGGCGTTCGGCGATGCGCTCGCCTTCGGCCTTGCTGCCCGCCCAGACGCTGGCATTGAGGCCGTATTCGGTGTCGTTGGCGCGGGTGATCGCCTCTTCCACATCGGCTACCGGGTAGATGGACACCAGCGGGCCGAAGGTTTCGTTGCGGCCGCATTCCATGGTGTCGGTGACCTCGGCCAGTACGGTCGGCTCGTAGAACAGCGGGCCGAGGTCCGGCCGGGCGTTGCCACCCGCGAGGACCTTCGCGCCCTTGGAGACCGCGTCGGCGACGTGCTTGGTCACCGTTTCTAGCTGAGCCTCGGAGATGAGGCTGCCGATATCCTCCGAATAGTCGTAGGCCGCACCGACTTTCGCGGCCTTGACGGCGGTGACGAACTTCTCGGTGAATTCGGCGGCAACAGACTGTTCGACATACAGGCGCTCGATGGAGATACAGAGCTGACCGGCGTTCGAGAAGCATGCGCGCACAGCGGCTTTGGCGGCCTTGTCGAGGTTCGCGCCCGCGGTGACAATCATCGGGTTCTTGCCGCCGAGTTCGGCGGAGAAGCCGATCAGGCGACGCCCGCACTGCTCGGCCAGGGTGCGGCCGGTGGTGGAGGAACCGGTGAACATGAGGTAGTCGCAGGCCTCGACGATGGCGGTGCCGACCACCGTACCCGGACCGGTGACCACGGCGAACAGATCGCGCGGCAGTCCGGCGCGGGCGAACAGTTCGGCATTGGCCAGCGAGGAGTACGGGGTCTGGCTGTCCGGCTTCACCACGACGCCGTTACCGGCCAGCAGTGCCGGAATCGAATCGCCGATCGAAAGCAGCATCGGATAGTTCCACGGTGCGATGACACCGACGACACCCTTGGGCACCGCGCGCACGGCGGCCCGGTTCAGCACCGGGAACGCGCCCGGGACGCTGTGCGAGGCCAGCAATTGCGGTGCGACACGGGCGAAATAGCGGGCCGCCATCATCAGGCCCATGATCTCTTCCTGAGCAGCCCAGCGCGCTTTACCGGTCTCGGCCTGCACCACGTCCATCAGGTACTCGCGGTTCTCCACCACCAGATCTCGATACCGATTGAAGACCGCGGCCCGGTCCTTGACCGGGCGGGCGGCCCATTCCGCCTGCGCCGCACGCGCTTTGGTGACGGCGACGGTCACATCGGCGGCCGTGCCCACCGGCACCGTACCGAGCGTCTTTCCGGTGAACACCTCGGTGATCGCGCGAATATCGCGATCCTCGGTGGTATCAACGGCCGCGAACGTCCGCAGACGTTCGAACACTGCGGCTGCCGGGACGGGCATCGTCGCCTCCTACTTACGGGTAACCTCGGGGTACACACAATCTACCCTTACCGGGCACCCGTGACGGCTGAGTCCGGGATACGGCCGGTCGAGCCGGGTTTCCGTCCGAAAATGTCGGCAATCGGGGTGCCGCCGCGCACACCGAAACACGGCCGGTGCGACTTCGAGAAGTCGCACCGGCCGTGCTGATTCGAGTGGGATATCAGGGCTTCGGCGCGCAATTCGCGGGCGGCACGATGCCCTGGTTGGCGACATTGTTGCCGAGCAGGACCGTGGTCTTGGCCTCCACCGACGCCTGACCGGGCGCGGAGATCTTGATAGTGAAGGACTGGGTCTTCTCCTGCGGGGTCGCGGTGCACAGTGCGGTCCAGGCGATCTTCTGGCCGTTATCGATGATCGAGGCACCGACGTAGTTCTTTTTGGGCTCGGCGCTGGTCACCAATTCGATCTTCGGGGTGACACCGGCCGGGGCGTCGACCAGTTCGGAGATCGGGGTCTCGGCGCGACCGAAGGTGTTGACCGAGGCCACATCCGTCTTGGCCACCAGCTGGGTGCCCTGCGCGCCACCGGCGGAGACCACGACCAGGGTGTTGGAGGACGCGTTGGTGTCGAACGCGCCGTTCGGGGCGAAGCCCTTGACCACCGCGTCACTGGAGATATTGGTGTTCGGCGGCGTCTGGCCGTCGACCATGACGGTCATGGTCGCCGACGCGGTCTTGTTCTTGGTGACCTCGCCCAGGGTGAAGGACACCTTCTGCCCGCCCAGCTTGTTGCCGCCGGATTCGTACACGGTGCCGTTCGGAATGGTCACTTCGGCAATGACATTGGAGAACGAGTCGTTCCCGGCGGTGCTCACCGTGACGGTGCACGCCACTTCGTCACCGGGGAAGAGCTTGCCGGGGGTCTGCAGATCGCGGCACTCGTATTTGGTGGTCGGGCCCGCCACGGCGTACGCCGGAGCCGCGGCGACCTGGAGCGCGCCGGCGGCGAGTGCGAATGCCGAAGCGACCATCACGGCACGTTTCAGGGCGGGCTTGGGGGCACTGGTCATTGTCTTCTCACCTTCTTGGTGTTCGTTGGTTCTGCACCAAGAGTCGGTGCGGTGACTCTGCATCCACCAACGAAGCACTAACGGCTCCGATGAATCCGGCCGGGCTCGCCGGTATGTATTCGCGACACCCCTTCGGAGAAGGACTGCACGCGATGACAATGACCGTCGGTCAGCGCTGGGTGCTGGCGCTCACCTCACTCACCGGATTGATGATCGTGCTGGACGCATTGGTCGTCACCACGGCCATGCACGCCATCCAACTCGATCTGCACGCCTCGATCGGCGCGCTGGAATGGACCATCAATGCCTACAACCTGAGCTTCGCGGTATTGCTGATGGCGGGCGCGGCGCTCGGCGAACGGTACGGGCGCAGGCGCGTACTGGCGACGGGGCTGACGCTGTTCACCGTGGCCTCGGCTGGATGCGCGCTGGCTCCTGATCTGGGCTGGCTGATCGCCGCACGCACGGTGCAGGGCGTCGGCGCGGCTGCGGTCATGCCGGTCGCCGTGGCCCTGCTATCGGCCGCCTTCCCGCCGGATCAGCGCACTCGGGCACTCGGATTCTTCGCCGCCACAACGGGATTGGCGACGCTCGGCGGACCACTGGTCGGCGGTGCGGTGGTGCAGGGGCTGGCCTGGCAATGGATCTTCTGGATCAATGTGCCGATCGGGGCGGTGCTGATTCCGCTCGTGCTCACCCGCCTGGCCGAAAGCTTCGGCGAGGCAAGGAGAGTGGACTACGCCGGGATTGCGCTGGTGAGCGTCGCGGCGTTCGGCGCGGTATGGGGCCTGATTCGCGGCAATGAATCCGGTTGGGGCAGTACCGAAGTCGTTGCCGCCTTTGTCGCAGGCGCGGCAGGGTTGATCGCCTTCGTGCGCTGGGAGCTGCGGACGACCGCCCCGCTGATTCCGATGCGATTCTTCACCTCCCGCGCGTTCAGTGCGGGCAATACGGCGAGCTTCCTGCTGACCGCCTCCATCTTCAGCGGCGCGTTCTTCTTCACCCAATTCCTCCAGGTGGCACAGCAATACGGTCCGCTGGGCGCGGGCCTGCGCCTCGCGCCGTGGACGGTGACGCTGTTCTTCGTCGCCCCCGTCGCGGGCAAACAGGTCAACAGATTCGGCGAACGCCCGCTGGTGGTGCTCGGCCTGCTCTTGCAGACGATCGGATACGGCTGGATCGCACTGATTGCCCGGCCAGACCTGCCGTACGCGATGCTGGTCGCGCCCTTCGTGATCGCGGGTATCGGCGCGTCGATGGCCATTCCGTCCGCACAGAGCGCCGTGCTGCGGGCGGTTCCCATCTCCGCGGTCGGGGCCGCGTCCGGAACCTACAACGCACTGCGCCAGCTCGGCGGGGCATTCGGAATCGCGGTCCCGGCAGCGGTTTTCGCGGCCGTGGGCGGTTATGAGTCCGCGCACGCGTTCACCGACGGCTTCATCGCCGCGATCATCGCCGGGGCGCTGCTCGCGCTGGCCGGGGCGCTGGCGGGTCTGCTGATTCCCGCCGGAGCGCCCACCGCGCCGGATGTGATCCCTTCGACGGGAGCGGGTGGGCAAGTGAGCGATAAGACCCCGCTCGATGCCGATGCCGATGCCGATGCCGATGCCGATGCCGTTCGCGTCGCGAGCGCCGTGGGCGCGCACGCATCCGTCACGCGCACCGGGACCACCGCATGACCGGTCCGGCCGCTCGGGCCCCCGAATCGTCGGTAGGTTCGACTTCCATGACGGTCAGCGCCGAATTCGCGACCCGCACCGCACCATTCCGCCCGGAATTGCTCGCGCACTGCTATCGCATGCTCGGTTCGATCCACGAGGCCGAGGATCTGGTGCAGGAGACCATGTTGCGGGCCTGGCGCGCCGCGGACCGATTCGACGAGCGGCGAGCGTCCCTGCGCACGTGGCTGTATCGGATCGCCACCAATGCCTGCCTGACCGCGCTGGAACAGCGCGACAGACGGGCGCTCCCCAGCGGTCTCGCGGGTCCGAGCCCGGTACTGGACACCTCCCCGCCCCGGCATCCGGAGGTTCCGTGGCTGGAGCCCATTCCCGATGGGCTGCTGGGCAATTCGGCCGATGATCCGGCCACGGTGGTGGCGGCGCGCAGCGGTGTGCGGCTCGCGTTCATAGCGGCGCTGCAATTTCTGCCCGCCCGCCAGCGCGCGGTGCTGATTCTGCGCGATGTGCTGGCCTGGTCGGCGGCCGAGGTCGCCGAACTCCTGGACACCTCCCCCGCCGCCGTCAACAGCGCGCTGCAACGCGCGCACGCCCACCTGGAGGAGGTCGCTCCGATGCTCGACCAGATGTCGGAATCATTGAGCCCGGACGAGCGGGCGACCGTCGACCGTTATATGCACGCCTTCGGCAATGCCGATATGCGCGCGCTGGCCGAACTGCTCCGCGATGACGCGGTGATGGAGATGCCGCCCGCCCTGGTGTGGTTCGCGGGACGCACGCACGTGGTGGATTTCTTCACCGCCAAGACCTGCGCGGATCCGGGCAGATGGCGGCTGGTGCGCACGGCGGCGAATACCCAACCGGCCGTGGCGTGTTATCTGCGCGGCGCGGACGGTGTGCATCGCGCGCACGCGATTCACGTACTCACCGTGTCTGATTCGGCGATCGAGCGGATCACCGTATTCCTGGATCCGCGATTGTTCCCGCGCTTCGGGTTGCCCGCGGTGCTGCCGTAGCGCGTCCCGCCGGAATTCCTCCCCACTGAAACTTATATCGCGGACCCGGGCTTGCCGCAAGCCCCCGGCTGTGGTCCATACTCGCTGCTCTGTGGCTTTTCTGGACCGAAGGACGAGGTGGGAGATGGCTGAGCACAAGGCGATCGGGGTGGGGCCCGCGGGAATCGAGCTGACCTACGAGACGGCGGGTGATCCGGGACATCCGCCGGTGCTGCTGATCATGGGCGCGGGCGGGCAACTGATCAATTGGCCCGACGGATTCCGTGATGAGCTGGTCGCGCGGGGGCTGTACGTGATTCGCTTCGATCATCGCGATACCGGCCGATCGACCTTCATGACCGATGCGCCCGCACCGGATATCGCGGCGGCCCTGGCCGGGGATCTGTCGTCGGTGAGCTACACGCTCACCGATATGGCCGCCGATACGGTCGGCCTGCTCGATACCCTCGGCCTGGACAGCGTGCACCTGGTGGGCGCGTCCATGGGCGGGATGATCGCGCAGCTCATCGCGATCGAATATCCGAGCCGGGTACGAACTTTGACCACCATCATGTCCACCACCGGAGATCCCTCGGTCGGCCGGGCGCGACCCGGTGCGTTCGGCGAACCCGGCGGACCGCCGAGCACCCGTGACGAGTTCATTGCCTGGCGGTTGAAATCCGTTCGCGCACTGAGCTCCCCGGGCTTCGACTTCGACGAGGCCGCCGCCGTCGACACGCTCGGCCGCGTCTGGGATCGCGGCTTCGCCTTCGACGCCATGATGCGGCACATGCTCGCGGTGATCGGCTCCGGCGACCGCACCGAGCGCTTGCGCGAATTGACGGTCCCCGCCCTGACCATGCACGGCGAGGAGGACGGCGTCATCGATATCAGCGGCGGAAAAGCCACGGCCGCGGCGATTCCCGGTGCGAAGTTCATCTCGTTCGCGGGTATGGCGCACAGCCTGCCGCGTGAGCTCTGGCCCAGCTTCGCCGACAATATCGCGGACTTGATCGGCGCGGCGGAGTCGGCGGCGGTGCGCTGATGCCGAGTTCGCGCCGAATTCCGTTCCGCTGCGCGCGAATCCGCTGAACAACCAAGCGAGCCCGCGTGCGCCAGGTATGCGCACGCGGGCTCGCGAGTGGTGTTGCGGTCCGGCGCTATTCGTTCACCAGCACCGGAATCGACAGCACCGCGGCGGAAACCGCCGCGCCAGCCGGAGCCGGAATGGTGAAGTCGATGCCGTCGTCGTGCGGGATATGCGTCCCGCCGCCCATGGCCTCCTCATCGGCATGTTCGAAATGCCCCGTCCCGACGAGCTTTCCAGCCGCGTCATAGAACGCCGCCTGCACCTCGAGGGCGAGCACATCGCTCACATCGGTGGTGATGGCCAGCCGCCCGTGCACCGTGGTCCCGTCCAGCCGGGTGCCGGTCAGCTGAATTCGATCGGTGAACGGTCCGGGTTCGAGACGCACCTCGCCCGGTCCGGCGGTGATCGAAGCAGCGGGCGCCACAGCGGGTTTCGCCGCGTAGGACGGCGTGGTCACCGTGGTCACCGTGGTCGGCGCACTCGCGGTCTGCGAATTCGAGCACGCGGTCCCCAGCGTGGCCGTCAGCAGCAGTCCCGTGAACAGCACGACCCGTGCCGAACCCTTGCGCCGCGCAACACCATTCATGCTCACGGCAGCAGGGCCTTGTGCATCTTGGTGTACAGCGCGGTGTTGTCCTGGCTGGCGGCGAAGACGTCACCGCCCGGACCGTACGCGTAGATCATCACGTCCGCGCCGGTGTGGTTGCCGGACAGGTAGGTCAGCCACAGGCTGGCCTCGGGCGAGCCGTCCTTGACCTCGGGCTTGTCATTCGGGGTGCGGAAGGTCGCCGGGGCGAAGTTCTTCGGATCGTTCGAGCCCGCACCGTTGATCAGGCCGCTGGAGCGCGCCGGATCCTTCACGTTCTCCTTGCCGTCGCGCGAGGGCAGGGAGTTGTTGGCGGTGTTGCCCGCGTCCACATTGGTGGGCGGAGCGATCGCCTCGGCATTGGTGAAGGTGTTCTTCTCGATGATGTTGAAGCCCGCGCACTCGTGGTCTGCGGTGACGATGACCAGGGTGTGCTTATCCTTCTTCGCGAAGTCCATGGCCGCGGCGACGGCGTCGTCGAACGCCTTCATCTCGTCCAGGGTCTGGGCCGCGTCATTGGCGTGCGAGCGCTTGTCGATCTGCGCGCCCTCGATCTGGAGCAGGAAGCCCTTGCTGTCCTTGCGATTCGACAGCAGGTCGATGGCCTTGGTCGCCATGGCGGCCAGGGTCGGCTCCTGCTTCTGCGGTGCGGAGTCCGGCAGCGCGTTGCGGGCCGCGGTGACCGTCAGATTGCCGCGGTTGAACAGGCCGATGACCTTATCGCTCTTGGTCGCGGTCAGGTCCGCGGCCGTGGCGACCTTCTGGCTGTCGGCGGTCTGCGCCTTGAGCGCGGGATCGCCCATATTGCCCAGCACCTGATAACCCTTGTCGGTCAGGGCCTTCTGGTCATCGGGTTCGAAGCGGGCCAGGCCGCCGCCGAAGATGACGTCGGCGGTGCCGTTGCGCGCGATCTGCTCGGCGATCGGGGTCACCAGCGTCTTATCGGCGGGTGCGGCCTCATAGCTGCCATCGGACTTCTTGGGCAGGCAGGTGGCCTCGGTGAACGTCGGTCCCTGGCAGCCGCGCAGCAGCGCATGGCTGAACATGCCCGCCGGGGTGGCGTCGGTGATCTCGGCGGTGCTCACATTGCCGGTGGCGTACCCGGCGGTCTTGGCCTGCTCCATCAGCGTGGGCACGGATTTGCCGTAGGCGTCGACGCCGATGGCCGCGTTGTAGGTCTTGACGCCCGACGACCAGGCCGTCGCCGCGGACGCGGAGTCCGTCACCAGCGCCGGCTTATCGCTGTTCGGCTCCACCGCGTAGGTGGCCACCGCGCCGACATAGGGCAGCTGCTCCATGTTCAGCCGTCCGTTGGCGCCAACGAAGCGTTCCCGGGCGGCGGTGATGTGGCTGCGCCCCATACCGTCGCCGAGCAGGTAGATGATGTTGTGCACTTCGTTGTCGGCTTTTTTGTCCGAGCCACAACCCGCGACCAGGGTCGAGCCCACGAACGCGGCGGTGATGGCCGCGACCGCGCCGAGCCAGGCGCGTTTCTTGTGCTGCACTTCGTTCCCTCCAACCTTCGCGGCACGGGGTCTCCGTGCGCGACCCGCTGTACCCCGGGCGCGGCGAACGTATCCCTGGACGGTTGCCCGAATCCGACGCGGAGCTGTCGATTCGGTGAACGTATGTCATGACAACTGACATGGGGTGGATGACACGGGCACTATTTCCGGGTCCCGCGAACCGGCTACACGCGCGGGAATGCGGGGCTATTCTCTGGTCACCAGGCTCCAATCGCATAGCGCAGGTGGTGATCCGGGAGTGGCCGGACCGTGGGCGAGAAATACTCTCGCGCAACGGATTCAACGATTGTTCCGGCGTCTGCGCGCCCGCGATCGCATACCGGACGGCCGGTCTTCGAGTCAAATCCCGTCCCGCTCAAAAGGACTCGCGTGGGTGTTCCGGCCACCGGATGGCTACCCTCGGGCAATGCTCACCAGGCGGCTCGGGGTGCGGACCCGGATTCTGGCCATCGCACTCGTGCCCAGTCTGGCGCTGGTGGTGATCGGCGTCGGTGCGACCGGATACCTCGTGGACCGCTCCAACACCGCCCAGGACTGGGCCGATGAAATGCGCGACGGTGTCGCACCCACCCGCGAACTCATCGAGGCGCTCGAATCCGAACGCCGAATCACGCTGTGGCGCATCGCCGGAGCCGATACCGATCTGCACGCCCTGGCCGCCGCTCGCCAGCGCCTGGATATCGCGCTGACCCAGCTCGCTCCCGCGCAATCGCGGTTGAGCAGCATCGGGCCCCGCGCCATGGGCGATACCACCTCCGCGCTCACCGATCTGGGCAAGCGGCTCACCCTGATTCGCGCCGGACTCGACGCGGGCACCCTCGTACTCGGCGACGCGGACGCCTTCTACAGCTCCATGCCGCAGCTCGTGCTCGCCGGTGTGCGCATCGCCCAGCAGACCGCCCCGGACGCGCCCACCGCCATCGAACTCGCTTCCGCCAGTGAGGTATTGCAGAGCCTCGAGGCCATGAGCCGGGCGAACGCGCTGGGTGCGGCGCTCATCGACGGCGGCGGCGGACTTGCTCCCGACCTGGCCAATGAATATCTGCGCCTGCTCGGCTTCTATCACAATCGCGTCGATCGGCTCATCGGCGACGGTGACCCGCGGCAGGCGGCCGCCGCGAAAGCCCTTGTCTCCGGGGCGGCCTGGCAGCGACTGGGCGCGATGGAGGTATCGCTGACGCAGCGCGCGGTGCCGCGCGCGGAGGGCGCGACGTTCAAACCCGCCCCGCTGCCGCTGACCACCGCCGAGTGGGAGAGCGTGGCGAACGAGGTCAACAAGGCGCTCGCCGATCTGTGGCAGGCCCAGAACATCGAGGCGCAGCGGCTCGCCGGTGATGCCGCCGCCGATACCACCCGGAACTCACTGCTCACCGGTGCGGCCATGGTGGTCACCGCGCTCGGCGCGATCCTGGTGGCGCTGGCACTGGCCAATCGAATCATTCGGCGGCTGCGGCGACTTCGCGACGAGACCATCGCCCTGGCGGACGATCAACTTCCCGAGACCATGCGGCGGCTCGCGGACGGTGAACAGGTCGACATCGATACCGCTTCTCCCGCACTGAAATTCGGCGGCGATGAAATCGGCCAGGTGGCAGACGCTTTCAGTCATGCGCACACCGCCGCCATCTCCGCCGCGGTCACCGAATCGCGCACCCGCGAGGGCGTCAAGGCGGTCTTCCTCAATATCGCGCACCGCAGCCAGATCGTGGTGCACCGGCAGTTGGAGCTGCTGGACGAGGCCGAATCCAAGCAGGAGGATCCGGTCCTGCTGGAAACCTTCTTCCTGCTCGACCATCTCGCCACCCGCGAACGCCGCAATGCCGAGAACCTGGTCATCCTCGCCGGTGGCCGTCCCGGTCGCCAATGGCGGAACCCCGTGCCACTGATGGAATTGGTGCGCAGCGCGGTCGGCGAAACCGTGGACTACAAGCGCGTCCGCACCGGCAAGCTGCCGCAGAGTTTCATTGTCGGCGTCGCGGTCGGCGATCTCATCCATCTGCTCGCCGAACTCATCGACAATGCCGCGCACTTCTCGCCGCCGCAATCGCACGTGCAGATCACCGGCAATACCGTGGGCCGCGGGGTGGCCCTGGAGATCATCGATCAGGGCGTCGGCGTCGGCGAGGAAGAGCTCGAGCGCATCAACACCCTGCTCGCGACCGCCGCGGATATCGGGCTCACCAGCTTCTCCAGCGATTCGCGCCTTGGCCTGTTCGTGGTCTCGCAACTCGCTGCCCGGCACGGTATCTCGGTCCGCCTCTCCGAATCCGATTACGGCGGCCTGCGCGCCATCGTGCTGATCCCGGCCGCCCTCATCGCCGGTGAGACCCCCTCCCCGGACTACAGCTCCGGCCAGCTCCCGATCCCCCGCCGCGCCGAATTCCGCCCGGACACCGGCGAACTCCCGGTGCTCGACGCGCCCGCGGCGCGGGACAGCGGTCACGACGCCAACGAGGCGCGCTCGGACCGGCCGCGCGCCATCAACCATGACGCGACCTACGGACCCCGAAGCGCGAACGCGGCGCGTCCGAGCGATATCGGGCGGCACGCGCGCCGCCCGCACGACACCCGCCCGTCGCTGCCAAAACGCCGCCGGCAGGAAAGCCTCGCACCGGAATTGGCGCACGACCCCGCGCCGGAGCCGACCGCCCCGGCACCGGACGCCGTCGGCCCCGGCGCGGGCGCGCCGCCCGCACTGCCCGAGCGCAGTCCGGAGCAGGCCCGAGACCTCATGTCCGCCATCGAGAACGGCACCCGGCAGGGCCGTCGCTCCGATCCGGGCACCCTCCCCCCATCCGACAACACTCGACAGGAAGGCGACGGTGAGTACTTCTCCCGCCGGTGACCTCGACTGGCTGCTCGACGATCTCGTCGACAAACTCGCCGGTGTGCGTCACGCCGTGGTTCATTCGACCGACGGTCTGCTGCTCGGCCGCTCCACCCGCATGCTGCGCGAGGACGCCGAACACTTCTCCGCCATGTCCTCCACGCTGTACGGGCTCTCCCGCAGTGCCGGACACCGTTTCGACGGCGGCGGCGTGCGCCAGGCGGTGATCGAACTCGATCGCGCGGTCTTATTCGTGACCGCCGCGGGCGCGAACGCCTGCCTGGCGCTACAGGCGGGCGCGGACGCGAATCTGGGCATGGTGGCCTATGAGATGAACCTGACCGTGCAGCGGGTGGGTTCGTTCCTGTCGACCGCGGCCCGTCGCTCCGGCGAATTCGGCTGAGCCCCCGCATGACCGGGTTCGAGGTGGACACCCCGCTGGCGCAATCGGTGAAGATCCTGATCGCGGGCGGTTTCGGGGTCGGCAAGACCACCATGGTCGGTTCGATCAGCGAGATCACCCCGCTGCGCACCGAGGAGATCATCACCGAACGCTCCGCGGGCATAGACGATCTCACCGGTGTGGAGGGCAAGACCACCACCACGGTGGGGCTGGATTTCGGCCGCATCACCATCGACGCCGGACTGGTGCTGTACCTGTTCGGCACCCCCGGCCAGGACCGATTCTGGTTCCTGTGGGACGAATTGGCGCGCGGGGCGCTCGGCGCGGTGATCCTGGCCGACACCCGCAGACTGGAGAATTCGTTCGCGGCCATCGACTTCTTCGAACGCCGCGGCATCGGATTCACCATCGGCGTCAATTGTTTCGAGGGTGCGCCGGTGTACTCGCCCGAAGAGATTCGCGATGCGCTGGACCTGGACGAACACGTGCCGATCCTGCTCTGCGACGCGCGTGATCGCAGCTCCTGCAAAGAGGTGCTGACCACCCTCGCCGAATATCTGATCACGCGCGCCCTGGCGTGAGGGTTTCATACCGGTGCATGCATGAGAACCTGTGTCAATCCTGTTCCCGCTCAATGAGATCAGCTTGACGAATGTGACGTTCATCCCGTTACGTTGCGCAGATGTTCAGAGCGAGACTCGGGGTCCGGACCCGTGTTCTCGCCATCGCATTGGTTCCGAGCCTCGCGCTGCTCGTGATCGGTGTGGGTGGCGCGGGATACTTGGTGGTGGAAGGCAAGAACGCGCGAGAGTGGGCGGACGCACTGACGGCCGCCACTCCTCTTTCCAAGGAGCTGGTCAGCTCGGTGCAGCTGGAACGCCAGCTCACCATGGCCCAGCTGGCCGGTGACGAACCCAATCCGAAGGCCCTGACCCAGGCCAGGACTCGCCTCGACAACGCACTGCGCGGCATGTCGGGCACCACCAAGGATATGGAGGCGCTCGGCCCGCAGGAGGTCACCGGCGATGTCGGCGGGTTCCTCACCCTGACCCGCTCGCTCGCGGCCGTGCGCACCCAGATCGACGGCAACGCACTGCCGTTGACCGACGCCTACAACTTCTACGGACATCTGCTCGACCTCATCTCCGTCGGCACCCGCGCCGTGGAGACCACCGCGCCCAATCCGGAAGTCGCCATCGAGACCGCGGCGACCCTGGAGATCGTCTCCGCGTCCGAAATGCTCTCGCGGGCAGACTCATTGGCCGAGGTGCTGCTCCGGGACGGAACGCTCGCGCCGGATCTGGCCATCGAATTCTCGCGCGTGCTCGGCGCGTACCGCGTCAATATCGGCGTCCTCGCGGGCGCGGACGGCAGTAAGGGCAAGCCCGCCTTCCAGGCGGTGGTCAACGACCCGAACTGGCAGAAGCTGATCATGATGGAGAACGTGCTGCTGGCACGCGCCATCGATCCCATGACCGCGGCTCCGGTGAAAGCCGGTGCCACGCAACCGGTCGCGCCGCTCACCTTCACCCCGCAGGAATGGCGCGATACGGTCACCGCCGTCAACAAGTCGCTGCTGGACATGTGGGACGCGCAGAGCCGGTACGCGCTCGGCCTGGCCGGTGACGCCGCCGATAAGAACGCCCGCAACTCGGCCATCGCCGGTGGCGCCATGCTGCTGGTATCGCTGTCCGCGTTCCTGGTGGCGCTGCTGCTCGCGAACCGAATCATCGGGCGGCTCAAGCGACTTCGCAATCAGACCTTCCTGCTCGCCGATGAGCGACTACCCGAGATCATGTCGCAGCTGCGCGAGGGCAAGTCCGTCGAAGTCTCCACCGAGACACCGGAAATGGACTTCGGCACCGATGAGATCGGCCAGGTGGCAAAGGCTTTCGGTCACGCGCACAGCGCCGCCGTCGCCGCCGCGGTCACCGAGGCCCGCACCCGCGAGGGTGTGAAGGCGGTCTTCCTCAATATCGCGCACCGCAGCCAGGTGGTGGTGCACCGGCAGCTCGAGGTACTCGACGAGGCCGAGGCCAAGCAGGAGGATCCGGCACTGCTGGAGATCTTCTTCCGCCTGGACCACCTCGCCACCCGCGAACGCCGCAATGCCGAGAACCTGATCATCCTCGCGGGCGGTCAGCCCGGACGGCAGTGGCGAAACCCGGTGCAGCTCATCGAGGTTGTGCGAAGCGGTGTGGGCGAGGCGCTGGACTACACCCGCGTCAAGATCACTCGACTGCCCGAGGTCGCGGTCGCCGGCAGCGCCGTCGCCGACCTCGTGCACCTGCTCGCCGAACTCGTCGACAACGCCGCGCATTTCTCGCCGCCGCAGTCGCAGGTCGAGGTGCGCGGCAATGTGGTCGGCAAGGGCATCGCCATCGAGATCGTCGATCAGGGCATGGGCATGCAGGAGGCCGAACTCGCCCGGATCAACGATATGCTGCGCAACCCACCGGATTTCGGTGTCAACACGCTCTCGGAGGACTCGCGCCTCGGCATGTTCGTGGTGGCGCAGCTGGCGGTCCGCAACGGCATCTCGGTGCGACTCGCCGAATCCGATTACGGCGGCGTGCGCGCCATCGTGCTGGTGCCGTCCTCGCTCACCGTCGACGGTGGCCGCCGGACCGGCGAAATCCCGGCGGTGCCAGCGGCATTCGACACCGGCCAGTTCCACGCCGCACTGGCCGCCGAGACCGCCAAACAGCTCGAGGCACAGCAGCAGTTCGAGGCGTCCAAGACGCCCAAACCACTCGATGCCCCACCGGCGTTCGAGGCGCCCCGGCAGCTCGAACCCCCCGCCGGGCTGCCGTCCTTCTCCAACCAAGCCCTTCCGGCCCGCCCTGAACCTCGCGCACCGGAGCGTCAAATGTCCTTCGATACCCCGCGGCCGTTCGAACCGCCGACCCAGCCGAACTCGAATCGCCCGCAGTCGTTTTCCCGGCCCGCACCCGAGCCGCAACCGGAAAACGATTTCCGCTCTCGCGATTTCGACCGATCCCAGTACACTGGCTCGGACGTCCGGCCCGAGCTCCCGCGAAGGCGCCGGCAGGCAAGTCTCGCACCGGAATTGGCGCAGGAGACGGCGGCTACCGAAGCGCCCGATCAGCCCACCCGCACGGCCGAGCAGGCCCGAGACCTTTTCTCCGCCATCGAAAACGGAACCAGGCAGGGCCGCCGGGCCGATCCCGGCGCGGCCGAGCCTGTGTCCAAGCATTTCCAGGACCGACAGGAAGGCGACGGTGACCACCTCAAACGCTGGTGATCTCAACTGGCTACTCGATGATCTGGTGGATCGGCTCGCGGGCGTCCGGCACGCGGTGGTGCATTCCACCGACGGTCTGCTGCTCGGGCGCTCCTCCGCGATGAGCAGGGAGGACGCCGAGCACTTCGGCGCCATGTCCTCCACCCTCTACGGACTCGCACGCAGCGCGGGCAGCCGGTTCGACGGCGGCGGCGTACGCCAGGCGGTCATCGAACTGGATCGCGCCGTACTGTTCGTGACCGCGGCGGGCAGCCACGCCTGCCTCGCGCTGCAGGCCAATGAGCAGGCCAATCTCGGCATGGTCGCCTATGAGATGAACCTGACCGTGCAGCGCGTCGGTACCTATCTGTCCACCACGCCGCGCCATCATCTGGCCGGACAGGTTAACCCCAGGCTGTCATGATGGCGCGGCCGGGGGATCACTGGTTCGACGATGCAGCAGGTCCATTGGTGCGCCCATACGCCAGGACCGGCGGTCGAACCATGGGCGCTGGGCATGATTTGGACATGCTCACGGTAGTGGTGGTGCCGAACGCGGCCCCACCGCTGCGCCGGGTGGAACCGGAATACGGCGACATCGTGCGCTTGTGCAGGCTTCCGCTGTCCGTCGCCGAAGTATCGGCGGCCCTGCGGCTGCCTCTTGCAGTGACCAAGATCCTCGTCGGCGACCTCATCTCCGACGGCATCCTCAAGTTCCGTGCGCCCGTCTCTCCCGACGCGGCGCCCGGTGACCTCAACATTTTGCGAGCTGTACTCGATGGCATCCGAAAACTTTGACCAATCCCAGCCCATGGCCGCGTCGGTGAAGATCCTCATCGCGGGCGGTTTCGGCGTGGGCAAGACGACTATGGTGGGGGCGCTCAGCGAAATCACGCCGCTGAGAACCGAAGAACTCATCACCGAACTCTCCGCCGGGGTCGACGATCTGCGCGGCGTGGAGGGCAAGACCACCACCACGGTGGCACTGGACTTCGGCCGCATCACCATCGACCGAAACCTGGTGCTGTACCTGTTCGGCACCCCCGGCCAGGACCGATTCTGGTTCCTCTGGGACGAATTGGCCCGTGGCGCCCTCGGCGCGGTGGTGCTGGCCGACACCCGCCGCCTCGAAAGCTCTTTCGCCGCAATCGATTTCTTCGAACGCCGCGGTGTGGCGTTCACGGTAGCGGTGAACTGCTTCGAGAACGCACCCCTCTACACCCCGGTGGAAGTCCGCGACGCCCTGGACCTCGACGAGCAGATCCCCGTCCTGCTCTGCGACGCCCGCGACCGCGCCTCCGCCAAGAACGTGCTGATGACGCTGGTGGAATACCTCATCACCCGCGCCGCGGCCGCACCCGTGGCCACCTGAACCACCCTCGCCACGAAAGCAGCGCCCGCCCTTGCCAGTTCAGGGACGGGCGCTGTTTTCGTCTCCCGGTCAGGACAGCCGGGTGAGCACTCCGGCCAGACCGTCCTCGACGACGGCGGCATCGTCGATGTCCAGACCGTGGATGACTTCGTGCCAGGGCCCGAGTTGATGCCAGATCTGCGCGCGGGCGCGCAATTGCGCTGTCACGCCGTAGGTTCGCGTGACAGCAGCGCCGAATTCCGGTGGCGTGCCGAACAGTGCCCAGGCCAGATCGATGGCGGGATCGCCCAGGTGGGCGTCGCCGAAATCGATGATGCCGCTGAGGGTTCCATTCTCGGCCAGCACGTGTTCGGGACCGAGGTCGCCGTGTACGACGGTGTCGGCGGGCAGAACCACCGCCGCATCCAGCAGCGACAACGCTGAATCTCGCTGTGCGGCAGGCAGTAGCGGCACGACCTCGGTTCGGAAACGGTCGATATCGGCTGCCCGCTCGGTTCTGGTATGCGCTTCGGGCGGGAGGCCGTGCCGTAGCGCGTCATTCGCGGGGACGTCGTGCAGTGCGCGCAGGAACTCACCCAGCGCCCGGCCGTGTTTCGCCGTCGGTTCGGTCAGCTCCGCGCCCGGAACGAATCGATGGCGCAGTATCAGCGGCTCCTCGCTCACGACGCCCGGTACGGGGACGGGAAGCGGTAATCGCGGTGCCAGCCAAGGCATCAGGCGCGCCTCGCGGCGCAACTGCACTCCCACCTCGGGCCTGCGTGGCCGTCGTTCCACCCAGCCGTCGACCAGGACCGCTCGACTATCCCATCCGCCGTCGAATTCCATTCCACCACTGTGCCAGGGCCGGGTCAGCGCAGGAGGCCGCGTGCGACCAGGGCGATCAGGGCGTCCGCGCGGCGGGCCGGGTCTGGAAGGGATTCGGTGGCGAGGGCGATGCCGTTGGCCAGATGCAGTAGATCCTCGACGGTGACCGTCGGATCGACCACGCCCTCGCGATGCGCGCGCTCGAGCAGCGGGTGGACCGCCTGTCGAATCATGGTGTGCGGCTCGAACTCCGGGGCGGAGTGATAGCCGGTCAGGGCGGGGCCGAGGCCGCGGGCGGTGGTGGCGTGCGTGACGACATCGCGTATCCAGAGCACCAGGGCGTCACCGGCGTCGGGTGCGGTGAGCAGGTCGGCCGAGCGGTCGCAGAGCGCCTGCACGCGGGTGTGCAGCACCTCGCCCAGCAGGGCTGCGCGGCTGGGGAAATGGCGGTGCAGGGTGGCGGATCCGACTCCGGCACGGCGGGCGATCTCCTCGAGCGATGCCTCGGCTCCGGCCTCGCCGATCACCTCACCGGCGGCCGCCAGCAGGCGATCGCGATTGCGTTGCGCGTCGGCGCGCAGCCGGATGGGTTGCTCGGCCATGGGTCGCGGCACCTTCTTGCTAAGTGGGGTGGGTCCCCCGTATCGTACCGAACTGTAACTGGGGTACCCCCTCCACTTAGTTCGAGGAAGTCTCATGTTGAACATCACCACCGCCGACCGCGTAGCGATCTACGAGGTCATCGCCCTGCACGGCCATCTGATCGACGATGGCGAATGGGACCGTCTCGGCGAGGTTTTCGCCTCCGACGTCGTTTTCGACATCACCGACTACGGCTACGGCACCCTGCGCGGGCTCGACGCCATGCTGGATCTGGTGCGCGGCGTGCACGACGACAAGAATCAGGCGCTCGGCCATCACGTCACCAATACCGTCGTGACCGGTCAGGACGGCGATACGGTGTCGGCCCGCTCCAAGGGGCTTGGCGTCGCACCCGATGGAGGGGCCGGAACCGCCATCTACGAGGACACGCTGCGGCGGGAACCGCAGGGCTGGCGGATCAGCTATCGCAAAGCCATTGCCCGCCGCACCGAAAGCTGAACCACCGCAGGCTATTCGGGAATGGTGGCCACCGCGTCTATCTCCACCAGCGCGCCCGGGCGGCCGTGCGCGGCGGTCGTGATGACCGTGATGGCGGTGCGATGATCACCCCACACCGCCCGTGACGCGGCGAAACCCGCTTGGGCGTCGACGCCGTTGACGATGTAGATATTCAGTTTCACCACATGCTCGGGATCGGTTCCGGCAGCGGCCAATACGGCCAGTACATTGCGCATCGCCTGTCGGGTCTGCGCCTCGATGCCCTCCAGCATGACGCCGTCGCCATCGGTGCCGAGCTGGCCGCCGACGTACAGCGTCCGGCCCGCGGGTGCGATCACGCCCTGGGTGAACGCCGGGTTGTAGTGCAGCTCTTCGGGATCGAGATGGATCGCCGCCGCGGTCATCGGTCGCCCGCCGCGGCATCGGTGTGCAGGTAGAGATCGCGCAGCAGCGAGACCTCCGAAAGATGGTGGATCAGTTCACGATTGATGTGCAGCACCAGTGCGGCCATCGGCAGTTCGGGGAAGGGCTCCTTCGAGCCGACCGGGGTGCGCAGTTCGGCCTCGCTGAGCCCCTTCACCCCTGCCAGCCAGACGTCTACCTGAGTCTCCAACTGCTTCAAGGCATCCGCCGCACTTCCGGCGTACTCCCACTCGTCGTAGGAGGCCGCGGGCGCACCGAAATGCACGGCATTGCGCGCGGCCAGCACGCCGACGATCACATGCCCGAGCCGCCACGCGATGGTGGTGAAGGGTGCGGGCGTCGGGGTGGGGATGGCGTAGTCGATGGTGAAGTCGCCCGCCCCGGCCTGCACGGGTGCGGTGGAACTCCCCCGCTCCCGCACACTCCACGCCTCGGGCACCGGTGACCAGAAGTATTCGTGATCGGTGAGCCCGGTCAGCCGGGCACGAATCTGATTCTCCCAATGCCACTCCCATTGCTCGCGCAATGTCTGATTCCAGTCGAATTCGTTCGTATCCATGACAGCCACCCTCGCACCGATAGCGGACAGATCCGGTCCGCTATCTTAGACACGATGGGCGGTATGAACGAGGGATCCGAGGGCGAGCGCGGCACCACCGAGCGCGTCCTCACACTCCTGGGACTGCTGCAGCAGCGGCAGGTCTGGACCGGTCCCGAACTGGCCGGGCGTCTCGGTGTCACGCCGCGCACGGTCCGCCGCGATGTCGACCGGCTGCGCGCGCTCGGCTACCCCGTGCACGCCAGTCAGGGCGTCGGCGGCGGCTACCAACTGGGGCGCGGTCAAGACCTGCCACCGCTGCTGCTCGATGACGAGGAGGCGATAGTCACCGCCGTCTCGCTACTGCTCGGCGCGGGCGGTGCGCTCACGGGTGCGGGCGACGCCGCACTGCGCGCGCTCACCAAACTGGATCGGGTGCTTCCCGTCCGGCTCCGGCAACAGGTCCAAACCCTGACCGGCGCAATCGATTCCTTCGACGGCGGCCGCACCCCGATCGACCCCGACGTCCTGATGACGCTCGCACGAGCCTGCCGGGATCACCTCGAAGCCGCGTTCGAGTACCCCTCGTCCTCCGCGACCGGGCCCCGCCGGGTCGAGCCGTACCGCCTCGTCGCCTCCGATCGCCGCTGGTATCTGCTCGCCTACGACCTCGATCGCGCGGACTGGCGCACCTTCCGGGTGGACCGCATGAGCGCGGTCGCGTCCCGAACCTGGCGCTTCCGGCCGCGCCCCGCGCCCGATCCGGCTCCGTACGTCCAGGAAGCCGTGACTACCCGCGCCTACCCCGAACAGGCGGGCTTCCTGATCCACGCCCCCGCTGACACCGTTCGCGCACAGGTGCCACCCTCGGCGGCCTCGGTACATCCACGGGATCGCGACACCTGTGAATTGCGCAGTGGCGCAGCCAATCTCGATGCCGTCCTCATGCACGTGGCGATGCTGGGCCACGATTTCGAGGTCCTGTACCCGCCGGAACTCACCGCCCGTTGCGAATCTCTCGCGGCCACTCTCCGATCGGCCGGGCGCGGCAGCGGGTCGCCCTCTGCGTCCGATTTGCCCGAAAGTAACTGAAATCAATGTTGACTGCGGGATTTTCAGTCTGCGAGATCGTTTGACCCGCAAATATGTTGCGGGTGAGGACATTTGAAATCGGCTTCGTCACGACACGCGGTCGCAGTGGGGTTGCGAGGCGTCAAGTGCTCTAATCTCCGATCCCGTGCATGTGGGCAGAAATGATCGCATCGCCGAGGTCTTGATCCTCGGGGCCGGACCGGCCGGGTTGGTGCTCGGCAATATTCTGCAGGGCGCGGGGATCGATTCGGTGATCCTCGAGCGCGGCAGCCGCGCGCATATCGAACAGCGGGCGCGGGCCGGATTCCTCGCGCCCGAAAGCGTCGCGGTGCTGCGCGAGTACGGGCTCGACGATGGGCTGCGCACGCGCGGGCGCACCCACGATTCCTGCGAATTCCGCACTGCCGCAGGGCGGTTCGAACTCTCGTACGGTGCGCTGGGGCGGCGTGAGGTGCATACCGTGTATCCGCAGCAGGATCTGGTGACCGATCTGGTCGCCGAATACCTGCGCCGCGGTGGCGAGCTGCGCTGTGAGACCACCGCGCAGCAGCTCGGCGACCTGCGCGGCGATCTGCCGTGGGTGCTGGCGCGCACGCTGGAGGGCGTCGAAAACCGGCTCGGCGCAAGCTATGTCGCCGGCTGCGACGGTGCACGGGGACTGGCTCGCAAGACCTTCAACGCGCCCAGCTCGACCTGCGAATACGACATCACCTGGCTGGCACTGCTGGCCCAGGCCCCGCCGACCACGGACACCGTCGTCTACGGCGTGCACCGGGACGGCTTCGCCGGGCAGATGCCGCGCGGGCCGGAGGTGACCCGCTACTACCTCCAGTGCGATCCGCACGATGATCCGCTGCACTGGAGTGAGCAGCGCATCTGGGATTCGCTCGCAACGCGATTGGACGCGGGCCGATACGGACCGCTGCGGGCGGGGCCCATTTTCGAGCGCGGTCTGGTGCGGCTGCGCTCGGAGATCCTGGATCCGATTCAGCAGGGCCGATTGTTCCTGGCCGGTGACGCGGCATCCTCGATCAGCCCGTCGGCCGCCAAGGGCGCGAACCTGGCCATTCTCGGCGCGCGCACGCTGGCGCGGGCCTTCATAGCGGCGCTGCGCGGCGGTAATACCGCTGCGCTGCAACGCTATTCGGCCGAATGCGTGCCGCGTATCCGGCGCGCGCACGAGTTCTCGCACTGGATGATCAATCTGCTGCACCCTCCTGTCGGCCCGAACCCGGCCTTCGAGCGCGATCTCCAGCAGGCCCGCCTGCACAGCCTCGCCACCTCGCGCACCCATCAGGACTTCTTCGCGGAGAACTACGTCGGCATCTGAATACAGGAGGACGCGTGACCCGTTCGCTGGCTGTACCCCTTCGTATCGAAACAACCGACCGCGAAAGAATCACGGAGGCAGTGGAGTTCGTCAGAACGCATGACACCGGCCGGGTGCTGGCCGCGATGCTGCCCGATCTGACGGTCGCCGAACACGCCGCCATCGCCGCGCACTGCCGGTTCGCGCACACCGCGGTCCTGATCTTCCCGGAGGAACCGCAGGCGATCGACGCGCTGTTCGCCGAGCATGACCTCACCGTGGTCTCGGCGGGCCCCAGCACGGTGGTGCGCCGCCGCCTGGCCATCCGGCACGGCCTGTCGGACGAGCGGCTGCCGGTGCACATCTACCGGGCCGCGTTACCGGCCCTCGATGGAACCCCCTGTGAGATAGAGCTTTTCGCCCTCGAGAACGCACCGGAGGAGGTGGCGGCCGCCGAACGCGTCACCGGGGCCGAGTCCCATCTGGCCATGGCCACCGGGGTCATCGACGAAATCACCCTGACCGGTCTGCGCGCACTGTTCACCGGCCGGGGCCGGATGCGTGCCGACGGCGGCGGCTACAACCCGCACGAGGACACCACCATCCTCTACTTCGCGTGCACCGGTGCGCGCACTCAGCCGTACCGGCGACTGGAACTGCATGTCGCCGGGCATCAACCGCAGGTGCTGAGCACCCACACCCTCGAATCCGAGGGCCCGGCACAGCGTTTGCTGCGACAGTTGACCGGTGCGTGGGCCACCCAGGCCCTCGCGGTCGCCGCCGAACACGGCATCGCGGACCATATCGCCGCCGCCCCCGGCGTCCCACTCGCCGAACTGGCCACCCGCACCGGCACCGACTGCGGGGCGCTGACCCGGCTCATGCGCTATCTGCTCGACCTCGAGGTGGTGGAACCCGCGGGCGCGGGCTACGCCCTCACCGATACCGGCGCGCTGCTCGCCCACGGCCACGAGCACTCACTGAATTCCCTTGCGCGCCTGTACGGTGGCGCGTTCTACGAATCCTTCGGCGCCCTCGACTACGCCATTCGCACCGGCCACACCGCATTCGACGAACACTTCGGCCAGCACCATTTCGACTACTTCACCGCCGATCCGGACCGCGCCGAACTCTTCGACAGCGCCATGGCCGCCAGCGCCGCCATCTTCGGTCACGTGGGCCACCTGATCGACACCTCCACCGCCGACACCGTCATCGACGTGGGCGGCGGCAACGCCGAACTCCTGGCCCGAGTCCTGTCCGCGAACCCCCGCCTGCGCGGCACCCTCTTCGAACGCGCCACCACCCTGGACCGCGCCCGCACCACCCTGCTCCGCGAAAACTGCTTCGACCGTTGTCACCTGGTCCCCGGCGACTTCTTCACCACCCCGCTACCCCCCGCCGCTGACATCTACCTGCTCTCCAGAGTCCTGCACGACTGGAACGACACCGACTGCCGCACCATCCTGCACAACTGCGCCACCGCCATGACCCCCACCTCACACCTCTACATCATCGAAAGACTTCTCCCCGAAGACAATTCCCCCTCCCTCGTCCCCGCCTGGGACATCCACATGCTCTGCAACGTAGGCGGCCGCGAACGAACCCCCACCCATTACCGAGATCTGGCTGCATCGGTCAACCTCGAAGTGACCGAATGCCACGACCTCCCCCTGGGTTTCGCGCTCCTGAAGGTGCGCAAGCGGGCCTAGAACACCTGACGATGCGCCGGTGCCAATGGGACGTCAACGACGTCCCTTGGTATCCGGCGCATTCCGCTTCGGGCCGAATGTTCATGTCACGTGGCGTTATTGCCCGGAATGATCGGCATTGGTCCCGGGTCGGGGATCAGTTGGGTTCGACGTCGGCGAAGTCGTTGATCCAGCGGTGTGGAGGGCGGGGCGGGTTGGGTTCGCCGGGGCGCGATACGCCGATGGCTTGCCAGCCCGCCGCTACCGCGGCGTCGAGTTCGTCCGGATGGTCGGAGAGGAACAGGATGCTTTCGGCGGGGACTCCGATTGCGCCTGCGATCTTTTCGTAGGACGAGGCTTCGCGCTTCGGGCCCGCGGTGGTCAGGTCGAAATGACCGGTGATCAATGGGGAGAGGTCGCCGGGACGGGCGTAGGCGAACCAATCCTTTTGGTTGCGGACCGAACCCGAGGAATAGATGTAGAGCTCGAGGCCGGATTCGCGCCAGGCACGGAGCATGGGTGGGACGTCGGGGAAGAATTCGCCGTAGAGGGAACCGTTGCGGAAGCCTTCGGCGCAGATGATGCCCTGGGCGGCTTTCAACGGTTCGGCTTTCACGTCCGTGTTCAGCCAGTTGATGAGGATCGCCGCCACCTCGGCGACCGACGCGTCCGGCTGTTCGGTCAGTGCGCGGGTTTCGGCGATGATCGAATCCGCCGCTCCCCCGGTGTTTTCCGCGAGCCAGTCCGGGAGCCGGTCACGGGTGTAGCCGTACAGCTCCTCGCGGACCGAACTCGTCGGGCTGGTGGTTCCCTCGATATCGAGGACGATGACATTGATCATGCCGGGAGCAATTCGTCGAGGGTCGGGAAGCCGCCGGAGATCTTATCGCCGGTGAAATCGCCGATCCAGCCGTCTTCCTCCTCGAAGAACCGCACGGCCACGAATTCCGGCTCGGTGCCCATATCGAACCAGTGCAGCGTGCCCGCCGGAACCGAGACGAGATCGCCCGCGGTGCAGACGGTCGCGAGCACCTCGTCACCGAGATGCAGATAGAAGCAGCCCTGTCCGGCGGCGAAGAAACGCACTTCGTCCTCGGCGTGCCGATGCTCGTCCAGGAACTTGGTGCGCGCGGCGACGGCCTTGGCGGGCCATTCCGGATCATTCGCATCGGGGTGAATCCGCGCCACATCGATGAACTTGAAGCGGCCGTCCGCATTCAATTCCTCGATGCGCGACTGATATTCGGCCAGCAGGTCCTCGGTCGAGGTCGCGGCGTCGAAACCGTCGAACAGCGACCAGCGCTCGAAGGTGATGCCGCGCTTACCGAGTTCGGCGGCGATCACCGCGTCATCGGTGGTGCGCAGCTTGACATCGGCGGAGTCCTGATCGGACATGATCTGCAGCAGAGTCATCGGTATTCCTTCCTCGGAACTAATTCTCGCGCACCGGCAGCTCGCGGAGACCGGTCAAGGTGACCAGCTCGCACATGGCCTCGAGGCATTCGGCGCGGTCGCGGGCCTGCGCCAGCGTCGCACCCCATGCCGTAATGCCATGTCCGGCAATGAACAACACCGGCGGAGCGTCGGGATGTTCGTTCAAATACTTCTCGATATCCGCGCCGATCTGCGGGACATCGGCGTGATTCGGGAAAACCGGAATGTCGATGAGATCGGGACGGGTACCGCCCAATCCCTTGATGAGCTCGTATCCGGTGAAGCGCACAGGCTGCACATCGGCACTTGCTGCAATGATCGACAGCGCGGTGGCGTGCGGCGGATGCACATGCACGACCGCGGTCGACTCGGTGGTCCGGTAGACGGCGGTGTGAATCGTGGTCTCGGCGGACGGCTTTCGCCCGGTCGCCGACAGCGGCGCGGAATCCGAGACCGCCACCGTCACGGTGTCATTCTCGGCCAGCTCACCCTTGGACAGTCCGCTCGCGGTCACCACGGCCGTATCGCCCTGGCGCACCGAGATATTGCCTGCTGTGCCGGGCATCCAGCCATTGGCGTAGAGCCCGCGCGCGATGGCCGCGATCTCCCGCCCGGCATCGAGTGCGGGATTGCCGAGCACGCCATTTTCGGTGACAACAGCGGTCACCAACTCCGGCGGCGTCACATCGAACGCGGGATTGAACGTCGGCGTCCCCTCGGGAGCCGTTGTCACACCGCCGAATCCGGTGACCTCAGCCGAGGCCCGCTGTTCCACCACGATGTCGCTGCCACGCGCGGTCGCCACATCCCGGGTCGATTCCGGCGCAACGACGATGAACGGAATCCCATGCCGCTTGGCCGCGATGGCCAGCATGTAGGTGCCGATCTTGTTCGCCACCGACCCGTCCGCGGTGATGCGATCCGCGCCGACCATGACCGCGTCCACACCCTCGGTCGCCATCGCCCAGGCGGCGGCGGAATCGATGGTGAGCCGATGCGGAATCCCGGCCTCGGCCATCTCCCACGCGGTCAACCGCGCACCCTGCAACAGCGGACGCGTCTCGTCCACAATCACTTCCGCGAGCGCACCGCGCTGATGCAGCACATTCAAAGCGCCGATGGCGGTGCCCACGGCGGTCGTCGCGAGCCGTCCGGTATTGCAGTGCGTGAGAATCCGCAGCGGCCGATCCGCGCACAGTCGCTGGACAAGATCGGCGGCATGCGTGGCGGCAGCCAGGTTCACCCGGCCGTCCTCGGCCAGCATTTCCAGCGCCTCATCGAGTACGGCCTGCGCACCGTTTGGCAGCTGCGCCAGCGCCCGCTTCACACCCCACGCGAGATTGACGGCGGTCGGCCGGGCATCGGCGATGCGCGCCGATTCCGCTTCGACCAGTTCGGTATTCACCACCCCGTCGACCGTTGCGGCCTGCGTCGCGATCACCACACCGAACGCCCCCGACACGCCGATGGCCGGAGCGCCGCGAATCGCCAGCGATTTAATGGCGTCGATGAGATCGTCGACCGTGGTGATCCGCAATTCCCGCAGCTCCTGCGGTAGTGCGCGCTGATCGATGGTGACCAGGGCACCGTCGACCCACTCGATCGAACTCGTCGCCATCTATCGTCTGTCCTCTCGCTGACTCCGGCGCGACCCGCGACCGGCACACGCCCACCGTATCGAACACGGATCGCCGCGTGACCGGCAGGTTTCAGATCACCGGAATCCGAATCATCGCGATCGGCACACCCATCGGGAGCAAAGATCGGCGAGTCCTGCCAGGTGGGATCACACCGTTACCTTCTCGTGTTCTTCGGGCATACCGCGCTACCATTGCGGTATGGCGAGAGAACGTCGCACCCGAAAGATCACCGTGACGGTGCCGGAGGAGATCGCCGCGACCCTGGACGATTGGCGCAGCCGGGGTCGTATCGAATCGATTTCGGCATTCGTGGCGGAGTCCGTGAAGAACCGCGTCGACCGCGCCGAATCCCTGGCTCGCATCGAGCAGGTCTTCGGCGGCCGCCCACCCCTGGATCTGATCAATCGCGCCCGAGCCGTGCAGGGCCTGCCTCCATTACCCGAGGAGGATGTCAACGGCGACCACGCCGGCGCGGCATGACCTCCCCCGGCGCCACCCTCGGCGGCGTCGTCTTCGATACCGCCGCGCTGACCGCGTGGGCGCATCGGGTCGCCTATGTGCAATCGGTGGTGTGGGCCACCGCGGACGCCGGGCACACCATCGTCATCCCGGCCACCGCACTGGCTGCGGCGCGTGCGCTCATCCCGCCGGGCCGGCATGACATTCTGACCGTCCTGCTGGATCTGCCGAATACGGTCATCCAGCCGCTGGACCGCCCGGCGAGTGATCAACTCGGCGCGGCCCTGGCCGATCGTTTCGACGCCGATGCGCTCATCCCGGCCGGGCACGCGACCATCGAAGCGGTGAGCCGGGATTGGCCCTGTCTCACCGACCGCCCCGATACGCTCCGCAAGCTCGATCCGCGCATTCAGACCGACACCCTGCCCTGACACCTCGGCTCCGGATTCGTTGCGCTACCGCTAACCGGTCCCGGGATCGATCAGTCGATAGCCGACGCCCCGTAGCGTTTCAATGGTGTTCTGCCCGAACGGCGCATCGATCTTCTTGCGCAGATAGCCGACGTACACCTCGACCACATTCTCCGGTCCGGTGTAATGCGCATCCCAGACATTGCGCAGGATCTCGGCTTTGGTGAGCGCGATTCCCCGGTGCCGCATCAGGAATTCCAGCAGCGCGAATTCCCTTGGCGTGAGCGTCAATTCGGTCTCGCCGTAGCGCACCAGCCGCCGCGCGGGATCGAGCGTCAGCGCCCCCGCCGCCAAGATCGACGGCTGCTGCGGGGCTCGCCTGCGCAGCAGCGCGCGCAGGCGAGCGATCAGCACCACGAAGGAGAACGGCTTCGTCAGATAGTCGTCCGCGCCCAGATCGAGCGCATCGGCCTGTTCGTAATCGCCGTCCTTGGCCGTGAGCATCAGCACCGGCGTGGCCACATCGCGCTGCCGCAATCGGCGCAGCACCTCGTACCCGCTCAATCCCGGCAACATGATGTCGAGCACGATCACATCGAAATCGTCCTCGGTCGCCAACCACAGCCCGTCGGTCCCGGTGTGGGCGAGCTGCACCACGAAACCCTCCAGCTCGAGACCGCGCGCAATGGTCCGCGCCAGGCGCTCCTCGTCTTCCACCACCAGCACTCGCACCGCCCAAGCATGCACCAGGTGATGCGGACCTCCCGCAATCGGCGTGTGTTCTCAACATCCTCTCAGCGGGTTCGTGACATGGTCGAAGGATGTCCTCCGCAGCTACCTCTAAGCAAATGGAGTCATCGGCGGTATTCACGCGGCCGAAACCGCCGCGTCCGGCCGCGCTCGGCGTACTGATCGCCTTGGGGTTGGCGGTCCTGGCATTGACCATCGCGGTGCTGGCCCATCCGGATCCGCTCGGTCCGGATGCGAGCTGGATGCGATGGTTCGTCGAACATCGCGGTGATACCGCGACCTCGCTCGCCAAGGGCATCAGCATGCTCGGCGGCACCGCCGCCATGACCTTGCTCGCGGCCGTCGCATATGCGGTATTGCTCTGGGGAAGGCGATGGGAGACAGCGGTTTTCGTCGCGATCACCGGACTCGGCGCGGCTGCGCTGGTCTACTTCGGCAAGCTGCTGATCGCGCGCCCGCGCCCGCCGCTGGCCGATCGGCTGGTGATCGAGACCAATCACTCCTATCCGTCGGGGCACGCCCTGGGGTCGATCGTCGTGGTCGGCGTGGTGGCATTGCTGGCCGCGCGGGTGCTGCACGGAGTATGGCGAGCGCTGTTGCTGACCGTCGCGGCGCTGTTCGTCGTGGGCGTCGGGGTCTCCCGCATCTATCTCGGGGTGCACTGGCCGACCGATGTCTTCGCCGGATGGGTCTTCGGCATCCTGTGGTTGAGCCTGTGCTTCACCTTCGAGCCCGTGCTCGCCGAGCGCTGCCGGGCCGTGCTGGCGCGGGCCGCGCGGAACTGAACCGGTGAATCAGGCGCGCCCCAGCGCGAGGGTGACATTGTGGCCGCCGAATCCGAACGAATTGCTGAGCGCGTAGTCGAAGCTCTGCGCACGCGGCGCACCGGCGACGATATCGAGCGGGGTTTCCGCATCGCCCTGCTCGAAATTCAGTGTGGGAGGCACGATCTGCTGTTCCAGCGTGCGCAGCGTGAGGATCGCCTCCAGCGCGCCGACCGCGCCGATGGAATGTCCGAGCGCCGACTTCGGCGCGTACACCGAGGCATTCGGCGCGACCGCTGTGATGGCATTGGCCTCGGATGCGTCCCCGACCGGAGTCGAGGTGGCATGTGCGTTGATATGCCGGATATCTGCCGCCGACAATCCCGCGGTGCCGATCGCCTTGCGCATGGCCCGCGCGGCCCCATCGCCATCGGGCGCGGTGCCGGTGATGTGATACCCGTCCGAGGTGATGCCCGCCCCGAGCACGCGCCCGAGTATCCGCGCACCCCGGGCCCGCGCGTGCGCCTCGGATTCCAGCACCACCATCGCCCCGCCTTCGCCGAAGACGAACCCGTCGCGATCCTTGTCGAAAGGCCGTGAGGCGCGCGCGGGTTCGTCATTGCGGGTGCTCATGGCCCGCATCATGGCGAAGCTGGCGATCGGCACCGCATCGATATGCCCTTCCACGCCGCCCGCGACCACCACATCGGCCTCACCGGTGGCGATCAGCCGCCAACCGTGCGCGATGGCTTCCGCACCCGACGCGCATGCCGAAACCGGTGCGTACACACCGCCTTTCGCGCCGATCTCCAAGCCGACGGTGGCGGCCGATCCATTCGGCATCACCATGGGCACCGTCATGGGCGGCACTTTGCGATAGCCCCCGGCTCGCATGGCGTCGACCGCGTGCACCAGCGATTCGCCGCCGCCGAGCCCGGTTCCCACCGCGACCGCGAGTCGTTCGGGATCGATCTCGGGCGTTCCGGCTTCCTGCCAGACCTGTCGGCTCAGTACCAGTGCGAGCTGCTGGACGAACGACATCCGGCGCTGCTCGATTCGGGTCAGCCGCTCCCCGGGCTGATTGGTCAATCGCCCGCCGATCCGCACCGGCAGTTGATTCTCGGCAACGAAATCGTCTGTGAGCGTGGCGATTCCGCTCTCCCCCGCCAGTAGCCGCCGCCAGGTCGTATCCAGATCCGGCCCGAGGCAGGTGGTGGCCGCCATCGCGGTAACCACGACATTGCGAGTTTCTGTACCAGTTGCTACACCCATGCCGACATGGATACCTGTACCGTCCGCTACAGTCAACCCGTGCCCCGCCCCCTCGACCACGCTCGTCGCGCCGAACTCCTCGCCGGTGTCATCGCCTACATCGCCGAACGCGGCCTGGCCGAACTCTCCCTGCGCCCCCTCGCGGAGTATCTGGGCACCAGCTCCCGCATGCTCATCCACTATTTCGGCACCAAAGAGCAGATGTTGATCGCCGCGCTGGAAACCCAGCGTCCCGACATCCCAGCCCTGTTCGCCGGTATCGACAACCCGGATGTCCTCAAATCGCGCCTGGCTCAATCCTTTACGCTGAACACCACGGGCGACGCCTCGGTCAGCATCAGGGTCCTGCTTCAGGTCCTCGGCGCGGCCACGGTCCCCGGGAGCCCTTTCACCGCCTACGCCACCGACGCGGTTCGAGTTCTCGTCTCCGCCATGACGGACACTCTCATCCGCATCGATCCCGCCATCGATGATCCCGACGCCGCCGCGACACTGCTCATCTCGGGCATGCGCGGCATCATCACCGACTGGTGGATCACCGGTGATACCGACCGCATCACCCGCGCGGTGAATCGGCTTGTGAATCAAGCCTTCTGAAGCGTCCCCGTCAGCGTCCCACCCGGCCGCTCACTGCTGTAACCGGCGGATCGATCCGCGTGCACACCGACTGTTGCCAGCTTCCCGTTATCGGTGCAGTCGCTCCCGCCGACGAGCCGAAACGCGAAGGTCAACTCGTTCTGAGTGCCGTAGATCATCCGCCCGATGCTCTCGCATCGATTCCCCGATCCCTGTTCGGTGGCGACGGCGTTCACGACCTCTTCGCCGCCCTTGCCCGATCGAATGGTGAAGACCAGGTCGAAACTCCCGGCCCCCGTCACCACTCCGGTCCATTCCCCCAGAAATGCTTTCGGCACGGCCCAGACGGCCGCCGCGGGTGTCGTATCCGCGGGCAGGTCGACACCGGAGGTTGCCGTCGTACTCGTACTTGCTGTTGGTGACGCCCCATTCGATTGGCAGCCAACCATTCCCGCGCCCATCGCGATGATCGCGACGGCGACGGCCGCACCCCGCCTCATGCTCCGATTTTAGTTCCGCCGCGTCCCCTAGGCTGCGGGTATGCCGACGGAACAGCGATTGATCGACACGGTGGCGTGGGTGCGGATCGAGAATGGGCGGATCCTCTGCGCGCGGCCCAAGGGTAAGGACGTCTTCTATATCCCGGGTGGTAAGCGGGAAGGCGCGGAGACCGATCGGCAGACCCTGCTGCGCGAGATCGAGGAGGAGCTCACGGTCGCGCTGTTGCCGGAATCCGTTGTGCACGTTGGCACTTACGAGGCGGAGATTCCCGATGCCATCGTGCGAATGGCCTGCTACACCGCCGACTACACCGGTACGCTCGCCGTCAGCAGCGAGATAGAGGAGACGGCCTGGTTCACCTATGCCGATCGCCCGCATGTTCCGCCGGTCGACCAGTTGTTATTCGACGATCTGCTGGCCGATGGCCTGCTCGCCGCACATCCCGATTCCACTAACTAGAACATGTTCTTGACATGTCGCAGTGGTTGGTCGTCCGGAGACTGGTCTCAATGTAGAACATGTTCTAGTGTGATGGGCAGAACATTCCAGTGCCGGGAAGTTAGAGGAGCCCCCACCACATGCGTACCGAGATCTGCGACCGCCTGGGCATCGATGTCCCCATCTTCGCGTTCACCCACTGCCGCGATGTGGCCGCCGCGGTCAGCAATGCGGGCGGCCTGGGCGTGCTCGGCGCGGTCGGCTTCACCGCCGAACAGCTCGAGGTCGAACTGGCCTGGCTCGATGAGCATGTCACCGGCGTGTACGGCGTCGACCTGGTCATCCCCTCCAAGTACGAGGGCAAGGGCGTCGAGGGCCTGAGCCCCGAGGAGCTGGAAGCCCAACTGGCCAAGCTGGTTCCGCAGGGCCACCGCGATTTCGCCGAGAAGATCCTCGAGGATCACGGCGTCCCGCACCTGCCCGAGGACGAGCGGCACAATCAGCTGCTGGGCTGGACCGCCACCACCGTCGCCCCGCAAATCGAGGTAATCCTCAAGCACCCCAAGGCGAAGCTGGTCGCCAACGCGCTGGGCACCCCGCCCGATGACGTGATCAAGACGATCCAGGACTCCGGCCGCCTCATCGGCGCGCTGTGCGGTTCGGTCAAGCACGCGCTCAACCACAAGAACGCCGGACTCGACTTCGTCGTCATGCAGGGCACCGAGGGCGGCGGCCACTGCGGCGAGATCGCCTCGATGGTGTTGTGGCCGCAGGTCGTCGACGCGATCGGCGATATGCCCGCGCTCGCCGCCGGCGGTATCGGCAACGGCCGTCAGGTCGCGGCCGCGCTGGCCATGGGCGCGCAGGGCGCGTGGACCGGTTCGCTGTGGCTGACCGTGGAGGAGGCCAATGTGCCGCCCGCGCAGATGCAGACCTACGTCGACGCCACCAGCTCGGACACCGTGCGCTCGCGGTCCTGGACCGGTAAGCCGTGCCGCATGCTCAAGAACGACTGGACCGAGGCGTGGGACCGCGAGGACACCCCGAACCCGCTCGGCATGCCGCTGCAGATGATGGTCGCGCTCGATGGCGTCAAGCGCGGGCACCGCTACCCCGAGGCCGCCAAGGACGTCAACTTCAACCCGGTGGGCCAGGTTGTCGGTCAGCTCAACAAGATCGAGCGTTCCACCGATGTGGTGCAGCGCCTCATCCAGGAGTACCTGGAGGCGTGCGAGCGCCTGAACAAGCTCAACAACGCCTAGCGACACCCGAATTCGCCGCGTCGACCTTGTTGTCGGCGCGGCTTTTTCATGCGTGTGAGAAGTGCCGCGCGACAGCGCTTCCGCGAGTCGCCCCGGCGTGTCGCCCGAAACCCGCTGCAACCGCGTTGTTCTCGACCCCCGTCTACCCCACTATGTAGGTAGCGCCGCGTTCGCCGACAACCGCTGCTCGCGCAGCGATGTGACACGCGTCTCCGAACCGCCGGTGCGACTTGCTGTTTCGGGTCCAGGATTGCGACGGTGTTCGAATCATGCTGAAAAAGAAGCCTTCGCGCCGAATCCTCGGGACCGTCGTGTCCGTCGGCATCGTCCTCGTGCTCATCATCGCCGCCGCGCTGCTCGAGAATATGGGCGGTTCGAAGAGCTCCACCACCTCCACCCCGCCCGCGCCGCCGCGCGGCGGGCCGGTGGCGTCGGCGGCCGAAATCAACGGCCTGCTACCGAAACTCAAGGTGTCCAATGAGTTGCCGATGACCGGATACGAGCGGGATCGGTTCCCGCACTGGGATACCGAGAAGCCCGAACACGGTTTCGGTGACGCGTTCGCCAAGTACAGCCGCTGCACCACCCGCGAGGTCATGCTGCTGCGCGATGCGGTCGGCACGGTCACCCTGGATCCCGCGACGTGCAAGTTCACCATCGGCAAGGATTCGGGCTGGCGGGATCAGTACGGTGTGCCGGACAAGAAGACCAACGGCCTCAAGCCGTACAAGTTCATCACCGATTCGGCGGGCGTCGACATCGATCACATTGTCGCCCTGGCCGAAGCGTGGCGTTCGGGTGCGGCGAAGTGGGATGACGATCATCGCCGCGCCGTCGCCAATGACGCGCTGAACCTCGCGCCCTCGGACCCGACGGCCAACCGTTCCAAGGGTGACCAGGACCCGTCGACCTATATCCCGCCCGGCAATTTCCGGTGTGGCTATATCGCCCGCTATATCCAGGTCAAGATAAAGTACGACCTGAACGTCGATTCCAAGGAGCAAGCCGCGATTCAGACCGCGGTCAAGGACTGCATCGACAAAGGAGAGTTCAAATAGTCGACATCGTCGAAATTCGCACCGAGGCAGCCGTCATGACCCAGGAAGAGGGCACGGTTTCCGGGGATCTCGATGTCACGCTGGACTATTCGGGTAAAGGTCTGGTCCGATACCGTGGCACCGCCACCTGGTACACCATCGGCAACCTCGAGGACACCCCACCCCGATCCTGGTCCGCGGTAGAGGATTTGGCGGGCGCCATCGAACAGGAAGCCGACGGCCGCGACTCCTTCGGAAACGTCATTCCCTTCGAAGCCTGACGGCCGCCCGCTCCTTTCGCGAATCAGCCCTGCACGGACGCCAATGCCTCGGCGCGCTGCTTGAGCCCATCGGTCATACCGCCGAAGCCCTTGCGCATGGCGCCGCCCAGCACCGCGCTCACCAGAATGCTCAGCGGGCCATTCAACTCGAAATGCGAGGTGTACCGCGTGCGGCCGTCCTCGAGCGGAATGACATTATGCTGCCGCAGGCTGTTCAACAGGCCCGGGACCGGTTTCATGTTGTAGCTGAATTCCTTGCCCGGGGTATGGGTTCGGATGTATTCGCGCTGCTGGCGGGGTTTCGAGCCGAGTAGCCGCACCTGCATATCGATCGGGGTGCCGGGTTCGAGGGTGGTCTGGCAGGAGGGGACGAAGGGGTTCCACTCGCCGTATTTGGCCACATCGGTGAGCACCTGCCACACCAGGTCGGCGGGTGCGTCGATCTCCACGCTGTTGTCGATGACAAGGGTCATGGGGGAACCATACTGAAACGCGTTCCAGTACTCGGGGTGAGTACCCCCGTAGAGGTAGGCGCGGGTCATTCTCTGAGGCGATTCGGCGGGGAGCGGGCGACTCTAGGGTCGAGCGATGACGGAACGGCCGGCGGTCCCGCGCCTGATCGAGTTGGACGCGCTGCGCGGATTCGCCCTCGGCGGAATCCTATTGGTGAACATCACGGTGATGTCCGATCCGGGCGGCTTCGGCGACGGCTCCGCGATCACGGTGCTGGAAGCGTTCTTCCACAATAAGTTCTACGTCCTGTTCTCCTTCCTGTTCGGCTACTCGCTGACCATGCAATTCCGGTCCGCCGCACGGGCGGGCGTCAGCGCGCGGGCCCGCACGGTGCGGCGCTGCCTGGCCCTGATGGTCATCGGCGCACTGCACGCGGTGTTCTTCTTCATCGGAGACGTACTGTTCGGATACGGCGCGATCGGCCTGGTGCTGTTGCTGCTCAGCGGGTTGCGACCGCGCAGAGCGTTGCAGGTCGCGGGTGCGCGATATTCGCCGTCTGCGTCATCGTGATGACGGTCCTGGGCCTGCTCGCCTCCGGCGGCTCTTCCGAAATCGATGCCGCCGAACATGATCGGCTGCTGGGGATCATGCGGGCGGGCTGGGGCGCTGCCGCCCGCCTGCGCTGGGAGGAGTTCAGCGGCAACCTGCCGCTCTTCGTCGTCTACGGACTGATCAACATTCTGCCCCTGTTCCTGGTCGGCCTCGCCGCGGGAAAGGCCAGAGTCCTGGAAGAACCCGACCGCTACCTCCCCTACCTTCCCCGGATTCAATGGATCGGTTTCGGTGTGGGACTTCCGGTCTCGATCGTCGCGGCACTCACCCACTGGCCACCGCTGGCGGGTCCGGTCACGGTCGCCGACCCGCTGCTATCGGCCGCGTACGCGGCGACGCTGCTGCGCATCCTGCACGCCCGCCCGCGGGTGGCCGATATCTTCGCTCCCGCGGGCAAGATCGCCGCCACCACCTACATCAGCCAGTCGATCATCACCTCGATCATCTTCACCGGCTACGGCCTGGCCTTGGCGGGCAAGCTTTCCGATTGGACGGTTCTGGCCATAGCCGTCGCCATCTACCTCACCCAGCTCGCCGCGGCTCGAATCTGGGTGCGCCACCACAGATACGGCCCGCTCGAATGGCTACTGCGCAAAGCCACCTACGGCCCGACGCCGGTCACGGACAGAGAGCATGGGAGATGAGGGCGGTGACATCGGGCTTCTGGTCGGGGGCGGCGGTCATGGCGATGGTGAAGGCTCGGCCTTCCTTGGTGCCGCCGGTAATGGTGATATATCCGGCGATGCCGCCGGTGTGGCCGAAGTATTCAGCGCCGCAAGGCAGTTGGGTGTGCCCGATGCCCAGGGCGTAACGCATGTTGCCGTCCTCGGGCATGGGGGAATCACTGGTCAGCATTTGATTGAGCTCGGGGGCGGCCACGATACGACCCGCGAGCAGTGCCAGGTAGAAGCGATTGAGATCCGCTCCTGTCGACACCAGTGCACCCGCCACCCACGGCACCGACGGTTCGGAGCGGGACGCATCGGTGAGGACGCCGTCGATGGTGGCGTACCCGTGCGGATGCGGGCCGCGGATATCGAGTTCGCCGGTGGGCGGGAGGTAGGTGTCGGCGAGCTGGTTCGGACCGGTGATGCGTCCGGCCAGCTCCTCGGAATACGCCCTGCCGGTGACCTTTTCGACGAGCATCCCGGCGACGATGTAATTGGTGTTGGTGTACTTGTACTGCGTGCCCGGTGCGAATTGCGCGGGCATGCGCAGGGCGATCGCGATTTCTTCCGCGGGCGTATAGGTGCGTCCGTCGAGAGCGGCACGATATTCGTCGATCTGCGGGTCATCGGTCAGCTCCGGCAATCCGCTGCGATGCTGGAGCATTTGGCGGACGGTGATGGTCCGACCGTCCACGCCCTGCCCGGTGAGCAGTCCGGGCAGGTAGGTGTCGATGGGTTCATCGAGCCGAACCTTGCCCTCGCTGACCAGCTGCATGATGATCGCCGCCACAAAGGTTTTGGAGATGCTGCCGACCCGGGTCTGCTGCGGCGGAATCATGGGAATCGGCGCGCCGGTGGCCCGATCGGCGACGCCCGAGGTGAGCGTCACCGTCTGCCCGCCCTCGGTGAGCGTGGCGATCACACCGGGCACGCCCCCGTGTACTATCGCGTCGATATCCTTGCGCACCTGGTCGACTCGACTCGGCGACACCTCGATCGGTGTCGTCGTGACGACCTTGGGTGAATTGTCGCCGCTGACGCTGGAGCAGCCCGCCACCGCCAGGAGTCCGAAAGCGGTCACGATCGGCATGATTCGCATAGTTCGACCGTAGGGACCGGGGTGCGCCCGGACCATCGGGACAACCCCTGAGTCCGGCCCTGAGATGTGCCGGGGCGACACCCGCCTCCGGTCGGATGTGCGGGTGCCGCCGATGCGAATCAGGCGGTCGGTCGCGGCAGTCGTGCGGCCAGCCCGACGATTCCGGCGGCGACAGCAGCACCGGCGATGACGTACCAGCCGCGCTGGAACGCTTCCAGGGTCGCGTCCGGTCCCGCCGGGGTGCCGAGCACCGCGACCAGAATCGCCACCCCGATGGCCAATCCCAGCTGACGCGCCATGCTCAATACCGCTGAGCCGGTGGCGAATCGCTGCGGCGGCAACCCGGCGGTGCCGGTGGCGAAGCTGGTCGGCAGGGTGAGGCCGACGCCGAGTCCGGTCAGCAGCATGCCCCCGAGCAGCCCGCCCGCGAAGTTCGGCGTCAGCGTGACAGACACTGTCCACCATAGGATTCCGGCCGCGAACAGCACACCGCCGAGCAGGATCACCGGCCCCGCGCCGAGCTTGGCGATGACCTTTCCGGCCAGCACCGCCACGATCGGCACCACCAGCGGTCCGGGTGCGATGGCCAGTCCGGTTTGCAGCGCCGACCACCCCCACACGTTCTGTGCCCACAGCACCACCGAGAGCAGCATGCCCGCGAACGCGATATTGAACAGCATCGAATTGCCAACCATGAGAGCGAAATTCGGCAGCCGCAGCAGTGCGGGATCCACCACCGGACTGTGATGCCGCCGCGACGACAGCACGAAGGCGAGCCCGAAAACGAACGCCGCGACCAGTCCCCCGATCACCCCGGCCGAACCCCAGCCCCAATCCTCGCCCTTCACCAGCGCCAGGATCAGCGCCGCCACCGAGGCGACCAGCATGAGCGCGCCGAACCCGTCGGGCAGCGCACCGCCGTCACCGGCCGGATTCGGCAGCAGTCGCCAGCCGACGACCAGCGCCGCGAGCCCGATCGGCACATTCACCAGAAACACCCAGCGCCAATCGATTTCGACGAGCAACCCGCCCAACACCGGACCCAGCGCCGCGCCGAGACCGCCGAACGCGACCCACAGTCGCACCGCCATGGCGCGGCGCTCAGGCGGAGTCGCCGCCAGCACCAGCCCGAGCGAGGCCGGGGTGAGCATCGCGCCGCCGATGGCCTGCACCACCCGGAAACCCACCAGCGCACCGGTATTCCAGGCCACCGCGCATAGCGCCGAACCGAGAATGAACAGACCGAGCCCGACCAGGAAGGTGGTGCGGTTCCCGCCGCGATCACCCAGTCGCCCGGCGGGCACCAGCAGCGCCGCGAACACGATGGCGTAGGCGTTCAGCACCCAGGACAGTCCGGAGATATGCGAGCCGCTGAAGTCCGCGGCGATCTCGGGCAGTGCCACGTTCACGATGAACAGATCCAGGCTGGACAGCAGTACGCCGATGGCGACGATGCCCAGCACCAGCCGCGAATCGACGACTTTGCGGTCCTGTTCGGCTACAGCGGTATTCACGCTCGTTCCCCTGTCGGTCTCCGGGTTCCGGTGTCCTGACCGTGGCTGGATTCGCCACGGCTGCGGCCGGGAGGGCCAGTGAGTTGCATCATGAAACGCACCATAGCCGGGTGAGTTCTTTCAAGCAACCGACTATGGTGGAGGTATGCGCCGAACCAGTTTCGAGGACATGAACTGTTCCATCGCCCAGTGCCTGGAAGCCGTCGGCGAATGGTGGACGCTGCTGATCGTCCGCGACGCGCTCTTCGGCGTCACCCGGTTCGACGACTTCCGCTCACGCCTGGGCATCGCCCGCAATGTCCTCACCCAGCGCCTGGAATACCTTGTGGCGCAGGACATCATGACGCGCGAGCCGTATCAGGAGAACCCGCCGCGCTACGACTACCGGCTCACCGAGAAGGGCCGCGCGCTCTGGACGGTCATCGCCGCCATGCGCCAGTGGGGCGACACCTTCGCAGCCCCGGACGGTCCGCCGATCGAGACCGTGCACAGGGGCTGCGGCCACACCATGACCGTCGAACCGGTCTGCTCATCCTGCGGCGAGCACGTACAGCGCCGCGACCTGCGACTACAGCTCGGCCCCGGCGCGCGAACCCCGGACCTCCTGCCGACTACGGGGCGGTGAGCGTCGCCGAGTGAACCCGGCGAACCGATCGTCGGAGCGCGAAGGACGGTGCCGCCGGACCTACTTCACCGAGATGGCGAGGTCCGCGACACCCAGGGCGCGGGCGATGCCCTCGGCCTCGGCGGATAGTTCCGACACGGGCGCTGGGGCGTCGTCGAACATCGAGACGATGAGGTCGGTGCCCGAGGTCTCCCAGGTTCCGGTGATGCGGCCGTCGATCAGCACGAGCGGGGAGATCCAGCCCGCGGTGCGGCTCACCTTGGCGCGATGTTCTGCGGAAAGCAGTGCGGTATCGGCGGTTCCGGGGCCGAGAACGTATTGATCGAACGCGCCCAGCAGCCGCACGGAGTGTGCGGGTTCGGTGGTGGCCAGAGCTTCGGCGTGTTCGGTGAGGATGTATCCCTTGCGCCCCTCGACCTCGATTTCGGTGATCCGGTCGCCCATTTCGGCGAACCAGCGGCGCAGCACAGGCTTCTTGATATTGCCGCGCGAGAGCCAGGCGTCGAAGGTTTCCGGTGCGGCGGGACCGTATGCCCCGAGATACGCCGCGATGACCTCGGGTGCGGCGGCATCGGGATCCGGAATCCCCTTCCAGCCGGGAATCAGATGCGCGGGGCTGGCGAAGGTGATCGAATTGCCGTCGGCGGGACCGTGGCACAGCGCGCCCTGCCAGGCCAGCGGTTTGAGCACCGAGCCCCAGCCGGAGCGCAATTGCTCGCCGAGCGGGTGGAACCGGGGTTCGGCGACGATGGCGGACACCAACTCATCGCGCGACAGGATCGCTCCGTCGAGGATCTCCCCCACCGCGTCGACCAGTGCCGCGACATCCTGCGGGGTCGCACCGTAAACCTTTGTCCAGGAAGGCTTTTCCCAGGTGCGGGCCGAACCCATGAGCGATAGCGCCCCGGCTGCGATATCGGGGGTGAGCGCGTGCAGGGTGCCGCGCATGGCCCAGGTCTTGACCAGTTTCCCATCCCCCAGCGCCTTGACCACCGCGCCGGGCTTACCCTTCGCGGTCCGGAGCGCCACGGCGGTTTCGGCCGCCGAAGTCACCTGCGCCTGTACTCCGGCCAATCGGCCCACCACCGCAACGGCATCTGCCCCATCGCGCGCGTCGATGAACTGCCGATTCATACGCCACGCGAACACCTGATCCCAGGAAACCCGCACCGCACCCACCTCTCGACGACACCGAAGCCGAGATCACCGTACGACCCCGCGCCGACATTCTCGTGAACGGCGGCACCGCGCGCACTCACGCTTCCCATCTCCGCCGGACCATGTCCCGACAATCTCTCGCCCGGCTGGCACGCGAACCGCGGGCCCCACACCGTGGTAGTCGCGAACTGCTGGTGACTCGGCGCGATGCCCAGAACGCGGGCGGGGTGCTGAGCCCGCCGAGTCGGCCGTGGAATTCGGCTGCCCCGGCGGGCGCGCTCAGCCGTCGATTCGAATCAGGCTGCGCGAGTGCGAGTTTCCCCGCGAGATCAGAGGCGTTCGATAATCGTGGCGTTGGCGAGCCCGCCCGCCTCGCACATGGTCATCAGGCCGTAGCGCCCGCCGGTCTGCTCCAGGTGGTTGAGCATCGTCGCCAGAATGCGCACCCCGGACGCGCCGAGCGGATGCCCGAGCGCGATAGCACCGCCGCGCGGGTTCAATTTGGCCGGATCCGCGCCGAGCTCATGCGCCCACACCAGCGGCACCGGCGCGAACGCCTCGTTGACCTCGTAGGCGTCGATATCGTTGATGCTCAATCCCGCTCGCGCGAGCACCTTGCGGGTGGCCGGAATGACCGCGGTCAGCATGAGCAGCGGATCATCGCCGACCACCGCGAACGAGTGGAACCGCGCCCGCGCCTTCAGACCGAGCTGATTCGCCTTCTCCTCGCTCATGATCAGCGCGGCGGACGCGCCGTCGGTGAGCGGTGACGAATTGCCCGGGGTGATCGACCATTCGATCTCCGGAAAGCGAGCCTTGAACTCGGCGTCGGTGAACGCGGGCTTCAGCCCGGACAGCCCCTCGACCGAGGTGGTCGGCCGAATCGTCTCATCGGCGGTCAGCGTGCCCGCGGCGACGATCTCATTGTCGAACCCGCCGGAAGCCGCGGTGACAGCGGCCAATTGGTGCGACCGCGCCGCGAACTCGTCCAGTGCGGCCCGATCGAACTTCCAGCGCGCGGCGATGATCTCGGCCGCGATGCCCTGCTGCACAAGCCCATTCGGGTACCGGTGCGCCAGCGGTGCGCGATTGGCGTCCTTACCCTGCGCATTGGAGAACATGGGCGCGCGCGACATGGATTCCACGCCACCGGCGATGGCGATGTCGTACGCCCCGGCGATGACACCCTGCGCCGCGAAGTGCGCCGCCTGCTGGCTCGACCCGCACTGCCGGTCGACTGTGGTGGCCGGCACAGTTTCCGGGAATCCGGCCGCCAGCGCCGCCGTCCGGGAGATATTGAACGCCTGCTCACCCGATTGAGTGACGCAACCGCCGATCACATCATCGATCAGCGCCGGATCGATTCCGGTGCGCTCGACGAGCGTCTCCAGGACCCCGGCGAAGAGGGTCGCGGGATGCACTTCCGATAGTCCACCACCGGATTTCCCTTTTCCGGAGGGCGTGCGGACGACGTCGACTATGACGGCGGAAGTCATGGCTTCTCCTTGTTCGTACCTGCCTACCGGATGTGAATTCCGGTTAACATCAGTACTGTACCGCACCGTCGAGCCGACGCGTTCGGCCCGATCGGAACATCCAGGAAGACCTCAGAATTGGTTGCTAGCCTGTTGCCATGACTGCCAGCCAGGGCGTCTCACCGGGTCCCTTCTGGGATCTCGAGACCCGACTGTCCTCTGTCCTGTCGATGCTCGCCGGATACATCGGCGCGGCCGCCTACGCCCACTCCGCGGGCTATTTCGTCACCTTCATGACCGGCAATACCGAACGCGCCATCATCGGTAATTTCGTCGGCGATCACACCCTCGCGGCGGGTGCGGCCCTGCTCATCGGCTGTTTCGTCCTGGGTGTTTTCGTGGCCTCGATGTGCCGTCGATACTGGTGGCGCAATCACCCGCACGGCGCGACCATGCTGACCACCGCGGCGCTGATGGTCGCGGCGGTCGGTGATCACATTCTCGGCGAACGCGGAATCGGCCTGACGCCGATTCTGGCCGTCGCCTTCGGAATGGGCGCGCTGAACACCTCTTTCGTGAAGAACGGTGAGGTATCCATTCCGGTCAGTTATGTCACCGGCACGCTGGTGAAACTCGCGCAGGGTATCGAGCGGCATGTGGCGGGTGGCGGTACGGTGCGCGACTGGGCCGGATATGCCGTGCAATACGGGTCTTTCGCGCTCGGCGCGCTCATCGGCGGACTGGTCAGTATTCCGGTGTCTGGTGAATACATGCTGGATGCGGCGGTCATCGGATCGATGTTGGTCGCGATCTACACCTGGCGAGCCGATGTGCGCTACTGCCGGAACGAGGAGAAACGCCGAACCGACGTCGCTTGCGCCGCATCACAACCTGACACCACACCGGGCAACTTAACCGCAAAGTGACTTAGCTGGGCATATTCTCCGAAACATGACAACCAGCAAAGAGGAAGTTATGGAAGGGCCGGTGCATGCTCTGGCCCGGAGCGCCTGGCAGTCGATCCTGGTCACCGGCATCCTCTCGGTGGTGCTGGGGATCCTGATCCTGGCCTGGCCCGGCAAAACCATTCTCGTGGCGGGCGTTCTCTTCGGCGTCTATCTGATTGTGTCCGGGCTCTTCCAACTCATCGCGGCCTTCGGTGTGCACCTGAGCGCCGGAATGCGAATCCTGTCCTTCATCAGCGCGATTCTTTCGCTGATCCTGGGCTTCCTATGCTTCCACAATTGGCGTGACAAGGGCGAGGCCACCGCGGTCCTGCTGCTGGCCATCTGGATCGGCATCAGCTGGATTTTCCGCGGTGTCTCCTCACTGATCGCGGGCATCTCCGCGGACGGTATGCCGGGCCGCGGCTGGGCGATCTTCTTCGGCATCATGCTGGTCATCGGTGGTGGCTGGCTGATCGCGGTGCCGTTCACCTCGATCCTGACCCTGACCCTGGTCGCGGGCTGGTGGTTGATCTTCATCGGCATCATGGAGATATTCAGCGCCTTCACGGTCAAGAGCAATGCGAAGGACGTCCCGAAGACGCTCTGACGCAATAGAATTCACCTCCCGGCGGTCGTTCTCCTCGGAGAGCGGCCGCCGGATTCTTTTGTCCCGAGCCGTTTTCAGCGCAATCGTTTGGGCCGTTTGTCCATCAGCCGCAGGATGAGCGGGGTGAAGATGAGCTGCATGGCCAGATCCATTTTCCCGCCCGGCACCACAATGCTGTTGGGCCGCGACATGAACGAATCGTGCAGCATGGACAGCAGATACGGGAAATCGATCACCTTCGGATCGGCGAAGCGAATGACAACGAAACTCTCATCCGCGGTCGGAATCGAGCGGGTGGTGAACGGATTCGAGGTGTCCACGGTCGGCACCCGCTGGAAGTTCACATAGGTCCGGGAGAACTGCGGGCAAATGTGTTTCACGTAATCGGGCATGCGGCGCAGGATCGTATCGATGATGGCCTCACTGGAGTAACCGCGTTCGGTCTTGTCGCGGTGCACCTTCTGAATCCACTCCAGATTGATGATGGGCACCACCCCGACCAATAGATCGGTGTATTGCGCGACATCGATGCCCTCGGTGGTGGCGGCTCCGTGCAAGCCCTCATAGAACAGCAGATCGCTGCCCGGCGGCAGTTCCTCCCAGGGGGTGAACGTACCGGGCGGCTGCCCATAGGGTTTGGCCTCGCCCTCATCGTGCAGATAGCGCCGGACCGCGCCCACCCCGGTTTCGCCGTAGTCGCGGAAGAGCCGTTCCAATTCCCCGAGCAGGTTCGCCTCCGGGCCGAAGTGTGAGAATCCGAGATTGCGATTCTGCTCGGCTTCGGCCATGGCCAACTGCATTTCATTGCGGTCGAAGCGATGGAACGAATCCCCTTCGACGATGACCGCGCTGATCCCCTCGCGGCGGAATATCTCCTGAAAGGTCCGCGTGACGCTGGTCGTTCCCGCACCGGATGACCCGGTGATCGCGACCACGGGATGTTTGACCGACATGGCACCTCCTGGATTGCCGGACAGCTGATTTCGCCGCTAACGGGCCGGGCGGAAGAGCGAGCGCGATCCGAACAGTGAGGCGTCGAAACTCGGCCCCTCATCGGGTTCGGAGTGATAGCGCTCGATGCGCTCGACCTCGTTGCGCGAGCCGAAGATGAACGGGATCCGCTGATGCAGCTCATTGGGCTGCACCTGCAGGATCCGCTCGTGTCCGGTGGTGGCCGCGCCGCCCGCCTGTTCGACGATGAAGGCGATCGGGCTGGCGCCGTACAGCAGTGAGACCCGGCCGGGGCGGTCGGGATTGCGGGTATCGCGGGGGTACATGTAGAGCCCGCCGCGGGTGAGGATGTGGAAGGTGTCCGCGACCAGCGACGCGACCCAGCGCATATTGAAATCCCGTCCGCGCGGGCCTTCGACGCCCTGGAGGCATTCGTGGACGTAGCGGCGTACCGGACGCTCCCAGAAGCGCTCATTGGCGGCGTTGATGGCGAAACCCGAAGTGTCGTCCGGGATTCGCATGCGCGGGTGGGTGAGCACGAACGCGCCCACCTCGCGATCGAGGGTGAAGCCGTCCACGCCATTGCCGGTGGTGAGCACCAGCATGGTGGCGGGCCCGTACAGCGTGAACCCGGCGCACACCTGTTGTACGCCGGGTTGCAGGAAGTCCGTGGCGATGGCCGCCCGCCCGTCCTCCGGGGCGCGCAGCACGCTGAATATCGTTCCCACGGGCAGATTCACATCGATATTGCTGGAGCCGTCGAGCGCGTCGAAGGCGAGCAGGTACTTACCGCGCCGCACTTCCGAGGGCACCGCGTGGAACTCACGCATCTGCTCGGACACCAGCGCCGAAAGCGGTCCGCTCCACTGGCTTTCGGCCACCATGACGTCGTGCGCGATGGCGTCCATCTTGCGATGCACGGTGACCGGGAGATTATCCGGTTCGTACGCGCCGAGCGATCCGACGATGGCGCCCCGTGTCACCTGATTCGCGATGATCTTGGTGGCGGTGGCCAATACGTTCAGGAGCGCCGAGAACTCCCCCGATGATCCGGGGTGCCGGTGCTCCTGCTCGATGGTGTAGCGGGTGAGGGTTTTCAGACCTTCAGGCATACCCCTGCTCAATTCCTCACGTGGTGGCCACCTCCGGTGCGGTGGCGTCCGCGAACACGCTGCTGCCGTAGACGTCGTTGTCGGTCAACGTGATCAGATCGGTCCGGCTCAGCGGCCGGTGCAGTTCGACGAGCCGCTTGGCCTGGCGCAGCCGGCAGCGGTCCAGGGCATTGCGCACGCTGCGGGCGTTGGCGAAGCGCGGGCGGGTCATGCGGAGTTCCAGATAGCGCGAAAACGCTTGCGTCGCCGCGGTATCGAAGTGGAAGTTCTCCTGGGCCACCATCAGCTCGGCGATGGCCAGCAGTTCCGCATGGGTGTAATCCGGGAACTCGATATGGTGCGCCACCCGTGAGGACAGGCCCGGATTGGCGGAGAAGAAGGTGTCCATGCGATCCGGATAGCCCGCGAAAATGACCACGAGCGAGGTGCGTTCGTTCTCCATCTCCTGCAGCAGGATCTCGATCACCTCCTGGCCGTAGTCGCGTTCGTTCTCCGGCCGGAACAGGTAGTACGCCTCATCGATGAACAGGACGCCCCCGGCGGCTTTGGCGAGGGCTTCCTTGGTCTTGGGTGCGGTGTGCCCGATGAACTGGCCGACCAGATCATCACGGGTGACGGTGTGCACCTTGGGTTTACGGATATAGCCGAGCGAATGCAGCATCTCGGCCATGCGCAGGGCGACCGTGGTCTTACCGGTGCCCGGCCCTCCGGTGAAGCTCATATGCATGGTGGGCCGGGTGGCCTGCAATCCGAAGCGCTGGCGGGCGCGGTCGATGAGCAGCAGCGCCGCGATCTCCCGCACCCTGCGCTTCACATTGGCCAATCCGATGAGCTCGGCGTCCAGGCGGGTCAGGGTGTCCTCGACATCCTTGCCCGCGATATCGGTCGAGAGGTCCAGCAGCGCGTCATCGGCTAGATGGTCGGCCGCCGCATCCTGCGGTGACGAGGGGTCGGCGGCCGATCCGCGCAGCGGTGCGGGGTTCGTGGCCCCGGGCCGATGCATTTGGAACCCGTTGCCCGAGCGGCCGGCTGCAGGTGCCCGATCGCCCGGAACCGCGGGATGCGCTGTACTCACGATAGGTCCTCCCGATCCGAATTATGTTCAGCCGCCGTAACGTTGGCCGGGACGGTCATCCAGGGCGTACGCGTGGTAGCCGTAGCGCTGACTGCGGTCGGCCGCATCGGTGCGCTCCAGCCGGAAGCCCGGTTCCTCGGCCGGACGCTGCACCAGGAAGCTCAGCGCGGTGCTCTGCCGCCCGTAGGTGGCGTCGTAGGCGTTGACCCGGATGTAGTGCCGCGGGAAGGTGGCGCGGCAGGCATTGATCTCGGCGAGCACGCCGTCGGGCTCGTCCAGGTCGAACAGGGGCAGGCCCCACATCTCCCAGTAGACATTGCGCGGGTGCGGATCATCGGTGTATTCGATGGATACCGGCCAATTGTTGAGCAGGGCGTAGCGGACCTGGGCCGCGATTTCCTCATCGCTGAAATCCGGCAGGTGCGCGAAGGTGCCGTGGCGCAGTTGCATTGCGGTTCACCGCCTTTCAGCGTGTAGCGGTCGGAATGGCGTCGGGTGCGTCGGTGGAGGTGTAGTCGAAGGTGACATCACCCCAGGTCTTGAGCGCGACTTCGAGGGGGTGATTGGTCTCGGCGGCGCGGCGCAGGATATCCGGGCCCTCCTTGAGCAGATCGCGACCTTCGTTGCGCGCCTTGACGATTACCTCGAGTGCGACGCGATTGGCTTCCGCGCCCGCGGCGATGCCCATGGGATGGCCGATGGTGCCGCCGCCGAATTGCAGGCAGACGTCATCGCCGAACAGATCGAGCAGCTGATGCATCTGCCCGGCGTGGATACCGCCGGAGGCCACCGGCATGACGCCGGGCAGGCTCGCCCAGTCCTGATCGAAGAAGATGCCGTTGGCCGGATTCGCGGGAACGTGGTTGTCCCGCAGCGTGTCATAGAAGCCCTTGACCGTATGCGGATCGCCTTCCAGCTTGCCGACGACCGTGCCCGCGTGCAGGTGATCCACGCCGATCAGGCGGCACCACTTGGCCAGTACACGGAAGCTCACACCGTGCGTCTTCTGCCTGGTGTAGGTGGAGTGGCCGGCGCGGTGCAGGTGCAGCAGCATGCCATTGCGCCTGGCCCACTTGGACATCGACTGCATGGCGGTGTAGCCGACCGTCAGATCCATCATGATGATGACGCTGCCGAGCGATTTGGCGAATTCCGCGCGCTCGTACATGTCTTCCATATCGGCGGCGGTGACATTGAGGTAATGCCCTTTGAGCTCACCGGTATCGGCGATCGCGCGATTGACGCCCTCCATGGCGTACAGGTAGCGATCACGCCAGCGCATGAACGGCTGCGAGTTGATGTTCTCGTCATCCTTGGTGAAATCGAGTCCGCCCCTGCAGGCTTCGTAGACCACGCGGCCGTAGTTGCGGGCCGAGAGACCGAGTTTCGGTTTCACCGTCGCACCCAGCAGCGGGCGGCCGTACTTATTCAGGTATTCCCGTTCCATAACGATTCCGTGCGGCGGACCCTGAAAGGTCTTCACGTATGCAACGGGAATTCGCATGTCCTCCAGGCGCAATGCCGCCAGCGGTTTGAAACCGAATACATTGCCGATCACCGAGGAGGTCAGATTGGTGATCGAACCCTCTTCGAAGAGGTCGAGATCGTATGCCACATAGGCGAAGTACTCGCCCGGGCGGCCCGGTACCTCGTCGACGCGGTAGCACTTGGCCTGATAGCGGCTGTGCGCGGTGAGGCGGTCGGTCCACACGACAGTCCATGTGGCGGTGGAGGATTCGCCCGCGACGGCGGCCGAGGCTTCGATCGGGTCGACGCCCTTCTGCGGGGTGACCCGGAAGACGGCCAGGACATCGGTGTCCTTGGGCTCATAGTCGGGGTTGTAGTATCCCATCGACGCGTAGGACTGTACGCCCGGATCCCACCGGCCGCGGGTGCCATCCTGATCATCGGTTACGGCCATCATTCCTCCTGCGAAGGGGGTTGGGCGACTTGCGATTCCCAGGATGACGGCAGTGTTATCGACAAACAATTCGATTGTTTCTCGTCTCCCTCAACCATTTTGTCGTGTTTGCTACCGTTTGACGATGGGTACGGTGAGCGCTGTCCGCATGGAAACGTTTCTCGCCGTGGCCCGGCACAGCAGTATCCGGCGGGCCGCCGCGCAGTTGCACATCACCGAAGCCGCCGCGTCGGCGGCGGTTGCGCACATCGAGAAACAGTTGGGCGCCAAACTGATTGCGAAATCCGGCCGCGGTATCGCGCTCACCGAAGCCGGGCGGGTGTACGCCGACTATTGCCGCAGCATCCTCGGACTCATGAAGGAGGCGCATGCGGCGGTGCGCGAGGCCGAGACCGGGCGGCTGCGCATCGGGGTGGTGGCCACGGCCGGTGAGTACGTGCTGCTGCGGCTGCTGGCCTCGTTCCGGAACCGGTACCCCGATATCGAGCTGGGACTGTCGATTCAGCCCCGCGACGTGCTGTTCGTCGAATTGACCCACCACGAAACCGATCTCGTGGTCGCCGGGCGTCCGCCGCGTGAGGCCGGGCTGGTCACCCGCGCCCGAAGACCCTGCGAGCTGGTCGTGGTGGGCGCGCCGGGGCGCTGGCCGGATCCCGCCGAGGCGACCTGGCTCCTGCGCGGTGCGGGCTCGGGAACCCGCGACACCACCCTCGCGCTCTTCGACAGACTCCAAATACGCCCTCCGACACTGACTCTCGGCACCCACGGCGCGGCGCTGGCGGCCGCGCGGGAAGGTCTGGGCATCACGCTGATCCACAGCGACGCCATCGAGAACGATCTCGCGGACCGCCATCTGGAAATACTGCCGATCGAAGGCACGCCACTCACCCGTCCCTGGCACGCCGTCACCACCCGCACTCCGACCCCGGCCGCCCGCCTGTTCCTGTCCCACATCACCGATCCGGAACGGGTTGGCGAGAAGGCATTCCGCGCCGCCTGATCCGGGCCGCGTACGCCCACGGTCGTACACCGGAATACGCCCGGGGTCGCAAGCCGACCCTCGATTTTCGGCCTACTGTGGTGGACAGCGAATTTGATTCTCCCGGTGAGGTGGTTGGACATGACCGATTTCAGCCCCGCGGTATTCGGACCGCCCGCCCTGCGCGTGGGCACGGCCGAACGCGAGCAAGCCGCCGAAGCCCTCGGCAAACATTTCACCGCCGGCCGCCTCGACGTCGACGAATACGACGACCGGGTAGCCCGCGCCTACGCCGCCAAAACCACAGCCGACCTCTCAGTCCTCTTCACCGACCTCCCCCAAACCGCCCCCATCCGCCCACCCACACCCCAAACTCCCCCGCGCCCACCCCGCGCGTTCGTCCCGGTAGCCCTGATCTCGGTCCTGATCCTCGCCGTGGTGCTGGCCGCCACCACCCACATCTTCCCCTTCTTCATCTTCCCCCTGTTCTTCTTCCTCTTCGTGCGCTCCCGCCGCCGCGGCTTCAACCCCGCCTACCGCCGCTACTGACGGCCCAATCCGCCAGCGCCGACAACGGAACAAGCAGTGACTCGCCACGCGGCGAGAGCCGATATTCGACGCTCGGCGGCGCGGTGGGCAGCACGGTGCGCTCGACAAGCCCATCCGATTCCAGCGCCCGCAGCGTCCGCGTCAACATGCGCTGACTGATGCCCTCGATAGCGCGATGCAACTCATTGAAGTGATACGCGCGCCCACCCAGTAGCGCCAGCACCACCATCGTCCACTTGTCACCGATCCGCCGCACCACCTCGGTGACCGGACACGCCTCGTACTCCCCGGCGGGTATCCGATCGGGCAACCGCGTGGCCACCAGGGAGGGCACATTCGTGTGCGTATCGGACATGAGAGTGCCTTCTTTCGCCATCACCGCACCTCCCCGAGGATCGAGGTACACCCCGAGCCTAATGGAGGACATATGCCGAAAACCGTTGTGATCAGCGGAGGTACAGACGGAATGGGCCGCGCCTTCGCCCTGTCTCGCCTGTCCCGCGGTGACCGCGTGATCGCGATAGGCAGCAACCCCGCCAAAGGCGAATCGCTGATCGCGGCGGCGTCGTCAACCGCCCACAACCTGACCTTCTTGCGCGCCGACCTGAGCTCGACGGCCGAGGTGAACCGGGTTATCGATCGGGTGAACGAGACCGCGGCCGCCGTGGACGCCCTTCTGCTGTTCGCCAATCGCGTTCTCCCCCAACGGGTCCTGACCCCCGGAGGGTTCGAGCACACCTTCGCCCTCTACTACCTCAGCAGGTACCTCCTGGCGCATGGCCTGACCCCACTGCTGGCGCACGGTCCCTCCCCGGTCATCATCAGCATCGCCGGGGTAGGTGTCACCAAGGGCGGCATCAATTGGTCCGATCCCAACCTCTCCGGCCGATACACCCCCATCACCGCCCAACTCCAGGCGGGCCGAGCCAACGACCTCCTAGCCGTCTCCTACGCCGAAAAATCCCCCACTCCAATCCCTTTCATCCTCTACCACCCGGGCTTCACCCGCAGTGGCGACCACTCCACCCTCAATCCCCCGACCAGACTGTTTCTGCGGGTGCTCTCCCGGCTGGCGGCGCAATCGGTGTCAACCGCCATCGCGCCCGTGCACGGCCTGATCGAGAACCCACCCGAAGCGCCCCTCACCGCGATCGATCGAGGCCGCCGGATACCCCTGGACTTCCCGACCCTCGACCCCGCCGAGGCGCGCCGCCTCGCCGAACTGACAGCCGCCATGCTCGGCGCGTAGCCGGATCGTTCTCGAATCTCACTACGCCCCAATGCTGATTCCGTAGTCCTGCGGCCAGCCTCGCTGTAGCAGAACATGGGGCAGGTAGTCGGATCTCACGTTGATGGCGTGGCCGCAGTCCTGGGCGAGGCAGGCTATGGCGAGGGGGCCCAGGGCGAGGTCGGCTTCGAGGGTTTCGGGGTGTTCCCTGTCGGTCCAGTAGTCGCGGTGCAGGCGCAGGGCGCGGGTCAGGGCGTCGTTGAAGGCGCGCTCGTCGCGGCGGTGCAGGATGTGGAAGAGGCTGATCGGCTGGTAGAGGATCAGGCTGAGGTAGTCGGTCGGGACGGTTGTCGCGACTTCGGGGCGGGAAAGTGTGATCGCCTCGCCGAGCCGCTCGGTCCAGTCGGGCTCATCGGCGAACCAGGCTTGCAGCGTCTGTACCCAGCGGAAGTGAAACTCTTCCTCGAAGACGCGCGGTGAGCGCAGGGAGGCGATCGGGATGCGCGAAAGCTGTTGTAAGCGTTCCGGATCCGCGCAGATCAGGCCCAGGTAGAAGGTGGTCGTCCAATGCTCGACCCGCTGCTCGGAGCACGGTCCGAGCGCGCGAATGCGACGGATGTAGCCGTCGATCTCGCATTCGACGATACCTTCGGTGCGTGCGGTGAGCTCCAGCATCGCGCAGCCCAGTTGCAAGGCGTGGATGGCCGCCATGCGCGCCTCGTGCGGGCTGTCCCCGGGCGAGTAGGCCGCGCACTGTGCCCGCAGGGAGAACTCCGCCAAAGCGAACGCCGAGAAGATGGACCGGGGTGATCGCTCCAGGTTAGAGATCGCGTCGGCGACAAGATTTCTCAGGGTTCGTGCGAGCTGGGACGTACTCCGCCGTTCGCCGGGATGCGCCGGAACCGAGACGGTCAGTACGGCGGGGACACCGTCGATCTCGATGGGGAGGCCAGGCGGCAGCCAGCCCGTGTCGGCCTGGGCGCGCCAGCCGTGCGCGTGCACGGCCAGTGCGGTCAACCCCATCACGGGCAGCGGCAGCAGATCCCGGGGCTCCGGATCAGCGCCGAACTGCTCGCGATGCCAGGCCAGCCATGTCTCCCGCTCCTGCTCGAAGGCCGCTTCGTCATCGGCCAGCAGCGCCCGCAGCATTCCGGCCTCCGAACCCGCGGTGATCGGGGCCGCTGCCAGGCGATCGAGGTGATGCTGTCGAACGGTGGGCGGCGGCAGGCATACGTAGGACTCCGGAAACGGCCCGGCGATATAGGCGGACAGTGCCATCACGACGAGCCCTTCGACGCTGTCGCCGCAAACGTCGGCCACCTCCGGTGCGTGATCCTCTACCAGGACCGCGCCCTGCAGGGCGACCTGTCCGCCCAGGATCATCAACCAGTACGACTCCATCCATCGGGACACCGCCGGGACCCCCTCGGTCAGGTGGCGGAAATCCTGCCTCTCCGAGGAGATGGCCTCATTGATCATCAGCAATCGAATGTCCTGATTGCCGCCGGGCCACCGCTCCAGACAGATCGCCCCGAACGCGGCTTCGGCGGCGGTGCGAATCGCGATACGCGCGGGCTCGGCGTGCACATCGCGGTCTTTGATCGATTCCGCTCCGACGTAGTCCAGCAGTGCGTCGACCATCCCCCACAGCTCCGTAACCGGATCGCGCGAGTCGTATCGAATCGTGTACCAGGACTTCCAGATTCGCCGATCGATATCGGTCAGTGCGGCCTCGACACGGTCGTCGGCGACGCCGTACAGCGGGAACTCCACGCTCCATCTCCTTTGTGTGGCGACACAGCGTATCCCTCGCCGGGAAACTTCGAAGATGTTGTGCTGCTTCGTGATAGGCGATGGCAGTATCGCAATGACAAACCAAACGAGAGGTATCGACCATGGCGGATCAGATGTTTCATCCCATCGGCCGCGTGGAATCACCGCTGACCGACCTCGACGCCGCGCCACGACAGGGTGACGAGGGCGCTCCCGACTGCGATCTGGTGCTGGCGGCGGAATTCGCTCCCGCGCTGACCGGTCTGAGCGCCGGTGCGGAAATCGTCGTTCTCACCTGGCTCGACCGGGCCGCTCGCGATCGACTGGTCGTGCACCCGCGCGGAGATCTGACCCGTGCCGAAACCGGTGTCTTCGCGACGCGGTCCCCGCATCGCCCCAATCCGATCGGACTGCACACGGTCACGATCGTGTCGATCGACGGCACCCGAGTCCGGGTCCGCGATCTGGAAGCGGTGGACGGTACGCCGATCCTGGATATCAAGCCCGTGCTGGGCCCGATAGACCAGCGATAGCGGTCCCCAACGGCGAAGTTGTCGTAGTTTGTCGTAGGGCGTCCGTATGGTCCAGTTCATGACCGATATCGCCCCCTTGGCCGCAACCGCACGGGCGAAATTCGGCGACCCCGGGGTGCACGCCATCGTCCGCAACGGCCGCACCGTGCACGCGGTCGGCCTGGGCACCTGGTTCGGCACCGAGGAAGTCCCGGAACTGTTGTGCCACACCGGAGTCGCGGGATGGTCGCCGTCGGCGTTGCAGCCGACCCGAGCTGCCGTCACCTGCGTGCGCTGCCTGCGCAGTCTCAATGCCGATGTCGAGTCCGCCTCGCCGCAGCTCTCGCTGTTCGGCCGCGACTGGCAATCCGAGCAGCTCACGCTCTGACCGAACGCTGATCATCGCGCGGTGCCGCCACCGCGCTGTTCACCCATGTCCGGGGCATGATCCGGCCAGTGGGACACGTCACCATTTCGTTAGTTAGCCTTATGCAACTATATTGGACGAGTTCGTTCGATTCAGTTTTGGAGGCTCTGCATGGGTGCGCCGACCACCGACCTCGACAGCGGTGATGTTCAGACCATTCGGAGGCGGCTCCGGGTGGATCGCGATCATCCGCACTACAAGTGGGTGGCGTTGTCGAACACCACCCTGGGCATGTTGATGGTGACCATCAACTCCTCGATCGTCATCATCTCGCTGCCCGCGATCTTCCGCGGCATCGATCTGAATCCGCTGGAACCCGGCAATGTCAGCTATCTGCTGTGGCTGCTCATGGGCTTCCTGCTCACCTCGGCCGTGCTGGTGGTGCTGTTCGGGCGGCTCGGCGACATGTTCGGGCGAGTGAAGATCTACAACCTCGGGTTCGTGGTGTTCACGATCTGCGCGGTCGCGCTGTCATTCGATCCGTTCACACACGGGGCGGGAGCCATCTGGCTGATCGGCTGGCGAGTGGTGCAGGGCGTCGGCGGTGCCATGTTGATGGCGAACTCCGCGGCGATCCTCACCGATGCGTTCCCGGCGAATCGGCGCGGTGTCGCGCTGGGCATCAATCAGGTTGCGGCCGTTGCCGGTTCGTTCCTGGGCCTGCTCATCGGCGGCATTCTGTCCGAGTGGGATTGGAAGGCGATCTTCTGGGTCACCATTCCGTTCGGCATCCTGGGCACGGTGTGGTCCTACCGCTCGCTGCACGACAACGGCATGCGCACCGCCGGATCGCTGGATCTGCCGGGCACCATCACCTTCGCGCTCGGTCTGACCGCACTGCTCACCGGCATCACGTATGGCATTCAGCCGCACGGTGATTCGAAGACCGGCTGGGACAACCCGCTGGTGCTGGCCGCCGTATTCGGCGGTATCGCACTGCTGGTGCTGTTCTGCTATATCGAATCCCGGGTCGCGCAGCCGATGTTCCAGCTGTCGCTGTTCAAGAATCGGGCGTTCGGGCTCGGTAATCTCGCGGGCCTGATGGCCTCGGTGGGACGCGGTGGCATGCAGTTCATGCTGATCATCTGGTTGCAGGGCATCTGGTTGCCGTTGCACGGTTACGACTTCGAATCCACTCCCCTGTGGGCCGGCATCTACATGCTGCCGTTGACCGCCGGATTCCTGGTGGCAGGACCGATCTCGGGCTGGCTCAGCGACAAGTACGGCGCGCGGTACTTCGCGGCCGGTGGCCTGCTGCTCGCCGCGGTCACCTTCGTTTTGCTCGTGGTGATTCCGGTGGACTTCAACTACTGGCTGTTCGCGCTGATCATTCTGTTGAACGGTCTCGGCACCGGCATCTTCACCTCGCCGAACACCGCGGAGATCATGTCATCGGTCCCGGCATCGCAGCGCGGTGTGGCCTCGGGCATGCGCGGCACCCTCATGAACGGCGGCATGGCGCTCTCGATCGGCGTGTTCTTCTCACTCATGATCGTCGGCCTGTCCGGAACCCTGCCCGGCGCAATGGATTCCGGGCTGCGTGAACAGGGCGTCTCCCCCGCGGTGGCGGGGCAGATCGCGGATATGCCGCCCGTCGGCAGCCTCTTCGCGACGTTCCTGGGCTACAACCCGTTCAAGGAACTGCTCGGCCCGAGCGGCACGCTCGACAAGCCGGGCGTGAACTCCGACGTGCTGACCGGCCAGGAGTTCTTCCCGCACTTGATTTCCGGCCCCTTCCACTCGGGTCTGGTGGTCGTGTTCCTCGCGGCCGCACTTATGATGCTGATCGGTGCGGTGGCATCGTGGTTCGCGGGCAGCGGGAAGGTTCCCGACGAAGTCGAAGAACTCCGCGAAGCCGACCGCGCGGGAATCTGACCCTTGATCGAGGAGGCCGCACTGCACCAGCACACGAGTGTCGCCGACCCCGATCAGCTGACCGAGGCGGCCGAGCTCTACCACACCATCGGCCGCCTGCTCCGGCTGCTGCGCCATTCGGGTGACCTGGGTTCGCTCAGTCCGGGCGCGGCATCGGCGCTGGCCTCGGTGGCGCGCGGCGGGCCGATGCGGCTCAGCGATCTGGCCAATATCGAAAGGGTCAGCGCGCCAACCATGTCCCGCATGGTGACGGGCCTGGAGAAGGCGGGCTATATCGTCCGCGAAGCCGATCCGGAGGACGGCCGCGCTCAACTGCTGAGCGCGACCGCCCAGGCGCACAACCTGGTCACCGGCCTCACCTCGGCTCGCATCCAGCGCTTCGCCGCCGCGATGGGCAATCTGGATCAGCCGCAGCGCGAGGCGCTCATGTCATCGCTTGGCACCCTGATCGAAGCATTGGACCAGCAGCCCGACTCGGACTGACCACTCGATCAGCCGGTCGATCGCTGTGAACCGGGGGCTGCGCGTCGCCACCGCCTCCCCGGTACCGCCGCGAACTATGGTGGCCGGGAACCGCCGGTGATCGGATCATCGGGTTGGTGAAGTGGACTGCGTGTCCATACTTCTCGCACCCTCCTCGGTCGCCAAGCCGGGATTCGTCCGATGGCTCGGCGTCCTCGCGGTCATGCTCGGCATCTTCGCGATCGTGACAACCGAGATCCTGCCGATCGGATTGCTCACCGCGATCGGCGCGGATTTCACCGTGTCCGATGGCATGGCCGGGCTGATGATGACCATGCCCGGCCTGCTCGCCGCGATCTCGGCCCCGGTGGTCAGCGTCGCGGGAGCGCGGGTCGACCGCAAACGCCTGTTCATCGTCTGCACCCTCCTGCTGGTGGCGGCCAATCTGATCGCGGCCGTCGCCCCGGCGTTCTGGATGGTGCTGGCTTCTCGGGTGCTGCTCGGAATCACCATCGGCGGATACTGGTCCATCGCAGCGGGATTGGCGAGCAGGCTGGTGCCGCCGGAAGCCGCGGCGCGGGCGACAGCGGTGATCTTCGCCGCGGTGCCGCTGGGTTCGGTACTGGGAGTCCCGGTGGGGACGTTCATAGGAGATATCGCCGGATGGCGAGCCGCGTTCGTGGTGCTGGCCATCCTGTCGGCGGCGGTGCTCGCACTGCTCGCCTTCGCGGTACCCGCACTACCCGCGCATCAGGAACTCGGCTGGTCGACACTCCGCACGGGCCTGACCGCCGCAGGCACCCGATTCGCCCTCCTCGCAACGCTTCTCATCGTCACAGCCCAATTCGGGACCTACACCTATGTGACCCCCTTCCTCGAACAGGTCACCGGCGTCGGCAACGTCACCGCACTGCTGCTCATCTACGGAATCGCGGGCATCGCCGGAAACTTCCTGGGCGGCAACCTGGTCGGCCGCAGTCCACGCGCCGCACTCGGAGCAGCCGCGACCCTGATGGCGGCCGCCCTATTACTCCTGCCGGTATTCGGCCACCGGGAATTCGCCGCCGCAGCCCTGCTGACCGTCTGGGGTATCGGATACGGCGGCATCCCCGTCATCCTCCAAACCTGGTTCGCCGCCGCAGTTCCCGACCACGCCGAGGTCTCCTCAACCCTGTTCACCGCCTCATTCCAAGCCACCTTCTGCGCCGGAGCCCTAGCAGGCGGCCTACTCCTCGATCGCACCTCCCCATCAACCGTCCTGGTCTGCGGCGGTGCCATCGCAATTGCAGTACTGGTCATTTGCCTTTCTGATTTGTCCGAAAAGCTGGCCCATTAGCGACGATTCGTGCCATAAAGATCAGCCAATTCCTGGAACGCGTGTTGGAGTTCAAGCGCCGGTTCATAATTGGCACCATTGATCGATCCCACTGCAAGGGAGGGTCGGCCCTTGCCGGATAGTGAATCGAGGGTGCCATGTCGAATCCTCAACAACCCCCGCCCCCGCCTCCGGGTGGTCAGCCCATGTACGGGCAGGGGTATCCCGCTCCGCCGCCGCGAAAACGAAAGATATGGCCGTGGGTGCTGCTCGGGGTAATAGTCCTGTTCTTCGGCGGGTGTGTCGCGATTTTCAGCACGGCGGCGCACGAAGTGTCGAAGAGCGAGGATAAGCGCACGTCGGCGGCCGCGGCGGGGTCGGAGGTGCGTGACGGTAAGTTCGCCTTCATTGTCACTTCGGTGGATCCGGCCGTTGCGGCGTTGGGCGACAATGAGATTCTGCGCAAGACGGCGCAGGGTGAGTACGTCGTGGTGCACGTTGATATCACCAATACCGGAGACAAAGCGCAGAGCTACTTCGGCGATAACCAGAAACTGATCGACGATCAGGGAAAGCAGTACAGCAATGACACGGCCGCGGAGTTGGCCGTGAATACGAGCCTCACGGCGGAAATCAATCCGGGGAACAAGTTATCGGTGTCGATCCCGTTCGATGTGCCGAAGGGGACGGTTCCGGCGGCCATCGAACTGCACGACTCGGCGTTCTCGGGTGGGGCGCGGGTGGCGCTCAAATAGAGTGGTGCACAACGCTTCGGCCGGTTCCGTGGAACCGGCCGAATTGCGTTGGTCGGTGTCAGGCGTTGTCGTACGCGTCCTGCAGGGCCTTGAGGTCGATCTTGGTCATGGTCCGCATCACGGCGTTGACGGCCATCATGCGGGAGGGTTCGGCTCCGCTCAGCAGGGCGGGCAGGCCCGAGGGGACGATCTGCCAGGAGAAGCCGTACTTATCGGTGAGCCAGCCGCACGGGCCGGGCTCGCCGTCGGCGGTGAAGGCGGCCCACAGGCGGTCGACCTCGTCCTGGCCGTCGACGACGACCTGGAGGGAGGCGGCGTCGGTGAAGGTGTGGCCCGGGCCGCCGTTGAGCAGCGTCAGCGCGTGCCCGGCGAGTTCGAGGGTGACGACGAAGGCCGTGCCGTCGGGGCCACGGGAGATATCGGTGATGCGGGAGTCCGCGACGAGGCCGGTGTAGAACTCGGCGGCCTCCTCGGCCTGGTTGTCGAACCAGAGGAAGGTGTTGACGGTGGTGGTCATGATGGGCTCCTGGGGTGTTGGTGAGCTTGTTTCACCTACAGGTCGGAGCCAATCACGTCCCCTCGACGTATCTCCGGACATTTCTCGAAAACTTTTTTCGCGTCCCGAGTCACTGCTTGTAGGTGGCCAGGAAGCGGCCGATGCGCTCGATGATCGCCTCCAGGTCATCGGCGTACGGGAGGGTGACGATGCGGAAGTGATCGGGGCGCGGCCAGTTGAAGCCGGTGCCCTGCACGATGTGGATCTTCTCCTGTAGCAGCAGGTCCAGCACGAACTGCTCGTCATCGTGGATCGGATACATATCGAGGTCGATGCGCGGGAACGCGTACAGCGCGCCCTTGGCCTTCACGCATGAGACGCCAGGGATCGTATTGAGCGCCTCCCAGGCCCGGTCACGCTGTTCGCGCAGGCGGCCACCGGGCAGGGTGAGGTCGTAGATGCTCTGATGTCCGCCGAGCGCGGCCTGAATCGCCTGCTGCGCAGGCACATTCGCGCACAACCGCAGACCCGCGAGCATGGTCAGACCCTCGAGATAGTTCTGTGCGTGCTCGATCGGACCGGAGACCACCAGCCAGCCGGAGCGGAATCCGGCCGCGCGGTAGGACTTCGACAGTCCGGAGAAGGTCAGCACCAGCAGATCGGGAGCGAGTGAGGCGGTCGCGGTGTGCTGCAGATCGTCGTAGAGGATCTTGTCGTAGATCTCATCGGAGAACACTACGAGGTTGTGCCGCCGCGCGACCTCGAGCACCTCGCGCACCACCTCGGGCGAATAGACCGCTCCCGTCGGATTATTGGGGTTGATCAGCACGATAGCGCGGGTGCGATCGGTGACCTTGGATTCGATATCCGCCACATCCGGGAACCAGTCCGAACCCTCATCGCAGATGTAGTGCACGGGCTTACCGCCGTTGAGCGCGGTGGCGGCGGTCCAGAGCGGGAAATCCGGTGCTGGAACGAGGACTTCGTCACCGTTCTCCAGCAGTGTGGTCATTGCCATCATGATGAGTTCGGAGACGCCGTTGCCGAGGAACACCTCTTCGACGTCGACCCCGGTCACCCCGAGCGTCTGGTAGTACTGCACCACCGCGCGCCGCGCCGAGAGCAGCCCTTTCGATGACGAGTAGCCGCTGGACACCGGCAGGTTCCGCACCATGTCATGCAGCAGTTCAGCGGGTGCCTCGAACCCGAACGGCAGCGGGTTGCCGGTATTGAGTTTCACCACATGATGACCCTCCGCCTCCAGCCGTGCCGCATGCTCAGCCACCGGCCCGCGGATCTCATACGACACACCCGACAGCTTGCTCGACTGCTTGACCTGCATGGAAGTCCCTTCTGAATGCGCTTGCGGCATACCTTACTTGGAATTTCCAAGTTTGCACTTTGTTTTTCCAAGTTAGAAGTTACAGTAGATCCGTGCCCCGCCGAAGCTACGACCACTACTGCGCCGTCAGCCGCGCCCTCGACATAGTCGGCGACCGCTGGAACCTCCTGATCGTCCGCGAACTCTGCTCCGGCCCCCGCCGCTACAGCGACCTGTTCGCCGACCTCCCCGGCATCAGCACCGACGTCCTCGCCGCCCGCCTCAAGGAACTCGAACGCGACGACATCCTCACCCGCAACAAGGTCGGCCCCCGCGCGGCCACCGCAGTGTACGAACTGACGTCGGCGGGCGCGGCCCTGCGCCCAGCGCTGGACGCGCTGTCCTCATGGGGCACCGAACATCTCGGCGAGCGCCGTCCTACCGATGCGGTCCGTGCACATTGGTTCGCACTGCCACTGGGACGCGCTGTCGCCCAAGTACTTCCACAGGGCACCGCCACCGTCCATATCGGTGAGACCACCCTGCACTACGTCATTACCGAGAACGGCATCACCCACCACGACGGCCCAGCCGTCGCATCCGATCTCGAACTCCGGTTAGACCTGCCCACCGCCACCGAGGTGGCGACAGGAGCACGCGTGCTCCCGACGCCCGACTCGTCAGCCGTGTAGATACCGAACCAGGTGTTCGCGTTCGGTTTCGAGTTCGGAGATTTGGCTTTTCACCACGTCGCCGATGCTGACGATGCCGACCATGCGGCCGTCCTGCAGGACCGGTAGGTGCCGGACTCGGTGTTGGGTCATGGTCTTGTTCAATGACTCCACGCGGTCGTCGGGGGAACAGGTGTGGACGACCGCGGTCATGATTTCCGAGACCGGACGCTCGAGTAGGTCCGCGCCGACGGTGTGCAGGCGGCGGACGACATCGCGTTCGGAGGCGATGCCGACGATGTGTTCACCATCGTCGGACACCACGACCGCGCCGACGTTATTCTCTGCCAGCACTCTGATCAGGTCCCGCACTGTCGCATCCGGTGCAACTGTGACCACATCGGGTCCCTTGCGACGCAGGATCTCGGAGATTCGCATATGCCACCGCCAATTGCTCGAACCATCGATGCCTATCAGGATGGCGCGTTCGCGAGCGAGTGAACAGCAACGTTTTGTGCGTCGAAACCTAACTGGCAGACAGTGCATCCAGCGCGGCCTCGACGGCGCGATGGAATGTGGGATAGGCGAAGATCATTCGGCGGAAAACGCTGGTCGGCACCTTCGCATGCACTGCCAGCGTCAAGACGGCGAGAACTTCGCCGCCGTCAGGGCCCACTGACGTGGCACCCACCAGGATGCCGCGATCGGCGTCCTCGACGAGTTTGATGAAACCCGCATTGCCGGTCTTGTGCAGCCAGCCGCGGGTGGAATTCGGGAGTTCGGTGAAACCGGTGCGGACATTCAGACCGGCTTTGCGCGCCTGCGCCTCGGTCATGCCGACACCGCCGATCTCCGGATCGGTGAAGGTGACATGCGAGACCGCGTGGTACTCGGCGGTCTCATCGGAGTCGCCGAGGATATCGCCCGCCGCGATGCGGGAGTGGTACATGGACATATGTGTGAAAGCGCCGTGACCGACCACATCGCCGATGGCCCAGACACCGGGAGCCGCGCGCAGGCGCTCATCCACGGTGATACTGCGGGCCGACTCATCCAGGCCGACGGCTCCGATGCCCAAGGCGGACAAATCGATTCGGCGGCCGGTGGCGATCAGCAGCTGCTGCGCGCGAACCGGATCGCCACTGTCGAGTTCGACCGTGAACTGCGAACCGTCATGACTCACCGCCGTGCCGTGCCCACTGCGGACCGCGATGCCCTCGGCGTCGAAGACCTTCGCCAGCAACTCCCCCGCTTCCGGTTCGTTCTGCGGCACCAGATGACTGGCGATCACGGTGACCTTCGCACCGAAGCGCGAGAACACCTGCGCGAACTCCACACCCACCGGACCGCCGCCCATCACGATGAGCGATTCGGGCACCTCGGTGACCGCGACGGCCTCACGATTGGTCCAGTACGGGGTCTCGGCCAGACCGGGCAACGCCGGAACCTGCGGCGAGGTACCGGGATTCAGTACGATGCCCCGGCTCGCCCGGAAGACGCGATCGCCATCGGAGGTCGCGACGGTGACCTCACCGGGTGCGCTGATCCGCCCCCAGCCGCGCACGAAGTGCCCTCCGGCCTTCTCGAATTTCACCACCGCGGCGGTATCGTCCCAATTGTCGGTGATCTCATCGCGAATCCGCGCGGCCACCGGAGCCCAATCCGGTGTCACCACAGCCGATCCCGCGAGCTCGCCCACCCGCCGCGCCTCCGCCAGCGCCCCGGCCGCACGCACCATCGCCTTGGTGGGCACGCACGCGTAGTACGGGCACTCACCGCCGACCAGTCGCCCGTCGACACCGATGACATTGAGTCCGGCATGCGCCAGCCGGGTCGCCAGATCCTCACCGCCCGGCCCCATTCCGATCACGACTACATCCACGGCTTCGGCAGGCATGGCTCCTCTTTCGTTCGGCGGCGGTCCCGTCCGACGTTAATGTGCCGCCGCACATGACAACACCCGCCCCGCCGACTCGTCCCGGTCCGGTAATACTTCGGCGCGGCCGCCCAATCCGCCGGAGTTTCGCCGCGACGCGCGGAGGGATTCCGGCGAACCTGCCACCAGCGGTCATACCTAACCCGTACCATCCGGTGCGTGGCCGAACCGAAGCGTCCCGCCGCGTTGCGGGTTCTCGTATACAGCAGTGACGCCGATACTCGGAGGCAGGTGATGCTGGCTCTGGGTAGACGCCCGCATCCGGAATTGCCCCCGATCGAGTATCTCGAGGTGGCCACCGGTCCGATTGTCATCGAGCGCATGGATGCGCGTGAGCTCGATTTGGCCATTCTGGACGGCGAATCCGCGCCGACCGGTGGTCTGGGCCTGGCCAAACAGTTGAAGGACGAGATCGCGGACTGCCCGCCGATCGTGGTCCTGACCGGCCGACCGGATGATGTGTGGCTGGCGAACTGGTCGCGTGCGGAGGCCGCGGTCTCGCATCCGCTCGATCCGATCCGGTTGACCGACGCCGTGCTCGGCGTACTCAGGAACCGTTCCGCGGCCTGATCTTTCCGCTCCCCGTCACCTGGGGAAATCTATGTCACGTGACATTCGCGATTCCGTCGAATCGGTCATGAAAGACCGTTCCGAATTCGATCAAACACCGTCGCGAAACGTCATGTATGTTCTCGTCTGAGTTGTAGGCTGTGCCGTAGCTCACACGAGCGCGGGCCCCGGTATCAATGAAGCCGCCGCGTCAGTCCCCCGAAGTCCGCGCCCTCGACGAGTGGTGCCCTGGTGTGACTGGCCCGGCGGACAACGATGTCAGCCCGCCTCGGCAGCTGCCGTCCACACGCGTCAGTCCGCAGGAGGGGTAGTGCTGTTGTGAATATCGAGGTGCCGACGCTTGTCCTCGGCGCGGTAGCCGCCGCGTTCGGGGTGTTCTCAGTTCTGCTTGCGGCCATGATCGGCCCCAAGCGCTATAACCGCGCCAAACTCGAAGCGTATGAGTGCGGTATCGAGCCGACCCCGCACGCCGTCGGTGGCGGTCCAGGAAATGGTGCGGGACAACGCTTTCCGGTGAAGTACTACCTCACCGCCATGTTGTTCATCATCTTCGACATCGAAATCGTCTTCCTCTACCCGTGGGCGGTGCATTTCGATTCGCTCGGCCTGTTCGGGCTGGCGGCGATGGCGCTGTTCATCTTCAACGTCTCGGTGGCCTACGCCTACGAGTGGAGGCGAGGCGGGCTCAGCTGGGACTGAGCCGCACACAGGGGATTCCAACCAGAACAGCCTGCCCCGTGCGGGGTGTTCCGATCCGGGAGATGTAGTTCGACATGGGTCTCGAGGAGAAACTGCCCAGCGGATTCCTGCTGAGCACGGTGGAAGATTTGGCCGGCTATCTGCGCAAGAGCTCGCTGTGGCCCGCGACATTCGGCTTGGCCTGCTGCGCGATCGAGATGATGGCAACGGGCGGTGGGCGTTTCGATATCGCCCGCTTCGGTATGGAGGCGTTCCGCGCCTCGCCGCGCCAGGCCGACCTGATGATCGTCGCCGGACGGGTGAGCCAGAAGATGGCCCCCGTCCTGCGCCAGGTCTACGACCAGATGACCGAACCGAAATGGGTGCTGGCCATGGGTGTTTGCGCATCCTCGGGCGGCATGTTCAACAATTACGCCGTCGTGCAGGGTGTGGATCACATCGTGCCGGTGGACATCTACCTGCCCGGCTGCCCGCCGCGCCCGGAGATGCTGTTGAACGCGATCCTGAAGCTGCACGAGAAGATTCAGGAGATGCCGCTCGGCGTCAATCGTGAGGAAGCCGTGCGCGCCGCCGAGGCCGCCGCCCTCGCCAGCCCCACCACCATTCAGATGAAGGGGCTGTTGCGATGACGTTCGATGCGCCGACCGGCACGGAAAGCCCTCCGGAGGACGCCGTGAAACCTGGCGATGCTACCCCGCAGCCGGACGAAACCCAGAGCGCCGCAACCGAACCCGCACAGGCTCCGGCCGATGAGGTGATCGGCACGCGCAAGGGCATGTTCGGTGTCACCGGCACCGGCGACACCTCCGGCTACGGCCGCCTGGTGCGCACGGTCAGCCTGCCCGGCGGCAGCGCGCCGCCCTACGGTGGTTACTTCGACGAGCTGGTCGCCGTGCTGCACGACGCGCTCGCCGATACCGGCAGCACATTCGAGGACGCCATCGAGAAGATCGTGGTCTTCCGCGATGAACTCACCCTGCACGTGCGGCGCGAGCATCTGCCCGCGGTGGCGCTCACCCTGCGCAATCACGAGGCGCTGCGCTTCGAATTGTGCCTGGGCGTGAACGGCGCGCACTTCCCCGATGACACCGGACGTGAATTGCACGCGGTGTACCACCTGAACTCCATCACGCACAATCGCCGTGTGCGGCTGGAGGTTTCGGTGCCGGACGCCGATCCGCACCTGCCCTCGCTCTACTCCGTGTACCCCACCACGGATTGGCACGAGCGCGAGACCTATGACTTCTTCGGCATCCTGTTCGACGGCCACCCGTCGCTGACCAGGATTTCGATGCCCGACGACTGGCGCGGTCACCCCCAGCGCAAGGACTACCCGCTGGGCGGGATCCCGGTCGAGTACAAGGGTGCGCGCATCCCGCCGCCCGACGAGCGGAGGGCGTACTCCTAATGCACGACACCGATATCGAGTCCCGTCCCGAGACCGGCGAGCGCCCCGAGCGCGTCATCACGGTCGGCGGCAATGACTGGGACGAAATCTCCGCTGCCCTGGACGGGGCCGCCGAGGAACGCATAGTCGTGAATATGGGCCCACAGCACCCCAGTACACACGGGGTGCTGCGCCTGATTCTGGAGATCGAGGGCGAGACGGTCACCGAGGCCCGCTGCGGTATCGGCTACCTGCACACCGGCATCGAGAAGAATCTCGAATACCGCAGCTGGGTGCAGGGCGTCACCTTCGTCACGCGCATGGACTATCTGTCGCCGTTCTTCAATGAGACGGCGTACTGCCTGGGCGTGGAGAAGCTGCTCGGCATCACCGACGATATTCCCGAGCGCGCCAGCGTCATTCGCGTCATGCTCATGGAACTCAACCGCATCTCCTCGCATCTGGTGGCGCTCGCCACCGGCGGTATGGAGCTGGGCGCGCTCACGCCCATGCTGTTCGGCTTCCGCGAGCGCGAACTGATCCTGGATGTCTTCGAGAACATCACCGGTCTGCGCATGAATCACGCGTATGTCCGGCCCGGCGGCGTCTCGCAGGACCTGCCCGAGGACGGCGTGTCCAAGGTGCGCGAGCTGCTGGCCCTGCTGCCGAAGCGCCTGCGGGATATGGAACTGCTGCTCAATGAGAACCCCATCTGGAAGGCCCGCACCCGCAATGTCGGCGTGCTGGATCTGACCGGCTGTATGGCGCTGGGCATCACCGGCCCGGTGCTGCGCTCGACCGGACTCCCCCACGATCTGCGCAAGGCCCAGCCGTACTGCGGTTACGAGACATACGAATTCGATGTCCAGACCGATACCGGCTGCGACTGCTACGGCCGCTACCTCATCCGCGTCAATGAGATGAAGGAATCGCTCAAGATCGTCGAGCAGTGCCTGGACAAGCTGCGACCGGGCCCGATCATGGTGGCGGACAAGAAGATCGCATGGCCTGCCGATCTGCAACTGGGGCCGGACGGCCTCGGCAATTCGCCGCAGCACATCGGCAAGATCATGGGCACCTCCATGGAAGCGCTGATCCACCACTTCAAACTGGTGACCGAGGGGCTGCGCATTCCACCCGGCCAGGTGTACACGGCGGTCGAATCACCGCGCGGTGAGCTCGGCGTGCACATGATCAGCGACGGCGGCACCCGGCCGTACCGGGTGCACTACCGCGACCCTTCCTTCACGAATCTGCAAGCGGTGGCGGCGATGTGCGAAGGCGGCCTGGTCGCCGACGTCATCGCCTCGGTGGCCAGTATCGATCCGGTTATGGGCGGTGTAGACCGATGACAGAGATTCTGCTCAATCTGACCGTGCGCCCCATCCCGTATCCGCAGGAGGTGCACGACCGGCTCCAGTTGGAGGCCAAGGAGATCATCGCGCGGTATCCGCATCCGCGTTCGGCACTGCTGCCCCTTTTGCATCTCGTGCAATCGGTGGAGAGCTATGTCTCGGGCACCGGCATCGAATTCTGTGCCGAGCAGCTGGGATTGACCGATGCCGAGGTGACCGCGGTCGCCACGTTCTACTCCATGTACCGGCGCGGGCGCACCGGCGATTACCACGTCGGGGTGTGCACCAACACGCTGTGCGCGGTCATGGGCGGCGATGAGATCTTCTCGGAACTGAAGCAGCACTTGGGCGTCAAGCACGGGGAGACCACCGCCGACGGCGCGGTCACCCTGGAGCACATCGAGTGCAACGCGGCGTGCGATTACGCACCCGTTGTCATGGTGAATTGGGAGTTCTTCGACAACCAGACGCCGGAATCGGCTCGCGGCCTGGTGGATTCGCTGCGCAAGGGCGATCAGGTGACGGGTTCGCGCAGCGGTATCCCGCTGTGCACCTTCCGAGAGACCGCCCGCATTCTCGCGGGCTATCCGGACGCGCGCCCCGGTGCGACCGATGGCGCACCAGGACCCGCCACGCTCGCGGGTCTGCATGCGGCCGAACAGGATTCGAACGGAGGCGGCAAGTGACGCAGACCCAGGCCGCCCCGCGCGGACTGACCCCGGTGCTGTCCAAGTACTGGGGCGAACCCGATTCCTGGACCCTGGCGGCATATCGCAGCCAGGGCGGCTATCGCGGCCTGCCCAAGGCGCTGCGCATGCAGCCCGACGAGGTCATCGCTACCGTCAAGGACTCCGGTCTGCGCGGGCGTGGCGGTGCGGGCTTCCCGACCGGTATGAAATGGGGTTTCATCCCGCAGGGCCCCGGCCCGGACGGGGTGACCAAACCGCACTACCTGGTGGTCAACGCCGATGAGTCGGAACCGGGTACCTGCAAGGACATTCCGCTCATGCTGGCGAGTCCGCACACCCTCGTCGAGGGCGTGATCATCGCCTCCTACGCGATTCGCGCCTCGCACGCGTTCATCTACGTGCGCGGTGAGGTCGTGACGGTGCTGCGACGTTTGCAGGCGGCCGTCGAACAGGCTTATGCCGCAGGGTATCTCGGCGAGAACATCCAGGGCTCGGGCTACAACCTCGATATCGTCGTGCACGCCGGTGCGGGCGCGTACATCTGCGGTGAGGAAACCGCGCTGCTGGATTCCCTGGAAGGCCGTCGCGGTCAGCCGCGCCTGCGTCCGCCGTTCCCGGCCGTGGCGGGTCTGTACGCCTGCCCGACCGTGGTCAACAATGTGGAATCCATTGCGTCCGTGCCGTCCATCCTCGCCAATGGCGTGGATTGGTTCCGGTCCTTCGGCAGTGAGAAGTCGCCGGGGTTCACCCTCTACTCGCTCTCGGGTCACGTGACGCGACCGGGGCAGTATGAAGCGGCCCTGGGAATCACGCTGCGCGAGTTGCTGACTCACGCCGGAGGCGTGCGCGCGGGCCACACGTTGAAGTTCTGGACCCCGGGCGGCTCGTCCACCCCGATCTTCACCGACGAGCACCTCGATGTCCCCCTCGACTACGAGGGCGTCGCCGCGGCGGGTTCGATGCTCGGCACCAAGGCATTGCAGATCTTCGACGACACCACCTGTGTGGTGCGCGCCGTACTGCGCTGGACCGAGTTCTACGCCCACGAATCCTGCGGTAAATGCACCCCCTGCCGCGAGGGCACCTACTGGCTGGTCCAGCTGCTCGAACGCCTGGAGAAGGGCACCGGTCACGAGACCGATCTGGACAAGCTCATGGATATCGCCGACAACATCAACGGCAAATCCTTCTGCGCCCTCGGCGACGGTGCGGCGAGCCCGATCTTCTCCTCTCTCAAGTACTTCCGCGATGAGTACGTCGAGCACATCCGCCTCGGCGCATGCCCGTTCGACCCAGCCCGGTCCACCGCCTGGGCTGAAGGAGTGCGATGACCGCGATAGCCAATTCCAATGCCAGCGGAGTCACGCCGACCGATATGGTGAGCGTGATCATCGACGGCACAACGGTTTCCGTTCCGGCGGGGACGCTGGTGATCCGTGCGGCCGAGTTGATCGGCGTGCAGATTCCGCGTTTCTGCGATCACCCGCTGCTCGATCCGGTCGGCGCGTGCCGCCAGTGTCTGGTGGAGGTCGAAGGCCAGCGCAAACCGGTCGCCTCCTGCACCCAGACGGTGGCCGAGGGCATGGTGATCCACACCCAGATGTCCTCCCCCGCCGCCGAGAAGGCGCAGGAGGGCGTGATGGAGCTGCTGCTCATCAATCACCCCCTGGACTGCCCGGTCTGCGATAAGGGCGGCGAATGCCCGCTGCAGAACCAGGCCATGTCCACCGGACGGGCCGAATCGCGATTCGACGGGGAGAAGCGGACCTATCCCAAGCCGATTCCGCTGTCCTCGGCGATTCTGCTGGATCGTGAGCGCTGTGTGCTGTGCGCGCGGTGCACCCGGTTCTCGCAGCAGGTCGCCGGTGACCCGTTCATCGAATTGATGGATCGCGGTGCGCTGCAACAGGTCGGAATCGCCGCCGGGGAGCCGATGGACTCCTACTTCTCCGGCAATACCGTGCAGATCTGCCCGGTGGGCGCGCTCACCGGCAGCACCTATCGATTCCGGGCGCGGCCCTTCGATCTGGTGTCCAGCCCGGCGGTGTGCGAGCACTGCGCCTCGGGGTGCGCCCAGCGCACCGATCATCGGCGCGGAAAGGTCATGCGCCGCTTGGCCGGTGACGATCCGCAGGTCAATGAGGAATGGAACTGCGATAAGGGCCGGTTCGCCTTCCAGTACGCGACCGAGCGGGATCGGCTCACTACCCCGCTGGTGCGCACCTGGGACGGCACCCTGCAACCCGCCTCGTGGTCCGAGGCCATCGCGCACGCCGCGCGCGGCCTGGCCGCGGCGCGCGGCAACGCGGGCGTGCTGGTCGGCGGGCGCGTGACACTGGAGGACGCGTACGCGTACTCCAAGTTCGCGCGAGTCGGCTTGGCTACCAACGATATCGACTTCCGATCCCGGGAACATTCGGCGGAGGAGGCGGATTTCCTCGCGGCACGTGTTGCCGGACAGGGCATCACCGTCGACTATGCCGCGCTGGAGCGTGCTCCGATCGTATTGCTCATCGGCTTCGAGGCCGAAGAGGAATCGCCGATGGTTTACCTGCGATTGCGCAAGGCCGCCCGCAAGAACGGCACCGAGGTCTATTCGCTCGCGCCGTACACCACGCGCGGACTGCAGCGCATGAACGGCACGCTGCTGCCGGCCACTCCCGGCGAGGAACCGCATCTGCTGGAGGCGATTCGGACCGGCGAAACCGATTCCGTCGCAGTGGCTCCCGGACATCTGCACCACATCGCCACCATGTTGCGCGAGCCCGATGCGCTCATCCTGGTCGGTGAGCGGCTCGGCGGAATTCCCGGTGGCGTATCGGCCGCCGCCCGCCTGGCCGATGACACCGGGGCTGCACTGGCGTGGATTCCGCGCCGCGCGGGTGAACGTGGCGCACTGGAAGCGGGCGCGCTGCCCGTGCTGCTTCCGGGCGGACGCCCGGTCGCGGATCCCGTTGCGCGGCACCAGCTCATCGACGCCTGGGGCGTGGACGAACTGCCCATGAACCCGGGTCGCGATACCGCCGCCATCCTGGCCGCCGCACCGACGCTGGGCGCACTGCTCATCGGCGGCGTCGAGGTCGGCGATATGCCCGATCCGCATGCCGCGCTGGCCGCCATCGACGCCGCGAGTTTCGTTGTGAGCCTGGAACTTCGGGCCAGCGATATCAGCGAGCGCGCCGATGTGGTGTTCCCGGTGGCCTCGGCCATGGAGAAGGCGGGCACCTTCCTCACCTGGGAGGGCAGGCACCGGCAATTCGATGCCGCGCTGCGTGATTCGACCGTGCGCCGCGAGGCCGCGCCCATGCCCGAACACCGGGTGCTGGACGCCATCGCGCAGGAGATGGGCATTCGCCTGGGCCTGCCCGATGTCTCCAGTGCGCGTGCGGAATTGGCGGATCTGGGCGCGTGGGACGGTCCGGCCGCCGCGACGCCCACCCATCGCCCGCAGCCGATCGCCCAGACCACCTCGGGCACCGCGATCCTGTCCGCGTGGCGCATGCTCATCGATCGCGGTCGATTGCAGGACGGGGAACCGAACCTGGCGGGCACCGCCCGGACGCCGGTGGTGCGGCTCTCGCATGTCACCGCCGCCGAAATCGGCGCCACCACAGGCGATCCGGTGACGGTCGGCAACGATCACGGCCATATCACCCTCCCGCTGGTCATCACCGACATGCCGGACCGGGTCGTATGGCTGCCCATGAATTCCCCCGGGGCCGATGTGCTGGTGCAGCTCGGCACCACACCCGGCCACCTCGTGCGCATCCGTCGGGAGGACCACCGTGAGTGAGCTCGTATCGATGTGGGCGGCCGCGGGACCCTATGCCGCGGGTCCCGCACCGGCCGCCAACACCCTGAGCGTTTTCGGCCATGATCCGTGGTGGCTGGTGCTGATCAAATCGATCGGCATCTTCGTCTTCCTGCTGCTGATCCCGATGCTCGCGGTGTACGCCGAACGAAAGATCGTGGCGTTCATGCAGATGCGCGTCGGCCCCAACCGGGTCGGCCCGCGCGGATCACTGCAATCGATCGCCGACGGCGTGAAGATGCTCCTCAAAGAGGACATCATCCCGGCCATCGTGGATAAGCCGATCTTCATTCTCGCGCCGATCATTTCGCTGATCCCGGCCGTGATGGCGTTCGCGGTGATCCCGTTCGGCCCCGAAGTGTCCATGTTCGGGCATCGCACGCCGTTGCAGCTGACCGATATGCCGGTGGGTGTGCTCTACATCCTGGCCATGGCCTCGGTGGGCGTATACGGAATCGTGCTGGCGGGCTGGGCTTCCGGGTCCACCTACCCGCTGCTGGGCGGGCTGCGCTCCACCGCGCAGGTGATCTCCTACGAGATCGCCATGGCGCTGTGCTTCGCGGCGGTGTTCCTGCTCTCGGGCTCGATGGCGACCTCGGATATCGTGCGCGCGCAGTTCGGCACCTGGTACGTCTTCCTGCTGCTGCCGTCGTTCCTGATCTACGCGGTGTCCATGGTCGGTGAGACCAACCGCGCGCCCTTCGACCTCCCCGAGGCCGAGGGCGAGCTGGTCGGCGGTTTCCACACCGAGTACTCCTCGCTCAAGTTCGCCATGTTCATGATGGCCGAGTACATCAACATGGCAACGGTTTCCGCACTGGCCACCACGCTGTTCTTCGGCGGCTGGCACGCGCCGTTCCCGATCAGCCTGTGGGCGGGCGCGAACACCGGCTGGTGGCCCATGCTGTGGTTCACCGCCAAGGTGTGGGGCTTCCTGTTCGTCTTCATCTGGCTGCGCGGCACACTGCCTCGCCTGCGCTACGACCAGTTCATGAATCTGGGCTGGAAGCTGCTGATTCCGGTATCGCTGGCGTGGGTCATGTACGTGGCCACGCTGCGGGCGCTGCAGAACGAGGGCATTCACGTCCAGACGCCGGGCATGATCATCGGCGGCATCGTGATCGCGGCACTGCTGCTCGGGCTGGTGCTGAAAGCCGGGCACGCGGGCGACGATCGGAACAAGGCCGCACCGGATGCCGATGCGACAACGGCCTATTCGGACTTCCCGGTCCCGCCGATGCCCGCCGAGGCGAGCGCTCCGGTGCAGAAGCCCGGTCTGCTGGAACCCCTCGGTGGCTTCTACGTCACCGCTGCGACCATGTTCAAGAAGCCGAACACCGAGCTGTACCCGGAGGTCAAGACGCCGACCCAGCCGCGCTATCACGGCCGGCACCAACTCAATCGGCATCCGGACGGCCTGGAGAAGTGCATCGGCTGCGAGCTGTGCGCGTGGGCCTGCCCGGCGGACGCGATCTTCGTCGAAGGCGCGGACAACACCGAGGAAGAGCGCTACTCACCCGGTGAGCGTTACGGCCGCGTCTACCAGATCAACTACCTGCGCTGCATCGGCTGCGGCCTGTGCATCGAGGCGTGCCCGACGCGGGCGCTGACCATGACCAACGAGTACGAGCTGGCCGATGACAATCGCGCCGACCTCATTCTCGAGAAGAAGAATCTGCTCGCGCCGATGGAGCCGGGTATGGCCCCCGCACCGCACGCCATGTACCCGGGTGCGGACGAGGGTTCCTACTACCGCGGTGAAGTCCCCGGTGCGCCAAGCGAACTCGCTGGCGTCGAAGGAGGGAAGAAGTAGTGCTCTCGCTCCTGGCCCAGCCTGCCCCGCAGCTGGTCACGCACACCTCCACCGGTGAGGCCGTGCAGTTCTGGATTCTCTCGGTGATCGCGGTGGTGGGCGCGCTCGGCATGGTGTGCGCCCGCAAGGCCGTGCACTCCGCGCTCTGCCTGGCCGCCACCATGATCACGCTGTCGGCGTTCTACATCGCCGAGAACGCGCTGTTCCTGGGCATCGTGCAGATCGTCGTCTACACCGGCGCGGTCATGATGCTGTTCCTGTTCGTGCTCATGCTGGTCGGCGTCGACTCCTCGGAATCGCTGCGGGAGACCCTGCGTGGGCAGCGCATCGCCGTGCTGATCGTCGGCATCGGCTTCGGCATGCTGGTCATCGCCGCGGTCGCCCGCGGCATGAACGAGACCAGCGTGGCCGAGACCGGACCGGGGCTCGGCGGTAACGATGCCATCGGGGCGCTCGCCGAACTGCTGTTCGTGCGCTACGTATGGGCGTTCGAGCTGACCGGTTCGCTGCTCATCACCGCCACCATCGGCGCGATGGTGCTCGCGCATCGGGAGAAGTTCGGGCCGCGCACCGATCAGCGCACGCTGTCCAAAGAACGCTTCCGGGACGGTAAGCGGGTCACACCGCTGCCGACGCCCGGCGTGTACGCCCGCCACAATGCCGTCGACGCCCCTGCTCGACTGCCGGACGGCTCCTTCGAGGAGCTGTCGGTCAGCAGCATTCTGCGGCATCGCCGCAATCGTGCCCATGAGGAAGCCGTGGTGCGGACCGTCGGCAACGGCAGTGACCACTCGACGAGCGGCAACGGCGGCAACGATTCTCCCGAGGAAGGCTTGCGGTGAACCCGGACAACTATCTGTATCTCTCCGCCCTGCTCTTCACCATCGGCGCCGCCGGAGTCCTGGTGCGGCGCAACGCCATCGTGGTGTTCATGTGCATCGAGCTCATGCTCAATGCGGTCAATCTGGCCTTCGTCACCTTCGCCCGGCTGCACGCCAATCTGGACGGGCAGGTGTTCGCCTTCTTCACCATGGTGGTCGCCGCCGCCGAGGTCGTGGTCGGCCTGGCCATCATCATGACCATCTTCCGTGCCCGCCGCTCGACCTCGGTCGACGATGCGAATCTGCTGCGGTACTGACATGGACACTGCGCAGATGATGCTGTGGCTGCTGCCCGCGCTGCCCCTCGCGGGCGCTGTATTCCTGCTGCTGATGGGACGATTCAGCGATAAGTGGGGGCATATCGTCGGAACCGCCTTGGCGCTGGGATCTTTCGGCGTCGCGGTATGGGCGTTCTCGGAAATGCTCGGTCGTTCCGATGCCAACCGAGCGGTGCATTACAACCTGTTCAGCTGGGTGCCGGTCACCGGGCTGAAGGTCGATGCCGCACTGCAATTGGATCAGCTGTCGATGTGCTTCGCACTGCTGATCACCGGTGTCGGATCGCTCATCCACATCTATTCGATCGGGTACATGGCGCACGATGAGGGACGGCGGCGGTTCTTCGCCTACCTGAATCTGTTCCTGGCCGCGATGCTGGTGCTCGTTCTCGCGGACAACTTCCTGGTGCTGTATCTCGGCTGGGAAGGCGTGGGTCTGGCCTCGTATCTGCTGATCGGGTTCTGGTATCACAAGCCTTCTGCCGCAACGGCTGCCAAGAAGGCGTTCGTGGTGAACCGCGTCGGTGATATGGGTCTGGCGATCGCGCTGATGATCATGTTCGCGACGTTCGGGAGCATCGATTTCCGGACCGTGTTCGGGGCGGCCTCGCAGGCCAGCGACGGAACCCTCACGGCCATCGGGCTTTTGCTGCTGTTGGGTGCCTGCGGTAAATCCGCTCAGGTGCCGCTGCAAGCCTGGCTCGGGGACGCGATGGAGGGTCCGACACCTGTCTCGGCGCTCATCCACGCGGCCACCATGGTCACCGCGGGTGTGTACCTGATCGCGCGATCCAATCCGATCTTCGATCTCGCCCCGGGCGCACAGGCCGCCGTAATGGCCGTCGGCGCAGTCACTTTGCTCTACGGCGCGATCATCGGCTGCGCCAAGGACGACATCAAGAAGGCGCTGGCCGCCTCCACCATGAGCCAGATCGGCTACATGATTCTCGCCGCGGGCCTCGGCCCGGTCGGATACGCGGCGGCCATCATGCATCTGCTCACGCACGGATTCTTCAAGGCCGGACTGTTCCTCGGCGCGGGATCGGTCATGCATGCCATGAACGATGAGACCGATATGCGGCGGTACGGCGGACTGCGCAAGCTGCTGCCGATCACCTATGTCACCTTCGGGCTCGGGTATCTCGCGATTCTCGGCGTGCCGCCGTTCGCGGGGTTCTTCTCCAAGGACCGGATCATCGAAGCGGCATTCGCGCATGGCGGATTCGGCGGCATCATCACCGGGCTGGCGGCGCTCGCCGGTGCGGGTATCACCGCGTTCTACATGACCCGGGTCATGCTGCTCACCTTCTTCGGTGAGAAGCGTTGGAAGGAAGGCACTCATCCCCACGAGTCGCCCGCTTCCATGACAGGTCCGATGATTCTGCTGGCCTTCGGTTCCGTCGCCTCGGGCGCACTGTTGGCTTACGGTTCGTCTCTCCAGAACTGGCTGGCTCCCGTGGTCGGCACGCATCACGGCGAACCGATCATTCCGGTGTGGGCCATCACCTTCTTCGCGCTGGCCGTGGTCGCGGCGGGCGTATGGGTGGCCTACGACCAGTACTCCGCGCATCCGGTGCCCGAAACCGCTCCTGCCGGAACGCCGCTCACCGCGGCCGCGCGACAGGATCTCTACGGTGACGCGTTCAACGAGGCCGCGTTCATGCGCCCGGGCCAGCATCTGACCCGTTCGCTGGTCTTCGTCGACAATCGCGGGATCGACGGTCTGGTCAACACCACCGCCGCCGTCATCGGCGGCCTGTCCGCGCGAGTCCGGCGCGTGCAAACCGGTTTCGTGCGCTCGTACGCCCTGTCCATGTTCACCGGCGCGGCACTGGTGGCCGCCGCCCTGCTGGCGGTGAGGTTGTTTTGAGTGACTTTCCCTGGCTGACGACGCTCTGGGCGGTTCCGCTCGTCGGAGCCGCGCTGGTGCTGTTCTTCCCCGCCGCCTGGCGCACCGGAGCGCGATCGTTCGCGCTCGCGGTGTCCGTCGGCACGCTCGGGGTGGCGATCTGGCTCGCCACCCAGTTCGAAGCCGGTGGGGCGCAATACCAATTCGTGGAATCGCGGGAATGGATTCCGGCGTTCGGGGCGGGATACACGCTCGGCATGGACGGCATCGCACTGGTGCTGGTGCTGCTCACCGCCGGGCTCATGCCGCTGCTCATGCTCGCGGGCTGGCAGGACGAACGCGAAGTAGGCAATGGGCCGCGCGTGGTCAACTACTACGTCGCGCTCATGCTCGTCGTGGAAGCCATGGTGCTGATTTCCTTTGTGTCGCTGGACATTCTGCTGTTCTACGTGTTCTTCGAGGTCATGCTGATCCCGATGTACTTCCTCATCGGCGGATTCGGGCCGCGCACCGGCGATCCGGCGGTGCGGGCGCAGCGATCCCGGGCCGCGGTGAAGTTCCTGCTGTACAACCTGTTCGGCGGGTTGATCATGCTGGCGGCGGTCATCGGACTCTATGTGCTGACCGCGCGGGAGAAGCTGGGCAGCAATGGAAATGGCACCTTCGACTTCCGGACCGTCATGGAGGCCGCCAATTCCGGACAGCTCGGCGCCGGACCGGTGGTGCTGAACGCGCTGTTCCTCGGCTTCATGTTCGCGTTCGCGGTGAAAGCGCCGCTGTGGCCGCTGCACACCTGGCTGCCGGATGCGGCCGTGGCCGCCACCCCGGCCAGCGCGGTGCTCATGATGGCGGTGGTCGACAAGGTCGGGACGTTCGGCATGCTGCGCTACTGCCTGCTGCTGTTCCCTTCGGCCACAGCGACTTACGCGCCGGTGATCAGCGTGCTCGCGGTGATCGGCATCATCTACGGCGCGCTGCTGGCCATCGGGCAGACCGATGTCATGCGGTTGATCGCGTACACCTCGATCTCGCATTTCGGGTTCATCATCCTCGGCATCTTCGCGCTCACCACGCAGGGCGGGACCGGGGCGACGCTGTACATGGTCAATCACGGCATCTCCACCGCGGCGCTGTTCCTGATCGCGGGATTCCTGGTGTCGCGCAGGGGAACCCGGCTCATCGCCGAATACGGCGGGGTGCAGAAGGTCGCGCCGATTCTGGCGGGTACCTTCTTCATCTCCGGTCTGGCGACGCTGTCGCTGCCCGGGCTCGCACCGTTCATCAGTGAGTTCATGGTGTTGATCGGGACGTTCACGCGGTACCCGGTGGCGGCGATATTCGCTTCCACCGCACTGGTTCTCGCCGCCCTGTACATCCTGTGGATGTACCAGCGGATGATGACCGGGCCGGTGAAGAAGGGCAATGAGCGGCTCTACGATCTGCTGCCGCGCGAAATGCTCGTGGTCGCGCCGCTGATCATCGCGCTGCTGTTCCTGGGCGCGTACCCCAAGCCCGTGCTCGATCGTATCGATCCGGCGGTGGCGCGCACGCTCACCACGATCGGACAGCATGATCCGGCTCCGGCAGTGAAACCCGAAGCCGCCCAGACGTCTAGCGGAGGTGCTCACAAGTGAGTGCTACACCCCTGATCCTCGCCGCGGCCGTGCCCGCACCGAGTATCGAGTATCGCAATCTGTCTCCGATGTTGATCGTGTTCGGTGTGGCCGTGGTCGGGGTGCTGGTGGAGGCGTTCGCGCCCAGGGCATCCCGGTATGTGCTGCATATGGTGCTCGGGCTCGGCGGTATGGGTGTCGCGCTCGGCGCGGTGATCGGGCTGCGCGGCACCAATTCGACCGCGGTGGTCGGTGCGGTCGCCATCGACGGCGTGACGCTGTTCTTGCAGGGCACGATTCTGGTGGTGTCCATTCTCGGGCTGCTGCTGATCGCCGAGCGGCGTGCGGATCGGATGCCGATTCACAAGGAGGGACCGGGCACCTGGAGTCTGGCCGCCTCGCGCGGGGTGGACGCCTTCGCACCGCAGGCCGCCGCCATGCCGGGTAGCTCCGATGAGATCGCGGCGACCAAGGCGGGCGTGGCGACCACCGAGGTCTTCCCGCTCACCCTGTTCGCGGTCGCCGGGCTCATGCTCTTCCCGGCCTCCAATGATTTGCTCACCATGTTCATTGCGCTGGAAGTGCTTTCGCTGCCGTTGTACCTGCTGTGCGGGCTCGCTCGCCGTCGTCGGCTGCTCTCGCAGGAAGCGGCGCTGAAGTACTTCCTGCTCGGCGCGTTCTCCTCGGCGTTCTTCCTGTACGGGATGGCGCTGCTCTACGGCTACGCCGGAACCGTGCGCATGGGCGGCATCGCCGACGCGGTGGCCCGCGACACCAGCAATTCGCACACCCTGGCCATTCTCGGTGTGGCCATGCTCGCCGTCGGCCTGCTCTTCAAGATCGGCGCGGTGCCCTTCCAGTCCTGGGTGCCCGACGTGTATCAGGGTGCACCGACCCCCATCACCGGATTCATGGCCGCCGCAACCAAAATCGCGGCCGTCGGCGCGCTGCTGCGCGTGCTGTACGTGGCGGTCCCCGGCCTCCGCAACGACTGGCGTCCGATCCTGGCGGCCGTCGCCATCGCGACCATGGTCGTCGGCGCGGTCCTGGCCATCACCCAGACCGATATGAAGCGCATGCTCGCCTACTCCTCGGTGGCGCACGCGGGCTTCATCCTCACGGCCCTGGTGGCGGCCAACTCCTCCGGCGTCTCCTCGGTCCTGTTCTATCTCGCCGTCTACGGCCTCGGCACCCTCGGCGCCTTCGCCGTGGTCAGCCTGGTCCGCGACGAAAACGGCGACGAGGCAACCGCATTGCCCGCCTGGGCGGGCATGGGCCGCCGCTCCCCCTGGCTCGCCACCATCTTCTCCCTCTTCCTCCTCTCCTTCGCCGGCATCCCACTGACAAGCGGCTTCATCGCCAAATTCAGCGTCTTCGCCGCAGCCTCCGCGGGCGGCATGACCCCCCTGGTCATCGTCGGCGTCCTCAGCAGCGCCATCGCCGCCTTCTTCTACATCCGAGTAATCGTCCTCATGTTCTTCACCGACGCCCCCACAACCGCCCCAACCGTCGTCTCCCCCACCCTCACAACAACAGTCATAGCGATGACGGCCGCCGCAACGCTCGTCCTCGGCATCTTCCCCCAGCCCCTCCTGGACCTCGCCGATCACGCGGCCACCTTCGCCCACTGACCCCCGAAACCCTTAGTCCCGCCGCGACTCTCGCGGCGGGACTTTTTCGTTTCCGGAACCCGCATACAGCGTGCTAGGACTCTGGTGTGGATTCGTTTCTGAAACGACAGGCAGCGATCCAGCTGGCGAGGACGGGTCAGCTGGCGGAATTGCGGAAGTGGGCCGATAACGGGGATCCGCAGGGGTGCAGACAACTGGCCGTTGCGCTGGTTCGCGCGGGGCGGATCGGTGACGTTCGGGAGCGGATGGCGGGCGGAGACCTTTACTCGGCTCGCGCACTGGCGAAGTGGCTGGCACGGCAGAAGCGGTTCGATGAGGCGATCGAGGTCATGCGGGTGGTGGCCGAATCAGGGAACGTGGGTGCCCGCAGGCGGCTGGCTCGGCTGTTGGCCGGGCAGGGATACGTTGAGGAGGCCATCGCACAGCTCGAGCGCGTGCCCCGATGGGACCGGTACGAGAACATCGTCCGATGGGTGTCGGGCCAGTACCGGTTCGACCTGCTCCGGCAGCTCGCTGCCACCGGAAACGCCGCTGCCGTGGACGATCTCGAGCGGGCGGTCGTGTCTCTATGGGGTAGTGCCCGCTTCACAGCCGCTATCGATCTGCTGAACGATATCGATGCGGGCCTGTCGCGCTACGACGATCTCGATCTAACCCTGGTGTGGTTCGCGAACCGGTGGCGGGTCCGCCGACTCCATGTGCGAGATGAAGCCATAGATCTGCTGGGTGGCACGAGTCATCCGATAGGTCGCCGGGCACTGGCCGGATTGCTGCTCATACAGGGACGCTACGACGAAGCGGTCGCCGAGCTTCGAACTCTGATCGCCGCGGGTGACCACGTCGCCGAGGAGCGATTGCGAGTGGCATTGCGCCGCGAGAAGCCGGTGCAGGAGCTGCGAGCATACGAGCACTGCGCCGGAGGTTTCCAGGCGGTTGCTTTCAGCCCGGACGGCACCATGCTGGCCACTTGCGACGGCAACAACCACGCGATCGTGATGTGGAGTGCCGTGAGCGGCGAGCACCTGCATACCCTGTGTACGGAGTATCTCGTCTCCGCTCTCGCCTTCAGCGAGGACGGCACCATGCTCGCCGCGAACGGCTGGGGTCGAGCGGGATTGTGGGATACGGCGACCGGGGACCGCCTGCGCGAAATCGGCACGGAGGTCGAGTACGGCAGTGGCGTGGCCTTTCTCGCGGACGGGACACTGCTCGCGGGCGACACGACGTGGAATGTCTACACCGGTGACCCCGTGCGAGTCCTGGACCTCGATAAGCCCGCGGACCGCTTTGCCAAGCGAGTTGCCGCCATCGCGGTGGGGCCGGGCAAACGGGTGCTGGCTACCAGCACCGAGCGCCGGGATCGGGAACCCGCGGAGAATCCGACTGTGCGGCTGTGGGATTCGGCCACGGGCGAGCGCATTCGCGATCTGCGGATCGAGAATCAGCGGTTCGTCGAGCACCTCGCCATCAGCCCCGACGGTGATCTGCTGGCCGCTGCTTGTAAGAGCGGTGTGTGGTTGTCGGACCTCAGCAATGAGCAGATCCGCCGCATCGGCGACGAAGGTGCCCATGCGATCGCCTTCCACCCTGGCGGTCATCTTCTGGCGACTGCCCGCCGCAACGGCTGGGTCAATGGCGGAGTGCGACTGTGGAACCCGGTGACAGGGGCCTTGGTCGGTGAGTTGGACACGGCTGCCAACTCGATCGCCTTCAGCCCGGACGGCAGGTTTCTCGCCACCGCGGACGAGGGTAGCGGGCTGGTATGTCTATGGGACACCGCACGTTTCGAGTCTCAACGGTCAGGCGACAGGTGAGTGTCGAGGAAGTTGAAGAATGGGGTGGTTATTCGGGAGGGGTATAGGAAGCCGTAGCCGAGGAAGAGGTGGTCGGCTCGGGGGTAGATGAGCAGGTGGTGTGGGACCTGGGCTGCTGTTAGGGCGCGGTCGAGGAGGATGCTTTGGTCGGGGGCGACTATGTGGTCTATTGCGCCGTGCTGGATGAGCATTGGGGCGGTGTTCGGGGTGATGTGGGTCAGGGGGCTGGCGGCGCGGTTGAGGTCTGGAGATTGGGAAGGGAGGCGGCCCAGGAAGTGTGATTCGGGTGAGTTCTCGGTGTCGTGGCGGAGCAGGACCGGTGGGATGAGGTGGTCGTCCATGCGGGCGAAATCGGTGGGGCCGTACCAGTCGACGGCGGCTTGGACTCGGCTGGAGAGGCCGGTGATGCCCACGTCGCCTTCGAGGTCCGGGAGGTCGCCGGTGGTGGCCAGCATGGCGGAGAACCAGCCGCCGGCGGATTCGCCCCAGGAGGCGAAGCGGTCGGGGTCGAGGTTGAATTCCTTTGCGGTGGAACGCAACCAGCGGACTCCGGCTTTCACGTCGTATAGAGGTAGCGGGAATTGCGCCTCGCCGGATAGGCGGTAGTCCAGGCTCGCTACCGCATAGCCGCGATCGATCAGATCGGCGAAGATGCTCAGCGAGTTGCGGAAGCCCGCGATGGGCAGCAACCCGGTCTTGTCGAATGCGGCGAAGGCTCCGCCGTGGATGTAGACGACCGTCGGGCGCGGCCCCGGCCACCGCGCCGCATCGGGGGTGTACAGGTCCAGTGCGAGATCGCGATTCGGTTCGACGGTCGCGTACACCAGGTTGTAGCGGGCCAGGCCGCCCTTCGCGAACGGTATCCCTTCCGGGCCCGCCGATGCGCTGGGCATTCGGCGAGAGACGGCGGAGACCACGAATTCTCCTGCGGCGCAGACGCGCTCGAACACCGTCATCAGACGGAGGCGGCTGTGCGTTGCAGTGCCGCGAGCAGAGCCGCCGTGTCCACGACGCCGTAGCCGTAGTCGTTGTCGAAGCCTGGCGCGCCGCGATCGGTTGCGGTGTTGCGCAACAGGTCTCGCAGTCGAGCCGGTGGGAGGGCGGTCGCGGACCATTGGGTGCGGATGGCGGCCACTACGCCCGCGGCGACCGGGCAGGCGGCGGAGGTGCCGGTATCGGGTTCGGTGGCCCCGAAGGCCGTTGAACCGAGAAAGTGCGTGTACGAGCAGATATCGGGTTTGCGGGCGCTGAGACGGCCGGGACCCTGCGAGGAGTAGCCGACCCGGGTGCCGGTGTTGTCGACGCCGCCGATGCTCAAGGCGCTGGGATGCGAGTTCGCGCCGCCGATGGGCTGATCCTTGTACGCGCAGCGGCCGTCGGGGCAGTCGCGCCCGCAGTTTCCGGCGGCGAAAAGGATATCGGCTCCGGCAGATTCGAGCGATCCCACGATCACGTTGAACGGGTGCGAGGGATTGTCGGAGTAGTTCCCGGGGTTGCCGACCGGGAAGTCCCACTGCGGTGAGAACGACCCCCAGCTATTGCTGACGACCAGGGCGCGAGTGGCCTCGGGCTGATCGCTCAGCACGGTCCGCAACTGTGCGAAGGCGGCGACCGCGTCGGAGAGCAAGCCGTCCATCACGCTGCCGCCGTGCCGGGCGCTCTGCAATACGGGATAGTCAAGGAACGTCGCCTGCGGTGCGGCGATGAGTGCGTCGAATGCGCACATGGATCCGTGCGCCACCGGGAACTCGCCCGGCGCACCGGTCACACCGGCGGGATTCCAACTGCGCTTGGCATCGATGGCAGGCGGTGTACCGCGCACCTTGCCGACGAACGCGGCATTGATGCCGGTATCGAGAATCGCCAGCGCCACACCCGCCCCAGTGAGCCCCGCGGACGTGAGTTGAGTTGTGTGCAAACGTGATTCGATATCGTGCCAGGTTCCGACGGCCGGAGTCCCACCGCAGGTGAGGTTGTTCTCGATGACCGGATCCGCGAATACCCCGGTGACCGTGGCCGATCGATTCAACAGCCGTATGCCGGACGTGATCTCGTCATCGGGAATCTCCCCGCGCACCAGCACCGTCGCGTCCTCGAGCGCCGCCGAGTAGGTCGCCCCACCGGATGCGGAGGCGATCGGCCCCACCCCGGGCAGCAGCACCGGCGTATACGAATCATCGAGCGTGAACCCGCCGGATTCGCCCAGCACCTCGGACGAGCGAACCGTGATCCCGGGATCTGCCACCGCCGCAACCAGTTCGGCCGACGGGCGAAGCTGAATCAGAAGACGCATCCCGCCATCCTGCCGCCATTCGCCTGATCTCGCGCGAATCGTGATCAAAATCAGCGCGCACCAGCGCAATACGCCGGTCTCATTCCGGCCGCGTGACCATCCGCACCATGAGATCGAGGGTGTACTCGAATTCGCGATCGCGGTCGAAGCGAGCCAATTCGGAAGCGGCCGCGGCCAGTTGCGGCAGTCCGGACGTCTCCAGGGTGCGGCGGCGTTCCGCGATGCCCTCGATATCGGCGGTGCCGAAGGTCGGCCCGGCGGAGACCTCACGAAGCAGGGTTCCGATGAGGGTGGCCAGCAGCGTCCGCAGTAAATGGACCGATTCGCCCGGATCCCTTCCGCTTCGGCGCAGCAGGGCCAGAATCGCGTCGGTCGGTGCGAGCCCGGCCGTCGAGGAGAGTTGACGGGTCAGCACCAGCGTCGCCGCCTCCGGATGCGCGTGCGTCACACGGCGGAATTCGTGCGCGAGGGCACGCAGATCGGCCTCGATCGAATCGGTCGGCGGCGGTATCCGCAGTTGGCCGAGAATGTATTCGGCGACGGCGTCGAGCAGGTCGTCCTTACCGTCAACATGGTGGTACAGGCTCTTGGCGTCCACGCCGAGCACCCGGCCGACGGATCGCATACCCAGCGCCGCGATGCCTTCGGTATCGATCACCGCGAGCGCCGCCGACTGGATCGCCGCGCGCGAGAGCTGCGTCTCATGCTTCGGCGGGCGTCCGCGCCGAGGTGGGATAGCCGGATCGGTCATGGTTCCACCATTGCATATTTCCACGGCGTGGGTTTAATCTGACGACTATTCCCACGCCGTGGGTTTACAGGAGATCCTCATGACCGACCGGTTCGCCATGCCGTCCGCCGAAGTGCTGCGTGCGCGCGAAAAGCTCGTCCTCGACCACTTCCACGATGAGGTGCGCCAGGACTGGGACGATGTGCTCGCCACCTTCCCGCATCCGCGCTACGAGATCATTCCCACGCTCACCGTCCACGACGGCGATACCGCGGTGCGCGGCTACTACCACGACACTCGTGTCGCCTTCCCCGATCAGGATCACGAGATCATCGCCCTGCGGCACAGCGCCGATGCGGTCATCGTCGAATTCTGGCTACTGGGAACACATTCGGGCCCGCTCGGCGCGATCCCGCCGACCGGTTCCCGGCACCGCACCCGCATGACGGCCTACTTCGTCTTCGACGCGGACGAGAAGCTGATCGCCGAACGCATCTACTTCGACACCCTGACCATGCTCAAACAGCTCATCGGCGGACTGAATCTGCGCGACCCGCGCACCTGGCCCCTGGTCATTCGCGCCCTGCGCGGATTGCTCGCCATGACAGGCGATCCCAACCCCGCGCTCGTCGACACCCCGGCGGCGGATCTCGCGGTCCGATGAGAGTCCATCACCTGAACTGCGGCACCATGCGCCCGCGGGCCGCACCCGGCGGGCTGGTCTGTCACGTACTGCTCATCGAGACCGGAAACGCTCTCGCACTGGTGGATTCGGGACTCGGACTGTACGACGCCGACTCCCCCGGTGCTCGCTTCGGCCTCGCCCGTCACTACGTCCGGCCGCTCTTCGATCCGGCTGAGGCGGCAATCACCCAGATCCGGGAACTCGGGTTCGATCCCCGGGACGTCCGGGATATCGTGCTCACCCACTTCGACGCCGACCATGTCGGCGGACTCGCCGATTTCCCTTGGGCACGAGTGCATCTCACCGATGCGGAAGCGCTCGCCGCCCGCCATCCGCGCGGCCTGGTCGAACGACAGCGCTACCGCCCCGCCCAGCGCTCACACACCCCCGATCTCATCGCCTACGAGCCGACCGGCGAAGCCTGGCGCGGCTTCGAGAGCGCCCGGGAACTCACCGCCATCGCACCTGGCGTAGTGCTGATCAACCTCCCCGGGCACACCCGCGGTCACGCCGCGGTGGCCGTCGACGCCGGTTCGCGGTGGATTCTGCACGCGGGTGACGCCTTCTACCATCACGCCCAACTGGACGGTACGAATGCGGCCCCGCTCAGCCTGACCGCGATGGAACGGCTGGTCGCCGCGGACCGGTCTCGCGTGCGCGCCAACCATCAACTCCTGAAAGAACTTTGGTCGGCCGCCGACCCCACCCTCATGCTCGTCAACGCCCACGATCCCAAGCTGCTGACCCGGGCCCGGGAACGGTTCGAGCCGGTCATCGATCTGCCCTGATTAGCGGCAATGTTGGGTGGAAACCCTGAGGCGCGAATCAGCTACCACTAGGCACACTTGCAGGATGGATAGATTGCATGTGGTGGGCGGCTCCGCCGCTGCCGAATCCCTGCGCATCGCGCTCGACGCCGATGCCGGTCGTCGCCAGGACACCGTCATCGAATTCCCGGACAGTCTGGACTGCGGACCGCTGCAACCCGATGACCCTGCGGTCCGCGTCGAATGGTGGGGTTGGCTGACCGAAATGGTGCTCGCGCAAACCGGCAGCCATTTCGCCCCGCTGGGTGAGCTGCCGGGGGAACTCGCGGCCTTCTGGGAACAGATGGACAGCGCCCGGTCACCTGTCATCTGGTACGGCCGCGACAACGTCGCCGAACAGTCGATGTTCCACAAGATCTGCGCCACCCGCCCCGACACGGCGTTCGACGTGGTTGAGATTCCCGGCGCGGTCGGCGCGCAATCGCCGGAATCGCTGGCGAAATCGCTCTCCGAGGTCCGGCCGCTCACCCGGGCCGAACACGATGCGGCGATTCGCGACTGGCACACCCTCGAACAACAGAACCAGGCGTTTCGCGTCATCACCTGTGCCGGACTGTCCTCGGCCCCGGCCGACCACTATGACGCCGCGATTCTCGAAGCCGCCGGATCGGAGTGGACCGTCATCGCCCGAGCCGTGGGCCCGGTGATGGCGGATATGAACGTCGGCGACTCCCCGCTCTTCTGGCGGGTCAAATCGCTCGTCGATTCCGGAGCCCTGCTCGCCGACGGCAACCCCTGGCTCCCGCGCCAAACCAAGATCAAACGCGCCAACCCTGATCAGTAGCCCACGGCGAGCCGGTATCGGACGCGATGATTTTCGCCGTGCTGCGACGTCTGAAGTAGCGGATCACTCTATTCGGAGGTGGAGCATGGCTGAAAGTCCGGTGTTGGTACCGAGTGTGCTGTTGGAAGGATTGGCGCTGGGTGAATCGCCGCGATGGCATGAGGGACGGCTGTGGCTCTCGGATTGGCTCGCCGGTGAGGTGATGTCGGTCGATGCGGCGGGAGTGCCGACCGTCGAATTGAAGATGTCCGGCTTACCGTTCTGTTTCGACTGGCTGCCGGACGGCCGGTTGCTGATTCTGTCGAATGACCAGGGGCGCAAGCTGTTACGGCGCGAGGCCGACGGCACGCTGGTCACCCACGCCGAACTCGCCGACGTATCGCCCTATCCGTGGAACGAGATCGTCGTGGACGCGCACGGGAACGCGTACATCAACTCGATCGGCTTCGACATGATGAGTGGCGAGGACCCCAAACCCGGTGTGCTGGCAGTGGTTTCGCCGGATGATGCGGTGCGGCAGATCGCCGATGACCTGCGTTTCCCGAACGGCATGGTGATCACCCCGGACGGCTCGACGCTGATCGTCGCGGAATCGCATGCCAAGCGGCTGACCGCCTTCGATATCGCCGCCGACGGAGACCTGGTGAACCGGCGCGTATGGGCCGAGGTGGACGGCTATCCGGACGGTATCTGCCTCGACGCCGAGGGCGCGGTATGGGCGGCTGCGATGGAGCGCTGCCTGCGCATCGAGGAAGGCGGACGGGTCCTCGCCCGGGTCGAACTCGACCGTGCGCCGTTCGCCTGCATGCTCGGAGCCGAAACCCTGTATATCGTTGCGGCGGAATGGAAAGGGGCAGAAGGGATGACACTCGCAAACAGGACGGGCCGAGTCCTCGCCGTGCAAGCCCCGGCACCGGGCGCAGGGCATCCCTGACCTCGGCAATTATCCGGCACTTCGGCAACTTCGAATATGCGAAGCACGACCGTGCCATAACGTGGAGTTTCACCGGGCCCGGACACGAAGGGATGGGCAGATGCGGCAACAACCGGCGGCGATCGGATTTCTCCGCCACGATGTGTCGGGCACGCACCAGCGCTGGGATAAGGCTCAATTGCACCAGCTGGCAAAACGTTTGGGATACGACCTGTGTCAGACACTCGTCCTGGGGCCGGAGACGGGCGAACTCATCGATGAGGTGCGCACGGCCATCACCGAGGCCGAAGCCGATGCGGTGATCACCCCGAGCCTGGATCATTTCGACGGCGAGATCCCCGACCCCCTGGTCGAGGTCGCCGACCTCATCACCGTCACACCGGAGAACACCTACGCCCGCTGGAGGGTCCCGCCCACTCCCAAATCCTGACTAGAGCAGCTCACGCACACGTTTGGCGAAGGCTTCGGGATCCTCCATGAATCCGCCGTGCCCGCCGGGAAAGAGTTCCGGCTCGATATCGAGCGCGGCGGTGAGCTGGCGCGAGGTGCGATCGCAGAACAGACCGGCGGAGGTTTCGCCGATCCCGACGATGATCCGCACGGGAGTGGCGCGCAAACCGTCCAGATCCGGTCGCCAGCCAGCGGTGCCCTGAAACTCGTGCAGATAGAAGAACCGTTCGGAGGCAAGGTCTTCGGCGCTGCGCTCACCGCCGAAGACCTCCTGGAAAACCGGTTCCGGCAGCGTCAGCCCGGTGCTGGCGAAGAACTTGCGGACCGCGGGAAGAATCTCGCCGCGGGCATAGGTGGCGATGATGTCATCCGCCTCGGCGCGGTGCTCGACACGATCGTCGAGCAGCTCGCGCAGCGGCGGCTCATGCGCGATCAACGTGCTCACCACTTCGGGGTGATCGAGGACCAGCGCCAGACCGGTGATCGCACCGCCGCTGGACCCGATAACGATGGCCGGTCCCGCATCGAGGTTGGTGATCAGGCGAGCCAGATCATCGGCCCGCAGCTCGGGGGTGGAGTCCTGTTCGGTATCGGTGAGGGTGCTCTGGCCGTGCCCGCGCGGATCCGGCGTCAGCACCGTGTAATCGGTAGCCAGCAGTTCCGCCAGCGGGGCGAACGGGACCGAATCCATGGGCGCGCCGACGAGGGCGACAAGCGGTCCGCTACCTCGGGTTTCGTAGTAGAGGCGACCATCGGGGACGGTCAGGAATCCGGATGTGACGGGGGCGGGTGAGGTCATGGTTTCTCCCAGCGAGCTGACTGCGCGGATACCAATGCAGACGGTACGCCGGGACGATATTCATCGGCTCGGATCGACCGAGTCGATTTCCTCGGCGATGTGCGGTACCGCGGCGGTGTTAGTGCGCGTTTCCGGCGGTCGCGCTGCCCACGAGGACAGGATGCGCAGCGCCTCATGACTCGGTGAGCCGATCGGCGCGGTATAGGTGACCAGGGACTTTTCGCTGGCGGAAAGCACCTGTAGCACTTGCCAATCCAATTCCAGATCGCCGACCACGGGATGGCGCAGGCGTTTGCGCCCGCCCGCCACCGCCCGAACGCCGTGCCCCGCCCACCAGCGCCGGAAGTCGGCGTCGAGCACCGATAATTCGCCGACCAAGCTCAGCAGCCGGGGATCGCCCGGAGTACGGGCCGCTGCCATCCGGAGCCGGTCCACGGCCTCGGCGGCCACCGCCTCCCAATCGCGGAAGACCGCGCGCATGCGCGGTTCCAGGAATACCAGCCGCACCAGGGCGCGCTGGTGGGCGGGAATCTCACCGAAATCGAGGAAAAGCGCTGCGGCAGCGGCATTCCAGGCCAGGATGTCGGTGCGCGGACCCAGGACGAACGCCGGTGCGGTGAGGGTATCCAGCAGATCGCGCAGCGGCGGGCTCACCTCCGGCGCGGCGTGGCCGCCACGCACGGGCCGCGCCTGCACCAGCATGCGCAGATATTCGTGCTCGGCCGCGCTCAACCGCAGTGCGGTCGCGATGCCCGTCAGTAGATTCTCCGAGGCAGCCGCGACGCGCCCCTGTTCCAGTCGCGTGTAGTGGTCGACGCTGACCGAGGCCAGCAGCGCCACCTCTTCGCGGCGTAATCCCTTGACCCGGCGCGGATTTCCGATGGCCGGCAGGCCGACATCCGCCGGGGATATCGCCGCCCGCTTGGCCTTGAGGAATTCGCCCAACTCGCTCACCGGGTCAGTCTCGCATTGCGGGAGCGGGCGTTCCTGGGGGTGCCATCCCCCGGAACGGCGAGTCCAGCCACGACAGCACCCTGGTCGGAGGTGCCGAGTCCGGCGAATCTCATTGGCATGACGAATATTTCGCTCGATTCCGCAGCCCGCGTCACCGCCGCCGGACTGAAGGCCGCCGCCGCCATCGACACCCCGATGAATATCGCGGTCGTGGATGCCGCCGGGCATCTGCTGCACTTCGTTCGGATGGACGACGCCATGCTCGGCTCCATCGATCTCGCGCAGCGGAAAGCCAAGACCTCCATCCTCTTTCATATTCCGAGCGCCCTCCTGGGCACGCTGTCCCGCCCGGACGGGCCGATCTACGGGATCGAGTTGAGCAATGACGGACTCGTCTCCTTCGGTGGTGGCCTGCCCATCACCGACGCGCGGGGGCGGGTGATCGGTGCGGTCGGTGTTTCGGGCGGTACGGCGGATCAGGACGTGGAGGTGGCGCAGGCCTGTCTCGCGGCGTTGTAACCGGGTTTGCCCAAACCTTCTTCCTATGTATATTAGGTTTCAACCTACGAACCATAGGAAGAAGGCGATATGAGGTCCGATACCCTGCGCGTGGCCGGTGCGACCATCTATTACGAGGTGCGCGGCGATGGTCCGCTGCTGCTGCTGATTCCGGGGGGGCGGCGGTGACGCCGCGGTGGTGGACCCGATCGCGGATCGGCTGGCCTCCCACTTCACGGTCGCCTGCCTGGATCCGCGCGGGTATTCGCGCAGCACCATCGATGCGGGGGAACCGCTGGATCAGCGCGTCGAAGTGCAGAGCGATGACGTGCACCGGCTGATCACCCACCTGACCGATGAACCCGCCTATGTCTTCGGCGGCAGCAGCGGCGCGATCGTCGGCCTGGATCTGCTCGCGGGCTATCCGGAGCGGGTGCATCGGCTGGTCGCGCACGAACCGCCCTGTTTCGCAATCCTTCCCGATGCGGCGGTACAGCGCGCCTTCATCGATGAGGTGTACGCGCTGTTCCGCGCCGAAGGGCCGGGTGCGGCCGGTGCCCGATTCCTGGCGGGCATCGGCGGCACGATGAAGCCGATGCCGGATGCGGCGGAACTGCCGCCGCGAGCACAGGCCATGATGGCGCGGCTCATCGCCAATGGCCCGATCATGCTGGAACACGAACTGCGGCAGTTCACTTCGCATATCCCGCATATGGACGCGCTGGTGACGGTGACCGACCGCCTGGTGCTGGCATCGGGTCGCGACACCGGCCTGCACCTGCCCGCGCGCCCGGCGGCGGTCTTGGCGGACCAGCTCGGAATGGAGGTCACCGAATTCCCAGGCGGGCACAGCGGCTTCACCGATGAACCGGAGGCCTTCGCCGATCTGCTGCTGGAGATCTTCTCGGTTCCGGCGGTGCGAAGCGCTTGATCGGGCGTCGCTTATCGTAAGTATTCACTTCGAATCTGTTCCACCCGTGTTGCTTTCGTGTATTTCTTGATCTGGGCGACCGCTTGGGGAGCCACCGTTGAGGGGATGAGCATGATCGTGGTGACGGGCGCGACCGGCAATGTCGGCGCGGATCTGGTGGCGGCGCTCGCCGATGGCGAGGAGCCGGTCCGGGCGCTGGTGCGCGATCCGAAACGGGCGGAGCTGCCGGCCGGAATCGAAAGCCGCGCGGCCGATCTGACGGCTCCGGGCAGTCTCGCGGCCGCGTTCGAGGGCGCGCGTGCGCTATTCCTGCTGCCGGGATATCCGGGCGTCGCCCAGGTGGCCGCGAAGGCGGGCGTCGAACATATCGTGCAACTGTCCGGGGTGTCGGCGGCGACAGGCAATACCGGCAACGCGGTGACGCGCTACATGATGGCCTCCGAACGCGAGGTCACCGAATCCGGTGCGGCCTGGACGATTCTGCGGCCGTGCGCCTTCGATTCGAACGCCCTGCGCTGGCTGCCGCAGCTCGCGGCGGGTGATGTGGTGCGGGCCCCGTTCCCTGAGGTCCGCACCGCTTCGCTCGATTCCTACGATCTGGCGGCGGTGGCCTCGCACGCGCTGCGCGAGGACACCTATCGCGGCGAAATCCTGTGGCCTACCGGTCCGGAAGCGCTGCGGCCCGCGGATCAGGTGGCCATCCTCGCGCAGATCCTGGATCGGGACCTGCACTGTGTCGGACTGTCCGATGAGGAGGCGCGCACGGAAATGCTGCGCACCACCCCGGTCGACTACGTCAACGCCTTCTTCGATTTCTATGTCGATGGCGCGATCGACGAATCCATTGTGCGGAACACCGTCGAAGAGATCACCGGACGCGCACCGCGCACCTTCGCCCAGTGGGCAACGGTGCACGCCGATGCTTTTCGCTGACTAGCCCGTCAGACCGCGCCGGGCCAGCAGCGGCTGGATTTCGGGAGCGCGCCCCCGGAATGTTTCGTACGCCGCGAGCGGATCGACCGATCCGCCCTTGGCGAGCAGGCCGCGGCGGAATCGCTCACCCTTCTCGCGGATCGGCGCCGCACCGTCTTCGAACCATTGCACGGTGTCGGCGTCGAGCACCTCACTCCAGATGTAGGAGTAGTAGCCCGCGCCGTAACCGCCAGCGAAGATATGCGCGAAGTAGCCGGTGCGATAGCGCGGCGGAATCGCCGAGAGTGCGAGCCCTGCTTTGTGCAGCGCCGCCTCTTCGAACAGCTCGGCGTCGATATCGGCGGACTGGTCGGCGGTAATGCGATGCCAGGCCCAATCCAGGAGGGTCGCGCCGAGGTATTCGACGGTGCGGAAGCCTTCGCCGAATCGTTCTGCCGCCGCGCGCTTTTCGAGCAGTTCCGCGGGAATCGGCTCGCCGGTCTCGACATGCCGGGCGTAGTTGGCCAGGATTTCCGGGCGGCTCGCCCACATCTCATTGACCTGGGACGGGAATTCCACGAAATCCCGGGGCACGGCGGTTCCGGCGAAGAACGGGTACCGCACATCGGAGAACAAGCCGTGCAGGGCGTGGCCGAACTCGTGGAAGAGCGTGCGGACGTTATCCCAGGTCAGCAGTGCCGGTTCGGATTTGGGCGGCTTCACGATATTGAGGTTGTTGACCACCACGGCCCGGGTGCCGATCAGCTCGGACTGGCCGACGAGTTCATTCATCCACGCGCCGCCGCGCTTGGACGGGCGGGCGAAGAAATCACCGAGGAACAGGCCCAAACCGCTGCCGTCGGCGTCGAAGACCTCGAAAACTCGCACCTCGGGGTGATAGCCGACCAGATCGGTGCGCTCCGAGAACGTCAGGCCGTACACCTGTTCGGCGGCGTAGAAGACGCCGTCGCGCAGTACCCGCTCCAATTCGAGGTAGGGGCGCAAGGCGTCCGCGTCGACCGAGAACCGTTCGGCCCGCACCTTCTCCGACCAGAATTGCCAATCCCAGGAACGCAATTCGGCATCGCCGGACGCCTCGCCCGTGCGCATGGCGGTCGTCAATTCCGCCGCCTCGCGTTCGGCATTGGTGACGGCGGGGCCGATGAGCTGGCTCAGCATTTCCTCGACCGCGTCGGTGGTGGTGGCGGTCTGATCGGCGACGATATACGAGGCGTGATCCGGATAGCCGAGCAGTGCGGCGCGCGCGGCGCGCAGGCGGGCAATACGGCCCGCGAGTTCGGCATTCGGATTATCGCCGAAGCCGCGACCCAGCGAGGCCATCATCATGCGCCGGCGGACTTCGCGATCGGCCAGTTCGGCGAGCACCGGCTGATTGGACACATTCTGCAAACTCAGCGCCCAGCCGTCGTGGTCGAGCGAGCGCGCGTTCTCGGCGGCGGCGGTGACCGCGGCGGGCGCGAGCCCGGCCAATTCGCCCTCGCTGTCCAGGAACAGGGTCGCGGCCTTGGTCGCGGCCATGATGTTGTGCTTGAACTCGGTGGTGGCAGAGGCCAATTCCATATTCCAGGCGCGCAATTGATCCCGCTCGGAGGCGCTCAGCGCCGCACCGGCCCGCACGAATCGGTTGTAGTAGCGCTCCAGCAGTCGCGATTCCTCGGCGCTCAACCCGAGCGTGTCGCGCTGGTCGAACAGCGTGCGAATGCGGGCGAACAGGTCCTGATTCAGCAGCATGGCATCGCTGAGCGCGGCCAGTTTCGGCGACATCTCCGATTCGATGGCCTCACTGCCCGGGGTGGAATCCGAGGAGGAGATATTGAAGAACACATTCGCGACCCGGGTCAGGATCGCACCCGAAAGCTCCAGCGCCACTACGGTATCGGCGAAGGTCGGCGCGGTCGCCGTGGCCGCGATGGCGTCGATCTCGGCCAGCTTCTGCGCGATGCCCGCTTCGAAAGCGGGCAGATAATGCTCCTCGCGGATCTCCGCGAACGGCGGCAGCTGATACGGCAGGGTGCTGGGTTCGAAGAACGGATTGCTCACCCCGCAAACCCTATGCCGGAACCGCGAGCGGGGTACACCGGACACGGGTGCGGCGTCGGTCGCACGATGGTTCGATGC